>NZ_KE387172.1:123280-209881 GCF_000430625.1 Aneurinibacillus terranovensis DSM 18919
AAAAAAATAAGGACATGCATTCCAAACATGCTCAAGTAACTGTGCTCCACTGCAGGAACACAGTTAACTGGGCGTACTGTAGGTGATGTCCGTTACCCACTTCTCGTTCGGCTTGCTTGCTGTAAACTCACGGTTTAGCACGTTCTCTTGAACTGGCAAGGAGTGCTTAGAGTTGGTTGTCGCTTTGTATTTCTTTACCGTCTTGGAACGAATACCGTTCTCCTTCATGATACGAGTGACGGTACGCCGAGAGATGGATATGCCTTTTTGATGCAATCGTTCGGTCACCTTTGGGCTTCCGTAAAGCTGCCTGGACTGGTCATACACTTCCTTGACTTGCTCTGTCCATTCCTTGTGCTGACGTTCACGATTACTCTCAGGGCGCCTTAGCCACTTGTAATAGCCGCTACGAGAAACTTCCATTACGCTGCACATCTTCTCCAGTCGGTACTCGGAGCGGTGTTCGTAGATGAACCTATATTTTACCGACGGTCTTTCGCAAAGAAGTGCATCGCCTTTTTTAGAATGTCGTTCTCCTCCTGGAGATCACGAATCTGTTTTTGGAGTTCCTTCAGCCGGTTGTCTTCTGACTTTGGCCCTTGTACTGCAATGATTTCTGGCTCACTGCCATACCTTTTCACCCAGCCGTACAGGGTATTGGCGTTAATCTTTAACTCACGGCTAATCTCCGCTACCGCCTTCCCACTCTCCTTTATATATTGAACTGTTTGCTTCTTGTACTCCTCATCATGCTCGATCTTTTTCATAGACACAGACTCCTTCATTCAGGTTGGTGAATCTAGTATAATCTGTGTCTACTATTCAGTCTAACTGCACAGCGTGGTGTTCCGTTAGATGAAAATCCCGTTGGTGGTTCTTTTTCATTTCGTAAATTAAGTGGAATGATCGCTTGTGCGTTCAGTTCATGAGCAGCTTCATAATTCTTTAGCTGGTCATAGCCAGCATCCATCATGATAAATTCGATGTCGGTATTTGAAACTTCAGCCGCTTTATTCATCAATGCGGGTCCCATGTCGCCGTCATTTACATGAGCAGGTGTGACTTCTACAGCAATGGGAAGTTCACTTTCCGTATCAACGGCAAGATGAATTTTGTAGCCAAACCAGGTGATTTTGTTGCCATACGTATCGAACTTGGCACCCCACGTGGCATTTCCTGTGGTTTCAGACTTCTTCTTCGGCTGTTTTCGTTCATAAGCTTTAATAGCTGTACTATCAATAGCAAGATGATGGGTGGTCATCAAACCTTCGGTCTGACAAGAAGATACGAGACCATGAAATAACTGCTCAGCAATCTGTTTTTCCACCATATCCGCGAATACACGGCTGAGTGTAGAGACAGATGGAGCATCTTCATCCAGACGAAAGCCACATTGGTAGCGAAAGCGTACGTCCGTTGTAAGCGACGATGCAGCATAGTAAATGTCGTAATGCCTTCCATAGGTGCAGCCAGAAAAGCGCGTAGAATGGCTTCGCGGCAATATCCTGGTGCTCCTTGTGGGGTACGGCTTTTTAATTGTTTGGCATATGGACGTAAGTCCAAAGAAGAGAAAAAAATTTCTAGTCGCTCTTTTGATTCAAGTTGTAGCCATTCTTCAAAGGAAAATAGTGATTCTTGTAGAATATACATAGTGGACTTCCTCCTCTTTAGTGGAAGGGTTTAGTCACCTGTATTTCTTCTACAAGTTGGGGTGAAGTCCTTTTTTGTGGCTAAAAGAGCCTTGCGGCTCTAAGAGCGAAAATTATGCAAAACGCTCAACATATTAAACCATAAATTATTGAATACTTAATTAATTATAAATTAAAAGAAAAAATATGTATTTGTAAAATTTACACAAAAATATATAGTATTTAAGTTTGTTTTTTTGGTTATTTTTATAGCCGGGTGCTCCCATACGACCATTTACATTTACTTCAAAGATAAAGAACCGCTGCTTTATCAACTTTTAATGGGACCGCTACAATCACTTCGACAACAGATGAAGTCTGTACTGCGCAACACGGAGTTATCTTCTGACGACAGACTGAAATCCATCAGTAGGGTATTTATCCAATTCTGTCTCTTGAATCAGAATATGTATACCATCTTTTTCATGACGAGAGCAACACGAGTCGATGAGGAAGACCCGGTATTGGAGGTTAATAAGTTACGGAACCAGTTGTTTGGACTGATAAGGCAAGCGATTCAAGAGTGTCTGCAGGTATGGCAAGCAGACGACCTGGTGTTGGCGTACGCCCGCATACATTTCTTTACTTTGCATGGCATCGTTGGTACTTACACGAATTCCGACGAACCGTTCGACATACTGATGGAGAGGCTGACACCAACTTTTGATCTTGCAGTGGAAGTATTGTTGTTTGGATTCAAACAAACCGTGAAAATCGGGGCTGAACTTAAATGAAGATTGAACAGGTTTCGGAACAACCGCCGCCTCATTTTCCATCCCAAGCAGTGTGTTGGAGTAGGGGTACGAGAGAATGGTCAAAGGTAGTCCTATTCATATGAATTTACAATATTTATTCCGTTTGGAAGTAATTGCAATCTCGCTACTAAAGGGTGCATTTATATGGTGATTATGGTGATAAAATTAGCCAACCTGGCTTTACGGTTCCTCTTGGAACTGTGCGTCCTCGCAGCGTTGGGTTACTGGGGTTTCCAGACCGGAAGAGGACTGATTGTGAAGATCGGATTGGGCATCGGAGCTTCGCTGCTGGCTGCGCTGGTTTGGGGCACGTTCGGGGCACCCGGCGCCCAGGTTCCGGTGCGTGGACCGTTGCTCCTGGTTCTGGAGTTAGTTATCTTCGGGTTAGCCGCCGCAGCGCTGTACGCCACTC
Source organism: Aneurinibacillus terranovensis DSM 18919 (assembly GCF_000430625.1). Classification (GTDB taxonomy): domain Bacteria; phylum Bacillota; class Bacilli; order Aneurinibacillales; family Aneurinibacillaceae; genus Aneurinibacillus_B; species Aneurinibacillus_B terranovensis. Next base: position 126,136 of record NZ_KE387172.1, read on the forward strand.
GACATCCTGTCCTGGCTGGGGCCTTTCTGCTGGCCGTGGTGATCAACCGTACCCTGATGTATGTGTGGGGGCAATGATAAAAGGGAGCTGCCGGCATGAGGCAGTGTTTATATTAGCCACCCGACCACGCATTACGTGTCAAGACGAGCGTCTCTAGGCTTTGGACACTCGTAACCAAGCATCCATCAAGCTGCCTACACCTTGTTTGACGTAGGTTATGCTCATGCTTCTATGAAGGACATTCCTCTAAAACCCCTATCCATTGAAATGGAATTTGTTTTAGAGGAAACAGCTAACGGGCCATTAGGAATAGCCTTCTAGAATTTTCCCGTTTTATCATCAAAAAAAATTTCGAAGGTCATCTTTGCTTAGTCAAAGGTGGCCATTTTATTTTGAGGAAAATAGAATATTTCCTTGCGTTAAAAGGGAATACCGTACTTTCCCGTTTACCACAACTGTTTGTCGGTACTGTCAAGGAGGTCAAGGGTTATGCACCCTCCCTAACCGAATTGTATCTAAATCAAACATGCTGATTTATAAAAAGACGTGCTTAAGGGAATATTTTCATATATTACTGTTGTACTTATTTTTCAGCCACCAACAGGTTACCCAAACTCAGGAGGCTTCTATGATTCTTAACAACGACCAACTACAAACCCGCGCACGCGAGTTTGCCTTGACAAATGAATTATGTGCAACCAATCGCCTAAACGTCCGATTCTGGCCAGCTTTTCGATCCGATATGTCCAGCCTGCGTACATTTGCCGAGCGACTAGCCAACAGCAGAGTTGAATGTATGCAACCTGCTGAAGACTGGTTGCTTGACCATATTGCCTTCTTGGAGATACAAGCGCAAGTGGTCATTGGAAAATTGCCGCGAGCTACCCTTCACCAGTTACCAAAGTTGCGGGATACTGGAATGCCACGCATCTATGCCATCTGTGATGATTATCTAGAGCATGTGGATGGGCATTATGAAGTACACTCGTTTGAGACGTACCTGCATTCGTACCAGGAAGTGTCTGTCCTCACGATTATGGAATGTTGGGCATTACCGACCGCCATGCGAGTTGTTATCATTCGTCGTCTTGCACAAGCTATGCGTGAGGTACGACACCGACACGAGGTATGCGATTCCGTTGCATCCTTACTAGAACGTATGGGCTCAACGGACATGTCGGATGACAAAATTCGCGCGTTATTGGAGCGCGAAACACGTAAACGCACCTTCAGTTCTACCGAAGTTGTTCATCTCGTGCTGCACCTGAGCGAATGGGAACCAGATATCCGAATAGTTCGGGACTGGCTAGCTGCATATGTGGAGAATAGTGAATCGAGCCTTGAGCAGATGGTCTCCTTTGAACACCAGCTTCAGGCGGAACTGCAGGTCACTTGTGGCAACCTGGTGCAAAGTCTGCATATTTTGGAGCGACAGCCGTGGCGTTTAACGTTCACAAAGATTTCCCACGTGGAACAAATCCTTCTATCTGACACAAGCAGTGAATATGAACGCATGGACTTTGCAAGCCGGGACTTGCTCCGTGGACGCGTTGCGGAAATTGCTCATCAGCTGAACGTTCCGGAAACCTTGGTTGCACAAACTGTCGTGTTGCTCGCAAAGCGCCGTCAGTCGGATACGTGTTCACCGGATGTACCATCGCGAGACGCATGTCTTGCGTATTACTTGCTCGATTCACACGGAATTGCGGCCACGCGCAGAGCGCTCTGCGAGGTGGCGCGCCCTCGCCGCTTACCGTACATTTCCATTCGCCGCCACCCATTATCCGTGTATTTATCGAGCGCAACTCTTTTATTTATCGGTTTGATGATGCTCGCTGGTGTCTGGATATCCTTCGGAATCACGAGTCGACCTCTGTCTTATCTAGCGATCTTTGTTGCGCTTGCTTTGCCTGTGAGTGAATGGGTTGTTACCATCGTGCACGAAATGATTGGTAAATGCTGTCGGCCCACCACGCTCCTGCGCTACGACTTTTCTGATGGTTTGCCCGAAGATGCCCGTACGATGGTAGTCAAGCCAGTCATTTGGTCGAATATCGAAGAAGTAGATGATGTGGTGGATCGACTGCTGGTTCACTACCTCGCGAACCGACAGCAGCATATCCATTTCGCAATCTTGGCGGACTTTCCTGATGCACCGACCGAAACGCGGGCAGATGATGAGAAGCTCCTAGCGCACGCTGTCGCTCGAATTCAGGCATTGCGGGCGAAATATGGGTCAGATCGATTTTTTCTATTTCATCGATCCCGTCGTTATAACTCAGTCGATGACGTGTATATGGGGTGGGAGCGTAAGCGTGGCAAATTGGTTGAGTTCGTTGAACTCTTGTCGGGTAGCGACGAGACCAGTTTTACGACAGTGTACGGACAAGCGGATGTCCTGCGAGATATCCGGTACGTGTTTACGGTCGATCACGACACACAACTCCCGATAGGCGTCGTGAGCCGCATGGCTGGTACCATCCACTTTCCGTATAATCGACCGCGGCTCAATGACGCAGAGACTCGTGTCATCGAAGGATTTGGTGTGCTGCAGCCCCGCATTGGGGTCAGTCTTGAATCTACACAAAAATCCCGTTTTGCGGCACTGTGGGCGGGGCGGCCGGGCATTGACCCGTATGCTTTTGCGGTCTCCAACCCATATCAAGATTTGTTTGGCCAGGCCATCTTTGTTGGCAAAGGCATCTTTGACGTCGAGGCGTTTCGAAAGACACTGGTCAACCGTATTCCGGATAATCATGTGCTCAGCCATGATTTACTTGAGGGTGGTTTTCTTCGCGCTGGGTTGACTTCCGACATCGAAGTTGTAGAAGAGCACCCAAGCACTTTTTACGCGTATGAGCGCCGTGCACATCGGTGGATGCGAGGCGACTGGCAACTCATCAAGTGGTTGGGTCGAACGTGTAATGGCCGCCATTGCGATGGGCAGCGCATTGATTTATGCGGACTGACACGTTGGCAAATCATTGATAATTTGCGCCGAAGTCTCATCGCTCCTGCACTTTTGCTCGTCGCGCTGCTTGGTGTGTGTGTGCTGCCTGGCCGGGAAGTGGTGTGGGAAACGATTGTGCTGTTGACAATTTTCCTCCCGTTCCTGCGTGCTATCGCGCATGGATTTCTAGGCCGCGGCGACATGCAGACGATTGGCGTCACTTTCCTACAGAGTGTCGTGCAACTCATGACCTTACCGTTTGCCGCCGTGCTTGCATCAGACGCCGTGCTACGCACCCTCTACCGAATGTTCGTGAGTCACCGCAAATTGCTGGAGTGGGTTCCGGCTGCACAGATGGATCGCCGTCCCGTAAACAGGCGAGTGTTTGCGTATGAGCCGGCTGGCTTCGTCGTCATTGCTCTATTTGTCGTGCTAACGTGGCTGTCCGGCGGGCCTACGAATTACGTCATCGGATTTGTTGCTTTGATTATTTGGCTCCTGTCTCGGCCGTTCATTCAGTACTTGAACCGTCCGAGAATCGAAGAGGGACGCACGTGGTTGGATGCTGCACGTCCGGAGCTAAGAGAATTGGCGCGACAAATATGGTCGTTTTATGAGCGGTATGTCACCGAGAACGAATCATGGTTGCCGCCTGACAATGTGCAGTATTATCCGCAGGAGACAATTGCGCATCGTACGTCGCCGACCAATATCGGGTTGTACTTGGCTTGTGTTATTGCTGCACGTGATCTAGAGTTCATTGACACCGCCATGATGGTGGAGCGCCTAGAAGCGTCGATGAAAACCCTCGTTGAAATGGAAAAGTGGAATGGGCACCTGTTTAACTGGTATGATACACGTTCAGCCAAACCGCTTGCGCCTCGGTACGTATCCACAGTTGATTCCGGAAACTTGGTCGCATATCTGATGGTTGTACAGCAGGGGCTTCGTCAGTGGGGCCAGCGGGATTCGGCATTGCAATCCCGCATTGAGCGGCTCCTGGAAGAAATTGATCAGTTCACCGAACAAACCAATTTTGAGTCATTGTACAACGCGGATGAACGCTTGTTCTGTTTGGGGTACCATGTCGACGCAAATCGAAAAGAGACCGTTCTGTACGATTTATTGGCTTCAGAGGCACGTCAAGCCAGCTTCGTCGCAATTGCCTTAGGGCAAATTCCGGTTTCTCACTGGTTTACCTTAGCTCGTACAATGACGTTGGCTGGAGGCTGCAAAACGTTCTTGTCTTGGTTCGGCACGATGTTTGAGTATTTGATGCCGAGTCTCATTATGCGGACATACCGGAACACCGTTTGGGACTCCACATATCGAGGAGTCATTTACCGCCAGCGGGAGTATGCCGATAGACATAGCGTGCCATTTGGCATTTCCGAAAGTGGCTACTATGCGTTTGACTATCAACTGAACTACCAATATCGGGCTTTCGGTGTCCCGGGTCTTGGATTGGAACGGGGCCTAGAACGGAACCTGGTCGTTGCGCCGTATGCCACTATCATGACCTTACCGTTTTCAGGGGAAGCAGGCATGGCAGCCTTGCGTAAGTTTGAAGATTTTGGTGCGAAGGGCGAGTACGGCTTTTACGAAGCGGTTGACTTCACCGTTCAACGACTGCCAGCCGGCAGTCGTCACGAGGTCGTTCAGAGTTTTATGGCGCACCATCAGGGCATGAGTATGCTGACGATTGTCAATTTGTTAGTGAATGATATCATGATCGAGCGATTCCATGCCGATCCACACGTGCGCGCAGCGAATTTGCTTCTGCAAGAGCGAATCCCGGTAAAGGCGGCACTGATTGAAGAGCCCCTCAGGCTTCATGAGGAGTTGCCGGAATTCAATGGACAGACAGACGATGCAGAGCGGACGTTTACCGAACCGACTCCTGTACCGGAAGTAAACGTGTTGTCCAACGGCCGTATGACCAGTGTCACCACAAATGACGGAAATGGCTTGCTTACATGGAATGGGCTTGCTGTTACGAGGTGGCGGGAAGATCCGGTTGTTGACACATCCGGTGTAATTGTTTATCTTCACGACGTCACTTCAGAGAAAACATGGAGCACGACGCGATTCCCATGTCGGACGGCAGAGGACTCCATCGCTGTGTTTCGGCTTGATAAAACGACCTACGAGGGGAATTATCAGGGTATTTCGTCCAAATTGGAATTGGCCGTATCCCCGGAGGTCGATGCCGAGGTACGGCGGGTTCAACTGATCAACAACAGCGATAAGGAGCGCACGCTTGAGGTGACGTCGTTCTTGGAGTTGGCGTTGGCGAGCCAATCAGCAGATAGGGCCCATCCGGCTTTCAACAAGTTGTTTATTCAAACGAGCCACGACGCTAAAGCGCAGTGCTTGTTGGCTAAGCGGAGACCTCGCGAAGAGGACGAGCAGGAGCTGTGGGCAGTTCACACTGTATACGTTGATCGCCACGAGGTAGGGGATTACGAGTTTGAAACGGACCGGGAGGCATTCATTGGCCGCGGCCATTCGTTACAAGCACCGAAGGCGATGTTCATGCGGCTGCGCGGCTCCGTCGGTTCTGTTACTGATCCGGCGTTTGCCATGTGCCGTCGTATCCACCTTGCACCACAGGAGACTGCCACTGTTTATATCGTGACGGGTGTTGCGGAAAGTCGGGAACAGGCGATCGAGATCATTCATCGTCTATGCGAGCCGGCGCAAGCGGACCGTACTTTTCACTTAGCATGGGTACGCACGCAAATCGATCTTCGGCATCTCCACCTGTCGCCAGTACAAGCCTCTGCTGCTCAGCACTTGGCGGGACGGCTTCTTTATACTCCGCCTCTGTCACGAGTGCGTCGGAATGCGATTGCTCACAATGCTTTAGGCCAGTCTGCCTTGTGGTCACATGGGATTAGTGGTGACGCACCGATCGTCACGGTGTGGATCAGTAACTTGGCGGATTTACCGTTTGTCACGCTTGTGGCCCGCCAACACCAGTACTTGTGTGCATTGGGGTTGGCAGTAGATCTCGTCGTGCTCGACGAGACCAATGATGGTTATCAGGATGAGATTATGCAACGGTTGCGTGAGAATCTCGCTGTTCGGGGGATTGGGGAGATGAAACGTATCGTGGGGCTCAAATTTTCTCAACTGTCAGAGGCTGAACGAACGCTCCTTTTTGCGGTATCCCGTGTCCTTTTACGAGCAGGTGGCCCAAGCTTACACGCACAATTGCAAATCAGCGAAGGTGAATTACGGCCATTGCCTGGCCTGCCATTGCAGCGCGACGCGAAACGTCAACATGTACCACATTTTCCGGACCAAGGCGAATTTTTCAATGGATGGGGTAGTTTTGTTGAAGACGGTCGAGCGTACCAGATTTATGTGCGGAGTGGAGAATATCTACCGAGACCGTGGAGTAATGTATTGGCCAATCCGAGATTTGGTTGCATCCTGACTGAACTTGGTACCGGTTACAGCTGGTGGCGTAACTCACGTGAGTGTAAACTCACGCCTTGGAATAACGACCCGGTGCTCGATCAGCCAGGGGAGTGTCTCTACTTGTGTGACCTCGACACCAACAGTATCTGGTCGGCAGCCCCCAAACCAGCTGGTGGGGAACGGACATATAAAGTCACACACGGGTGGGGGTTTAGTCGGATCGAACAAATGGATGGCGAAATTGTACACACGATGGAGACGACGGTTCCACTGGACGATCCGCTGAAAGTCATCAGACTCAAGCTACGCAATACGGGAGAAGACACGAAGCGAATTTCCGTCACGTATTACGCCGAGTGGGTTCTTGGGGTAATGCGGGAAAAACAGGCCCCCTTTGTCGTAACCGAGTGGGATAAGGAACATTGTACGTTACTTGCCAGGAACACGTACCAAGAGGAGTTTCGAGATGCTGTTGGTTTCCTGCACATGAACACAGGTGTGCTGGATAGTACATCGTATACCTGGACGGGGGACCGGACGGAGTTTATCGGCCGCGGCGGAACACAGGAATGTCCTGCAGCGCTATATAACAGAAAACTGTCCAGGCGTACGGGCACATTCTCCGATACGTGCGGCGCGGTTCAGACAGTTGTCGAACTGCCTGCAAAGGGTGACGCGACGATAACCATTTTGTTTGGCTGTGCATCCTCGAGAGAAGAGGTGAATTCGCTTATTCGTCAGTACGGTAGAGCATCTGCCTACGAGGATACGCTTGCAAGCGTGACGCGTTATTGGGAGCGCATCACCGGTCAGGTTAAGGTAAAAACACCAGATCGAGCGATGGACTTGATGATGAACGGTTGGCTTTTGTACCAAACGCTCACTTGTCGGTTGTGGGCCCGAACGGCGTTTTATCAAGCTGGCGGTGCATTCGGATTTCGTGATCAATTGCAGGACTCCCTTGCGTTCCTGCATACAGACTCATCCATCACCCGGCAGCAAATATTGCATAACGCTGCCCATCAGTATCAGGAAGGGGACGTTCAACATTGGTGGCACGATGAAACAAACAAAGGAATACGTACGCGGTTTTCCGATGATTTATTGTGGCTTCCGTATGCTGTATCCCGTTATCTGGAACACACGGGCGATGTCAATATTCTGAATGAAATCGTGCCATTCCTCCACAGCGACGTGCTTAAAGAGGGGGAATTGGAGCGGTATGAAGACACTGTGGTATCTGACGAGCGAGGTTCACTGTTGGAGCATTGCCTGCGGGCCATTCGCCATGCCCTTCGATTCGGAGAACACGGCATTCCGCTCATTGGCATCGGTGACTGGAACGACGGTATGAACCGCGTCGGTGCAAAGGGGCTTGGAGAGAGTGTCTGGCTGGGCTGGTTTCTACTCGATATCCTGAAGCGGTTTACGCAAATGGAGAAGGACGTTGTTCCCTGTCATCTAGTTGACAAGTTTAAGCAAACGTTGTGCGAATTAGAGCAGCACCTAAACGATCACGCATGGGACGGTGCTTGGTTTCGCCGCGCGTTTACCGACTCCGGGAAGTGGCTTGGGTCAAGGGAGAACAAGGAGTGTCGAATTGACGCCATCGCGCAGTCGTGGGCAGTGATATCGCAGGGAACATCGGCCGATCGACAAATGCGTGCGATGCGCTCGTTTGATCGTGAACTGGTGGACCGGGAATTGGACCTTGCGCGGCTATTGACAAAGGCGTTTGATGAAACGCAGCCAAGCCCGGGGTATATACAGGGCTATCCACCTGGGATTCGCGAGAACGGTGGACAATACACGCACGGCGTCATTTGGGGCATTGTCGCTTGGGCGATGTTGGATCGTCGTGATAAGGCGTTTGAGCTTTTTTCTATGCTCAACCCAATTTCACACACGCGAACATCACGTGAAGTCCGGACGTACGCAAATGAACCGTATGTGATGTCGGCTGATGTGTATACGGCGGATCCGCATCAAGGTCGGGCCGGCTGGTCTTGGTATACAGGAGCAGCCGGTTGGATGTACCAAGCAGGACTAGAGTATGTGTTAGGCGTGACACGCCGAGGAGATCGACTGTATGTTCAACCGTGTGTGCCGCCCGAGTGGGATTCGTTCACCATAGAGTACAGATATGGTGGTTCGACGTATTGCATTGAGGTAAACTGTGGGCAGTGTGGTAAAGTTCCATCAACATGGGTGGTTGACGGCCAGGAAACAATGAATCAGTCGTACTTGCGCCTTGTAGATGATGGCAAGGATCACAAAGTTCGGTTGGTATGGGAAGAAAATTGGAAGTTGATACGCTAAACGTAATTTCCCAAATGACGTTTGTTTAATTTAATTCATGTAGAAATTACACTGATTGAAATTTCACACCAGAAATGAACGAGATAAGTTAAATAAACCTATTTAACAAGGAGCTGTCCCATCGGTAGAAAAAACTACTTGTTGGGACAGCTCCTTCAATTCATTCTGAGTCATTCCTTTGCCCACAATCCCAAAAATATAGTTCTGACCGAGTATAAAAAGAATGACATTACTTACATCATCTGCAATTTCAAGTTTAAATTTTCAATTCACAAAATTTGTCGTGATGTTTAAAGCATCTGATTCGAAAAAAATGGGTTTTGAAAATTTTTTCTTTACACTTAATTCTTGTTCTAATATAATTTCTTTAATTCTTATAAATTTACTTTGTTTAAGGAGTGGAAAACATGGCTCAGACTTCTACATTGGTTAAAGTTTCTGCTGCAGGTAAGTGGGAATCCGGTGTCAAAACTAATATTTCTGTACGAAATTTCCCTACTTTTTCTATGGATGAACCCGTACAATTAGGAGGGGGTGATGCAGGGCCAATGCCACTGGAATATGTAGTTGCGGCTCTTAATGGTTGTAAGGGTGTTATGATTCCATTAATAGCCAAAGAATTAGATTTCACCTTCTCGGGAATCGATTTTGAAACCACTGGCATTGTTGATACCCGGGGACTACTGGGGGAAGAAGGCGTTTGCACGCATTTTCAAAAAATTCGTTTCCAAGTGAATATACAAACAGAAGAAAGTGAAGAGAGAATTGAACAACTGAAAAATGAAGTAGAGCGTAGATGCCCTGTACTTAATCTTTTTGTTGATGCCGGGATTAAAGTTGATACAAAATGGACTAAGAATTAAATACGATAATCCTAAGAAGTAGGGTGATTGTAGGATCTAAAATTGAATAAGGTCAATCATTAAAAAAAGGGTGGTACCCGTCGAATGAGTACCACCCCTTTGTTTTTCCAACATGCAGATTTTGATATGGATATAGTTTTTTTTCTAATTGCGGGTAGAAAAAAATACCTTATCTAAATTGTGTAATTACATTAAAGCCAAATGTGTTGTAATTCGTCATGTCGTCAAGAATAGCAGATGCATCATCAAGTGCAACCTTCCGTGAAACGAGCGACTTTGGATTTAGTTTTCCACGGGCGATTAGCGCTAGTAAGCCATCATATGCCGAACGGGGATTGCCAAGGCTTCCAACAATCTCTAATTCCATCGCAGTAATTGCATCGATCGGGAGGCCAACTAATCCACCCTCGTCCTCCTTATTTATAAAAAATATAGTTTAGCATTAATTAGTCAAGGTTTATCCAGATGGACTTCACTTGTGTGTATAACTCAAGTGCGTAGGAGCCCATTTCACGACCAAAGCCGGACTGTTTATAACCACCAAACGGGACTGCTGCATCGAATGCATTGTAGCAGTTTACCCATACGGTACCTGCTTCAAGTGCATGGGCAACTTTATGTGCTTTCCGTATATCTGTAGTCCATACCCCGGCGGCAAGACCATACTCGCTATCGTTTGCCCGCCGAATTATATCAGTAATATGTTCCTCATCATCAAATGGCATTGCGGCAACAACGGGCCCAAAAATTTCTTCCCTGGCGATTGACATATGATCTTGGACATCTGCAAAAATGGTGGGGGGTATAAAGAAGCCGTTAGTGTCTAATGGCTGTCCTCCGGTGAGCGGACTGGCTCCCTCTTCCACCCCTCTTTGCAAATAATTGGATACCCGTGTAAATTGCTTATCCGATACAAGGGGTCCAATTCGAGTAGACTCATCCATACCAGGTCCCTGTTTTAATTTAGACGCATAGCTTGTCATATCAGACAATACATTATCAAACACTTTTTTATGCACAAATAGACGTGATCCCGCACAACATACCTGACCCTGGTTAAAGAAAATACCCATCAAAGCGCCAGGAATCGCTTTTGTAAAATCAGCGTCTGGGAAAATAATATTTGGTGATTTTCCGCCTAATTCAAGTGACACACGCTTCAGATTGCTCGACGCCTGCTGCATAATTACCTTTCCGACTTCCGTTGAACCGGTGAATGCTACTTTACGTATTCTTTGATGTTGGACAATCGCTGCCCCGGCTGTTGGGCCATAGCCTGTAATAATATTGACAACTCCCTCTGGGAAGCCAGCTTCTTGAATCAACTCTGCCAGATAAATCGCCGAAAGTGGTGTTTGTTCGGCAGTTTTTAAGATAACGACGTTGCCGGTTGCCAGAGCAGCACCTAGTTTCCATGTGGCCATTAGTAAAGGGAAGTTCCATGGAATAATTTGGCCTACTATTCCGACTGGTTCGCGACGTGTGTACGTAAACAGGTTGACGCCAGCTGAATTATCGATTACTTCACCATGAATTTTTGTTGCCCACCCGGCATAATATCGAAAATGATCAATTGCAAGTGGAATGTCAGCATGACGTGTCTCTTGAATTGGCTTTCCGTTATCAAGTGTTTCAAGTTGGGCCAACGCTTCTGCATGTTCCTCCATTAAATCGGCTAGTTTCCATAGCAACTTGCCTCTTTCACTTGCCGTAACCTTTGACCATGAGCCTTTCAATGCACGTTCTGCTGCCTCGACCGCCCGGCTCACATCCTCTTTATCCGCTTCATATACGGTGGTAATAACCTCACCTGTGGCCGGATTTGTAGTATCAAACGTTCTACCCGAGAGCGACTCAACAAATTCTCCACCAATAAATAACTTTTTCGGACCATCATGCAGAAAAACTTCTACACGTGAGTCAACTGCAACTGTAGTCGTTTTTTCCATTCTGTTTCCTCCTCGTGAATTTTTTCTTTGTACCTCTGCTACTTTTCAATGCATTTTTTATGCCAATTGAAAAGGCTTTCATGAAAAGGAACTAAACGATAGAACTGTTTCATAATGGGACTGTTATTTATTTTTATGGCACAGAACAGCCATTTCAATCTATCAAAAATTACTAAAGTTATAGTAAAATATTTTTAATAATTTTAATTTTTTGATAAGGAGTGGGAAAATGTTGAAGCCAATTGATACTTGGCTAAAAAAATCATGGGAACGAAGTAAAATGTACAATGTAGATCCATCAGTAGCCAAGTACGCCATACTCGAAGCCGGTGAATTCAAACAGTATAAAGAACAAAAAGAAATGTTCCTCAGGGAAATTAGTCCACGGTTCGAACGTTTGGATAGTTGGTTGAAAGCTTCTCATTCAGTTGCAGTAATCTCTGATAATGCAGGATATATTTTGGAAAGTATAGGCGATCCTATATTTTTAAAAGATGCTGAAAAAATTTATGTACGCAAAGGAGCCTGCTGGTCTGAACAGGCAAGGGGCACCAATTCGGCAGGAACCGTGATTGTCGAGCAAAAACCACTTGCTATCGTAGGAAAAAATCATTATCTAGAAACAAACCATATGCTGTACTGTGCTGCTTCGCCAATCTTTGATCCGAAAGGCGATTTGCTTGCCGTTCTTAATGTTAGCGGTTACTATGAAAAATACCATTCTTCTATCCTTGGGATGGTAGATGTCATTGCAAGGGAAATTGAGGACTGGATTCTCATCCAACGTTCCGATAAACAACTGATTATTTCCCTTCAATCTGAATACGAAAGCAAACAACGAGCGCTGCTTTCGGTAAATACCGAGGGAGTTTTGACTGGAGCCAGTCGTGAGGCACGAACGCTGTTGCAACTTACTAATGAAATCATTGGAAATGTTCAACTTTCGGAACTGATTTCCGGTGTTCAACCGCTGCTCCACCGATCAGACCAAATATCTTCACGTAATTCCTTTGCTCTTCACAGTAAAACGAAGGAAGAGAACAAGCTCCTAGGCACGGTATTGTTTGATACGCGACCCTATTTTAACGCGCCTTCCAAAAAACGAAGCGTAAAACCTGTAGCCTCGAGCGGAACGGCTCTATATACTTTTGATGATATATACGGTACCGACAAAGGTTTTCTAGACGCCATTCACCTTGCAAAAAAAGCAGCGGCAACCGATTATACCATTCTGATTACGGGTGAAAGCGGCACCGGTAAGGATATGGTCAGCCAGGCGATACACCAGGCAAGTTCCCGTTCGGGCAACCCCTTTGTCGCCATTAATTGCGGTGCCATTACGAAAAGCTTGCTGGAAAGCGAATTGTTCGGGTATGAGGCAGGGGCTTTTACAGGGGCCAGGCAGTCCGGCCAGCTCGGAAAATTTGAATTGGCCCATGGTGGAACGCTCTTTCTTGATGAGATTGCGGAGATGCCGCTAGAGATGCAGGTAGCGCTGCTGCGAGTGCTACAGAACTTCAGCGTTGTTCGGATTGGCGGCTCGAAGCCAATCCAGGTCGATGTACGGATTATTACCGCAACGCATACGGATGTATGGAAAAAGGTACAAGACGGCAGCTTTCGAGCCGATCTTTTCTACCGCCTGCAGGGTATACGCATTACACTTCCTCCACTCCGCGAACGGGAAGATCGTCTGCAAACCGCCCGGCTTTTGCTGAAAGACATTCAAAAAGAGCTACGGAAGGAATCGATCTCCTTTTCTTCTGAGACGGAGCGGTTCATTGAGAATTACTTATGGCCTGGAAACATTCGTCAAATGGTTGGTGCGATACGTGAAGCTACCTTTTTAGAGGATAATGGAGTCATTGAACCTGATAATTTTCCGTCATATATGCTTTCTGAGTATCTAGCTGACTGTGATAAATTCGATGGTTTGCTTAAACAATCAGAAAATCGTGTGATTATAGAAACCCTTCGAAAAACAGAAGGAAATGTTTCACAGGCCGCTCTAGCTCTTGGTATTGGGCGCAGTACCCTATATCGTAAATTAAAAAAGTTGTTTATTTCAAATGACTTCAAATGACTATAAAGACCTATCGTGATGCGTTAACGTTTCAGACATTCGTTTCTCTGCAGGGCCTGTTTTCGACATCATAAAAAGAGTTTACGCAGCCTGAGTCCAAAACTCAATGAGACTCAGGTTGATTAATTTGCCTTTAGATACCCGATGCAGTTGTGGTGTAATGGTTCCGTACAACCAGCAAAAACCACTAACAGCAAAAAAAACCAAAAATCACTCCTGATTTTAGGGCAGTTGCTCAGATTAGTAAAGTTGAAGTAGGTGGTTTAGGTTCAAATATGAAGTTAAAAATAGTAAAATGGCAACCCGCTTTGGGACCGAATTGATTTAAGGATGTATGGAAAATGTTTTTATAACGCATGCTTGAGGAAAAATATAATATGAAGTGCTCTTGTTTCAACTTCAACTTCAACTTCAACTTTACAAATACTGGAGGTGTCGCACGATAAAATGGGAAGCAAAACACCGTGGCAGGACTTCTATGGTCCGAATTTGGGGTATGTGCAGCAATTATATGAACAATATCTCCAAGACCGGGCGTCTATTGACCAAGAAGTGAGATCGTTGTTTGACCGCTGGGGAGCACCGCCAGAGTATCCAGACGGCGAGTCTTATCCGGAAAAGATGCAGCAAAGTTCAGATGATCTGGCGATTATGAAAAAAGTAGTTGCAGCGTTTAAATTAGTACAAAACATTCGCATTAATGGGCACTTGGCTGCAAAAACCAATCCATTCGCAAACGAAGAACAAGTGTTTAATCTTTCAAAATATGGCCTTAGCAAAGAAGATTTACAGGCAATTCCCGCAAAAATTGTCTGGTCAAAGGCACCGGACGAATTTCACACAGCATGGGATGTCATGATGCATCTTCGCGACGCGTACATAGGCTCAACCGCCTACCAGTTTATGCATATTAATAACGTAGAGGAACGACACTGGCTGAACCATATGGTCGTAACCGGTGCGCTCAAACGTATACTTACCAATGAAGAACAGGTTTCCTTATTGAAAAAGCTGACAGAAGCCGACGAATTTGAACAGTTTCTTCACCGAACGTTCGTAGGCCAAAAACGGTTTTCCATCGAAGGACTTGAAATGCTTGTACCGATGATCGATGAGCTTATTCGCCAGGGTGCCCATGATGGAGTGCGCCATGTGTTGATAGGTATGGCTCATCGTGGGCGTTTAAATGTCCTTGCCCACATTTTGGGAAAACCATATGAAAAGATTTTTTCAGAATTTCACCATTCACCTAATAAAGAGCTCGTTCCATCGGAAGGATCGATAGGGATGAATTATGGCTGGACGGGAGATGTAAAATATCACCTGGGGGCTGACCGGGAAATAGAGGAAGATCATTCCGCCCGCCTTCGGGTAACACTGGCCAACAATCCAAGCCACCTGGAATTTGTCGATTCCGTTGTAGAGGGCTATACACGGGCAGCTCAGGAAGACAGACAAGTAGCGGGACCGCCTCAGCAGGATATCACCAAAGCTTTTGCGATTTTAGTTCATGGTGACGCAGCCTTTCCCGGAGAAGGAATCGTTGCGGAAACACTCAATTTAAGCCGATTAAGGGGCTATCATACCGGGGGCACCATTCATATCATTGCCAACAACCAAATCGGATTTACAACGGAGAGCGAAGATTCGAGGTCTACACGATATGCGAGCGACCTGGCAAAAGGCTTTGAAATTCCGATCGTACATGTCAACGCGGATGATCCAAATGCTTGCATCCAGGCGATCTATCTTGCGTATGAATACCGGAAAACATTTAAAAAGGATTTCTTAATTGATTTAATCGGTTATCGCCGGTATGGCCACAACGAAATGGATGATCCGAATGTTACCCAGCCGCTCCTCTACGCTAAAGTAGCCAAGCATCCGCGGATTCCGGCTCTGTATATAGATAAGCTGCTGCAGAACGGTATCATCAGCGAACAGGCAGTCAACGAAATGAAACAAAATGTTCGGGAGCAGTTAAACTACGCGTATGAAAAAATGAAGAACGAGGAAAAAGAGCAGGAAACGCAAGTACAGATCAATCAAGACGTAGAAGAGTTTAATGTGAATACAAGTGTTCCGGCCGCCAAACTGACTGAACTAAACAAAGAGATCTTGGCGTCACCGGAAGGGTTTTCCGTCTATCCTAAATTAGAGAAAATTTTACAGCGCAGAGTAGATGCGCTTCACGGCAGTATTGATTGGGCCCATGCGGAAACGCTCGCTTTTGCTACGATTTTAGCGGATGGCATACCAATTCGTATGACTGGCCAGGATACGGAGCGAGGAACCTTTGCCCAGCGCCATGTTGTTCTGCATGATTACCGGACCGGGAAGTCGTTCACTCCGCTCCAACATCTTTCTCAAGCACGCGCTTCATTTGCGGTTTATAACAGTCCTCTATCAGAAGCATCTGTCTTAGGATTTGAATACGGCTACGATGTACTGGCTAGAGATACGCTCGTGCTGTGGGAGGCGCAATTCGGTGATTTTGCCAATGCGGCGCAGGTTCACATTGACACATTTCTCGCCCCTGGCAGAGCGAAATGGAGACAAAATTCGAATCTGGTTCTTCTTTTGCCCCATGGGTACGAAGGACAGGGGGCAGAACATTCCAATGCTCGCCCGGAACGCTTTCTTCAGCTTTCAGGGGAACAAAACTGGACGGTTGCCAATCTGACCAGTGCGGCTCAATACTTTCATCTCCTGCGCTGGCAGGCGTCCAGGGTAGGAACAGAGGATGCCCGTCCGTTAATTCTCATGACACCGAAGAGCTTACTCCGCAACCCCCGCGCCGCTTCACGTTTGACGGAATTTAGTGAAGGAGGCTTTAAACAGCTATTGGAACAGCCCGGTCTTGAAGGAAACGCAAAGTCTGCGGAGCGCCTTATCCTGTGCTCCGGGAAAATTGCGATTGATTTGGAGGCCGAATGGGAGAAACTGCAATTAAACAATAAAACTATCCATATCGTTCGTGTAGAGCAACTTTATCCGTTCCCGGCAAAAGCCTTACGACAATTGATTACCCGCTGTAAACAGTTTAAAGAAATCGTCTGGGTGCAAGAAGAACCACAAAATATGGGGGCCTGGTCGTATATAGAACCGCAGTTAAGGACGTTGTCCCAGGTGCCTGTGCGCTACATTGGACGCCCCGTACGTTCCAGTCCGGCTGAAGGGTCACCGGAGGTCCATAAAGCAGAACAGCATCGAATCCTGAAGGAAGCCTTTCTTCTTACCGAATCTAATGCTGTCAAGGCAGGAGGTCAAGCTTATGAGTGAAGTAAGAGTGCCGGAATTAGCAGAATCGATAACAGAAGCAACAATAATAAATTGGTTAAAGTCAGAAGGTGATCAGGTTGCGCAAGGGGACGTTCTGGCTGAATTAGAGACGGATAAAGTAAATGTGGAACTTAACGCGGAACAGTCTGGTAGGCTGGCGAAAATCCTGCGTGAACCGGGCGATACCGTGCAGGTGGGAGAGGTTATCGCTATCCTTGATGAAGGCAAAGGCACTGCCCTTTCCGGGGAAGCGATAGCTTCTCCGGAAATAGAGGCCGTTCAAGCTGATGTAAAGGCTGCTTCACCCGTTGAAATACCGGCCACTCCCGCCGCACGAAGATTGGCAAGGGAACGCGGCATTGACTTAAATCTTATAAAAAGCCAGGATCCTCTTGGAAGGGTTACAGTGGAAGATCTGAAGGCAGACAGCCCAGCCAAGCCGGAATCGCCTGCGACAAAATCGTTTGCAGAATCGCGTGCAGGCAAGAAGCGGGCAGGTGGCGGACAGCAAACTGCTGCGACTAATACAAAGCCAGCCAACATGGAAAAGTCTGTGGAGCACATGCCGATGTCGAAGCGCCGCCAGACCATTGCCAACAGGTTAGTCCAAGCACAGCATAATGCAGCAATGCTAACAACCTTTAATGAAGTAGACATGACCGCGATTCTTGATGTTCGCAAGCGCCGTCAAGAAAAATTCATGAAAGAGCATAACATAAAGCTTGGCTTTATGTCCTTCTTTACAAAAGCGGTTGTAGGTGCACTAAAGGCTTTTCCTCTGCTCAACGCAGAAATTAAGGGAGACGAGATTCTGATTAAGAAATACTATGACATCGGGATTGCAGTTGCTGCCAATGAGGGACTGGTTGTGCCGGTCGTTCGGGAGGCGGATCGACTCAATTTTGCCGAATTGGAACTTGAGATTGCAAATCTGGCGGAAAAAGCGAGAAACAACCAACTTCATTTATCCGACCTGCAGGGAGGCACATTTACCATCACCAATGGTGGCGTTTTCGGTTCCCTTTTATCTACTCCGATCCTCAATGCTCCCCAGGTTGGTATTCTGGGCATGCATAAGATTCAGTTAAGGCCCGTTGCCATCGATAAAGAACGGTCGGAGAACAGGCCGATGATGTATATTGCGCTGTCCTATGACCACCGGATTGTCGATGGGAAAGAAGCCGTTAGCTTTTTGGTAAGAGTAAAGGAACTCTTAGAAGATCCCGAAACATTGTTGCTTGAAGGTTAATTTTTGATTCTTTGCCGGGCAGCTTAGAAAACAAGGACTATCTTGAAATAAAGTTATTTCATGATTGTTAAAAACCTTTATTTAACTAAACTGCCAGATAGCTGACGATGGAGTGGTTTGTTCACTAAATAAACATACAATAGTGTGAGCACAGCCGAACGAAAACCTCAGAGGAATTGTGGAATGGCATGGAGCCCTTCCATTCGGTACCGACTTCGACGTGATCATAATCACTGCTATTTTTCTGCCGGTCAAGTATGATTGAACTGTAGAAAAAAGGTTCATATCAAACAGGAGGCCGAGCCTATGAAAATCATTCAAACACAAAACCTGCTGGCAGAAAAGAAAGTTGCCCGTGCGAAAGCATTATCGTTCAGCCAGGGAGATGTGATGAATCTTCAGATTAAAGCCGGTGAGAAGGTTGCACGCCACCATACGCCCTGTGATGCTATCGTTGTTATCATTAAAGGCAAAGTGTTGTTTACCGGGGGAGACGAACAAGTGGATGTAAAACCGGGTATGTTTCTACACCTGGATCCGGGTGAAGAACATGAGCTTGAAGGAGTAGAAGACGCCAGTTTATTGGTTGTTAAAGTTGGTGGCAATACATCTTGTACCGTATAAAAAATAAATATAGCGAACAAGTAAAAAACCTCGTCTGCCGCGATGATAAAGCAGATGAGGTTTTTTTTGTGTGATTTTTTATCATGCACAGGTATATAATTCCAAACCTGCGGGCGAAAATAAAAAAGAGTATGAATGGAGGGGTTCAATTTTATGATAAAAAAGTTGCCGATCATAGTATTATCCATGATTTTATTTTTGTCCGGAACTACCGCCGCCTTTGCCGCCGAGGCGAAGCCGCCCCAGGGAACGCATGTTTCAGATCTGGCACCGCATGCGGCGTCCGCTGTTCTGATGGATCGTGATACGGGTACGATCATCTACGAGAAAAATGGTCACAAAAAACTTCCGCCAGCCAGCATTACCAAGGTAATGACGATGCTGCTTATTATGGAAGCGCTCGACCGTGGTGAAATGAAGCCTACGGACAAAGTTAGCACGAGCGAATATGCCGCTTCTATGGGAGGTTCGCAAATCTTTCTCGAACCCGGGGAACAAATGACGGTCAGTGATATGTTAAAAGGAATTGCTGTTGCATCAGGCAATGATGCGTCTGTCGCGATAGCGGAACATATGGCAGGCACGGAAGAGTCGTTTGTCGCGAAAATGAATGAGCGGGCGAAACAGCTTGGCATGGATGACACAACATTTAAAAACGCAAATGGGCTGCCTGTGCCGGGGCATGTGTCATCGGCGCACGATATCGCCATTATGTCCCGTGAATTACTCAAACACGAGGAGATTACAAAATACACAGGCATCTACCAGGACTATTTACGGAAGGATTCCACGAAACCATTCTGGCTGGTTAATACAAATAAACTCGTCCGTTTCTTTCAAGGGGCAGACGGTTTAAAAACAGGATACACAAGCGAAGCGAAGTTTTGCCTGACGGCTACGGCCAAACGAGGCAGTATGCGGATGATCGCGGTCGTTTTAGGAGAACCCGATTCCAAGACTCGAAATCAGGAAGTGAGCGCTATGCTTAACTATGCGTTTAGCCAGTATACAAGCCTGCCATTATATAGGGAGCGTCAGGTTGTGCAGAAGGTAAAAATTGATAAAGGGAAAGAGGAAACGGTTGACGTCGTTGTTCCTTATCATTTTAGCCTGCTCCTTAAAAAAGGTGAAAAAGCCGAGCATTTTGACCGCATCGTCAGCATTCGTCCCAATCTGGCAGCACCGATTAAAAAGGGCGACAAGCTCGGTCAGATTACCATCAAGAAGGATGGTAAAGAAGTTAGCACCGTTGATTTGATCGCTGCAAAAAGCGTAGAAAAAGCAACCTGGTGGGAGCTGTTTATGCGTACAGCGCGTTGGATGTTTGGCGGCGCGTGAGTGTAAATCGGGAGAGGGGAATTCTGTCTCATTCTCCCGGTTTTTTTCTAGTTTTGTCGGGGGGCAGGAAACGGAAGTTTACCCGTAGAATCACCCATTTATCACCTAATGTGAAGGAGTGGGCCTATCTTGAGTTTACGAGTCGATTTGGAAACGATAAATGATGTCTTAATTGTTCGTTTGGATGGTGAACTGGATCACCATACGGCGGACGTTTTGCGCCAGCAGATGGAACAGGAATTAAGCCGGAACAGCACACAGCATATCGTTTTAAGCTTGAAAAATCTCCACTTTATGGACAGTTCCGGCCTTGGGGTGATTCTTGGCCGCTACAAGCAGATTACCGCACGTGGCGGCGATATGGTTGTCTGTTCCATAAACCCGGTGATTTACCGTTTATTCGAACTCTCCGGTCTATTTAAGATTATGAAAATCAGAGAGTCTGAACATGAAGCACTCCTCTTTCTGGGGGTGGCGTAACATGGCTAAAAGCGAACGTAACTTCATGTCTCTCCAGTTTGCCGCCCGCAGTGAAAATGAAGGATTTGCCCGGGTGGCAGTCGCTTCGTTTCTTTCCCGCCTCAGTATTACATTCGACGAAATTGAAGAAATTAAAACGGTTGTGTCGGAGGCCGTAACGAATTGCATCATTCACGGATATGAAGGGAACGAGAATGGCGTTGTTACCATTGTTACAGCATATGACCAGTCCATGATTGAAATCATCGTAGAAGACAACGGTATTGGGATTGCGGACCTTGATGAAGCAAGACAGCCATTGTTTACAACAAAGCCGGAATTGGAACGATCGGGGATGGGTTTCACCATTATGGAAAACTTCACGGACAGTATGGAAGTAACAACGGCCATTAATAGGGGCACACGCATTCGTCTCGTTAAGAACCTAGCAAAAAACGAAGCGTTATGTAATTAGGAGACATGCCTATGGAAACCGATGTAAGGAATGCGAATCATCCCTATTTAACCGATAAACAAGTAAAACAACTACTGGCTGCAAGTCAGGCGGGAGATGTCACAGCACGAGATACATTGGTCAACAGCAACATTCGTCTGGTCTGGTCTGTCGTCCAGCGTTTTATGAACCGGGGCTATGAAGCCGATGACCTTTTTCAAATCGGCTCTATCGGTTTGTTGAAGGCAATCGACAAGTTTGATTTGAATTATGATGTTAAATTTTCTACGTATGCGGTGCCTATGATTATTGGAGAAATCCAGCGTTTTCTTCGCGATGATGGAACGGTAAAGGTGAGCCGCTCACTCAAGGAAACGGCTCATAAAGTAAGGCGCATGAAAGAAGAATTATCGAAATCACTTGGCCGCCTGCCTACAGTGAGTGAAGTAGCTGACGCGCTTGCGATTACGCCGGAAGAAGTAGTCTACGCCCAGGAAGCCAACCGGGCTCCGTCTTCCATTCATGAAACCGTATTTGAAAACGATGGGGATCCCATTACGCTTATGGATCAAATCGCGGATAAAGAGGAAGACAGGTGGTTTGACCAGCTTGCGTTACGGGAAGCGATCAATAAGCTGACTGAAAGAGAACAGCTTATCGTTTATTTGCGGTATTACAAGGATCAGACACAATCTGAAGTGGCTGACCGGCTTGGAATTTCCCAGGTGCAGGTATCGCGCCTTGAAAAAAAGATACTCCGTACGATGAAAGACCAGATTGAGCGGTAACGCTTAATCCGGTCTTTTTTCTGTGATGCGAACCAGGCGAAAAGGAATAGAATAGCAGCGGACCTTTTTCCACATAATAGGGAATGGATAGTAAATGCAGTGCAAGGTGATAACAGCTGATCATCACTGACCGCAATAGGTCTGTGCGCGGAAGGAGGGAGCAGGGTGGATAGCAGTGAACAAATCTATGTGAAACTCCACAGTAAAGCCATTATTGCACCAGGCCGGGATATCCGTATTCGCGATGTTGCTGATTTGCTCGCGGAAGGAGGGCTGGAGGCAGAGCTCCGCGAATTGGTGCTTCACTCGCTGGACGCCTCAGATGGAAATCGCTATGTTATCCATATAATGGATGTTATTAATGCTGTGCGTACGTACGACAGCAGCTTATCCGTTCACTGCGTCGGCCCGGAACAAACCCTTATTTATGTGCAAGGGCCAAAGAAAAAACCTAATTTTTTACTGATAGCCGTTGTTTGGATTATCTTATTTATCGGTTCAGGGCTCGCTATTATGAACTTTCATATCGATGTAAGTATGCTGCGAACGCATCAACGGATTTATGAGTTGATGACCGGGAGGAAAAGTGAGCATCCACTGCTCCTGCAAATTTCCTATTCAATTGGGGTGGGGGCAGGGATGGTGCTTTTTTTCAACCACCTGTTTCGCAAGCGTTTTAACGATGAGCCAAGCCCGCTGGAACTTGAAATGTTTTTATATCAGCAGAGTATTGACCAATATGTACTGACCCATGAAACAAACCGGGAGCTGAGGCGGGATGAGTAATCTTGTGCTTATTTTGATTGGTGTAAGCGGCGGTTTAATCGTTGGCAGCGGGATTGTTGCGTTTTTAACGGTACTGGACTTAATTCCGCGGCTTACACAAATCACGAAAGCCAGTCCATATATTTTATATTTTCAGTGGGCCGTTGTGTCAGGGGCTACATGCTTCACCGTTATTGACCTGTTTAACCTGCACATGGATCTGGGGAATGTGTGGACGATCCTTCCCGGTATTTTTACAGGCCTTTTCGTAGGTTTGTTGGCTGCAGCCCTGACGGAAGTGCTCAATGTGATACCGATTTTAATAAAACGCCTCCATATGTATGAATATCTTCCGGCCTTTATTGCGGCGCTCGCGTTCGGCAAGATGGCGGGTTCTTTGTTCCACTGGCTCATTTATCTAAAGTAAGGGGTCATACTATGAAAAAGCAAAGAAAACGGAAAATCATCGTTGTCACGGACGGGGATTATGTAGCGCGCCGCACGCTTGAAGGGATCGCGCGCAAGATTGGCGGACACTGTATTTCCAGTTCCGCGGGCAACCCTACTCCGCTCAATGGAGAGCAAATTGTAACCCACATCAAGCGGGCGGAAAACGATCCGGTGCTGGTGATGTTCGATGACAATGGAAACGCGCAGATGGGCCATGCCGAAAAAGCTATGTATTACGTGTGCACGCATCCTGATATTGAAGTGCTTGGTGCGGTGGCCGTTGCTTCAAAGACGGAAGGGGCGCTCGGGGTCTACGTAGATGTTTGCCTTGATCGTTTCTGCCGCGAAGTTAACCAGCGAGTGAACAAAAGGGGTCTGATCGAGTTTGGCCAGGATCGTTATATTATCGGGGATACTGTCGATGTGCTTAATATGCTCTATATTCCTTTTATCGTAGGGATAGGGGATATCGGTAAAATGCGCGGCCGGGAAGGGAGAACGAGGGAGTGTCCTGTGACGATGCGGGCGATTGAAATCATCCTGAACCGCAGCGGGTATCACGTGAATAGGTGAACTTCTTATTGTCGGTGACGGCGGATTATGATATGGTTAAAGAAATTCAAAATCATAGGCAACTGGCGCAATTATCGTCAGTTGCTTTCTTTCATTATAAATTCGGAACGTCTTAGGATACACACAAGGGGAGATGAACGATGTATCTACACGGAACCAGCCGTATTAATCAATATGGCCACCTGGAAATCGGTGGTTGCGATACAACGGAACTGGCCAGAAAATATGGAACCCCGCTCTATGTATATGATGAAGCATTGATTCGGGAAAAATGCCGTTCGTACGTTCAGGCTTTCAATGGAACAGGCTTTTCCTTTCAGGTGGCTTATGCCAGCAAAGCATTTTTGTGCATGGCAATGTGTGAACTGATTGCCGACGAAGGTTTGTCCCTGGATGTTGTATCCGGCGGTGAGCTGTATACAGCACTCAAGGCGGGTTTTCCCGCAGAGCGAATTCATTTTCACGGGAACAATAAAACGCCGGATGAACTGGCTTTCGCGCTCGATGCCGGAATTGGCTGTTTTGTCGTCGATAATTTCTTCGAACTTGAAATCCTGCATGATCTGGCCTATCAGCGCGGTAAGCGGGTGCCGATTCTGCTCCGCCTTACCCCGGGTATTGAAGCCCATACGCATGACTATATTTCGACGGGGCAGGATGATTCTAAATTCGGGTTCACCATTTCCAATGGCCAGGCGCTTCATGCTGTGAAAAACGCGCTTAATAAACCGTTTTATAAATGGCTGGGGATTCATTCCCATATTGGTTCACAGATTTTCGAAACCGCAGGCTTTGTAGGGGCTGTCGAAGTACTTGGCAAATTTCTGCAAACCGTTCGTAACGAAACCGGTTATACGGCGGAAGTGCTAAACCTGGGTGGCGGATTTGGCATTCGCTACACAGAAGAGGATGATCCTTTGCCTCTCGGCCACTATGTTAAGGCCATTACCGATGAGGTACGGAGTCAATTCAATGCTTTGGAATACCCGCTGCCATCCATCTGGATTGAACCAGGTCGAAGCATTGCAGGGGAAGCAGGTACCACCCTTTATCAAGTCGGTTCCATTAAAGATATCCCGGGGATCCGCAAGTACGTCGCGATTGACGGGGGAATGACAGATAATATCCGACCTGCTCTGTACCAGGCTAAGTATGAGGCTATGCTTGCAAACCGCGGGCGGGATGAAGCGACGGACGTCGTCTCGATTGCCGGCAAATGCTGCGAGAGCGGCGACATGCTTATATGGGATTGCGAGCTTCCGGAGACAAGACCAGGAGACTTGCTAGCCATTTCCTGCACAGGCGCGTACGGCTATTCCATGGCGAATAATTATAACCGGATTCGACGGCCGGCCGTGATATTTGTAAAAAATGGAGAGGCTCAGGTTGTCGTGCAGCGGGAAACGTATGATGATTTAATAAAAAACGACCGGATGCGCCAGTGTGTTGCCACCCGGGATTTATAAGCTAATGCAGCCTGCCAGTGAATAAAGAACTGGCCGAATTTGCCAAAATTTCAAATGAGAAATATGCCGCGCTTAGTGCCGCAATAAACATTCATCAAAAATAGCTCGTATCACTTTTATTGTGATTATGAGCTATTTTTTTGATGTAATATATCACACGTATGCATGACTTCTTCCTTATTTAGTGCATCTGCACAGGATATTTTAGTCCTATGTAATTAAGTTAAGTTTTCTTTACCATGAAACGTTTATTCAAGTATAATGAGAGAAATAACCCATCTGAAATGGAGAGAAAGAAGGGTCGCAGTGGAGAATCGTAGACCTGCTACATTATGGATGTCCAACCGCTTTATTTCCTTTAAATTTGTCATTATATATTTATTCATTGGAATCATATGGGTTTTACTTTCAGATAAATTGATAGATTTATTCGCCGTCAATGCGAATAGATCTTTACTTTTTAAAATCGGGAAGGATTTAGTTTTCGTTGCAGGAACTTCTCTCCTGTTTTATCTAGTTGTATGGCACTATTCAAGACAGGTTATTGTCTGGAATCAAGTGCTGGAAGAAAACCGGAAGAAATATAAAGAGTTGTTTGAAAACGCTGAGGAAGGTGAGCAGCGTTTTAAATCCTTGTTTGATTATAATCCTGATGGTGTGTTATCCATCAATTGGCGAGGCCATATTATCAATGCGAATGCCATGTGTGAACGTATAACCGGGTATACGGTTGAGGAGTTAAAAAATCGGACCTGTTATGACTTTGTTGCCCCGGAAGAAGTGAAACGAATGATGCGCAATATTAAAAGGACGTTGGCCTGGGAGATGCTCGATTATGAACTGGCGATCGTGCATAAAACAGGCCATTCCATTCAAGTGGCTGTGAAAAGTGTGCCGATTGTTTATCGCGGCAAAATTACCGGTATTTATGTGATTATTAAGGATATAACAGAACAGAAGCAGACAACGGCTTTAATTGAACATATGTCTTATCATGACGCGCTCACCAAACTACCCAATCGGAGGTACTTTAAAGAAAGATTATCGGAATCGTTAACCGCAAGCGAGCAGGGCGGACACAGGGTGGCGGTTATGTTTCTTGATATCGACCGGTTTAAACTTGTTAACGACACACTTGGGCATGCGGTGGGAGACCGGTTGCTGGAAGAAGCAGCTGATCGGCTCAGCAGAATCGTGCGCAGAAGAAATCTTGTGGCCCGCAGCGGTGGGGATGAGTACATGGTTCTTCTGCCGGTAATTCATCAGCAGGAGGAGGCGGAGATCATAGTGAACCGCATTCTCCAGGTAATGCAGTCCCCTTTTCTTATGGATGACCAGGAGTTTCATTTAACGGTGAGCATTGGGATCGCTATCTCATCTGAAGGGGAGAAAATCGAATCCATTATGCGGCATGCGGATATCGCTATGTATCATGCGAAGGAGCACGGAAATTGTGCTATGTATTATTCCCCATCGATGCAGGAAACGACCCGCTACAGCCTTGCGATTGAAAATGATTTGCGAAAAGCTATCGCGCGAGATGAGTTTGTTGTATATTATCAGCCCCAGATTAGCATTGACACGGGTGAAATCACCAGAATGGAGGCGCTGATACGCTGGAACCACCCGGAAAAGGGCCAAATCCCCCCCGGACAGTTTATTCCCGTTGCAGAAGAAACCGGGTTAATTCTGCCGATTGGTGAGTGGGTACTGAGAACTGCCTGCAGACAGAATAAAGCGTGGCACGACTCCGGCTTTAAGAAGCTTCCTGTATCGGTTAATTTATCCATTCGCCAATTTCTTCAACCGGATCTCACGAAAAACGTTGCGCAAATTCTGATGGAAACACAGCTGCCTCCCGAATACCTGGAGTTTGAAATTACGGAAAGCATGACTATTAATGTTGAGCGGGCCCTTTCTATTCTGCATGAATTAAAAAGCCTTGGTGTTAAAATTAGCATGGATGATTTTGGCACGGGATACAGTTCACTGGCGTATCTTAAAAAATTCCCCCTGGATAAGCTCAAAATCGACCGTTCTTTTGTAACGGAGGTTTCGACCGATATCCGGGATGCTTCCATAGTAAAAACAATTATTGATATGGCTCACAATCTGAATCTGCGGGTCATTGCAGAGGGAGTAGAGACAAAGGAACAACATGATTTTTTACATAGGAAGCGGTGCGATGATATACAGGGTTATTTTTTCAGCCCGCCTGTTTCGGTGGAAGAAATAGAGAAGAAATGGTTTACCGTTCTTCAAAAAGGATAAAAAACGTAAAGATGGCTTATTGTGATAAACAGGAAGGCAGAGGAATGGATAAAATTCCTCTGCCTTCCGTGATTTCTGAGATTTCTAAGTATGTACTAGCTACTTTGCAATTGCTGAGCAATAGCGGTGCTAATGTCCTGTAATTGCTCCCTCGTGTATTTCCCGTCGTGCGCTTCCCATAAGAATCCGAAGCCGTCCTCTTTCCCATAGCGCGGGATAATATGCATGTGAAAGTGGAAGACGGTTTGTCCCGCTGCTTTTCGGTTATTGTTTAACAGATTCAGGCCCGTAGGCTGGAACGCCTTTTGTATGGCGTTGGCAATCGTTGGTACCGTTGCAAACAAGTGAGCCGCTGTTTCAGAAGGAAGCTCGAACAAATCAACGTGGTGTTGTTTTGGGATAATAAGCGTATGTCCTTTTGTTACCTGGCTTATGTCGAGGAATGCAAGGACATGTTCATCCTCGTACACTTTTGCCGAAGGAATCTCACTTTGAATGATTTTGCAAAAAATACAATCAGATTGTAGTGCCACCTCGTGTCATCCTTTCTTGGTAAATGGTTGTCTTTTATTTTACCATATTTGTCTGACATCGGGAGCGCATACATCTAATGAAATAATTTTGGCGGCATCGTTTGAAAGGTTTTTATTTTTTTTAATAAGATAATCATAATTTGGTTACAAAATCGTTACATTTACACGGTATGATTTGTAAGGGTTATGGATCAGCTTCCATAATTTATATCAACCAGAAGAAATGGAGGAAGTGAAGGTTTGAAGGGCTTAGTAAAGAAGACGCTTATTATAGCCGGACTGGCGTGCGTAATTCCTTTCGCGGCGTCCGCGCAGGCATCGGCCAGCACGATTCTGAAAACAGGCAGCAAAGGCACTGAAGTTATCTCACTCCAACAGCATCTCAAAAACCTTGGTTTCTATACATACGGTAAGGTAACAGGTTATTTTGGCACATATACAGAGAAAGCGGTGAAGACGTTTCAACAGGCCCACCATCTTAAAGCAGATGGAATTGTGGGGTCAAATACCCGCAGATATTTAACAAAAAGCCTGTCCCCATCCGAGAAGAAAACAGTTTCCGCACAGCAGGCAAAAACACTAAAAACCGCTTCCACAAACACAAAGGGAGCTTCAGCAGCCAATCTTGTTAACACGGCCAATCAACTTGTTGGCGTGCGCTATAAATATGGCGGCACTAGTCAGTCGGGCTTCGATTGTTCCGGATTTGTCCGGTATGTGTACGGCAAACAGGGGGTAAATCTGCCGCGAACGGCAAAGGATATGTACAGCCAGGGCAAATCCGTATCAAATCCGAAACCAGGTGACCTCGTTTTCTTTAATACGGATGGATCCGGGATCAGCCACGTTGGTATGTACATCGGCAATGACAAATTTATTTCCGCTACAACAAGCCGGGGTGTAAAAGTCTACAGTATGGACAACAGCTATTGGCGCCCGAGATATCAAGGTGCTAAGAGTCTTTACCTATAAAAAAGAATAGCTAAATAAGAAACAAGGCTTTCAAAGGATAATTTTTTTATCCGGCGAATCCTTGTTTTTTTCGTACCATTGTCAGATCTGATATTTTTACGTAAGCCGTGGAAATATGAACAGGGTAACAATTCGGTGCAAGCGTTACTTATGGTATGATTATTTTCGGATACAGGCTGTTCAATACATGGGACACCGAGGAAAAAAGTAGGAGGAAATAAATCTATGAAAAAAGTAATGGCACTGGGTGAAATGTTGATTGATTTTGTACCTGAAACGAACGGGCTGCCGCTTGATGAGGTGCCTTCTTTTAAAAAGGCTCCGGGCGGTGCTCCCGCAAACGTGGCAGCCGCCGTGGCGCGGCTGGGAGGCTCTGCATCTTTCGTTGGTAAAGTAGGCAGGGACCACTTCGGATTATTTTTAAAGAATACACTGCAGGATATCGGCGTGGATACACAACATATGCTGCAGACGGACGAAGCAAAAACAGCGCTTGCTTTTGTGTCATTGAAGCAGGACGGGGAGCGAGATTTTCTTTTTTACCGTGATCCTTCAGCCGATATGCTACTGCGCGAAGAGGAAATCGATGCGGCCATGTTTAATGATGTGAGTATATACCATTTCGGATCCATTTCATTAATCAGTGACCCGTCGCGCAATGCAACGGTGAAAGGGGCCAAACTGGCACGGGAAAAAGGTGTTCTTGTCAGTTATGACCCGAATTTGCGCCTGGCTCTCTGGAAAGATGCTGAAGAGGCAAAACGGGTGATCATGGAGCATGTATCGCTCGCCGATATGGTGAAAGTAAGTGAGGAAGAGCTTGAGTTTCTCACAGGAGAAACGGACCCGCTGGCGGGGGCTGACTTTTTCCTGAACAAAGGAGTACGGTTGCTGCTTGTTACATACGGCAAAGAGGGCAGCGTCTACGTCTGGGATGGGGAAGCAAGAAAAGTAGAAGGCCGCGCGGTGCAAGCGGTTGATACAACCGGCGCCGGAGACGGATTTACCGGCGGGATATTATATCAGATGGCCCGGGCGGGAAATACAGTGGAGGAGATGTTTGGCACCCTTACGTTTGAACGGCTTGATTCCATTGTGCGGTTTGCCAATACGGTTGGAGCCCTCACAACAACGAAGCGGGGCGCGATTTCCGCGCTGCCGACCCTCGAAGAAGTTACATCCCGGCTGGGCTCTTTGTGAGAAGGGGAGAATGCCAAAAAAAGGGGGGGATGCTGACCGTCCGATATCTTTGTTTCGAGATACCCGGATGTTCGGACAGGCCTTCCTTTTGGCTGTCCACAAGCTTTTTTTATTCGTTTCTTTGCTGGCGAATCGCCGCGCTTACTTCTCCCGCCCTGGGAAAACGGTCCAGCTCCTTTTTCGAAAAGATGAGCTGTTCGTCCATGCTTACCTCAAATACACCTCCTCTAGACGGGATAACAACGAACTCCTGGATGTCAAAACGAAAATTATCGTCCTGCATAAGCTCTTCCATCAAACTGATGGCTTTAGGCAGGTAGTTTCACATATTGCAGTATTCGATACGGATATGCATAAACAACACTCCTTTATAGGGGAAATTCTAGTTTATACTATATATATAATTTTAACACAAACCAGGTGCAACCATGCAATGTAAAGTAAATCAGAAGAATATTTTTCAGCGGGAATAAGAAAAAAGGAAGAATTCCATTCTAAGGTAGAATGAAGATATCTTCCTTTTTTGTTTCTATTCTTTTATTCTTCGACTCTCTTTTTAAGAGCGTTGACCGTTAAGGCCGTAACAATCGTTCCGGCAATAATGGACACAATATACCAGCCAACGTTACCGACAACCGGCAGAACGAAAATTCCTCCGTGCGGCGCCGGCAGCGTACACCTGAAAAACATCGATAATCCACCGGCAACAGCGGAACCAAGCATTGCTGCAGGGATGACGCGCGTCGGGTCTGCAGCCGCGAATGGAATCGCTCCTTCGGTAATAAACGTTGCGCCGAGTACATATGCGGTTTTTCCGGCTTCCCGTTCCTGCGGGGTAAACTTGTGTTTAAATAAGGTCGTGGCAAGCGCGAGCCCAAGCGGCGGTGTCATACCGGCTGCCATAATCGCCGCATGAGGCAGATAGTTTTTATTGGCAATCATGGCGATGCCAAAGGTGTAGGCCGCTTTATTAATCGGTCCGCCCATATCAAACGCCATCATCGCACCGAGTATGATTCCCAGAATCACGGCATTTCCAGTGCCCATATTTTGCAGCCAAACGCTGAGTGCCTGGTTAATATAAGCGACAGGAGGCGAAATAAGATAGATCATGCACAGGCCTGTAAGTAAAATACCAAAGAGCGGGTACAGCAGCATCGGCTTAATCCCTTCAAGCGTGGAAGGAAGGCCGGCAAATATTTTTTTAAGTCCTACGACGATGTAACCGGCAAGAAAACCGGCAATTAGCCCTCCGATAAATCCGGCGCCGGAAGTAGCCGCTAACAACCCGCCAACCATACCGGGAGCCAGACCAGGCCGATCAGCAATACTCATGGCAATAAATCCGGCCAGAACGGGAATCATTAAACCAAAGGCGGTTCCTCCGCCAATATCGTGCAAAGCCTTGGCAAACGCGTTAAAACTTGGGTCTTTCGGGTCAAACGATTTGATACCAAACATAAAGCCAACGGCAATAATAATCCCGCCGCCTACTACGAAAGGCAGCATGTTCGATACCCCGTTCATTAAATGCTTGTAGAAGGCCGATTGCTTGCTTTTGCGCGCAGCTTTTGATTCGGAAATTTGATCTTGGTACGACTTGCTTGCCTGTTTGCCCGCATTCGTGCCATAAACGGGAGCATCCTGTTTTTCTGCCTGCAAGAGCAGCCTTTTTGGATTTCGAATCGCTTCCGCAACGGGGACTTCAATTAACACCTTGCCCGCGAACCGTTCCATCTCAACCTGCTTATCTGCAGCTACGATAACAGCAGTTGCGCTTGCAATGTCTTCCTCGGTCAGCAGGTTTTTAACCCCACCCGATCCGTTTGTCTCCACTTTAATATCGTACCCCATCGCCTCTGCCTGTTTTTTCAGCGAATCGGCAGCCATATACGTATGGGCAATCCCGGTCGGACAGGCGGTAACAGCCACAATCTTCACGCGATGAGTAGCGGCGGGAGACTGATTTTCAGGGACGGCTTGTCGTGGCTCTCCCGATTCCTCAGCTAATAAAGCGTTTTCTTTTTCGGTAATCAGGGTGAGAATCTCCTGTTCATCCAGTGCCTGCATAATCTTCTGGCGCAGATCTTCGTCCATGAGAAGCATAGAGAGGCGGGCCAATGCTTCCAGGTGGGTATCGTTTGAACCATTTGGTACCGCAATCATAAAGAAAAGGTGAGCTTTTTGCCCGTCAAGTGAGTCGTAATCGACCCCTTCTTTTGAACGTCCGAAAGCGATGTGCGGTTCCCGCACGGCCTCCGTCTTGGCGTGCGGGATGGCAATGCCTTCACCAACACCGGTTGTGCTTTGCGCTTCCCGGGCGAGGATGGCTTCTTTCATCTTTACTCTGTCAGCAAGATAACCGCCCTTATGAAGGACTTCAATTAGTTCGTCAAGCACACTTTCTTTTGTGTTTGTCGTGAGACTCATCTTCATCGTATCCGTTGTCAATAATTCCGTAATTCTCATGGTTATCATTCCACCTTTGTAAGTATAATCGAAGGCAGATACGCTTCAATTTTTTCCGGCGTGCAGAATCCTTCCGATAAGGCGGTTGCACTTCCAGCTGCCACCGCGTATAAAAATGCAGACGGGATGGGTACTTGTCCAGCGTGTTTGAATAAAAATCCCGCCACCACTGAGTCACCTGCTCCGATGGAATTGACAGGGTTGGCTTTTGGAATGTGAGCGATATAAGCTTCCGTCTCGTTGACAAATACCGCACCAGCGCCTGCCAGAGAAACAATAACATTCCGGGCGCCCATCGGCAGGGTTTTCCTTGCATACGCGATAGCTTGTTCCGGTGATTCGATTTTTACATTAAACAGTTCGCCAAGTTCATGGTGGTTCGGTTTGATTAAAAACGGCTGCTCGGCAAGCCCATTGCGAAGGGCTTCACCGCGGGCATCGAGAAAAATCCGGACGCCTTTCGGGCGAAGGGCGCGCATAATCCGCTCATAAATAGCCGGCTCCACACTTGCTGGAACGCTGCCTGAAAGAACGAGATAATCTCCTTCCGTAAGGCTGTTAAGCTGGTCAAAAAGAGCATCGATATCCTGCTTCGAGATAGCGGGAGAAGCCCCGGATATTTCGGTTTCCACAGGTATCTGGGCCTTAATGTTAATGCGGGAATCGCCTTCCACAGGCAGGAAACGTGTGGAGATGCCTGCATCTTTAAGCTTGTCTTCAATAAATCGCCCGGTGAACCCCCCGATAAAACCAAATGCTGTACTTTCTGTACCAAGATTTTTAAGCACCTGCGAAACGTTAATTCCTTTTCCTCCAGGCCTTTTCCACTCATGCTGGACACGGTTGATCGTGCCAACTTTGAAGGTGGGAAGTTGAATAAAGTAGTCGAGAGAAGGGTTTAGTGTCAGTGTGTAGATCATAAATTCACCACTTTGATGTTTGTCATATGTTTGTATTCCTGCAGCAAATCATCCAAATCGTCATTCGTAATAATCGTATGTTCAGATATATCCGCTACCTTAGCAAACGTAACCTGTGAAAACTTACTTGTGTCCGAAAGAATATAACTCTTATCCGAATGGGCCAAGGCCAGCTGTTTAATATAGGCTTCGCCAGGATCGGGTGTGGTAAGGCCGAAGCGTGTATCAATCCCGTTTATCCCAAGAAAGCATTTATCAAACCGGTACTGTTGAACGGCGGTAATGGCACCCGGGCCAATCATTGATAATGTAGACGGTTTCAAATCCCCGCCAAGCAGAATGGTTTTTATATTATGTGCGAGCAACTCGGTCGCTATGTTTAGCCCGTTCGTGACAGCAATGATATGTGCGGCGGACAGAAAGGGAACCATATGGAGAGTTGTTGTACCCGCGTCAATGAAAATGCAGTCCTTGTCCTTCACCAGCGAGGCGGCATACCGGCCGATAGCTGTCTTTTCCCGGTCATTTTTAGTCGTTTTTTCCCCGATGGTAGGTTCCTCGATTTTGCGGTGTAGGTATGTGGCGCCGCCGTGTACCCGTTTAAGAAGCTTTTTTTCCTCCAGTTCGCTTAAATCCCTCCGAATCGTTGATTCTGAAGCACCGGTTGCATCGACAAGCTCCTGAATTCGCACAACCGTTTTGTCCTGAACTAAGGAGAGTATAAGAAGATGGCGCTCCGGTGTAAGCAAATGGCCTTCTCCTCCTTTCGTGTCCGCATAAAGTTATTATAAGGTGCTTAGTACTGTTCTATTGCCTTTGTTTAGCGTTTACCCTGACAAGGGTTTTTATCGTCTGTAAATGAATTATAGAACTAAAAACAATTAATTTCAATCATAAATAATCAAAAAATGTCACAAACGCTCGAAAATAGTTAGGGATTGTGAAGAATTATTAAAAATTGTGAAGACAGTTTTTGGAGTATAATAGATAGTATAGGTTCAGCTACCGATTCCTGCGTTTATTTTAAGATTACTGAACCATGGACCAGCAAAGTAATCATAAGCTTAAAAACTATTTCCCCGCTTATTTACGATTAGCCGCGAAAACGCCCTTTTTCTTTAGAGAGGGATGAAAACTTTGGACAAGAAGGGGATCATCCCCTGCTACCGTCCGACTTTTTGTTTAAAACAGAACGAAAGTTTGGTGTACGAATCATGATTATTTATGGTACAACGAAATCGTAGAGGCTGTACGAAGTCTGGGTGGCGAAGCGAATGAATCGAGAAGAATTAGCGATCAAATCTGAACCATGGAGGCGATGCTGAGTGAAACACGCCAGACCGAAATCACAGGAATTGGTTTCGTGGGAAAATAATCCTTCTTTGTTCCAAAATGAAATTCGCCTTATTTTACGTGCTGCCGATGATATCATCGCTTCAGGAGGACGGACTCTTCTTTCCAAAATTCTAAAAGGCTCGAAAGAAAAGAAATTACTTGAGCTTGGACTTGAAAAGAACCCGTCTTACGGTTGTTTCCGGTCACTGACGATGGCTGAAATTATGGGTAAAATCGACTGGATGATTGATCATAACTTCTTGGAAATTCAGTATAGCGGTAAACTCCCCATGATTGTTTTCACGGAACGGGGATGGACCATCGAACGGGACCAATACGCGGATGAACTGCTTCATGAATGGGACCAATGGATAGCCGACGGGATTACCGATGTAAACATGGAATATTTAAAGGATAGGAATAGGGGAATGATCCTGCTGTTCCTGCAAAAAATCAAAAACACAGGGAATATAAAATACCTTCCATTTCTAAAGCAGTGGGAAAAAACTGATTACAAAAAAGTACGGCAAATAGTCGGAAAAGTGATCGACCATCTTGAGCAACAAAGAGAAATCAACACCAAGGCTATGGCAGAGATGAAAGAGGAGGTAACTAAAGCGTTCGAGTTCACGCCTAACGAACCTGAAATATTAAAATGTTGGGAATGTGGTGAACGGTTCATTTTTACCGTGGAGGAAGAAAAATTTTTCAAATTGCGTGGTTTTGTTCCGCCTAAACGATGCCCGGCGTGCCGCGAGAAAAAGCGGTTAGAGGAATTGGGGGTTGGGGATGAGCTCGAGTTTGACGAATAAAAGGAAAAAATCATCTGTCCCACGGCACAAACGATTGAACCGGGCGAGCCGACTGCAGGCCGCAAAACAATGGATTCTCAACTACAACGGAAAAAACATTATACGAGGGTACAAGAACCATTTTGGTGTGGACCTGGCATGCGCTCTTCATGAACTTGAAATGCTTGGAATTCAGCTTTCAGCCGATTACATCAACCAGATAAAACGGAGTGAGGAAGCCCGGTTGCAGAATAGGCAGAAACATAAGTTAATAAAGCAGAAAACATTTGTGGAACAGTTACCTGGTTCGGATGATGTTTATTACTTTATTGCCGGCTATACCGAGAATGAATTCTCATATGGGATTACATGGGATGATAATTTTTTTGACTTAATATGAATAAGCAGGGGGAAGAAGTAATTAATGAAAGTTTGAGAAGGAGGATGGATATGGTAAAAATAGATTACAAAAAAGAGTTGAAAAATCTCTATAATAGCCCGAAACAAAAAAATATAATGGTTGAGGTTCCTGAAATGAACTATGTAATGATTGATGGCGCAGGAAACCCCAATACTTCACCAGATTATAAGGACGCTGTGGAAGCATTGTTTTCGGTATCGTATGCAGTTAAATTCCTGTCTAAAAATAGGGGAACAGATTACATGGTATTGCCTTTGGAAGGTCTCTGGTATGCGGATGATATGAATACATTTGACCCCGATGACAAGAATAGCTGGAAATGGACTATGATGATCATGCAGCCCAACCACATCACAAATGGAATGGTTGAGACTGCAATGGAAGTCGCTCAGAAAAAGAAAAATCCAAGAGCGCTTTCAAAAATCAGATTTGAAAGCTACGTCGAGGGTTTATCCGCTCAAATTTTGTATATAGGTCCGTACGCTAATGAACATCCTACGATAATGAAACTCCATGATTTTATTCGCGAGAACGGGTATAGTCGTAAAGGACACCACCATGAAATTTATCTAAGTGATCCAAGAAAAACTCACCCGGAAAAATTAAAAACAATTTTAAGGCAGTCGGTCCAATAACTCCAGAGAATCTAATGTTTGCAAACAGGGCAAACTAACCTTCGGAGGTGATCACCGTGTCGAAACGAGTGAAATTTAATTTGAACCGTGAAGGTGTCCATCAGCAAACGAATCAGGCGTCCCCCGGGAAACTAGACAGTGAATTTGCAAGTGAGACTGATACCCAGGCAGTTCGGCTGGCCAAAAGCAGGGCTCTTGATAACCAACCGGAACCGCCAAAGAAATAATTTTCAGGGGACAATGTAAATGGATGATACCTCGTGGCTTTGATGGTTACGAGGCATCAGTCCGACTTCATATTTTTGGTCCATAAAGCTGATGCATCCAGATTTATCTACCTTCCGTGTCTCACAATGCAGGAAAGCATTGGCCAATGCATCCGGATCGATAAAGCGAAGAGCTTTCCTGTCACTTCGGAATGCGGATTCTTTGCTTTTCCGGCATCAAGGCCCTCGGTTAGTAGAGATTCAATAAGTTGGTAGCGCTGTGCAGCTGTTTCTTCTGCTTTTTTCTGATCTCTCATGATAACACTCCTCTCTTTAGACAACCAACCCAGTAATCTACGAAACTTTTAAACCAGTCAAACCACCGGAATAAAGTAGATTCATCTGCAGGAACATCATGATGAGAAGGTCTCGACAGAACCATTTCAATGCATGATGATTCGTACCGCTTGTAAGGCACCAGAAAGTACGGTAATTCATGATGAATCTTCCCACAAAGATTACAGCTAAGACGACGAATATTATAAACCTTTGTCTCCCCTGATCTTTCTTTACATTTCCGGTTTCTCGTTCCGATGATCCTCATGTTTTTTCGACAACAAGGAGAAGGGATTCTCCCCGCACCCCTAACGAAAAACGCCCGTAAGGGTGCTTTCAATTAGTTTGTAATTTGATACAATAACCATAATTGTTTTTTTTGTGGGATCGTCTCCTGTGTAACTGTGGGCAAGTTACACAGGAGACGTCTTTTTCCTTTCTCCGGAATGATACGAGGACATGATACGCGTCAACTTTTAGTCATTTTGGGGTATCAATAACAACAGTAAATATAATAGTAATTTCATTTTCACCCTTTAAATCATTCCAAATATATTTTGTTTTCATCATAACTTCTCTACCTCGTACTCGTCCAAAATATTAACGAAATAATCCGAAATGTACAATTAGTGAACGATAAAACCTGTTAAGAACGAGGAATAGGTAGTGTTTTAAGGTTGGCATGCATATTGCACTACATAGCCGCAGGGTAATAGCAAAGGAGGAGATATAGGATGGAGGAACTTTGAATAAAAGGAAATGAAAGTACTTTCTTTTATACATAAATAAGTGATCAAGAAAAAGAGAACTAGTTCGGTTTATCTTAGGGGAGGTTGCTATGGTAAAGTATATTGCAAATTTAGGTATAAAAACAAAAATAATCGCTTCCTTTCTTTTTATTCTACTTCTTCCAAATCTGACGATAGGGTATTTTTCTTATTACACACTCAAAGCGAATGTAGAACAACAAATTATAAATAGTGCAAGCGGGAATATAGAGTTGCTGAATAATAGTGTTAACGAGATGATAAACAACGCAATGAATGGGACAAACTTTTTGGCGAAAAGCATTCAGGCGGGTACGATTACAAACCCCAATGATGTATACGTTAATTCACTACTTAACCGATTCAAAAATGAACAACCTCAATTAGGGGACATATATATAGGGACGGAAGCGGGGTTGTTTATTCATGCACCCAAGTTGAAAATGCCAAAGGATTATGATGCAAGAAAAAGACCGTGGTATCAAGGGGCGATGCAACGAAAAGGGCAAGCTGTGATTAGCGATCCGTATATTTCAAAAACGACAGGCAATATCGTTATCACGATTTCTAAAGTGACAAGTGACGGAAAAGGCGTCGTAGGGGTAGATCTTAGCTTAAAAGCTCTTTCTGATCTTGTGAAAAAGATTCAGGTTGGAAAAAAAGGCTACGCTTTTGTCTTTGACGCGAAGGGTAAAGTCCTTGTCTATCCGAATGTAAAAGCAGGAGAGGATGGAAAAATTGAATCCGGGTTACAATCAATGTTTCAGTCTGAATCCGGACAATTTCAATACAAATATAACGAGCAAACCAAAAAGGTAGTGTTTACTACCAATTTATTAACCGGTTGGAAACTTGGCGGAACGATATTTTTGCAAGAAATTACAGATACAGCGAAACCCATTTTTTATAAAACAGCAATGATGATTGTTATCTCGATTTTAGTAGGGAGTTTATTAGCATACATGATTGTCCTCTCTATCGTTCGATTGTTAAAAAAATTGGTGGAAGCGTCAGAGAAAATTAGTAATGGAGATTTAACAGTAATACTTGAGGTCAAGTCCAATGATGAATTAGGACAGTTGGGTAAATGTTTTAATAAAATGAGCGAATCCCTGCGTTCTATGGTTACTCATGTGAATGAAACCGCGGAACAATTGGCGGCTTCTTCTGAAGAATTGACCGCGAGCTCAGAGCAAACAGGGAAGGCAAGTGGAAATATTGCCGAAACCCTTCAGGAAGTGGCGGTCGGTGCTCAAACACAGTCGCATCGACTAAATGAAAGTACACAAATTGTAAAGAAAATGTCCGACGCGATTACTCATATTGCTGCCAATACACATAATGTTTCCAAATCTGCGGTGGAAGCTTCTACCGCATCCTTAAAAGGGAAGCAGGAGATTAAAAGCGTTTCCGAACAAATGACCACTATTTATGAGACCATCGAACAAATTGACCATATGATCAAGAGGTTAGGAGAGCGTTCAAAAGAAATTAGTACTATTGTTGCGCTTATTACTGGCATTGCGGATCAGACAAATTTGTTATCCTTAAATGCGGCAATTGAAGCGGCTCGCGCGGGAGAACATGGGAAAGGATTTGCAGTTGTGGCTGATGAAGTTAGAAAACTGGCTGAACAAGCAAGTTTTTCTTCACAACAAATTGCAGACGAAATTCATACGATCCAAAAGGAAATAGAAGAAGCGGTAAAATCTATGGAAAAAGGGACGATGGAAGTTGCAGAAGGAATGAATACAGTTTCCATTGCCGGAAACTCGTTTGAGAAAATCTACGAAGTTGTGAATATGGTAACCAGTCAAATAGAGGAAGTATCCGCCTCTACCGCCGAATTGTCTGCTAATGCAAAACAGTTTGCTATCTCTATGGACGAAATTGACTACATTACAGGGACTACAGTCGCCAGTGTTCAACATATATCCGCTGCAACGCAAGAACAATTGGCATCAGTAGAGGAAATTGCTTCTTCCTCTGCCTCTCTTTCACATACAGCGGAAGAATTACAAACATTGATTAAGAAGTTTAAAATATAAAAAGTTCCCCATCCAAGCGGGAGAAAGGGTATTATCCCTAGCCTTTGCTTCGTAAATATTCAATGACCTTTGGAACTTTTGTTAACGTGAACGATTAACATGCTTCTGTTGAAGAAGTGGTAAGGCCTAGAAGAAAAGCAGAATTAGCAATTGGGCGACTTATCCTGTAAAATGATAAAATAGTGAAGTTATATGACGTACATACATGGAGGTACTACATGAAAAAAGGCTTGATTAGTATGGAAAATGGTGACCAAATCACAATTGAATTCTTCCCGAATGAAGCGCCGAATACGGTAGCGAACTTTGAAAAATTAGCGAATGAAGGGTTTTATAATGGCCTTACATTTCACCGTGTCATTCCGGGATTTGTTGCACAGGGAGGCTGCCCCCATGGCACCGGAACAGGCGGAGCCGGGTATACGATTAAATGTGAGACAGAAGGAAACCCGCATAAACATGTCGCAGGCTCATTATCGATGGCCCACGCGGGACGTGATACCGGAAGCAGCCAGTTCTTTATTGTACATGAACCGCAACCCCATTTAAACGGTGTGCATACGGTTTTTGGCCAGGTTATTGAAGGTATGGACAATGTGTACAAAATTAAGCAAGGCGATAAGATGAAAGAAGTAAAAGTCTGGGAAGAATAGATTGAATGTGTGATAAAAAGCTGATGATTGTCTCCGTATTAGAGGCGTCATCGGCTTTTTTACCGTTAAAGAAAGTATAAACTCTCTTACACGCGACAATTTTATAAAGGAAACGGAAGTTTAGCCGGCATCATCCTTTAACGGATTAATAACTACAAGTGGATCAAGAGAAAATATGAAATATTGGTTCCCGGATATATGCCGATGCGGTGCAGTTCGTACGGGCCTTGTTGTACATAGTTGGAATTTCCGAATTTTGTTGTAAACGCCAGACCATACCCTGCCTGTTGAACCAATTTTACCGCTTCAGCCGAGTACTCTCCATACGGATAACAAAAAGCTTCAACCCGTTTGTGTAAATGAGATTCCAATATTTTTTTGGATAGCATAATTTCATTTTTTAAAGTAGAAGGCGGGAGTTTCTTCAAGTTAGGATGACTAATGGTATGGGATTCGAAGTCGATTAACCCGCTTCGCTGCATCGTGTTCATCTGTGACCAGGTTAAATACGCCGGATAACGGCTAATTGTATTCGTGATAACAAAAATGGTGGCTTTGACCCTGTATTTTTTTAATATGGGATACGCATACGTGAAATTGTCTTTATACCCGTCATCGAGTGTGAGAAGAATTGGCCGTTTCGGAAGCGGAGTTCCTCTTTTTAAAGCGTTCTGCAGTTCGGTTGTTGTGATGGGAGTATACCCTTTTTTAAGAATCGTTCGTATATGTTCTTCAAACTCCAGCGGAGAGATGCGAAATTTATTTGTCGGTTGGGGCGCAATCGAGTGATACATGAGCACGGGTATGAGATTTCGTTGATTTTTTTTCATCATTAAGGCAGAAGCTCTGCCCCGCTTCATCGCTGTATTTGGTCTTGCTTTAATTATCTTAGCTTGCCGAGGTTGTGTTACACGAGGAACCCCCTTTTGTGATCCCTGATGCATGTCTTGATTAGAATTGTAAAGCATGTGTTCATGCGTACTTGGGTGCTGGGAATGACGCCCTGGGTGATGTGTATCAGGATGCAGGTCAGAGTTTGCCGCTGGATATGTACCCGGGTGTGACCCGGGATATGCTGACTCATGTGTATCCTGTAGCGAAGGAGAGGTTGTTGAGCAGGCAGTAAAAAGCAGGCAGTATAATGCGATAACAATGGAGCGTGTGTTTTTTTTAATCATTTTCTCGAACCTCCCGTGAAATCTTCATACGTTTAATGTAAGAAACAAGCAAGGTTTATATGAGTTGAAATCATTACCATTGCCTTTTCAAAAGTTAGACCGGATCCTTCCAAATTTGAGATTTTTCTCGCACCCACAGGGTACATATGATAAAATTAAATGCAGCTTTATTCGGAGAAAGGGGAACCTTCTTTGTTTAATTTTGATTGGAATAGCCTCCTATATCGTGTGATTGCTTTTGTCATTGCTTTTTCGATTCATGAATGGGCACATGCCTTTGTTGCGTATAAGCTCGGCGATAACACGGCCAAAAATCAGGGGCGTCTGACATTGAATCCGTTAAGTCATCTGGAGCCGATTGGACTGCTTATGATCCTCTTCGGCCCGTTCGGCTGGGCGCGTCCTGTCCCGGTGAACGCGTTTTATTTTAAAGGGAACCGGCGGTTGGGTATGGTGCTCGTGTCCGCGGCGGGGCCGGTTACGAATCTGATTCTAGCGTTGCTGTTTTATAAAGCAGGCGGCATTCTTTTAAATTCGTCGATAATGGCCACGTGGCCGGATTGGGCGTCCTTGCTTACGATTGATATCATCAGATGGAGTTTTTTCATAAATGTCGCTTTATTTGTGTTTAATCTGCTGCCTATTTCACCGCTTGACGGTTCGCAGATTCTCCGTTATTTATTGCCGCGCCGTTTTGACGGTTTCTTTGACAAAATTGAACCATATGGCACGTTTGCGCTGCTTCTGATGATCTTTATTCCAAGTGTGGGTAACATCATCCTGAGCGGGCCTTACATCTGGGTGCAGCATATGATCATGCGGATGTTAGGGTAGAAAGGAGGGGGCTATGATGACCGTTGATATTAAGTTGGATATGTTTGAAGGCCCCCTTGATTTGCTGCTTCATTTGCTCGAGCGGTCGGAAGTTGATATTTACGATATTCCAATCGCCGATATAACCGACCAGTACATGCGCCATATTTATGTCATGCAGGAACTCCAGCTTGATATTGCTAGCGAATTTCTGGTGATGGCAGCGACTCTTCTGGCTATTAAGAGCAAAATGCTGCTTCCCCAGCGTCTGGAAACCTCTGATGATTATCTGCTGGATATGGAGGAAGAACCGGAAGACCCTCGTGAAGAATTAGTGCAGCGCCTGCTGGAATACCGAAAATATAAAATACTGGCCGATACACTGCGTGAAATCGAAAGCGTCCAGCGCCAGATTTATACCAAATCCGCGGAGGATTTGTCGGGTTTTCTAAAATCCGAGGATGAAAATCCCGTCGCCAATGTGACATTGTATGACCTGGTTGAAGCCCTGCAAAAAACATTGAAACGCGTAAAAAAGGCGGAGCAAAAGGCAATGGTACGACGGGATGAGATTTCGCTTACGGAACGCATGAATGATATTGAGACCATGCTTTCGATTAGCGGCGGGCGCCTTTATTTTACAGATTTATTTGCAGACCATCACTCTAAAACAGAAGTAGTTACAACCTTCCTTGCTATTCTCGAACTGATGAAGAAACGGACGATTTGGTGCGAGCAGGATGGATTGTTTCTTGATATTGTTGTCACGCTGCAGGGGGATTCGATTACGAATGATTGATGTTGAACGATTAAAAGCCATCGTAGAGGGTTTGTTATTTGTAGCGGGTGATCAGGGGATTGAGGTTAAGCAATTGGCGGCGGTGCTGAGTCTGGATGCGGATGAAGTCATAGCGTTAATGGATGAAATAAAGCGGGATTACATAGAACAAAATCGCGGGTTGCAAATTGTGGAAATTGCGCAGGCGTATCACTTTACAACGCGCCCGGAATTCGCTGAGTACTTTGAGAAGCTGGCACAGACTCCTTCCCATGCTACTCTTTCACAGGCTGCCCTTGAGACGCTGGCAATCATTGCCTATAAGCAGCCGATTACGCGAATGGAGATTGAAGAAATTCGGGGGGTAAAGTGTGAGCATGCGATCAGCACTCTTTCCGGAAAACATTTGATCCGTGAAACAGGCCGGGCTGAGGCGGTGGGACGGCCCATTCTCTATGGGACAACGAAGGAATTTCTTGAGTACTTTGGATTGCGAAGCCTTGATGAATTGCCGCCGGCGCCGGAGTTTCCTGTTGAGGAAGAACTGGTTGACGAGTATTTGTTTGCGGCTTCTCCAACCGAGGAAACGATCGGGGAATAATTTTATTTTACTATATGTCTAACACTCTTCGCGTACTGGAAAGAGTGTTTTCTTTTCGCAAATATAATAACGAACGAAATGAGGCGAGCGAATGAGTGATATCACTGTACGGGTCCGGAATGTATCTAAACGTTTTGGTGATTTTTATGCCGTCCGTAACGTGAATTTTGAAGTGCAGCGCGGGGAATGCTTTGGGTTATTGGGACCGAACGGGGCTGGAAAATCAACCACGATTAAAATGATGACCACCCTTCTGCCCATTGATGAAGGCGATATCGAGATTGCCGGGTATCATTATGCGAAGAACCCGACCCGCATTCGGGAATCCATTGGGTACGTACCGCAGATGCTTTCTGTGGACGGAACATTAACAGGCTATGAAAATTTGCTCTTATTCGCCAAACTGTTTGGCCTGCAAAAGAAAGAAAGGGAGCGGCGGATTGAGGAAATTTTGCAGCTGATTGACCTGGAAGAAGCGGCAGACCAGCCTGTGAAGAGCTATTCAGGAGGAATGATCCGCCGGCTTGAAATTGGGCAGGCGATTTTACACCGTCCCCAGGTTCTGTTTCTTGACGAACCAACCGTGGGATTAGACCCGGTGGCGCGCAGAGGGGTGTGGGAGCATATTGAAAAACTACAGCATGAGCACAATATGACGATAATCCTTACGACCCACTATATGGATGAAGCCGAATCACTTTGTTCGAGGATCGCAATGATGAACAAAGGGCAGATTGCGGCGCTCGGAACGATTGAAGAACTTCGCGAGCAGATGGGCAAGCCGGATGCGACGATGGACGATATTTTCGCCTATTTTGCCGGCCATTTTGACAATCAGGAGGGGGGAATGAAAAATGTCGCTCGAAGCCGCCGTACAGCAAAGAGACTCGGATAAAGGACGAAATCGCTTTCTGCTGTATTTTTATCATGTATGGACGATCATTGAAGTAGAGGCAAGGAAACTTCGCAAAGATCCGTCCGAACTAATCATGCGGGGGATTCAGCCCGCCCTGTGGCTGCTTATTTTTGG
Source organism: Aneurinibacillus terranovensis DSM 18919 (assembly GCF_000430625.1). Lineage (GTDB taxonomy): Bacteria > Bacillota > Bacilli > Aneurinibacillales > Aneurinibacillaceae > Aneurinibacillus_B > Aneurinibacillus_B terranovensis. Next base: position 171,131 of record NZ_KE387172.1, read on the forward strand.
GCAGACGTTCAGCCGAATCCGCGCGATTCCTACAGGAAGTGTTAGCTACAAGGCTTTTTTGACGCCCGGGATTCTGGCCCAATCCATCACATTTATTTCAATTTTTTACGGCATCACGATTATTTGGGAGCGCGACATGGGGCTGCTGCATAAAATCCTGTCTACACCGATTCGTCGTTCCGCATTTATTCTCGGCAAGATGCTGTCCGCCTCCCTGCGCTCTTTTAGCCAGGCGGTAATTATCCTGATACTGGCTGTCATTCTTGGAATCCATTTAAACTTCTCTGTCGTTCATATCATCGGCGTATTGTTCACGGTCATCCTCGGGGGCACCTTTTTTTCTGGTATGTCCATGGTGATCGCATCGCTTATGCGTACCCGTGAACGCATGATGGGCATCGGCCAGTTGATCACGATGCCGCTTTTCTTCTCATCCAATGCATTGTATCCGATTTCAATTATGCCTGGCTGGTTGAAAGTAGTGGCCATGATTAACCCGATGAGCTACCTGGTCGACGGGCTGCGCAACCTTTTGCTTTCGGTAGGAGAAACCCACCTTCTGTTTGATTGGGGCATACTCATTGTTGCGTCGGGACTCATGCTGCTGTTAAGCAGTGTTTTATTTTCCCGTATACTGAATAGTTAATCATTTACGGTTACTGAATCGTTAAGGTCGAGACAGACCCAAAGTTGTAAAAAAAAGTATAGCTCCTCATTTGAGGACGAGCCACTTTTTGAATAGGATACCTTTGCAGGTAGCTGTTCGGTTAGGCGTTCGTCCCTTTTTTATTTGGGGACTCGCCAGTGGGAGTCAGCAGCACCTCCTTACAAGGAAAGACTTTGCAAAAAATAAAAATGATCATTCCATCACATCCGTTGACATACTCTTGACATAAACAAAAAGTATGATAGATTCGGTTGATTTTTTGTTACTTTTGGAGGAATGGACATGAGAAAAGGGATGGTTTTATCTTCCGCATTATGGATGACAGCAGCCGTGTTTTTTTTGCCGGCATGCTCCGCAAAACCGACGGCCGCTAAAAAAAACAGTCAGGCAATTCCTGTGGTAACCTCTGTAGTCAAAGTAGGGAACCTTACAGATCAGGTTATTCTTAACGGGCAGTGCAGCCCGGCTTTATTGACGAAAGTTACGTCGAAGCAAAGCGGTAAAGTATCCCAGGTGTATGTGCAGATGGGGGATGTGGTTCATGTTGGACAGCCTCTCATACAATTAGACACTTCAGATTTGCAGATTCAGTTGGAACAGCAGCAGGCGGCTCTCCAGGTCGCACAGGCGCAGGCGGAAAAAGCCAAAGTGGAGGCGCAAAGGAGCTTTACACAATCGAACAACAGCTGGTCGAAGGAAAAAGCAGCCGCTTATTCTACGTTAAATCAAGAAAAAGCGAATGTAGCAGATGCACAGTCGAAATTAAACCAAGATCAAGCGCTTTATGCCGAGGGAGCGATTCCAAAGCAGGACGTTGATAACGCCGCACTGACATTAAAAAACGCCCAAACAAGGTATGAAGCGGCACAGAAACAGTACCAGGTAGCATTGGCGGATCAGACGCCTTATGACCAGGAGTCGATCAATGTAGCCGAGGCGCAGGTTACACAGGCGCAGGCAAGTGTCGATTCCACCAAACACCTAATACAGGAAATGAGCATTACTTCGCCGGTTAACGGGATTGTCGTCTCCAGGGATGTGGAAGTGGGAGGGTTTTCCGGAACACAAGGGTCCGTCGTGACCATTGCACAATTGAATCCGATAAAAATCAACGTCAATGTTCCTGAATCACTCATCGATAAAATCCGGACGGGTTCCGCAGTCAGCATGACCATTCCGGCGATAAATCAACAACGTATGCAGGGAACCATTGCCAGGATTAACCCGGTAGAAGACAGCACAACAAAAACATATAATGTCGAGGTGGATGTCCAAAATAATAACCAGCAAATAAAGCCGGGCATGGTAGCACAGGTAACCGTGGGCGGTTTGCAGCCGAGACAGGCCATTGTGATTCCTGCCAACGCGTTAATTCAAACTCCCGATGGGCCAAAGGTATTCACTGTAGAAAACAATGTGGCACATCAACATCTTGTTAAAATTGGCGTAATGAAACCGGACGTGGTAGAAATTAAAGACGGCATACATACAGGGGATGTCCTCGTTACGCAGGGACAGGACTTCCTAAGCGAAGGAAAAACGGTAGAAATAACAGGGCCAGGCAAACAGGATCAGCACACGAAAGCAGGTAAATCAGGAAGGAAAAAGAGTGCACAAGGAGACCAATCGCAATGAAAATCGCTAATTTTTCTGTTGAACGCCCGGCAACGATCACTGTGATTATGATGCTCCTCCTGCTGCTTGGTTTTGTAGCGATCCCGCTCTTACGGGTTGATTTGTATCCGAATATGACCATTCCTGTGGCATCGGTCACGACCACGTGGCAGGGAGCCTCCCCGGAAGAAGTTGAGCAGCAGATCAGCAAGCCTATTGAAGCGGCGATGTCGACGGTTTCTAATGTTATGGAGGTTGATTCCCGCTCCAGGCAGAATTCCTCTCAGGTTACGGTCCGGTTTAATTACGGGGTAAACATGGACCAGGCCCTCCTATCGATGCGGGATAAAATGGAACGTGTCCGCCGAGGGCTGCCGCAGGACGCCGATGCCCCGACCATTACGAAAATGGACCCGAATAGCCGGCCGGTTATGACGCTTTCCCTTTCAGGTAATATTGACCCGCTGGAATTAAAACGTTTGGCCTCGGATGTAATTGAACCCCGCTTACAAACGGTGGACGGGGTGGCATCCACGAACGTTACGGGTGGAAGAACCCGGCAAATTGAAATCCAGCTCGACCCTGTAAAAATGCAGGGATACGGCCTGTCGATTACTCAAGTGGTTCAGGCCCTGCAGCAGGACAATATCTCCAATGACGGGGGATTGATTCAACAGGGAGATAAGCGGCTTAATTTACATATCAACGGTGACTTTTTAACTGTAAACGACATCGGAAATGTACCGATCCATACGGGAAGCGGGTCGAATGCATCCACTCTCTATGTGAAAGACATTGCAACGATTCAGGATACGTTTCAAGATGTCACCCAGATTGCGAGATTGAATAATAAAGCAAGCGTAAGCATCGATATTACAAAAGCGCCGGATGCCAATACGGTGCAGGTTTCGAAAAATGTCCAGCAGGTGATGGCCCAATTGAAGCCGCAGCTGCCGCAAAATACGAAATTGCTCGTTGTTACGGATCAAGCTAAGTATATTATCCAATCGATTACGACGGTCGTTCAACATACCGTAATAGGGGCTCTTCTGGCGATTGTCGTCCTGTTCCTGTTTTTACAAAGGCTCAGTACTACCTTAATCATCGGGATTGTTATCCCTATTTCTATCATCAGCACATTTTCGCTTATGTATTTTTCGAACCAGACGATTAATACCGTTACCCTTGGCGGTCTTGCGCTCGGCATGGGCTCACTCGTCGATTTTGCCATTGTTGTCATTGAAAGTATCTTCCGGTACAGCAACCAGGGGTACACCCCAAAAGAAGCAGCCAAGTTAGGGACTACAGAAGTGGGGGCAGCCGTGCTCGCATCCGCACTGTCACAAATCGCTGTATTCGCGCCGATTGTGTTCACGCAGGGCCTGGCTTCACAGATGTTCTCTCCGCTTGCGTTAACGGTCAGTTTTTCGCATATCGCCGCTTTGTTTGGCGCGCTTACACTCGTTCCTATGCTGTCATCGAAAATGATAAAAAGCATCGGGGAAAGCGAGAAAAAATCATTTTTTCAGCGTGGGATGGACCGGTTAAACCAGGCGTATGGAAAACTTCTCAGATGGGCGCTGCGCCACCGGAAAACAGTGATCACGGGTACCGTTATCCTGTTTGCGGCGAGTGCGCTGCTCATTCCTTATGTCGGGTTTGAATTAACCCCGAGCACCGACCAGGGGGAATTCACCGTTTCCATTCAAACCGCGTCCGGGACGAATTTGCAGACAACGGATCAGGTCGCCAGCAGAGTCGAGAATATCATCCGCAAAGTTCCTGAGGTTACAACGATCTTTACTCAGGTAGGAAGCGGTTCAAACAATTCCACCGACCAGGCGAACATTCATGTCACCCTTAAGCCGTTAGCTGAGCGGAAACGCTCGACAGACACTGTTGTCGAGGAGGTTCGGCAGAACGTCCGCTTTATCCCGGGGGCGAAAATTAACCTGTCCGCAGCTTCATCTACCTCATCTTTTGGACGAGGCGGATCGCCGATTCAGGTTCAAATCAGCGGGCAGGATATAAACATGCTGCAAAAATTGAGCACCAGTGTTGAAAAAGCAATTGCTACCGTCCGGGGGACGCGCAATATTCAGAATTCTTCCGACAGGCTTGTTCCACAATACCAGCTCAATATTGACCGGCAGCGCGCTTCCCAATACGGCCTGGCTGTCGGGCAAATCGCTTCTGCAGTACGGAATGCTTACCAGGGTGCGGTTGCTACTCAATTTCACGCGCTGGACAGTTCGATTGATATCATCGTAAAATATCCGAAAGCGTTCAGCCAGAACATTGATAACTTACCCAATTTAATGATACCAACCTCAAACGGAGGGGAAGTTGCCTTATCAGATGTCGCCACGGTGTCGCTCGGTACAGGACCATCCATGATCGAACGGATTAACCAGACACGCCAAATTACCGTTTCCGCGGATTTGTTTAATGCGAACCAGGGGCAGGTTCAGCAGCTGGTTGCCAATAAAATTAACAATTTACCGCATCCTGATGGGTATACGATTACCATGGGCGGTCAGACGAAAGATATCAACCAGTCATATACAAGTTTAGCGATGGCTATGCCGCTTGCGATCGTTCTGGTTTACTTTGTAATGGTGAGCCAATTTGAATCGTTTTTTAGTCCGTTCATCATTATGTTTTCTCTGCCGCCAACATTTATCGGAGCGATGCTCGGCTTAATTGTGACGAACCGCTCTTTAAGTGTTAATGCCCTGATCGGTGTGCTTATGCTGATTGGGATTGTCGTTAACAACGCGATTGTTCTTGTCGATTATACCAACCAGTTAATTAAAAGAGGCCTGACCCGCGATGAGGCCATATTACAGGCGGGGCCGGTCCGTTTGCGTCCGATTTTAATGACAACGGCAACGACGGTTTTGGCGATGCTTCCTCTCGTCATCGGTTTTGGCGAAGGAGCGGAAGCGCAGGCTCCTATGGCTACGGTTGTTGCCTTTGGCCTGACGTTTTCCACTCTCGTTACTTTAATACTCGTTCCTGTCGTTTATACGCTGTTTGATGATTTTGGGAATTTTATCAGGAGGTCATTTAAAAAAGCAAGTCCGCCAGCAGCCAAACATATAGATGTGGCGCCATAAATGTATCCTACAAGCACGGGAGAGCCCGTGCTTCTTCTTTTTTAGTTGAACGTATATTCCTGCATCATGCAGACAACGGATAAGGCCTGTCATACAACCCGTATACAAGCCATATAGATATACAAACAAGCTTGTAAAAGGGGGATAGGTTGTTGACGACTATTCGCTATCTTCTCATGTTCATTCTTATAGGAAGTTTGCTGGCAGCAGGGGTACCGAATAAGGGATACGCGGATGATACGGTGGCGCCGCCCCCGATTTCCGCCCAGACCGCGGCGCTTATCGACGTACAATCCGGCCGGATTCTTGCAGAAAAAGACGGCGATAAACGGATGCGCATTGCCAGTCTGACAAAGATTATGACAGCCATTGTTGCGATTGAGGAAGGGAATATCAACGACATTGTTACAACTCCTAACCATGCATCGGGTACGGAAGGTTCCTCCATTTATTTGAAGCGCGGCGAGAAAATGAAACTTGAGGATATGCTGTATGGACTTATGCTGCGTTCAGGGAACGATGCGGCGGTCGCGATCGCAGAGCATGTGGGCGGATCGGTAGAAGGATTTGTTCGGCTGATGAATGAAAAAGCGGAGTATATTGGAATGCAATCCACACATTTTATGAATCCGCACGGCCTTGATCACCCGGACCATTATTCAACCGCCAGTGATATGGCGCGCCTTACTGCGTATGCGCTGCGCAATCCTGTTTTTCAAAAAATCGTTGCTACCAAGGTTAAAATGATTCCATGGCAGGGGGAAGAGTGGGATCGCAAGCTTTTAAACAAAAATAAAATGCTTCGCCTGTATGAAGGGGCGGATGGAGTGAAAACCGGCTACACGAAACTGGCACGTCGCTGTCTGTCATCGTCCGCGACCCGCAATGGACAACAGTTGGCGATTGTCGTGCTGAATGCGCCGTCAGACTGGGAAGATTCTATGAACTGGATGGATTACGGGTTCGCCCATTATCCACGTACAGAACTTGTCCGAATGAACCAGCGTGTGGCGGAAGAAAAAACGGAGTCGGGAATCACGGCTTACTATAGCCTGCGGCCTTTTTTCTATCCTTTAACGGCGGATGAGAAGGGGAGGGTTCGCACTGAACTTGTAAAACAACCCTCGGGTCCTGTACTTGAGGTGCTTATAGACAGCCGGATTATCGGCCGTGTTCAGGTCAATGTTGTCCGGGAGACGATGGTGCAGGCAGTGGCAAGCCGGATCACGGATGAGTGGAAGTCGTTCTGGTACGTAATGCTGGGGGGTGTCTAAAGATGGTGAACCTAATCTGGGCGGGGATGATTATCATCGGGATCGGTTTTGCCGCTATCTCCGGCAATCCAGAAGCGATTAATAAAGCCGTGTTTGCCGGTGCGGAAACAGGGGTGACCGTAAGTTTCGGGCTGATTAGTATCCTTATTTTTTGGATGGGTGTAATGAAAGTGGCGGAAGACGCGGGAATACTCGATAAATTGTCCGGTTTGCTCAGCCCGTTTGCACGCTGGCTGTTTCCGACGGTTCCAAAAGAACACCCGGCTTTTGGCTACATTTTATCGAATATGAGCGCTAATTTACTCGGCCTTGGCAATGCGGCAACACCGATGGGGATCAAGGCGATGCAGGAATTACAGAAGCTCAACCCGGACCCCAAAACGGCAACACCCGGAATGTGTACGCTGCTTGCCTTGAATACAGCCAGTTTGACGCTTATTCCAACAACGATGATCGCAATTCGTATGAACTATAAATCAGCTAACCCCGCTGAAATCGTTGGCAGCACGTTAATGGCCACGTTCATTGCTACGCTTGGGGCGATCATGATCGACAAATGGTATCAGTACCGGGAGCGAAGGAGGGGATAGCCCATGTACGCGATTGTAACCCAGATTTCGATGTGGGCGATCCCTTTGCTTATTTCGTATGTACTCGTTTACGCCCTGTATAAAAAAGTCCCGGTGTATGAGTCATTCATTTCCGGAGCGAAAGGCGGATTTGGAACGGCCATTAAAATTATGCCGCATCTTGTTGGGATGATGGTGGCCATCACTGTCTTCCGTGAATCCGGAGCGATGGCAATGTTTTTAAACGTGCTCAAGCCTGTCCTTGTCATACTGCATTTTCCGCCTGAAATCGTTCCGCTTGCTCTTATGCGCCCGATAACAGGATCGGGTTCTCTAGCGATAACGACCGATTTGATTGCGAACCATGGGCCGGATTCGTTTATCGGCCGGTTGGCCAGCACGATTCAGGGCAGTACGGATACAACATTATATGTACTCACCGTCTACTTTGGCGCGGTCGGCATTCGAAACACGAAGTATGCGCTCAAGGTTGGGCTGCTGTCGGACCTTATCGGTGTGATTGCTTCTTTTCTTGTCGTCCTGCTCGTTTTCGGATAGAGCAAGCCCCGCGCGGACCATTAATTCATTAAATTCGTCAAAAAAATAGCACATACCACTTTTTTTAGTGTCCAACCATGGACAGTTGCCATGAGGTGTGCACGACTCCTTTCTGTCGAAAAGCAATAAGTCGAATGACCACGAGGCCATCCTATAAGGGGTGGCCTCCCGTTCGTCTGCATTCCTAATTATTTCGCTCCAACTTTGGAGTTCATCTACTGAGCTTGCTTACATCATCCCTTCAGTAGAAACTGGTTTCCATCTTCGTCTTTAAATTGCACGAAGGTACCCCATTGCATCGTATTTGGTTCTCCCAAAAACTCAACACCATTTGATTTCAATTTTTCGTAAGTACCCATTATATCCTCGCATTCAAAAACGATGGATGCTTTCATACTTTCCCAACCTTGCATCATAGCTTTTGGATAAATAACCAAATGGGTCTCAGCGCCTTTAGGTGCTACTTCAAGCCAATATGCATTTGGCCCCATCGGGTGCTCTGCGGTAACTTCAAACTCCATTTTGTTTGTCCAAAACTCTTTTGCTTTTTGTTGATCATCAACATATACTGCAACCGTTGCTATTTTTTTAATCATCAATTATCCTCCTTAATTTGTGCTTGCATTTGGAAGTTTATCAAAAACACTGCGATTTGTCTTAAAAAAATAACATACTTTTGCCTGTTACTCATCCTTTAGATATATCCATAATCCATTTTTCATAATCATTTGATGTGAGACCTGTCCTTTTCAAATTGCAATGGAGAAGCGGAGACTGTCTGTTCTTCGTCAAGTATGAGTGTAGCAGAATGAATCTTGGGGAAGTGTGCAACGGACCATTCCATTCACCGCTACTTATGTATCTTCTAATGCATCCTTTGCTCCAAACTGCCGGCGGACGGTATAATAAATGAAAGAAAAGACAAAGGTGGATAACATGGACAGATTACAAAAAGTCATGGCAGAAGCGGGAGTGGCTTCGAGAAGAAAATGTGAACAGTTCATTGCGGAAGGCAGGGTCAAGGTAAACGGAACGACGATTACTGAACTTGGATATAAAGTAGACCCGACCCGGGATGACATTGAGGTAGACGGAAAGAAAATCGAGAAAGAACGCACGGTATATTACCTGCTTAATAAGCCGACCGGTGTGATTACGAGCGTAAGTGACCCGCAGAAACGGAAAACGGTAATCGACTTAATGAAAGGGGTAAAAGAACGCATTTATCCCGTCGGCCGTCTGGATTATGACACTTCAGGGCTTTTGCTGCTTACGAATGACGGGGATTTTGCCAATCATATCGCCCACCCGAGTCACGAACTGGACAAGGTGTATGAAGCGACAGTGAAAGGGAGAATAGCCGAACCGGCGCTTGAACAACTGCGCAGGGGAGTCAGGCTTGAGGATGGAATGACTGCACCTGCCCTGGCAGAGTTCATCCGGTATCAGAAAAAAAATGACACCAGTATGATTCACCTGACCATTCACGAAGGAAGAAACAGGCAGGTACGCCGCATGTGTGAGGCGGTGGGGCACCATGTTGTACAGTTGAGAAGAATCCGGCTTGCCTTTCTTACGCTTGAAGGGACGGTCGAAGGAACTTATCGTTTGCTTACCCCGAGTGAAGTCAATCGTCTCCGCTCTATGTAGCAAAAAAAGCAAGCCGCCGTCAGGCAGAAGTCGCGGGGCGGCGGCTTGCCAGCGCCTTTGGCTTGGCACTAGCCAAGTTTTTTTCCCTATTCATTGTTTTATGCAGAGTCTACCAGAATATATCGGCGATTTCCGTTCGCTCCACCACTTCAAACAGTCCGTCTTTACTGGGGACGAGCAGGATAATCTGGCTATTCGTCAAGTTATATAAATCGCCTGTTACCTTCCGATCCGACGTTTGAATCGTGACGGTCGCATGGCGCTGTAACAGAGCGTTCCACTGGGTTTCAGTCGGCAACATTCCTTATTTTCACTCCTTAACAACAATTCTAGAATGAACCAATTTTACAACGTATAATTACAAATGTAAATAAATATTTATTCATCAAGTTTCGTTTTTTGTTTTCTTGGCAAACTTTTTCATGAACCTGACTTTAGCGTGCATGAAAACGAAATAATATTCATCTACTGTAAGAGTAAGGTTGATTCTCTCACTTTCACATAACGTTCATATTTAAAATGACATGCTATTTTCAATGAAGGTATAATGTTTATAGTTTAACCTTGATTTTACAATGATAATGGTAGCTTGGTGGTAAGGAGGGTGGCTATGAACGCGCACAAGGTGATGCGTAGTTCTATTCTGGCGGTCATCGCAATCGCGCTGGGGTGGACTTTTTATACTGCTTATATCAAAGACAAATCCACTGTGCAGCAGGGGAAACCCTCGCCTGATTTTGCCGCAAAAGTTGCGGGTACGGATAAGCAAATACAGCTTAGTGCCCTGAAAGGAAAAGGTGTAGTACTGAATTTCTGGGGTACCTGGTGCCCGCCCTGTAAGCAGGAAATGCCCAATTTTGAGAAAGCAGCCGGAGAATTTGCAAACAAAGGGGTTGTTATTATGGCTGTAAATGATGGGGAGTCGGAAGTTGCCGTCCGGTCATTTGCCAAACAGTACGGGTTAACTTTTCCGCTTGCCCTGGACCAGAGTCAGGATATCACGCGATTGTATCAAATAGGACCTCTGCCTACAACTGTTTTTATCAAACCGGATGGCACCGTATACAAAAAAGTTGAGGGAGGAATGACTCTGGACACGATGCGTGACAACATGCAGCAAATAGCTCCGTAGAAGAATTGAGGTGAAAAAATGGAGAGTAAACAAGCAGAGAGTGTGAAGTGTGAGTGCGGCCATGCCAATCCTGTCGGAACGGTACTGTGTGAGTCATGCGGTGTCCCGCTGAATAAAGATGCGGAAGACAGCCAGATTGACATGCGTTATGAAGGAGCTGCCCGCCGCTCGCAAATCTACAGTCGAACAATTGTCGATCAGGTATGGAATTTTTTTTCTTCCGTCAAAATTGCGGTTGTAATGATTGTCATTACTCTTATTGCATCGGCGATCGGAACGATTTTTCCCCAGGAAAATTTAATTGCAGAACCGCCGGAAATCTATTATCCGCACGCTTACGGTACACTCGGAGAAATCTATTACCGCCTCGGGCTGTCCCATATGTATGATTCGTGGTGGTTCGTTTCTTTGCTTTTGGCGATTGGAATATCACTTGTTGTCTGCAGCATTGACCGCGCTATCCCGCTGTACCGGGCGCTCCGGCTCCAGAAGGTGAAGCGAAATAAGCGTTTTCTGCAATTGCAGAAGGTCAGTACGGAATTTGTTCTCGGTCAGGAAGATGAGCAATCCGCCATCAGCCGCCTCGAGGCAGCTCTGAAAAACAAAAGATACAAAGTGCGCAGAGAAGCGAATGCCCTGCTCGGCGAGAAAAACCGCTTTAGTCGCTGGGGTCCTTATATCAACCATATAGGCCTTATTATTTTTTTAATTGGCTGCTTAATGCGGCTTATTCCCGGAGATTACCTCGACCAGTTCGTATGGGTGCGGGAGGGGCAAACGGTTAAGCTTCCCGAAACGAATTACTATGTCAAAAATGAAAAATTCGATATTACATATTATCAGCAGAATGAGTTTCCGCAAAAGCTCGATATGCAGGGGGTAATCCCAAAAGAATACAGAACCCGAGCCGTTTTATATGAAGATCAAAATGCTGGAGTTCCGGGGGCGGAACCAAAATTAAAAGAGGTTCACAAACAGGATGTGCTGGTGAATCATCCCTTTGAATATCAGCATTTATTATTATATCAATCAGGGGAACAGCAGAATCAGTTAGAGGCGTTGAATTTGGCAATTGTCGATACGTCCACCCAGCAGCAAATGGGTACAATTAAACTTGACTTGTACAATCCCCCGGACCAGATTAAAATCAATGATAAGATGTCGGTTCGCGTTCTGCAGTATTTTCCTGATTTCACGCTGGATGAGAACACGAAGCAGCCGGCAACGAAATCGAAGGATCCGAATAACCCGGCATTTATTCTTGACTTAAAAAGCCCGAAAACACCAAACGGGGAGAAAGTCTGGGTCTTCCTCGGCCGGATTGTAACCGCTGACGGAAAAAACCCGGTGATGAACTATCAATTCCTGAAGCCGGATCTGGTAGATGTGTCCGGGTTGTTAGTCCGCATAGACCGCAGCTTACCGGTGATATATTTTGGCTGCTTTATCTGTATGATCGGTCTTATCATGGGATTTTACTGGCAGCATCGGCGCATCTGGCTGCAGCTTGAAGACGGGAAAATGTATGTGGCAGCCCATACGAATAAAAACTGGTATGGCATAAAGAACGAAGTGGTAGATGTTCTCAAGGCGATTGACTGCGACATTGCTATCTCGCAACTGGACAAAAAGGAGGGCAAAACAGCATAATGAATTTAATTGAACTGAGCAGTAATTTGCTGCTGATTGCTTTTATTTTGTATGCCTTGTCTATGATCGTATTCTTTGTGTCTATTACCGGCCGCAGGTTCGGCCAGCGTGATCCGGAAGCGCATATGAAGAAATTCGGCAAAATCGGCTATATTTTCGCGCTTATCGGGGTTATTTTTCACGCTGTTTTTATCGGTCTGCGCTGGTATATCGGGGGGCATATCCCGACAAGTAACATGTTCGAATTTATGCAATTTCTTGCCTTTGCGATTACGCTCGCTTTTCTTGTGATTTTTCCTTTATACAGCATTCCGCTCATCGGGGCGTTTGTGATGCCGTTTGTCGTTCTTATTCTGGCGTATGCCTCCGTATTCAGCAGGGAAATTACTCCACTTGTTCCAGCGCTGCAAAGTTATTGGCTGCAAATTCACGTAACGACCGCCGCTCTGGGGGAAGGCGCCTTCGCGATCGGATTTGCCGCCGGATTGATGTATTTGCTCCGCACCGTCAACCTGAAGGAGAATTCGAAATCTGCCAGGTGGCTGGAGTTTGTGATGTGGGGAATTCTCTGTCTTGTCAGCTTCGTTGTCCTCACGTTTGGTTTTAAAGCGGCCAATTATGAGGCTGTTTTTAAAGCGAAGGTGGATATCATGGGAACGCCGACAGATACGACGATTTCCTATGATTTGCCGGCAATTGCGGGACCGCAAAACGGCACGCTTCTTACGCAGGGCAAAATGCAGCCGGTATTTGAAACGCCTTCTTTTATGAAAGGACAGAATGCTGCGCATAAGTTGAATACGGTTATCTGGTCGATGCTCGGCGGAACGATTCTCTACGTTCTTCTGCGCCTGGCCCTCCGCAAGCGTCTGGCCTTGCCGTTAAGCAGGTGGGTACAGGATCTTGACGCACCGTTAGTAGACGAAATCAGCTATCGGGCGATCGCGATTGGCTTTCCGATTTTTACGCTTGGGGCCCTTATCTTTGCCATGATTTGGGCGGCTGAAGCGTGGGGCCATTTCTGGAGTTGGGACCCGAAGGAAGTATGGGCTCTTGTCACATGGCTATTCTACAGTGCGTATCTTCATTTGCGTCTTTCACGTGGCTGGGTCGGGCAGAAATCAGCCTGGATGGCAGTTATCGGCTTTATTATCGTTATGTTTAACCTCGTGTTTGTTAATATGGTAATTGCTGGTCTCCACTCGTACGCGTAAATGGAAAAAGAATAGCAAATAACTTCCCTCTGTATGGATATAAATAAACAAACAGAGGGATTTTTTATGGTACAATAAAATGTAAAAGATGTGTGAACAAAGTAAAACATAGTACTAAAAAGATACACTTTTTTAGGAAGAGAAAAAGAATAAGGTGGGGAATAAAATGGAACAAAATGCAAAGATACTGGTGGTCGATGATGAGGAGCGCATTCGCCGGCTGCTTCGTATGTATTTGGAGCGGGAAAAGTTCATCATTGATGAGGCGGAAGACGGGGAACAAGCCCTTCAGATGGCCATTGACAACGATTATGATGTGATACTGCTTGATATTATGCTGCCGGGGATGGATGGAATTGAAGTATGCCAGCGCCTCCGCGAACAAAAGGCTACACCGGTTATTATGCTCACCGCTAAAGGGGAGGAAGCCAATCGTGTGCAGGGGTTTGAATCGGGAACGGATGACTATGTCGTGAAACCGTTCAGCCCGCGTGAAGTTGTCTTTCGTGTGAAAGCGATTTTGCGCCGATCTTCTGCAACCGCCTTCTTAACCACTCCGAATAGTTCACATAATGTGCTTGTCTTCCCGGATCTTTCCATTGACCATGATGCCCACCGGGTTGTCGTTAACGGGGAAGAAGTAGGATTAACACCGAAAGAATATGAACTTTTATACTATTTGGCCAAAAACCCTGACCGGGTATTTTCCCGGGAAGACCTGCTCAAAGATGTGTGGCATTATGAATTTTTCGGGGATCTGCGGACGGTTGATACGCATATTAAACGCCTGCGGGAAAAATTGAATAAAATCTCACCTTCCGCTGCCAATATGATCTCCACGGTTTGGGGGATTGGGTATAAATTAGAGGTGCCGAAATAAGTGTTTTACAATCGGGTCGTCGTAAAATTATGGTTCACGATTATCGGATTGGTTGCTGCTGTCTTGATGGTTCTGAGCCTGACGCTTATGCAGTTTCTCGACAATTTTTATGAAAAGCAGAGTACTGCCAATCTTAAGCATCTCGCTCAGAATATGGCCGACGTACTGGAAGTGTACCATGACCAGGTGGGTGCGGTTCACATCGCACGTGAGCTGGTGGACGTATATAATACGCGAATGGTCGTGGTCAGCCCGAAAGGTGAGGTCGCCAAGACGAACTTTACAACCGTGAATCCGAAAATTCCTGAGATTTCCCTGAATGAATTGCTGCAAAATCCTGAGATAAAGAAATCGCTAACCGGCAATATTAGTGTTACCCGCACTTTTTTTACCGTTAAAAGCTACAACAGCATACGGTATCCGGAAGAATTCCTTGTGGTTGCGGTACCTTTGCATATTGCAAACAGTAATAATGCCCTCATTTTATACCAGACGATGGATGACTTGAAGGAAACGACCAATAAAACCACATGGCTTATATTTTTAGCGGCGGTTATTGGAATTATACTTACGACATTCTTTGCCTTTTTCCTGTCCTCACGCATTACGCAGCCCCTGCGTTCGATGAAAAAGGCCGCGGATTCATACGCCCGCGGTGACTTTTCCGTGCAAATCTCAATCCGTTCAAACGATGAGATAGGCGACCTGTCCGGAACATTTAACCACATGGCAAATAAGCTAAACGAGTTAATCCGGGCGCTGTCGCATGAGAAAGAGCAATTATCAAGCATTTTGCGCAGCATGGTCGACGGGGTAATTACGGTAAATAAAGAAGGCGGAATTATTGTCACGAATCCGCAAGCAGAGTCGATTCTGAGAATATGGGGGTATGAACTCCGTAACGGAAGTGACACCGGTGAAATAGAGGATGGTGACGTTACCGACCGTCTTCCTGTTTCCATGAAGCCGATTCTTGAACAGGTTATCAAAAACGAGCAGGAAGTCATCTCGGATATTAAGGTGCAGGGACGGATTTATACCGTGATCATGGCGCCGCTGTACGAGCTGCAGCAGGTAAGCGGAGCGGTTGCGGTTCTGAGGGACATGACGGAAGAACGAACGCTCGATAAACTCCGCAAAGATTTTCTGGCTAACGTATCGCACGAATTGCGCACTCCACTTGCCATGTTGCAGGGTTACAGTGAAGCAATTATTGACGATATTGCGGAGACAGGGGAAGAGAAAAAAGAGCTAGCGAGAATTATTTACGATGAATCGCTGCGCATGACTCGTCTGGTTAACGAACTGCTGGATCTTGCGAAAATGGAAGCCGGGCACATCCATCTTCACCTCGATGAGAACAATCTATTACATCTGGCAGAAAAGGTGATCCACAAGTTTCATGGAGTTGCCCGGGAGCAGGGGATTCAGTTAAACCTTGACTGGCGGGAAGGGACACCTGAACTTGTCTATTTCGACCCGGATCGGATGGAGCAGGTGCTTACGAACTTGATTGACAACGCGCTTCGCCATACGCTTGAGGGGGGAAGTATTACCTTACGTACGTACGCGGCGAACGATAAACTCCATATTGAAATCGCAGATACGGGAACCGGGATTCCGGCGGATGATCTTCCATTCGTTTTTGAGCGTTTTTATAAGGCGGATAAAGCAAGAACCCGCGGGCGCTCGGGCACAGGGCTCGGGTTATCGATTGTCAAAAACATCGTCGTTGCCCATGGCGCGTCGATTAGTGTACACAGTAAAGTAAACGAAGGAACGACGTTTTGTATTGAAATGCCAATCGGTTAGGAAGGAAGAGGACACAATCCATGGCAATTTTTGCAGCACTGGCGCCGAATTTTCAGGAGGCGCTGAAGAAGATGAACATCACACGCCCAACCGAGATCCAGGAAGTGGCTCTTCCACTATTGTTAAAAGGGAAGAGCGTAATCGGGGAATCACATACAGGGACAGGCAAAACGCTTGCTTACATGCTCCCGCTTGTGGAACGCATTGATTGTTCGCTGGATAGTCTGCAGGCAATTATTTTTGCTCCGACGCGCGAATTAACGCTTCAAATTGCCCGTGTGCTTGATGAATTATGCAGGGAAACGAACATCCGCTACCAGACCATCATCGGCGGCGTTGACATTAAGCGTCAGGTAGAAAAATTGAAGCTGAAGCCACATATTATTGTTGGGTCACCGGGGCGCATGGTCGACCTGCTTGATAAGAAAAAACTCAAAGTTCATGAAGTGCGCATGGTCGTCGTGGATGAGGCAGACCAGATGGTAGAAGCGCGAATGCTGCGTGCCATGGAAACAGTTTTGGCCCGTACACCGCGTGACCGTCAGATTTCTGTTTTCTCTGCGACCGTTTCATCCGCTGTAGAAGAGTGGAGCAAACAGTGGGCGGAACAGCTCGAAACGATAAAAATTAAACGGGCTGCCCGCCTGCCTGATACGGTGAACCATTATTTCATCGTGGCGCCGGAGCGCCTTAAGTTTGAAGAGTTGCGCCGGCTACTTGTTGCACTCCGGCCAACCCGGGCGATTATTTTTGTAAAAAAGCTGCACCAGGTAACCGATATTGCCACCTGGCTGTCCGGGAGAGGAGTGAAAATTGCCGGGATCCATAGTAAAACGAACAAGCTGGACCGTGAAAAAGCGATGCGTCAGATTCATGAGGGAAGCATCACGTGCCTGGTCACAACGGATCTGCTTGCGCGCGGTCTCGATGTCGAAAATGTAAGCCATATTATTAACTTTGATTTGCCGCTGAATCCGGAAGGGTATATACATCGGGTAGGCAGGACAGGTCGTGCAGGTAAAAGCGGAACAGCGGTCACGCTGCTTGAACCAAAAGAAAAATTCATGGCGGAGAAGTTTGGCAGTCAATTAGGGATTATAATGGAAGAAAGGGTACTGGATCATGGTAAACTGGCTGCGCCGCGCGCCGGTCACTCTCACAATGGTTCTGCTCAAAAAACCGGAGTCAATGGCGCAGCGTCGCCATTCACATCCGGGCGTTCGGCCGGTAAGCGTGGCCGTAAGCCTGCGAAGCATGGCGACCATCAAAAAAAATAAACCGGTCCGGGGCAAATTCAATTCATGGGATCGGTACATTCAGAGTGAATGGTTACTCGCTCAGCTGCAATCACTGTTTCTTGTCGAAACAGTGATTTTTTTTATTCGTATGGAACATTGTAAAAAAGCTGCGCGTTTGGTTAGATGCCGTGTCAACAATTTCCACATTACATAAGGTAAGTTAGAAGGTCTTTCCGGGATAAAAGGGAGGGAGTATATGAAAAAATACGTTAGGAAACGGCGCGTAAAAGGGAGGAATCCTTCATCTGTGGAGACGGCTCCGCAGTTATCTGTTATAATCCCCGCAAAAAATGAGTTCCGCACTATTCACAAGGTTGTTAGTGAAGCGAAAAAAATAGCGTCAAACACGGAAGTGATCGTCGTGTGTAATGGAACGACCGACCAAACCGATTGGCTGGCCGAAAAAGCGGGAGCAAAGGTTATTTCAATCAAACGGCCGCTTGGGCACGATGTCGGGCGAGCCATTGGTGCACGCCATGCGAGAGGCAGTGTTCTTTTGTTCATAGATGCGGATTTCATGATCCCGGCCAAAGTACTTCGCGGCTATTATCTGGCGATTAAGCAAGGGTACGATATTGCGTTAAACGGCTACTCCGGGATTCAGACCGAGAACAGAATCCATTCTGTGTCTGTTGCCAAACAGCTAATAAATAAACTCAATGGAAGACCCGATTTACAAGGAAGTTCAATGACCACCGTGCCTCATGCGCTGAGCCGGAAGGCGGCCAAAATGATAGGATACGATAATCTGGCAGTTCCGCCGAAAGCCCAGGTGAAGGCGCTTCTGCAAGGGCTTGCTGTAAAACGGCTGCCTACCATTAATGTCACCCGCCGCAATAAAAAAAGAAATCGAAGAAAAAACATGATGGTTGAACTTGTACTCGGTGACCATGCAGAGGCAATCAAGTATCTGATTTCGGAGAAAGGTGCGAGAGGAGGTTTTTCGGATTTCAACCGCAAACGGGAAGCCGTGTACACAGCGCTGCCCGAGCCTACCGGCCGTTCGTTGATTCAGACGACGGTCTCTTCGTTACTATCAGCTATTTCCTTAAAACCGGACAGTGCGCCCGGATTAGAGCCGATATGGAAGGCGTTCCAATCCTCAGTCCCTTCAGTGACTTCTATTAAAAAAATTCTTGTACCGGTGAATGTGGAGAAGAGTACTCAGACTTTGTCTGTCATTATTTGCGCTCACAATGAAGAAAGCACGATTGATGCTCTTCTGGTCAACGTAAAGGAACTGAAGCCGAAAGAAATCATCGTCGTTGAGAACGGTTCTAACGACCGGACGCGGGATATTTGTGTTTCGCATGGTGTGACCTGTTATTCGTATCCTGAATGCCTTGGTCATGATGTTGGCCGGGCAATCGGTGCAAGAGTGGCAACAGGAGATGTTTTTCTTTTTATTGATGCGGACATTGTTTTTACGCCTGAGCAGCTTGGCCCGTTTATTGAGGCTTGTAAAGATGGGGCGGATGTTGCATTGAATAATGTAAACCCATTTTATCTGCACCGTTCCATGATCGATTATGTGAGTATGGCTAAGTTGTTTTTAAACCGATTAACCAAACATCTTCACCTTGGCTTCTCTTCCTTAACGGCGATTCCGCATGCCATTCGGCGGGAAGCCGTTGAAATTATAGGTGCTGATAATCTTTTCGTTCCGCCCAAAGCGCAGGCCATAGCAGCCATTAGGGGTCTGACTATTCGAAATGTTCAAGGTGTAAATGTTTTTCACAGCAATAAGCTTCGTCCCTATAACATTGACAAAGCAAACGAGGTTGAGAGCTTAATCATCGGTGATCACCTGGAAGCACTTCAATGGCTTCAGACTGTATACGGGGAACGTGTCCTGTTTCAAGACGAGTTGCGCAGGCGTGAATATCTTACGCAGTGATCAAGTGAAAGGGTGGGAGAAATAGTGGAGAAAAAAATTGCCGTAATCGGCCTGGGATATGTGGGGCTGCCGCTTGCCAGCATGCTTGTAAAAAGCGGGCACCAGGTCGTAGGCATTGATATAGATTCCAAAAAAGTGGAGTCACTTTACGCAAAAAAAAGTTATTTATCAGATATAACGGATAGTGAAATAGGCGAGCTAATCGACAGCGGCCGGTTTGCAGCCACCGTCGACTATGCTCAGGTTAGTGCCGTCACCTACGTTATCATATGTGTTCCAACACCTTTACGTAACAAAAACCCGGATTTGTCATATATTCATTCCGCCATTCACCATATTCGCGCTTTTCTCCGGCCCGGGCATGTCATTGTATTGGAGAGTTCCACCTATCCCGGCACAACAGAGGACTACGTGCAGCCACTCATTGAGACGGACAGCCTACAGGTAGGTAAGACCATTTATTTAGGGTATTCCCCTGAACGGATCGACCCGGGTAATAAAGACATTTCTGTAGAATCCATTCCAAAAATCATAAGCGGAGTGACACCTGGTTGTCTTAAGCAAATCCATCATCTTTACAGCAATGTATTCCGCACGGTTGTTCCTGTTTCTTCCCCCCGGGTCGCGGAGTTTGCCAAAATGTTGGAGAACAGCCAGCGCTTAATCAACATTTCTTTTATGAATGAAATCAATATTCTCGCAAACAAAATGAAGGTCAATCTATGGGAAGTCATTGAAGCGGCTAAAACTAAACCGATGGGTTTTACTCCTTACTATCCAAGCGCCGGTATTGGCGGCCACTGCATTCCGGTGGATCCGTTCTTTTTATCTTGGATCGGTATGCAAGAAGGCGTTCCGCTTACTATGATTCATCAAGCAGGGCTTATTAATGAAATGATTCCGCACGTGGTGGTGAGCCACGTCGTTCATGAACTGGGCAGGCGGAACATTCCAATGGTAAACGCAAAGGTTGGAGTGATCGGCCTTACGTATAAAAAGGATGTTAATGATATCCGTGAATCGGCTGCAGTGAAAGTCGTTGAACTGCTGCAAAACCGGCGCATTCATGTTTCGGTGCATGAACCTGTTTATCAGGGAAATCTTCCGAAAGCAGCTGCGCACTTTGACATCACACAGGAGGGCTTATCCCAATTTGACATCGTTCTGATCCTTGTGGATCACTCAAATATTGCATGGGAAGATGTTGCGCGCTACGGTCGTTGTGTCATCGATACACGGAATGTAACAGACGGGCTGCCGGGTGACCACATTGTTCGCCTGTAGGGGATACAGACCCCTACTCGCAAAAAAACAGTCCAGGAATAGGTCGTAAAGAATGTGCATGCATAAATGAGAACCTACAAGATTTTCTTCTTAGATCACCGGTCTATTTATCTAAATAGTATAGGGGATGCTTTTTGCCAGTACGGCAATCAATTGTTCTACCAATCTTCCTGGAACTTGGAAGAAATAGAAGCAGGCATTGCTTACTGTAAGCCCGATCTTCTGTTCACCGTTGGGTGCGATTTGCCGCTGTTTAACCCTGCTTTAGATTATTTGCCTGAACTTTGCCGGAAATACCGTCTTTTTCATGTGTATTGGGCAACGGAGGACGCCATTCATCACCAGAACTGGTCGATCCCGTTTGTTCAGAAGATTATGCCGGACATGGTATGGACAATCCACCCAGATTGTGTCGCTGCTTACGAAGCACTTGGAATACCTGCATGTTATTTTGATTTTGCATTCAATCCCCGGATTTTTCCCGCGAAGGAAACGGCGAATGAAGTGTATGACGTGTCGTTTATCGGTCACCCGCATTTAGACAGTCCGACGTTTCGCTATGAAAGCTTTCGCCAGCTGCTCGTTCCATTGATAGAAGCAAAAAAACAAGTGCACATTTGGGGCGGAGGGTGGGGAGAAAACACACTGCAAGAGATTTTTGGCTGCACTATTCCCTCCTCCCAGCTGCACGGATTTGTCCCTTACAAACAAACATCCCGCATTTATCATCAGTCGAAAGTGGTTCTTGGCGTGCAGAATGGAATGGATCAGGTATCCCAGCGAACGTTTGAAATTATGGGGTCGGGGGCCTTCATGATCGGAAGCAGAACCGATGCGCTCACCCGCCTTTTTACCGAAGGAGTTGAACTTATTCTTTGCGATCATCCGGAACAGGCGACCGAACTGTTCGATTATTATATAAACCGGCCGCTGGAACGAAGAAAAATCGGCTTAAGAGCCCGGAAAGCCATTCTAAAAGACCATACTTTTTTTCACCGGTTTGCTAAGGTTTGGCCCGCTTTAGAGAGAAACACAGAAAAGAAAGGAAGAGGATAAGATGATACCGCTGGTCGATGTAAAGCGTCAACTCCAATCCATAAAGGGAATGATTATGTACGAAATTGAGCAGGTATTGGACAGTGGTCAGTATATTATGGGCTCGAAAGTAAAGGAATTGGAAAAGGAAATGGCGCGCGTCATGGGTGTCGCCGAGGTCGTGGCGGTGGCCAACGGAACGGACGCTCTCGTTTTGACTTTGGATGCCTATGGGATTGGAAAGGGAGATGAAGTCATTACTACGCCCTTTACTTTTTTCGCCACAGCGGAGGCGGTTTCCCGTGTAGGTGCTACTCCTGTGTTTGTTGATATCGACGCTGCTACCTATAATATAGACCCAAAGAAAATAGAAGAGAAAATCTCCCCGGTTACGAAAGCGATTCTTCCGGTTCATCTATTCGGTCAACCGGCCGATATGGATGAAATCAAGTCCATTGCCAGCAAATATGATTTGCTCGTTATCGAAGATGCCTGCCAGGCGTTCGGGGCGACGTATAAGGGGAAACGGGTTGGAAGCTTAGGTGATGCAGCCTGCTTTTCATTCTTCCCGACGAAAAACCTTGGAACAATGGGTGACGGAGGGATGATCGCCACATCGGACCCGCAGTTGGCCGCCAGGCTCCGCCGGCTGCGCCATCACGGCAGCAAAAAGAAATATTACCATGATTCCATTGGCTATAACAGCCGGCTGGATGAACTGCATGCTGCCATCCTTCTTGTGTCGCTGACAAAAATCGATGAATGGAACGAAGCGAGAAGGCGGTGGGCAGCCCGCTATAAAGAAAAGCTGGCCGGTGCCGGGCTCACCATGCCGGTGGAAGCAGCCGATCGGACGCATATTTATCATCTTTTCTGCGTGTCATCGAACCAGCGGGACGAGGTGATGACCCGGCTCAATCAAGCGGGAATTCAAAGCGGAGTCTATTACCCGTGTCCCCTGCATTTGCAGGAAGTATACCAGAATCTTTCCTACAGACCTGGTGACCTGCCGGTAGCCGAACATATGGCTTCCTGCCTGTTCGCACTGCCGATGAGTCCGTTTCTAATGGAAAGTGAGCAGGATGTGGTGATTAACGTGCTCATGAACAGGGGAGGCAGATAAGATGGGGATACGGTTTGGACTGATTGGCTGCGGACGAATTGCCCGGCGTCATATTTTCACGCTTGCCCGCAGCAATGATGTGCACCTTGCTGCTGTTAGCGACATTATGAAGGAGAGAATGGAAGAAGCCAGCCGCCTTTATCAATCTTACCGCGCGGAAACGTTGGCTCAGCAGGATGAGCTGACACCTCCGCAGCCCTATCAAAATTTTATGGATATGCTTGCGAATCCTGATATTGATGCGATAATCATTACTACCCTTTCCGGCCTTCACGCGGACATCACCCGGAAAGCCTTGCTCCACAATAAGCACGTCGTCCTGGAAAAACCGATGACCTTATCGCTTGCGGAAGCGAACGAACTGGCAAAGCTGGCGGATGAGCGCCGGCGCCGCATTCTTGTTTGCCATCAGCTTCGCTACCGGCCGATTATGCAGGAAATAAAAAGGCTCGTTGACAGTGGAGCGCTTGGCCGAATTCACCTCGGTGTAGCATCTATCCGGCTTTACCGCTCTCCGGAGTATTATGCGGCCGCTGCCTGGCGCGGTACGTGGGAGGAAGACGGAGGAATGCTGCTAAACCAGGGCATTCATGCGGTCGATTTGCTTCAATGGTGGATGGGGGATGTGACACAGGTATACGGTGATATATCCCGGGGATCAGCAAAGAAGGAAACGGAAGATATCGCGCTTGGCATTTTAACCTTTGCAGACGGCGCTCGCGGCCTGATTGAAGCCAACACGATTACGTATCCGAACAACATGGGCACCGTCTTATCGCTGTTTGGTGAAAAAGGGGCTATTTCGATAGGCGGAACGGCTTTTAATGAAATCTACCGCTGGTGTACGCTGGAAGCGGGCAGTGAGGAACGAGCCGCCAGCCTCATCACAAAGGAGGATGAGCATGAGAGGATGTACGGCGATTTCATCCGTGTTCTGTTATCCGGCTCGGGGCAGCCGCTTATGAATGGGAACGAAGGAAAAAAAGCGCTGGAGTCGATTTTTGCTCTCTATGCGTCAGCCCTTTCCCGTATGCCGGTATCACTGCCGCTTGCGTCCTTTGTGACCACTTCGATGAAGGAAATGAAATGGCTGTGAGAAGGTCGGTTAATTCCAAAGCATATCGTTCGGTTGGAGGGGGAGGAGAAGGGATGAGGGTTTTTCATGGAATTATTGAGATTGCCGGACAGATGGGAATCCTAAGCGGCGCAATGAAAAAAAGAGGCCATATCGCCGTTGGATACAATATATTTCATTCGTATTTGGGCTACCAGGAGCATTTAATCAATACGGTACAAAGTGAAATATCGGAGACTTCCAAACACATTATGAATTTTTTCGATATTTTTCATTTTCATTACAACAGTTCGCTTCTCCCGAACTTGTCCGATTTGCCCCGGTTACAAGAAAAAGGAAAAAAAATGATTATGCACCACTGGGGCAATGATGTCCGTTTTCACGGGCAGGCCAGAGAAAATAATCCGTATGTTTATACCGGAGACTCTCCTCCTGACGAGGTGATGCACGATAGGTTAACCCGGATTAGCGCCTCCATTCGACAGGCGATTGTGCAGGATTATGAAGTATACCCCTATGTTACGCCTTATTATGAAAAGGTACACGTTGTCCCAATTGCCATCGATATCCGTAAGTTTGTCCCGGCTTATCCAACCGTTTATAAGGGTAGGCCGCTTATCCTTCACGCTCCGACCAACCCGCTTTTTAAAGGCACCGAATTCGTGGAAAAGGCGATTGAACGGTTACGAAAAGACTATACGTTTGATTACAAGCGCATTGAACGAATGAGCAATGTTGAGGCTACGAAGCTGTACCGTGAGGCGGATATCATCGTTGACCAGATATTGTGCGGGTCATATGGCTTATTAAGCGTGGAATCCATGGCACTTGGCAAACCAGTTGTTACGTTTATCCGTCCCGACCTTGTCTCGCAGTTCCCGCCAGAATTACCTATTATCAATGCCAATCCGGATACGGTGTACGACCAGATCAAGATGCTGCTGGATAACCCCCATCTTCGCCATCAGGCAGGCATCAACGGGCGCAAGTATGTTGAAAAATATCACGCGAGCGACGTTGTTGCCGAACGTGTGCTTGCCATATATGAGAATCTTTAGTCATGAAGGAGCGGTTGCCCGTGCATTCTTTAGAAAAACGAATGTTTTTTATCCCGAACCGGCTCGCTGTACGAGGCAGGGAGATGATGGTGTCGTTTAATATTGCCCCGATCCCGACCGATATGAGTGTAATGGAGATGGTTCTTCATATCCCGGCTCACTCCTCTACCGACATGACTACTATACTCGCTGAAGAGATAGCGGGCGGCTGGGATGAAACGCTGGTTAAAACCGGTTATACCCCCCCACATCCAACGCCCATTTCACTTGTAGACATAGAGAACGGGGAAGCAGTTCTAAACGTGAGTAGGTACGAAATGGATTGGCGGTTTAATAGTCATGAAAATCACGGAATTTTTTTATCGATTGTGAGCGCGGATTCTGCTTGCTTTTCTGAAAGTAATCCGCCGTATCTGGTCCTTACAACCATTTAAGTGTGCATAAATTGCTAGGAGTGAGAAAGATGAAGGTAGACCCGTCAGCGGTTATAGGCAGTGGAGTCAGTATGGGTGAGCACGTTGTGATTGAAGAAGGGGCAGTGATTGGGGCTAATGTAAGCATTGGAAATTATGTTGTCATTAAAAAGGGCACGGTGATAGGAGACGGAGTATCGATCGGAGACTTATGCGTTCTGGGTAAAACGCCCGTCGGGAACAAAAAAATGGCGCGCAAGCCGACGGCTGTTCTTCTGCCTCTTGTGATTCACGATCACGTCCGGATTGGTTCCGGCGTGGTCCTCTATGCCGGCGTGGTGCTTGGCCAGGATGTGCTGGTTGGCGATCAGGCCAGTATCCGGGAGCATGTAACAGTTGGAGAGTCAAGCATCATCGGGCGGGGGGCGATCGTGGAACTGCGCACCACAATCGGCAGCCGTGTCACTATTCAAACCGGATGTTATATTACGGGTGATATGATAGTGGAAGATGAGGTTTTTATCGGTCCGCGCTGCTCGTCATCCAACGACAAATATATGGGGATGGGCAATTTTCCGCATAAGGGGCCGGTTGTTAAGCGCGGAGCAAAAATCGGCAATAACGCCACCCTCCTGCCCGGTGTCATCATCGGGGAACAATCGATCGTCGGTGCCGGCACCGTCGTAACCCGTGACGTGATGCCGGGACAGACGGTTGTAGGCAACCCGGGGCGGCCGTTGAAGTAGTGTAGGTGAGATGCATCGAATCCGTTGTATTTTTGCAAGTTTTCCCTTGCAGGGAAGCTGAATCGGTCTGTGCCTCTCTTCCGTTTGGAGGCGGCCCGAAACATCCGGGTAGCTCAACAATGGAGACAATCGGGCCTAAAAGCACTCCAAACTTCAGTGAAAATGATTATCTCCTCATTGTTTATTAACTACTTTAATCTTGCGTTTTTGTCCAATTAGGCCGAAAAAGGGTATACGTAGTGCTTTCACAAAAACAGCGATTAGGCGCTTAGCTTCAATTCAACTAACAGTGGTAACTAATAATTTCCACAAAAGATGGCAGATGTCCTTTATTATTTTTCATTCCAACAACGGTCCTGAAGATTTGATAAACTTCGCTAAAGTTCAACGACAAATTTTTTGCAAGACTCAAGTAAGTAAAGAAACAAACAGTCCCCCTGATAAAAAGTAATATGGAAGGAGAGGAAAAAATCTATTACCGACATGTTAGAACGGTGGCAGCCTAATTGTTTTTGCAAATAAATTATGTTTATCTTTGTCTATTTTTAACGAAATTGTGTCTTTTACTAATCAAATAGTACAAATTTACCAAAAATTATCCTTGCCTCCATTCGAAAACAGTTAATTATAACCATTTCGAACATTTAAAAAAATGCTAATCTTACAATGTAGGGAAATAAATTCCTTAAAATGAAAGGAGAGAAATAATTTTGAAAAAGTTGCTGGTAATAGGTTTAACAGCTGCAACCCTTTTGACTCCGCAACTTGCTTTTGCTGATGGACAAGCTAATCAACCTGTACAAACTGAAAAAGCAGAAGTTCCCAGCCTCAAAGTTTTGGATCAAAAGAATCAAAAGGTACTTTTCAAGGAAGATCAAATTACCGATGTTGACAAAATTCTTAAAAAGGCAAGGAAATTAACTGACGACGAAATTAAAAAAGAGGGATTAGAAGTAATTTCCACCAATAAAGATGAAAAGTTGAAAGTTGATGCCTATCGTTATGACCAAAAGCTGCAGGAGGTGGAAAATTCTGATGGTTCACGTGTATCTTTGTATGCGTCAAATACAATTACCGGAATTTATACTACAGACACAAGGGATAGAACAGACAACACAGCATCTGTAAGTGTTCATGAGGTGTATTATTATTATTATTACACCGAAGCAGGATCTGCGTATGTTAAAGGCCATGCGTTTTACGCTAATTTTTCAAAGCTCGATTCACAGGTATCAGGATTCACAAACTTAACTTTACACATGCAAGAAGGCGGAAATGTGTATGGTGGCGGTAGAATTGCTCCTGATAAAGTCATAGACAATCCTATTGTTGGTCCTACCTTTGGGGTAGTTTATAAAATTTTCGAGCCTGATACACAGCCTTTCCATTATATCAACATTACTGACAATTTGAGTGCTACGTCAGGTTGGTTTAAAGCAACGTTAAAACGCGGAACTGGCACCTGGATATTTACAGATGGTATCTTACAGGGGAATGGGGCCTTTGGGCCGTAAAATCGAAAGTTAGAGGCTATTCCGTAGCTTTATCATGGAATAGCCTTTATCAATTTTTAATTGTGTGAATATAATTCCACATATAGAATATAAAGCTTTAGTAGAGAAACATTATCTTCGGTAAGGAGGACATGATGAAGTTATTTCAGCGTTTATTTATAGGCTTTGTAATATCAAGCTTGGTAGCTGCTTGTTCCATCCCCCAACAGAAAAATGCCGATCGTCCACAACCGATGGAGAAGAGTGCAACCTTTGAAGGGCACAGCCCTAACTGGGGAGCCGTAATGGAAATAAAACCCCTGAATACGGTGGGAAAAAAGCCGATGCAGAAGCTAACTATTATATATAAAGGGGATGTTAAGGATCACGTAGATTTTAAGTATATGCTTAAAGATAAGAAAGATTTATTCAGGTTATCGGGAAATGTTATAGTTGGTCAAAATAAAACAATGAGTGTTAGTACTGGTGCATACGAAACAGAAATTGAAAGTTTACAGGACGATCCGTGTGAGCTGACCATAACATGGAATGGTAAAACAGAAAACATTGAGCTGCCGGTAAAAAATCAGCAATAAATGCATGATAAAACACAAAACTTCCCCGCCGCCACCGATGCAGATTGTGAGCAAAAGAAAAAGGCGGGGGAGGAGTGTATTTACGTTGATACCCGGCTGAAGGGATGCCGGGCATCCGAATGTTATCGTTTCTATTTTCCACCGGCTGCAAACCATTTTGCCAGTTCCGGCGGCACAGAACGGCTTGTCCGGGTTTTGCTGTCCATTGTCACACTCGTCACCGTTGCATCGGCGACGAGTTGGCCATCCTGGTTGAATATTTCCTGCTTAAGCACATAGCTGGTTCGTCCGAGCCGTTCGGGACTGGTTTTAATCGTCAATCGGTCATTTTGCCGGCATTCTTTGCGGTAGTTAATGTTAATGTTGACCGTCACCGTTTGAATCCCCATCTCTAAAAATGAATCATACGGCAAGTTGGCCTGCTCATACCATTCTTCCCGGCCCCATTCTAAATACTCCAGGTATTTGGCATTGTTTACGTGCCCGTTTACGTCGATCTCTGTCGACCGGACGACAATTTCTAAAGATACTTCCATCATGATTCCTCCTTACACTATGTATAAACATCAAAAAATAGTAGACCGCAAACGATAGATAATTTTCCGGCGGTTTTCTCCTTAATATTACATGCTCATTTCGCAAGTTACCAGCCTATCTGCCAATTAGGAGTTAGGACATAAATTGATCATATTATGATAAAAGAAATTTCTTACCTTTCACATAGAACTGTTACATTTGTCATGTAAAGTAAAGACATAAGGAGGTGACTAACAGAGAGAGCGGTAATTGTATAAGCAAACGTGAAATGACATCAACTGAAAAATAAAACGAGCAAACGCCTGACACCCCACATTCCTATTACCGTTTCTTGTTTCGTATAAAAAATTTAACAACACTAAAACAAAATAAGCTTCACGCTTCTTCTTCCTATAAAACAGCCGGTACCAACTATGTACTGGCTGTTTTATATTTTAGGCGTCCATACAGCGAGGGGCAGCGCTCAACCGGATATCCCACTTTGCAAATTTCATTGACTAGCCAAAACGAATCATTTCAAGTGGAGTTTCCACAAACCCAAAAAAGGGTTGATGATTTATGTTACAATGAAAACGTGCGTGGACGCAGGAGGAATGAGAGATGAATGGAACAAAAGTTCTTGTAGCTGATGACGATCCAAACGTGCTTGAGATTATTCGCCTTTACTTCACTCAGCAGCATATCGACTTAGTTGAGGCGCGTGATGGAAGGGAAGCCGTCATGCAGGCGGAGCACGAAAAACCGGACGTCATCATATTAGACGTGATGATGCCCAATATGGACGGATTTGAAGCGTGCCGTGAAATTCGTAAAACACTGGATATCCCGATCATTATGCTTTCGGCAAAAGGGGAGGAGTTCGATCGGGTTCTCGGCCTTGAACTCGGCGCCGATGATTATGTAACAAAGCCGTTTAGTCCCCGCGAACTGGTGGCGCGCATTAAAGCGATTTTTCGCCGCATGCAGCCGCGGGCGTTAGAAGAGCGTGATCCGGCCCAAAATAGTTTGCAATTCGATGATCTGCTGATTGACGTACAGGGACGCCAGGTTATGGTTTTCGGTGAAAAAGTGGCGTTTAGACCGAAGGAATTCGATTTGCTCGTCTTTTTGGCGCGCTCACCCGGGAACGTGTTTACCCGGGAGCAGCTGTTGGAACAGATATGGGGCTATGATTTTTTTGGCGATATTCGCACCGTGGACGTTCACATAAAAAAAATACGCCAGCATTTGTCCCCCATGCGGTGCGAGTGCATTCACACCGTCTGGGGTGTCGGTTACAAATTTGAGGTGGACAACAGTTGTTCCGCATAAAAGAATGGTTGGGGACAAATAAGAGTATTTTTCGTAAATTAATGTTTAGCTATATGATTACCATTTTACTCGGCCTGTCTGCTGTAGGTCTCGCCATGTCTTATTTTGCGAAAAATTATATTTACGATGGAACGAAGGAAGAGCTCCTGCGCAAGGCGAAAAAGGTAAACCTGGCTATTCAAAGCTATAGGGTGGACGATGCGCGTGCCACATCGATGCTTGCTTTTCTTGACCAAACGTTCGATACCCGCATCTGGGTGTTTGACCGAAACGGGAAGATCATTTCAACTTCGACCAAGGACGAGGTGTTTATCGGCAAATCTGTCGCCCACTCGATCCTTGTTCAGGTTCTTGCGGGGAAAGACGTGGTGCAGGACCTTAATTTTAAGGGTTTAAACCAGCCGATGATGTCCGTTGTTGTACCGTGGGGAGAAGGGAATAAAGTGTTTGGCGGCATTGTGCTGCATGCCCCGATTGAAGGAATTGACGAAGCGGTTAGCCATATACGCGAAACGATTTTGTGGGCGACTTTAATCGCGGTCCTGCTCACGATGGCGATGGTGTCGTATCTATCATGGTCGATTTCCCGGCCCCTGAAACGCATTGACAGGGTGGCATTGGAAATCGAGAAAGGCAACTATGACCAGCGTGTGCAGGTTACCTCACAGGATGAAATTGGCGACCTGGCCCGTTCGATTAACCGGATGGCGTCGAGACTCCAGGAGGTGGAAGCGGAACGCGCGGACTATGACCAGACGCGCAAAGATTTCCTGGCCAATGTTTCCCACGAACTGCGTACGCCGCTGACAGCCATGCAGGGGTTTCTGGAAGCGCTGCAGGACGGGCTTGTCGCAGAAGAGGAAGCGAAGCAGAAATACTATCAGGTTATGTATAAAGAAACGCTTCATATGAGCCGGTTGGTGAATGATTTAATGGACCTTGTGCGGCTTGAAAAGCACGAGGTCGGCCTCGTGAAACGGCCGATCGACATGGAATCGATCCTTCAGCGCCTTGCTTTTACCTTTTCCGAGGAAGCGGCAAAACGCAGCCTTGCATTATCACTCGACATTGATAACCCGCTGCCTCCTGTTTTTGGCGACCCTGACCGTGTGGACCAGATTTTTATTAATCTGATTAACAACGCATTGAAATTTACCGAAAAAGGAATGGTGCTGCTTCGGGCACGGGCGAAAGACGGGGGAGTTGAGATCGTCGTACAGGATTCGGGTATTGGTATCAATCCGCACGACCTCCATCATATCTGGGACCGGTTCTTTAAGGTGGACCGCGTTCGTTCAAGGCGTGAGCAGGGAACAGGACTTGGCCTTGCCATTGTAAAACAACTTGTCGAGCTTCATAACGGCACGATTCGCGTAGAGAGTGAAGTGGATAAAGGAACCACGTTTATTGTCTGGCTACCGAAAGATAAGACAATCAGCCGTAACGCGATTGAGGAAGAGAAAAAAATCAAAAACAAGATGTTAAGCAAAGGAAACAAAGACCGTAAAGAAGCCGGTAAAAACAAAGGCAGCAAGCATACGGGCAAAGAATAAATAATGAAAGGCAAAATCCCCTGTAGTCGAATAAGACAACTACAGGGGATTTTTCTCATCACTATAGGGTATTTTGGCGTGGAACAATCGTAAAAACGTGTAATCAGACCTTTTATTTTTCTTCGATCGTAATCGTTTTGATAAATACTTTTTCTTTAGGATAACTGAATTCACCCATTGGATTTTGCGCCACAGGTGTGTTTGAAATTTTATCAACCGTATCCATGCCGTCGGTAACTTTACCGAAAATCGTATAATTCGGCGTACTGTTTAACCCTTCCGAAGCAGGCCCATTACATATAAAAAACTGGCTGCCATTCGTATTGGGGCCGGCGTTAGCCATCGCTACAATGCCTTTTTCGTACTTATGTTTGGAAGACAGCTCGTCCGCAAATTGATACCCCGGTCCTCCTTCTCCCGTTCCTTTCGGATCGCCTGTTTGGATCATAAAGTTCTTAATAATCCGGTGGAAAATTACATTGTCATAAAAATGCCGGCGCGAGAGGAAGACAAAGTTGTTGACCGTTTTCGGTGCATCCTTGGCAAATAGCTCAATGGTGATGTTCCCTTTATTTGTTTGCATATGGGCAATGTATGTTTTGTTAGGTTTAATTTGCATGGCGGGGGGCTGGGACCACTGCTTTGCGGACGGCTTCGGTGCCTGGGTCTGAGCTTTTCCGGTCGAGCAGGCGCTTGCCACAAAAACCAGGAGAAGAGCTAGAATCAGAAGCGGTATTCTTTGTTTCATTTTCCGTTTTCCTTTCGTTTACGAATTATTTTGGCTGCGGCACAACTGGCCGCATGATCACTTGATTCAGTATAACATGTTTCGGAGCGGCGGCCATCTGATAGGCCATGTACGCGACATCTTCCGGTTCGAGCGAATAGTCTTTCGGTTCTGTGCCCCCGAAGTGAGTCTGAACCGACCCCGGGCAGATGACCGACACCTTAATATTGTGAGGTTTTAACTCCTGCATGAGGATATCATTAAAGGCCATGAGTCCGAATTTACTGGCGCAGTATCCGGCGCCGCCAGGGAATGTCACTGTGCCCGCTACACTTGAAATATTAATAATATGGCCGGCTTTCCGGGCAATCAAGTGCGGTACTACATATTTCGTACACAGGAAGGCTCCTTTTAAATTCACATTCATCATTTCGTCCCACTGGTGCTCTTCCAGTTCGTGGACGGGTGCAAAAAATCCAAGACCTGCATTGTTGATGAGGATGTCAATTTTGCCGTGTTCCTCCCGAATGCGCTCCACAAGCGCTTCCACTTCTTGTCCCTGTGTAATATCGCATGGGGCGGGGACGATGGTGCCTTCACCGTTTTCAGCGGACATTGCCAGCGCTTTGAGCAATCCTTCACTGCGGGCAACCGCATAAACGGTGGCTCCTTTTTCCGCAAACAACAAACTCATTGCATGGCCGACTCCTTTGCTTGCACCGGTTATCATTACAACTTTGTTATGTAGGGACTGAAACTGCAACGTTCCTTCCTCCTTCTAAAAGGTGTGTAATTAGATCCCGGGATCAGCCGGGGTTCCTTATGCATATAGGAAAGTATAACTTTCCTACATGCATAAGTGCAACTAAGGCTATCGCCAGCGCCTGTGGCTTGGCGCTAGCCAAGTTTTCTTTATTGTACCACAGTTGCACCTTAGAAAATCTTAAGAAAAAACGCGATAATTCCATGAGAAATATGATAAAATGTTCGTATTATATTGTTTATGAGGAGTTGGCGAGCTACGCATGATTCGAATGATATTGTTTGATGTAGATGGTGTATTACTTAGTGAGGAGCGGTATTTCGACGCTTCCGCGCTTACCGTATGGGAAATGCTCCACAGCCCGAATTACCTCGGCCTTGCCCCTGATTTTTTTCAACCGGCTCCCGAAGAAGAGACGATTCGCCGGATTCGCAAGGAAGTATTTGACCAGGATAAATTTTTGGATTTTGTAAAAACAAGAGGGATTAACGCGAATTGGGACATGGTCTATCTCTCCTTCTCCTACCAGCTTGTCCGTTTGCTGGCTGTACTGCGGGATAATTATCCCGACCAGGTGAAGGCTATCCTGCAGAACCAAATCGACCGCGATGTGCTGCTGCGGATTCAAACGCTTGCCGTTAACGTGGCGTTTGAAGTGGATTATGCTTCATTTGTCGAAGATTTTAAAAAGAGCACAGCGGACAAGCAGGCTCTTCTGCAGTACCTTAACGATATAGTGGAGCAGAAAACGGGAATACATACCGATATTTTTGCCCGGACAAGTACGCTGTGGGATTTATGCCAGGAAACGTTCCAGGAATGGTATCTTGGTGATGCCCTGATCGAAAAATCAATCGGACGCCCGGCGCTGCAAAAAGGAAAAAAAGGGTTCTTAAACGATGAGATCCCGATTGTTGAGCCGGAAAAAATGGCGAAGGTGCTTGCGGAATTGAAAAGCAGGGGCTATGTGCTCGGGATCGGGACGGGACGCCCGGAGATTGAGACGCGTGAACCGCTCAAAGCCCTTGGCCTTCTGCAGTATTTTGAAGAAAATCGTATTGTAACCGCAAGCGATGTGCTTGAAGCGGAGAAAAAATATCCTGATCGTGCCCCGCTGGCCAAGCCGCAGCCGTATTGCTATATTCAGGGTTTGCTCGGCAAAGATGCGGAGGTGAAGGCGTGCTTTGCGCTGCCGCTGCCAATTGAGGATGGGGAAGAGTTGCTCATTGTAGGTGACTCGGTTGCCGACTATATGGCAGCCCGCAGCATTGGCTGTAAGTTTGCCGCCACACTTACCGGGTTGACCGGTCAGGAAGCGCGCGGTAAATTCGAGGAACTTCAGGCAGATTACATTTTAAATGATATGACCGAAGTTCTTGCCATTGTAAAATAAGTGAGAAAAACGCTCTGCCCGGATTGTTTATCCGGCAGAGCGTTTTTTAGCAGGTAAAAAAGTAAGAAATGTTAAATACTTTTCTATTTTTATAGTTCGATTTGAATAACGCTAGAAATCTCATTTAGTTCCCCGAGTGTGTCAAGTACATCCGGTGTTACTTCTTTGTCGACCGTCAGCAGCATGATGGCGTGTCCACCCAGGTCACGGCGTCCCACCTGCATGGTGGCGATGTTCACATCATTAGTGCCAAGCAGGGTTCCTACCCGGCCGATTGCACCCGGCCGGTCATTGTGGTGAATCAGCAGCAGATGTCCCTGAGGAACGATATCAATGGAATACCCGTCAATTTTTACAATGCGGGCTCCATAACCGTTAAGCAGTGTACCGGATACGGTTTTTTCTTCCTGGCTCGTTTTAAGGGTAACGGATACTAGGTTGGTAAATCCGCCACTATAATTGGACTTTTGCTCGGTCACATGAATATCGCGGCTTTTAGCGAGTGCCGGCGCATTGACATAGTTTACGCCTTCCCCAAGGTGGTACGACAAGATTCCTTTCAGCGTCGTCCGGGTAAGCGGAGCGGTATCGATATCCGTAAGTTCACCGGAATACGTAACAACCACTTCTTTTAAAGCACCCACCGCTGTTTGTGCGATAAATTCGCCGAGCTTTTCATTCAGTTTAAAGTACGGTTCCACTTTCTCAAGCACATGGGCAGGGACGGACGGCAGATTTACTGCGTTTTTAAACGGCTCATTGCGCAGAATATGGATAATTTCTTCCGAAACGTCGACCGCTACATTTTCCTGCGCTTCGACCGTGGAAGCTCCAAGGTGAGGGGTGACGACAACCTGCGGCAGCCCAACTAACGGATTTTCCACTGGCGGTTCCTGTTCAAACACGTCAAGTGCGGCACCGGCTACTTTTCCGCTTTGAATGGCTTCAAGCAATGCCTTTTCGTTAATAATGCCCCCGCGTGCGCAGTTAATAATCCGGACACCGGTCTTCATTTTTTCAAATTGCTTTGTATTAATGATATATTTTGTATCTTTCGTCAATGGAGTATGCACGGTAATAAAATCAGCCCGCGCCACAACGTCATCAAGTGTGCCGTACTGCACGCCCAACTTTTGGGCCCGCTCTTCGGTCAGAAACGGATCGTAGGCAATGACCTTCATATTGAACGCTTTGGCACGCTTGGCCACCTCGGCCCCGATGCGGCCTAATCCAACAACGCCAAGCACCTTATTATTTAACTCGACGCCTGTGAAAGACTTGCGATCCCACTCGCCATCAACAAGTTTTTTGTAGGCCATGGGAATGCGGCGGGCAAGCGCCATCAACATGGCAAAACTGTGTTCTGCGGTCGAAATCGTATTTCCATCCGGAGCGTTGATGACGACAACCCCGGCATTGGTAGCGGCATTCAGGTCAATATTGTCGACCCCCACACCAGCGCGTCCAACCGCTTTCAACTTTTTGCCCGCCTGAATGACCGCCGCTGTTACTTTTGTTTGACTGCGGACAAGCAGGGCATCATACTCAGCGATGATGTTGATTAGTTCGGACTCCGACAGTCCCGTTTGGCGAACGACTTCCACATCAGGGGCATCGAGCAGCTTTTGAATTCCAAACTCACTTAACGGGTCACTTACCAAAACCTTATACATATTTTTAGCACCTCCATGGCATTACGCCTTCTCCACATGTGATTTTTAACTTAAAAAAACCTTCCGATCTCACTACACCGTAGTGAGGGACGAAAGGTTTTATTCGCGGTACCACCCTCATTTGCGGCCATTTCACAATGGCAGCCTTATCTGGTCTTACAGACCAGGGTCCATAACGGGAACCATTCGTTCAAACCTACTTAAGTTTCAGTCTGACAGCTCAAGAGCGCTCAGTTCTGCAGGAAAAACACCGGTTCACAGCAACCACCGGCTCTCTGGGAATTTCGTCTGCAGCCTCTCTCTTTCATCGCAGTAAAAATATAAACGTTTGTTCTTAGTAACAATTTATCATTGTTTTTGTTGTCCGTCAAGACAACACCCCTTAAAAACTTAACATTGGACAAGGTTAAGTTAATTAATGTTCGGCTTTAATCAAAATTATTATTTTAATTCTACCAAGTATTCGTAAAGATGTAAAGGTGTTTTACCGATGATAGACTTAAAAATATTGTGGAAATTTTGTAAGGGCTTGCAGATTTTTAGCGAATTTTGCGTACAGAAAATGAGCGAACATGGTAAAGTATAGGTATCCATACGGATGAGGAGAGAGGAAAAAGTGCAGATAAGTAAACTAAGAGGCCATCACTTATTGTGTGTGCATGGGTTCCAGGGAATGGGTTACAGCCCGGTTTTTATAGAACGAATGAGAGACATTGTCGACAAAATTCGCGATTCATCCCACGACATGTGGATAGAAGTAAAAGTAGGGTTCGACGATGCTTGCGCAGCGTGCCCGCATAAGGGAGAAGCGGAATGCGAGAGGGATGCGGATTCGGATGATCACGTGAAAGGAATGGATCGCAAGGTAATTCGGCATCTGGAACTGGAACAGGATGCGATTTATCGTAAAGAATGGCTCGTCAAACGGACAGCGGAAATGGTCGAACCGGATGACCTCGATTTTCTCTGCCGGGACTGTTCGTGGCTTTCCGCAGGAGTTTGCAAAACAGGGTTGCGGCAGCTTAAGGAAAAATTGCTCCCGTCCGTGTAAGGAAGCTTTAGGAGAAGCAATGTAATCTTAAGTCCGCCCATTATCTGAAGACAAGAGGAAAAGGGTGCGCCATTTGCGCACCCTTTTGCTTATGTACAATTATTTTCCTTCCTGATAACGGGCTTTACATTCTTCGATAAGCTGAGCCGCTTTTTCAGGCCCTTCCCAACCTACGATGTTTGTTTCTTTGTTTTCGAGGTCTTTATAGCGTGCAAAGAAATGAGAGATTTCCTTCGGAATATGTTCAGAGATGTCATCTAATGAATAAACGTTTTTAAAACGCGGATCATCTACCGGAACGCCGAGTAATTTTTCATCTTGGCCCTTGTCGTCGGACATGATAAGAACGCCGATGATGCGGGTTGTAATGACACACCCCGGAAAAGTCGGAAAGCTTACAATCACAAGTGCATCCAGCGGGTCGCCGTCAAGTGCCAGGGTATTCTCAAGATAACCGTATTCAGCCGGGTAGTGCATC
This sequence comes from Aneurinibacillus terranovensis DSM 18919, assembly GCF_000430625.1. Lineage (GTDB taxonomy): Bacteria > Bacillota > Bacilli > Aneurinibacillales > Aneurinibacillaceae > Aneurinibacillus_B > Aneurinibacillus_B terranovensis. Next base: position 208,774 of record NZ_KE387172.1, read on the forward strand.
GGTGAAAAAAGCACGCGATCCAGACGGAATACGCCCGCTTCTTTATCGTATTCATATTTGTTCTGGCTGCCGGTCGGGATTTCAACGAAAACGTCGACCACTTTGTTCTCAAAAGACATTCAAATTCCTCCCTTTGTTTATAGAGCACTACGTGTGATACGATTTATTATAGCAAGATCGTTACCGTAAGAAAAGGACATACAGAAGAGGAGAATAAAGATGGTGTTTAAATTACTGGCGGGTTTAGCGGGCAGTCTTCTGATTGCGGGAGCCGCTTATGCTAAACGTTCGCTTTCCGGTAGCGGCATGGCGGCGGCTGTCGTACTTGGCACCGTATTGTATGCATTTGGCGGGGTAAAGTGGTACGGGTTGTTGCTTGCTTTTTTTATTTCATCAAGCATTCTCTCTCATCGAAAAAAACAGGAGAAAAAACAGGTGGAGGATTTGTTTGCGAAAGGCGGAAGACGCGACTGGCTTCAGGTTGCCGCAAATGGGGGCATTGGCCTGCTGGCTGTCATCGGTAAAACGATAACGGGTACGGAAGATATGTGGTACGCGTTCTACATAGGGACGATCGCCGCCGTTACAAGCGATACGTGGGCAACTGAAATCGGGGTGCTGTCTGTCCGCAACCCCCGGCACATTCTCACCTGGAAGATTGTCGAGCCGGGCACATCGGGCGGAGTCAGCTGGTTGGGGACAGCGGCTGTGCTTGCAGGCGGAGCATTTATCGGTTTGTGCGCGATGCTATTTGAATGGATGGACAGCGGAAGAATGGATGTTTTACCCATTATTAGCGGGGTTATCGGCGGATTGGTCGGGAGTATGGCAGACAGTGTACTGGGAGCGACGTTTCAAACGATGTACCACTGCCGGGTGTGCGGCAAGGAAACCGAGCGCGCATATCACCACGGACAGCAAACAGAAAGAATCAAAGGCTATAGCTGGTGTACGAATGATGTTGTCAATGTAACGGCGGCCATTGCGGGCGGCTTAGCCGGCTGGGTTATCGCTACGTAAAAAGAACCGGCAGGTAGTCCCCCGGTTTTTTTTACCGTTAAAGAAAGTATATGTTGCTTTACAGTGTTAAAGCAACATATACTTTCCT
>NZ_AUMJ01000009.1:0-76634 GCF_000430625.1 Aneurinibacillus terranovensis DSM 18919
CTGGACGGCAGCCTGTCTTTTAACTGCGGTGGCCAATGGATGGGGATTAATTATATTATCCAGGGTGTTATTAGGGGTTGGTGAAGCTCCTTTTTTCCCGGCGGCTGCCAAGGCCACAAGTCATTGGTTTCCTAAAAATGAACGAGGGAAGGCGATCGCCTCCTATGACGCACAGTCTAAATTTTCCAATGCAATTGGGGCTCCGCTGATTGCCTTGATCGTGACGGAATGGGGATGGCGCGGCGGCTTTTATGCAACTGCGGTTCTTAGTCTTATCTACGCCGCTGTGTTTTGGGTGTGGTACCGTGAGCCACATGAAGATAAACGCTTAACAAAAGAAGAGTATAACTACATCGTCGAAGGCGGTTCGCAAAGTCCAAAAGAAGCCTCAGGAAATGCAATGGAAACTATACGGTACCTGTTGACAAAACGAAAGGTTTGGGCCGTGTTTATTGGTTTTGCAGCCTATGGATATTCCTGGTTTTTATTCCTCACCTGGCTTCCTGGATACCTCGCAACAGAGATGGGTATGTCGGTATTGAAATCCGGGTGGTATTCGTCGATACCATGGAGTCGTAGGTACAATCACAAAATTTTTCATTGGGGGTTGGCTCGTAGATCGTCTCGTAAATAAGGGCTACGATTCAGCACGTGTACGAAAAACTACTCTCATTATTAGTATGCTCTTCGGTTTGTCCATCATTGGTGCCGCATTTACCCATAATCCAAACATTGCCGTATTTTGGATTTCTATGGCGCTTGGTGGCCTTGTGGTTACGTCGGCGGTTGCCTACAGCATCCCGACCTTTATTGCACCGAAGGGAAGCGTGGGAACTTTAACAGGACTTTTGACCTTTGGAAATAATTCTATGGCTATTGTAGCCCCTATCGTCACGGGGTATATTGTTCAAGCCACCGGATCCTTTATGTATGCGTTCCTGGTAGCAGCAGCTCTTCTTGTCGTTGGGATTTTAAGTTATGTGTTCCTGCTCCCAGATTTGGAACCGATTGAAACTGCCATTCAAGAGGACTCGCAGCATATCTCAGCTTAGTTTATGAAACATCAATCTCCGGCGATTATGGAAAGAGCATCCTAAATTTTAAAGAGGATAATTAAAATCTTTATCAATCATTACCCTAGTTTCATAATGAGAAAAACTCGCGGGCGTTGCCGCTCGTCCTTTTTCTGCAGGGAAGCGAAACGGCCACACGCTCCACATCGAAAAAGCAACGTTCGGCACACTCCCGCGAGTTTTTCTCAGGTGACCCATGGAGGAAAGTATATGTTGCTTTAACACTGTAAAGCAACATATACTTTCTTTAACGTTAAAAAAAGCCTGTGGATTGACAAACATTAACCCACAGGCTTCGAATTTCTCTTACCTTTGATGGCATACTATACCCGCTGCCAAGATGACATACCGTCCGTATTACCAGTTTGAAGACAACATCCCCTCAAAATAAACGGCACTTGATGTTAAACGTCAGTTTACAATAAGGATAACTATCGACAGAACCTGGTGAGAAACCGTTTTGAGCCTAGTCATTATCTTTAAAATTCAGGACGACCTTCCCATAATCGCCGGAGATAGCTGTTTCATAGGCCATTTTATATTCTGTAAATGGCACAATCTTTGAAATTACAGGTGACACATTAAATTCTTTTTTCTTCAGATACTCTATGCTTTGCTCAAAGTCATGCGGGAAAGTATAAATAATACTCCCATGTAAAGTGATTTCATTTCTGACAATTTGTACAATTGGAAGGTCAGCTTGCTGTGCAAGCCCAATCAAAATAACGTCTCCACCTGGACGTACGAGTTGAACGGCCTGTTCAACTGCACTTTTAACGCCTGCCGCTTCAATGACAACATCAAACGCTTCATCCGTGATTTCTTCAGGATGAACCGCTTTTATGTCGCCCAAACTTCTCACTCTCTCCAACTTTACGGGGTTAATATCGATGGCCGTTACAACAGCGCCTAAATGATTTGCTAATGCTGCTGCTAACATCCCTTCATTTCCACACCCAATGATAGCAACTGTCATGCCGGGCGTTAGGCTCACCTTGTTAAGCGCATGAACAACAACGGCAAAAGGTTCAATTAAAACCGCTCTTTCATCAGCCATATCATCTGGAATTGGCAAAACATATTTTTCCGAAATAACGAGCTCCTCCGAGAATCCGCCATTGGTATTAACACCGATTGATTTCTTGTGACGGCATATATTCGTTTTCCCTTTTAGACAAAAATCGCACTCACCACAGAAGGAATTAGGGAAAATCACAACTCTCATACCTACTTTATAGTTCACATCTTTGCCGGCCTCTATTATGGTTCCTACTAATTCATGACCCGGACGAAGCGGATAAGAAGCATGCTTTAAGCTCCCTTTAAAGACTCCAAGATCCGATCCACAAATCCCCCCATAAATGACTTTAATTTTTACTTCCTCATTCGACAGTGAAGGTGCAGAATCACCCTCTCGTAATTGTAAATCACCCGGTTTATTTAAATATAATTCTAACATCTTCTTCGCCACCAATCTCTTTGTTGTGTTTGTTAATGCTTTCAATTTTTATTTAGTCGTTAATTTACCAATCTTCAGTATCTTCTATTCTACCATAAGCTCATTTGAAACATATTCAGATCCTTTCTGGGCAGCAGGTTCAATTTGTTCCAAATCCGTGAGCAGGAACGTGTAGCTTATAATCCCCAGGACAAGAAGAGCCGCTGCTACCAGGAACGCATACATAAAGGATCCGGTGGCTTGAACAATATACCCTGTGACGATAGGGGCTACAATGGCCATAGAATTATTTCCAAAGGTCAAAATTCCTGTCAAAGTTCCTACCGTTCCCTTTGGTGCAATAAAGGTCGGGATACTATAGGCAACCGCCGACGTAACGACAAGGCCACCAAGCGCCAGTGAAATCCAAAATACAGCGATGTTTGGGTTATGCGTAAATGCGGCACCAATGATGGATAAACCGAATAGCATACTAATAATGAGAGTAGTTTTGCGTACACGTGTTGAATCATAGCCCTTATTTACGAGACGATCTACCAGCCAGCCACCGATAACAATCTCTGATATTGTGCCTACAATCCACGGTATCGCTGAGTACCAGCCAGATTTCAATATCGACATGCCCATTTCAGTCGCAAGATATCCAGGAAGCCAGGTGAGGAATAAAAACCAGGAATATCCATAGGCTGCAAATCCAATAAACACGGCCCAAACTTTTCGTTTTGTCAACAGGTACCGTATATTGTCCATAACCGTACCCGTTGGGGCTTCTGCACTTTGTGAACCGCCTTCCCTGATATAGTTATACTCTTCTTTTGTTAAGCGTTTATCTTCATGTGGCTCACGGTACCACACCCAAAACACAGCGGCGTAGATAAGACTAAGAACCGCAGTTGCATAAAAGCCGCCGCGCCATCCCCATTCCGTCACGATCAAGGCAATCAGCGGAGCCCCAATTGCATTGGAAAATTTAGACTGCGCGTCATAGGAGGCGATCGCCTTCCCTCGTTCATTTTTAGGAAACCAATGACTTGTGGCCTTGGCAGCCGCCGGGAAAAAAGGAGCTTCACCAACCCCTAATAACACCCTGGATAATATAATTAATCCCCATCCATTGGCCACCGCAGTTAAAAGACAGGCTGCCGTCCAGATCATCGTACCTGTCCTCGTTACCCATTTCACCCCTATTTTATCTAATAAAGGACCTACAGGAATTTGAAGAAAGGCGTAGGACCATGCAAATGCAGATAAAAAGATTCCCATCTGGCCTGCCGTCAAATTAAATTCCTTTTTTAACAGTGGCATTGCGATTGACATATTGGTTCGATCAAAATAGTTCACGATAACCCCAACAGCTATTAAGAAGGCTATTGACCAACGATGTTTTTTCATAAATCTTCACTATCCCCTTATTTTTATTTTAGGTTACTCTTGTTTCGTCTAAATTTTATAACTTTCTGTAAGTTATCCAAGGCTATAGAAGTTAGCGCTTTCAATTTAATGTTAAATCCTCATATACTGAGGTATATACCGATCCACACTCCTTTTTCAGTTTAATTTTTAACCAATAAATGTTTTATTTCTAACTAATTAATTCACTCATAATATTCGAAAGTATTTGATGATTCTTTCTTTGTATACATTATAACCCGTCATGGAAACTTGTAAAAATAACTATAAATCATAAAAACAATCACTTTTTGTAATGGAAAGGTGTTGATTCGATCAAACAACTCCTTTCCTCTACAAATGTTTTAAATTGAGTTACGGCAGGGGACATGTAGACATTGTTCCGCCATGCCATATAAATGATTCTTCTGCATACTGGTTCACTTACGCGAAGGACTGAAAGTTTTGTCATATCCAAGCCAGGAACAAGGGGAATGAGGGCAACTCCAAAATCTGACGCAACCAGCCCAGCAATCGTTGCATCTCCAACACCTTCGAAAGAAATGGTGGGTTGGAACCCAACACTTCGGCAAAGCCTCTCAATGACATCACGTATACTACTTTCATGTTTATATGTGACAAATGGATCATTGGCTACTTCTTTCAAAGAAACTTGCTCTCTATGGGCCAAATTATGGTTCTTCGGAACAATTAGAAATAATTCCTCATTGACTATGGGTACGGTGTTGATATGGTCAGCTTGTTCATTCGGGGAACAAAATGCCAGATCTACTTCTGCAGACTCCAAATGATTCATAATTTTTTGTGTTGTATCTTGTGTTAATTGAAACTTTATACCAGGGAACTGTTCTCTGAACAAGCCAAGCAAATTGGGCACAAATCTTGACCCCAGTGTGTGAATAAATGCGAGTGATACAGTTCCGTGTAAAGGGTCAACCATATCCTTAAGTTCTTCTCTTGCAATATTCATTTCCTGCAGGATTTGATTGACATGCTTTAAGAATGACTTTCCATATTGATTTAAAATAACGCCGCGAATTTTCCGTTCAAATAATGGGACGCCTAATTCTTCTTCCAGCTTGGAAATAGACCGGCTTAGTGCAGGTTGGGTAAGAGCGAGTTCATCTGCAGCCCTCGTAAAGTTTTGAAACTTTGCCAATGTTTGAAAATATAAAAGCTGATACAAGTCCATTGAGTGCCCCTCCTGCAATTTGTTCTGATATAAAATCCATTATAAAGCAGGAAAAAAACACGATAAAGTTCCGCTTGCAAGAAGAAAAACAAAAAAGTACCTTCTTAACAAGAAAGCGGGCACTTCATAAACCCATTCAATGAGGTGAAAATTCAAGTAATGCCTCACTCTGTTTTGATTTACAGCACCAACCTCTTCTATATAATATTCTTTTTTTCTAAATCATTTATTTCTGCTTCAGTCAATCCTAACATTTTTTGAAGAACCTCATGATTATGTTCTCCCAGCTCAGGAGCAATGCTTCGGATGCTCCCAGGTGTTTTTTCAAACTTTGGCACAATCCCTGGCACTTTGATCTCCCCCAATCTTGGATGACTAACACTCACAATATTTTCTCTCGCTTTATATTGAGGATGTTCAAAAATATCTTTTATACTTAAGATAGGACTAACCGGAACGCCATGTTCGTCGAGTTTTTGTAATAACTCATCTCGATCTTTAGTACGTATCCAATCAGCAACAATCTTATTTGTCTCTTGATTGTTTTCCAGACGTTTTGAATTTGTATAAAATTTTTCATCTGACAGCATATCTTCCCGATTCATTGCCTTGGCTAATCGATTAAATGTAGAGTCGGTGCTTGTCACCAATACAATCCAATGATTGTCTTTCGTTAAAAACGTGCCTGATGGACTGGAATGCCCATTTAAACCAGGTGCTCTTTCCCTTACCTTACCGAGTTGGTCGTATTCGGCGACCAGAAACTCCATCATTCGGAATACGGTTTCATATAGGCCTATATCCACCATCTGTCCACTGCCATCCTGATTCGTATCCCGGTAATAAATAGCGGTTACGGCAGCAAACGCTACGTAAATCCCTGTAATATAATCAGTCAGAGAAAAAGAAGGACTAACAGGATGCCTATCAGTAAAACCTTGAAGATACGTAAATCCGCTAAATGCCGTAGCCGGCGTTCCAAAGCCCGCTTTTTCTCGATAAGGACCCGTCTGGCCGTAGCCAGAAACACGAACCATAACTAGATTGGGGTTATCCTTTTTCAGTTCCTCATATCCGGCACCCCATTTTTCTAACGTTCCAGGCCTAAAGTTTTCAATGACAATATCAACTTGCGAAGCTAGTTTCTTAAAAATTTCGACGCCCTCTGGTGTATGCAGATCTAATGTAACTGATTTTTTATTTCTAGATAATCCGGGCCAGCGAAGCGGTTCACCATCCCGAAAAGGTCCTACAGTCCGTAGGGTGTCCCCCTTTCCCGGCATCTCAATTTTAATAATCTCCGCTCCGAAGTCCCCAAGTAATACTGCCCCAAAAGGAGCAGCAATCATGGTGGAAACATCGAGTATTTTTATCCCTTCTAATGGCAATTGTTTCATTATGCTTTTTACCTCACTTTACTTAGACACTTACATGAGACTTCTTTTCATTAGGTGAATAAATGTCAAGAATATTCCAATGTCCGGTAGTCGGAACCGGATTGTTTAGCATGCCGACGTCAATCACAACTGGTTTATTGGATTCAATTGCCCGTTTGAGCGCAGGCTTAAATTCTGCCGCGGATTCAATTTTGATGCCTTCTACACCGTACCCCCGGGCAATGGCGGCGAAATCCGGAGAATAGGCCTCGCCATCTTTCTTAAATACAGTGCCATACGTTGTATCGTAGTGGGCTTTTTGCAAACCAGCAATTGTACCAAACGCACCGTTGTTCATAATAACCCAGACAACAGGGATATTTTCTTCGACAGCTGTAGCCAACACCGAAGGATTCTGCCCAAAACCGCCATCACCAACAAGGGAAACAACCACCCGGTCCGGTTGTGCCAGTTTGGCTCCTAAAGCGGCCGGAGCTCCAAATCCCATCGTACAAAAGCCGCCGGGCGTTAAAATGGTGCCTGATTCATATACAGGGAACTGCTGTCCAACACCATTCTTATTCCAGCCTACATCGGTTGTAATATAAGCATCTTTCGGCAGTACTTCACGAACCTCTGCCAGGATGCGTTCCGGCTGCATGGGATACGAGTTGCTTGCAATATTCTGTTTATTGCTGTTCCTAAATTCTTCTCGATAAACGGCAATTTCCTGTTTTAGCTTCTCATTCTGCAATCCATTGGGCAGGATTTTCTTCGCTACGCGGTTCAAAACGGTTAATGCCTGCTTCAAATCAGCCACCGCACCGATTTCCACTGGGTAATTTCTTCCCATTTCGTTCGGGTCGATGTCAATATGAATTAATTTGGTGGGCGGGAAGTTGAAGGTGTATTTCGATTCCCAAGAACTCGAATCCGCTTCAGCAAAGCGAGTGCCTAACGCAAAAATATAGTCGGCCTGCTTGCATTTATCATTAATAAATTTCGTGCCCCAGAACCCAGTCATCCCAAGCGTGAAGGGATGATCATCCGACACAGCCCCTTTGCCCATCAGCGAATAGGCCACAGGTATACTTAAACGGTCTACAAATTCCCTTAATTCTTCGGAAGCATTAGCGAGCATAATCCCGCCACCCACATAAAGAAGAGGATTCTTAGCGTTGATAAGCGTTTCAATGATTCTTGTTGCCGTTTCATCATCAATCGACGGTTTGTGTAACGTTTTCGTATGATGCCCCAGCTTTTCAAACAGAGCCACATCCACCTCTTTCGAGAAAATATCCATGGGTACAGAGACAAGCACTGGCCCCGGCCTTCCACTTTCCGCTAACTGGAACGCCTTCTCAATAATTTCAGGAAACAAATCCGCACGATCTACGCGCCAGGCACGCTTTACAAATGGGCGATAGATTTCATATTGAGAGGCATCGGCATGCAAATTGATTTCCTGGTGTGGATGCTTTCCGTAATAGTGACTCGGGACATCACCGGCAATGACCACCATGGGAATGGAATCGAGCGCTGCGTTGGCTACGCCTGTCGCTGCGTTTGTTAATCCAGGGCCCAGGTGGCTCAACACCACTGCAGTCTGCTTCTTGGCACGGGCATATCCATCAGCGGCATGGGCAGCAATTTGTTCATGACGGACATTTATGAATTTAATAGGGCTATTATCCAACGCTGACAATACAGCGATGTTGGTGTGTCCACAAAGACCAAAGATATGTTCGACCCCTCTGTTTTCGAGATACTTTACCAATTGATGAGAAATTAGGTCTTTCATTTTTGAGCCTCCTCATTAAAATTTAAACTTGAAGAAAATAGATTAATTAGGAAATTGAAATACGATCATTTTCGTTTCCGTCATATCTTCTACAGCATAACGAGGACCTTCACGTCCAATCCCACTGTTCTTCACTCCACCGTATGGCCAATGATCCAGTCTAAAATTAGATGTTCCATTAAGTACTACGCCTCCTACTTCCAGTGCATGGGCAACCTTATAAGCCAGATCCATCCGGTTCGTAAACAAACCCGCTTGAAGACCAAAGGAGGAATCATTTGTTTCTTTAATCGCTTCCTCAATGGTTTCGTAAGGAATGATGCTCACAATGGGCCCAAAAACTTCCTGACAAACAACTTTACTATGCTTAGGCGGATTTAATAGGACAGTGGGCTCCACTGTTGCTCCATTTCTATGGCCGCCATGCACCAGTTCTGCACCTAAATGAATCGATTCTTCAATCCATTCCATGATCCGTTGCGCTGCATTCGTATCTACCAAACAACCAACATCGGTATCCGGAAGAAGAGGATCGCCAATTTTTAATTTTGATACTTGTTTTTTTAGAAGGTCCGTAAATGCTGGTACCACAGATTGATGTACGTAAATTCGTTGTACAGAAATGCAGCTCTGCCCCGAATTGCTAAAGCCTGTTTTTGCACACATGGCTGCAGCACGATCTAAATCCGCGTCTTCATGGATAATCGTCGAGGCGTTTCCGCCCAATTCAAGCAATACTTTTTTCATACCGGCCAATTCACATATATTTCTTCCGGCAGAAACACCGCCCGTAAAGGATATGATATTCACGCGCTCATCTTTCACAATTCGCTGTCCGATTTCCACTCCGCCCAGGACCATGTTGATAGCGCTATCAGGAAATCCTGCTCTTAGCAACAATTTCAAAAGTTCAGTCGCTATGAGAGCTGTTTGCGGGGCAGGTTTTAATACCAGGCTGTTTCCAGCGGCAAATGCGGGGCCAACCTTATGGCAAACAAGGTTCAATGGCGCATTAAAGGGTGTAATGGCGCCCACCACACCGACCGGAACACGAAATGTGGCAGCAATGGCCCTGGTTCCTCTTTCTGAGGCATCTCCCGGCAGTGTTTCACCGAACAATCTTTTCGCTTCTTCGGCAGATTGTTCTAGTGTTTCAATGGAACGTGATACTTCATCCCGTGTGTTCTTTAATGGTTTGCCTAATTCAAGAGAAATTAGCGCAGCAAACTTCTCTTTTTCCTCTTCTAGTAATGAGGCAGCACTTTTTAAGATTTTTGCCCGCTTATTTGATGGAATACTTGCAATTTCCTTTTTAGCAGCATGCGCGGAAGCCAGTGCATGCTCAACATCCTCTTTTGTTGCCAAAAATTGCTCTCCAATTACTTCGCCAGAATATGGGCTTTTTATCTGAAGAGTTTCCCGGTCCGAGGAAATCCATTTTCCGTTAATATAAGGCTGCGCCTGCTTCATGATCTGTTCCACCTGCTTTATACTCATACTCTCTCACCCTCTTTTTCTAAGTGCCTGATAGAAGGGCCAGAATAGTGAACCAAATCATCCCGGTTTGGACAAGGCCCTTTAATTAATACGCCATTTTTGAGCTCTTCAAAAGCGTGTGCCACAATTCCCATTCCACGTGACAAGGCGAATACTCCTTTTGCAGCTTCTGCTGGAATTGCTAACTCACACTGAATAGCAGCGGATACCCCATCTACATTCATTGTCATTCTCTTCTTTTTCTTTTCTTCCAGAATGGCTCTATACTCTTCGGCGATTCTCAAGTACTGACCTGAGATTTCACCTTCCTCTATTAACGATTGTGCCAGATGATAGAGCCTTGTTACACGTGGATCATCATCGTGCAGTTGGTGACCAAATCCCGGCAATTTTTCTTTGTCCCTTTGTAACCGATCAAATTGTTCCCTAGCTACAAGTGTTATATTGCCCCCATCGCCCGCAAGTTCGTTCGTTGCATAAAATAATTTCATTGCTTTTTCAGCGGCACCTCCATGTATGTCCCCTAGTACATTGATTCCAGTAGCTACACAGGAATTAAAGGAAATCCCGCATGTGGCTGCCATTCTTGCCGCTGCAATGGAAGGTGCACGAGGTCCATGATCCGCTCCTGCAACAAGAACGCTTTCAAACAAACGTGCTTTCTTTTCACTAAGGATGTCTCCACACAAGAGAAAATAGAGCATTTGACTGTACGAGAAGTTTCCAATTAACTCTTCAATTGGATATCCTCTTATTATGATTTCATTTTTCTTAATATTGCTGATAGATGTATCCCACCAAACAGTTCCGTTAGAATACGCTTCCAGAGCACTTCTTCCTTCCATAATGATCCTCCTTGAATAATTAGCCAATTTGATTGATACGCTTGCCTTTTTTAAAATTCATACAGGATCAGTCTATCGCCGCAACGGCTGCTCTCAGGCCAAGGAGGTAGCTGTCCACCCCAAATCCGCAGATTTGACCCTTCACAATTTCAGCAAACACAGAATGATGCCTAAACTCTTCCCTTGCGTGAATATTGGACATATGAATCTCAACAATGGGAACCGTGAGAATCGCCAGGGCATCCCGTATACCATAACTATAATGCGTCCATGCACCGGCATTGATGATAACGGCATCCTTATTCTCGATAAATGCCTGATGAATCCTTTCACACATTTCGCCTTCATGATTGGTGTGAAAGGTCTCTACCTCCACACCTAGCTCATTTGCAAGATGATTTAGTTGCTCGTTGATCTGACTAAGAGTGATCGTGCCATATTGTACAGGATCCCTCTTCCCAAACATATTGTGATTGATTCCGTGCAGCATAAGAATCTTTTTCATATAATCTCCTCCTACACTTTAAAAAGCTGAGTTTCCCTTGATTTTATGGCAATAAATATCTTGTGAACAGAAACAACCTTTATATTTAAACATCCTACAAACCAGAGATATTTTGCATGCGCGGGTGAGAAGCGAGATAGTCCTTTGCCGTTTGCAAGCAGCGCCGCGCAAATTCCTCATACCCTAATTCCTGAGCACGCTTGACGTTTGGCAGCTCAATTGAACAGGGAATTTCAGGGAGTCGGTTCACGATACTCGCAACATCAATACCGTCTTCACTTAAATACAAGCGTTCCTCACGAAGGATACGGGTCATCTCTTGTTTCCAGGGCGGAATTTCCGCTGGTGCATTGCACAGGTGGAGATAGCGGAACCACTCGCGCGGCACCATGTCCAGATCCTCAACCTTGTCCCTGGAGCGATGGAAATGATGTACATCGATCATAAGACCGGCATTTTCCCGCTTTGCGGTGCGAAGAACGTCAAGTGCACCTGCAAGGTTGTATACACTGGCAATAGGGACGAACTCCAGTTCAACCGTCAGTCCGAACGGTTTGGCCAGATCACAAAGCTCGGCAAAACGTTCGATAGCAAAATTGCGATCGTCCGTCCAGATGCTACTAAGAACATGGCGTCCGCCAAGTTCCGCCGCGACTTCCATAGCGGGCACATAACGTTTCGGATCAACGCCGTCATAGATGCGTGCCAGTTCGATGTCGAGCAGCCTGACCCCCGTCTCATCAAGCGCCGTTTTAGTTTGCTTCAGCATCTCTTTGTTTTCGGCCAATCCGTAGTTGGGCTCACCGGGCAGACCCATGTAAATGAGGCGAAAGCTGACGAAATCATAGCCAGCCCGCGCGGCAATGTAAGTCTGTTCGGGCGGTGGACACCCAAGCACTGTAAGGTGGGCTAGAGAAAATTGTCTTTTCATCTTCATCTTCTTTATTCCTCCAATCATGCGGTGATACTATACGATTAACGTCCGTCATTAGCCCTTAAAATGAAAGGGATTACATTCCTTAAAATAAGATTGTTAAACATCTTCAACACTCGTTTGATTGGGAGTGATGCATTGTATAACCTTTTTTGAATACCTACTCTTTTCTGAATTATAATTCGTTTTTATCTATTAATAAAATTACTAAAAATCATCATTTCAATAATTTTTAGTAATACCTATGGGGTGACATGTAACCGAGTCAATTGAAACTGCATACCCGGCTACTGCCACTAGATAAAACGAAAACAGTGATCCTAGTTTTAGCCAGGATCACTGTTTTTGTTTGCAAAATGAACTTTTCATTAAAAACGATCATCATTATTAGGACGTAATGATGCAAATCTTCACTCTGCTTAGCGGTCTCGGAGTTTTTGACGACTCTTTATATCATTACTATAGTCTCCAATGAGATGAGCATTATCCGTGATAAAGAATCGGCTGCGTGCAAAAAATTACAAAACAAAATATGTATTCATAAAGATTGCGAAACGTTAATATACTTTTGCCTATTCCCGGTTCTCTCATCTCCTTGCCCAGTATGAAGGTTTGTCTTTTTTCGTGAAATCGAGTAGGAGAGGGCGGTGAACCCTCGTCCTCTCACACCACCGTACGTACCGTTCGGTATACGGCGGTTCATTAAGTACTCCGTAAAGAGTGATATCGTTCTGCCAGGCTTTTCAGTTGACACGATTCGAAGAATCGTTTATCCAACGTTCTGTGTAATACAGGACTTTTGGAGATACGCCAGTATCCCTTACGGGAATTTCCCCATTCATAGGCTTTTCCTTTAGGGACTCCTAAAGCGATGAGCCTTTTTACTTTTGTGCGGGGAAGCTTCCATTGTTTCCACAAGCACATTCGCAGTCGTCTGCGAATCCACTCATCAAATCGCCAGGTTTCAAACCTGGCGAGAGAGAGTAACATTCTTGATTTTCTGATAAACGGATTAATGCACTTTTTTAGGAGAAATTTTAATTTTTCCGTTTAAAATATCGTTATAAGCAAAATTCCATTTGTTTTGTAACCTATTCTCAGTTACAATCACCTCTTGCTCATTCCATTGCTCAATTTTTCCGTGAAACGTAATTCCTCTTTCCCAAATATTAACGGTTACATTACTTCCGGAAGTTAATCTCATTTCGTTTACCTCCAAGTGGTTTTCTTACCTCTATTATATTCTATATAAGACATTTTTGAAAGCGTTTCCAAAAAATATTTAATTAAGAAACTTCAATTGGAATTAGAATGTGCTGATATGGAAGAACAGCCAGTCATTATCCTAAGAAGAAAAAAAGCATAGAAAAAGGATCTGTTTTAAAGGAAATATTCTGGAATACCGCATTTCTAAACGTTGAATTCAAAAAGTACTGGAAACCGGCTTCCCATCGTGGCAAGAAAAAAGCATCCGCCGCGGGATGCTACCTAACAGTACATCAAATTTCTGATATCTTTTCGATTCTCATAACCAAATATTTATGGAGGAACAATATAGTTTAATTAAAAATTAATCTTCTTTTGATAACAAGTATTCTCCTCCTATTGTTAAATAGTTCCTTCTTATAATTATACAACAAATTTATGATCTGCCTTCCGCGTGAGGATTCTTCATAAACTTGCTGAGTATGATGTGAAGAATTCCTTCCACCAAGTGAGGTTATGTTCGTATCCGCTACCCATCCAAAATAAATGACCTGGATCTAAATGCAACCTCATTCCATTGATCGACAATTTTATATTTACTCCTATTCCCTCCCCTAATGCACCGTCAAGCTCTTGGCAAGGTTGCGGGGGCGGTCGACGTCGTGACCGCGGACCGTTCCGGAGTAATATGCGAGAAGCTGCAGAGGAATCGCGGCGAGAACCGGCATTAAAAACGGGTGGGTAGACGGGATATACATCACCTCGTCAACGACTTCCCCTACCAGGCTGTCTCCGACGGTTGTGATTCCGATGACAAACGCGTCCCTAGCTTTTACTTCTTTAATATTGCTGATCGTCTTATCGAGCAGTTGATGCTGGGTTGCCAGCGCAATGACTGGAACACCCGGTGTGATGAGCGCCATCGTGCCATGCTTCATTTCGCCGGCTGCGTACGCATCCGCGTGGATATAGGCAACTTCCTGCAGTTTAAGCGCACCTTCCAGCGCCAGGACATAGTCCAACCCCCGGCCAATCAAAAAAATATGATCCTGGTCGTAAATAACCTGTGCGAACTGGTCGATTGCATCCTGGGTCATGATGAGGGTAGATTCCACATCCTGCTTCAACCTAGCGAGCGATTTAATAAGATCAGGAATTTGCGCACACCCGGTACCTCCCAACTTCTGTGCCAGCCAGATGGCAAGAGCGGTAAACACCGCCATTTGTGAAGTATATGCTTTAGTTGAGGCGACTGCCAGCTCGGGACCGGCCTTTGTGAAAACGGTACACTCTGCTTTACGGGAAATGGTACTGCCCGCCGTATTCGTAATGGCGATCGTGGAACACCCGTATTTTTTTGCCTCGCGCAGCGCTGACAGGGTATCTCCGGTCTCGCCGGATTGGCTGAGAAAAACAACGAGAGTATGCTCGTCAAGCTTCGGGTGTTCAGAAAGAAATTCAGACGAGAGGGAAACCGCGACAGGAATTCCCAGCAATTGCTCCATTACTCTTTTACCGATAATTCCGGAATGAAACGATGTCCCGCTTGCCACAATATCAATTTTACGCAGGTTTTGCACTTTTTCTTCGGACCATACCTCTTCTAACTCCGGGAGGTACACCATATCCTCTGACAGGCGGCCGGCTAACGTTTCTTCAATCGCTTTCGGCTGTTCAAAAATCTCTTTCAGCATGTAATGTTCATAATCATTGAGCATCACGTCCTGCGGGTTCAAATCAACGACGATCCGTTTCGGGATTAACACGTCTCCCGTTACCGTTTTAATCGAAACTTTCTCCGGGGTTAATATCGCCATTTCCCCATTTTTTATCGGGTAGAATTCACGTACATACGTGAGAATCGCGGGAATATCGGACGTAAGAAATGTCTCGCCTTTGCCAAACCCGAGAATAAGCGGATTATCCTGTGACACGGCAATAATGGTATCCGGACTGGCCTGGCTCATGATCGCCAAGGCAAACGTACCTTTTAACATCGGTAAAACAAGGCGGACCGTTTCTTCAAAATCGCCTGTATCATGCTGTTCCAGCAAATGGGGGATTACTTCCGTATCTGTTTCGGTTTTAAATATATGCCCCTCCTGCTCCAGTTCTTTTTTTAGCTGGGGGTAATTCTCAATAATTCCATTGTGGGCGACAATGAACCGTGCATCACATCCTGTTAACGGATGGGCGTTTATCGCGCACGGTTGGCCGTGAGTTGCCCAGCGGGTATGGCCGATTCCCAGTTGGCCACCCGGCACCGGCTCCCGCAGAAGCACGTCCCGCAAATCCTTTATGCGCCCTTTTGTTTTTCTTATTTCAACGCCTTCTAAATTAGAAATCGCAATACCCGCTGAATCGTAACCGCGATAATCCAGCCGGTCGAGACAGTCCAAAAGAATAGGCTGTGCCTTTCGTTTTCCCATAAATCCGACAATACCGCTCAAAAAGTTCACCTCGTTCTTATTCCCATTTCTTCTATTATACTGAATCCTGCTGCATGAAAGCGAGCAACGAAATGACTAATGTCAAATTTGGCCTGTGAAGCATGAGTGTTGTGGTATAATGAGAAAAACTCGCGGGCGTTGCCGCTCGTCCTTTTTCTGCAGGGAAGCGAAACGGCCGCTTAGTGACCGGAAGGTCGGACCGACAAAACATCCGGGTACCTCAATGATGGAGACAATTGTCGGTCTGATCGACCTTCCGGCCACACGCTCCACATTGAAAAAGCAACGTTCGGCACACTCCCGCGAGTTTTTCTCGGGTGACCAATGGAAGGAAAGTATATGTTGCTTTAACACTGTAAAGCAACATATACTTTCCTTAACGGCAAAAAAGGGAGAAGCCGCACCGGCTTTCTCCCCGCCTACTTTATTAGCGCAAAAGTTTAAGAAAAGCTGCCATAAATCCCGGCAAATCTGGCCAGGCGTGTCCGGAGACAAGATTGCCGTGGGTATGCAGTGTTTCATCAACATAGGTAGCTCCACAGGCAATTACATCCGGCTTACACGCGATGTACGCTGTATACTCGCGGCCTTTCATCAGGTCCGGCACAACGGAAAGCACCTGCGCTGCATGGCATATAGCCCCTACAGGCTTGTTGGTTTCAAAGAAGTGGCGGACGATCCCCGGGAGGTCTTTGTCTAAACGAATGTATTCAGGGGCGCGTCCTCCCGGAATGATTAACCCGTCGTAATCCGCTGGATTGATTTCCGCGAACGCAGCATGTGAATCGAGACCATACGCGGGTTTTTCGGTGTATGTTTCCATTCCTTCCACGAAATCATGGCACACAGTCTGGAGTTTTTTCACACTCGGCGACGCGACCGTGACCTCGTATCCTTCCTCCAGGCAGCGGTAGTACGGGTAAAAAATTTCGAGCGCCTCGACAGCATCTCCTGTAACAAGCAGCACTTTTTTACTCATGAATCCTTCCTCCATTCGTTTGAAAAATGGCAAAGAAAACTGGTTAGCGCCAGCCAAAGGCGTAGGCGGTAGCCTTATTCTTTCCTTTCACCCTTTCGACGGAAGCCTTTCATTTCCTTCTTTCTCCTGCACACCTTAACTCTCCTGCTGTAATCTACCCTCTAAAATCTCTATCGCTTGTTTCATTACGTTCTCTGCCGGTATTTCTATATCGGTCGCTCCCTGCGCCAGAAGAGGGTTCCCCCCTCCCCTGTCGCCGCAGCGTGCAAACGTTTCTTTTAATACTTCGTTCATTGATCGTTCCTGTGTCACACGGCTAGCCGCCTGTCGGATAGAAGACGGTTTGGTTCAGCACAACATAAGCCTGTCCATCGTCTTCCGCACCGTATTCGATAATCACTGCTGTAAATTCTTTTATGTAGGGGTTTTCGTAATAAAGCCTGCCTTTCAATTCGTTTGCTCTTCTCTCATCAAAAAACATTAGGGAAAATCCCTGGTAACATTCCCCCATATGGGTATTAGCAATTATCTTACATCATTGGCCACTTTGACCAATTGTTTACCCAGGTTTTCTCCGCGGAACAATCCCAAAAAGGCCTCGGGAGCGTTCTCCAAACCTTCCACGATCGTTTCATGATATTTTATCTTCCCGTCCTTTACCCATTGAGCCAACTGGACGATGCCCCGGGGATGTTCAGCCGCATAGTCTGAAACGATAAAGCCCTTCATCATTGAGCTGGTTTTTATTAAGGAGGTCGTAATTCGCGGTCCTATGTCAGGTTTTTCAAGGTTGTACATCGAGATTTGGCCGCAGAGAGGAATGCGGGCCTGATGGTTTAAAAACCTGAGGACCGCATCGGAAATGTCCCCGCCTACGTTGTCAAAGTAGACATCTACCCCGTTCGGACATGCTATTTCAAGATCTGCTTGAATATTTTTGGTTGTTTTATAGTTTATGGCCGCATCAAAGCTCAATTCATCCAATAGGTAGCTGATTTTTTTCTCCGATCCGGCAATGCCGACGACACGACAGCCTTTAATTTTAGCAATTTGTCCGACAACCATGCCGACAGCGCCCGCGGCACCTGACACCACTACCGTTTCACCGGGCTGAGGTTTTCCAATTTCAAGCAGCCCAAAATAAGCGGTAAGTCCCGGCATGCCAACCACGCCGAGATAAGCGGTAAGGGGGGCTGCCTCAGGGTCAATTTTCGTCAGGTACTGGCCGCTGGAAACAGAATAATCCTGCCAGCCAAGCATGCCCACTACTATATCTCCCCTTTGAAAGTTCTGATTGCGGGATTCCATCACTTCTCCTACAACTCCGCCTGTCAGTACTTCATTTAATTTATACGGCGGTACGTAGGATTTGACATCACTCATTCTTCCGCGCATGTATGGATCTACCGATAAATAGAGGGTTCGAATAAGCACCTGGCCATCTTCCACATCAGGAATAGGACTCTCAATTAGCTTAAAGTGCCGGTCATCCGGCATTCCTTGTGGCCTTTCTATAAGAAAAATTTGCCGATTGGTAGCTGTCAAGTCTATCACTCCATCTTTTTTAAATTTAGTACATTATTAACGTCTTTGGTCTGTTTTCAACTTCTATAGTATTCCCCGCTAGCAAATATACCCACCTATCATGCAAAAATGTTGCCCTTACTGATTCTATACCCTAATCATTCACCGTTTACCGCTCATTTTCCTTTTTTGGTGAAATTGCCCGGTCAATCCCTGATAAAGAAACTCAGCTTATTTTCACTTTAACACTTTTCTGCCAAGTTTCTTAAAAAGTTTTACATAAAAAGGAACGGGAAGGGAAAACTATAATACGATGCAACCAGGAAAAGTTTGAAACAGAAAAAAGGAGGCATACCTTTGGGTAAAAAGAATAATCCAACATATCCGAATCAGACATTTACGCCGCTATCAACGGAATACGATCAAACCCATACGATTTTTTTGGAGGAATTTCCGGAGGGTGCGTATGGTGCGTCAAAAAACTACGATTTGTCAAAGGATGAATGGAAAGAAAATATGCATTCGGCTCCGCAGTTTACCTACGAAAACAGAGGTTTTCATGAAGGAAACCCACGGCAGGATCCGGCCGCTCATCCAACACATGATAATCCGGATAGCAATGAACAGGATCCGTACGTTACAAACTCCAGCCAGTAACCCCGTAGAAGCGGGGCTTTTTTTATAGCGAAGGCTATCACCAGCGCCTGCCGCCTGACGCTGCCCAGGTTTTTTTATTGCTGAAGGGATAAGGGAAACACGGACTCTTTTAAAGTGTGCTATACTCAGAAGAAAAACATCACGGTGAGGCTGCCTATGTATCCACAGCAGTATATTGATTATCTTGTTTATTTCCATGCGGATCGCGATTATTTTGAATGCCATGAAATTCTTGAAGAATACTGGAAAAGCTTCCCTATTGAAACGCGAAGCGCTGTTTGGGTCGGCCTGATCCAGATTGCGGTTGGCCTCTACCACCAGCGGCGTGGCAATCTAACAGGGGCTGAAAAAATGTTCGCCGGTGCGCTTGCCATATTACGGGATAAGCAGCTGTCAAATCTTGGAGTCGACAGAGAAGCTCTTCTGCATGATTTACAACACAGACTTCAAACGCTCCATACCACTCCATATGCTGATTTAAATCTTCCGCTAACCGCTCCCGAACTGGTTCAATCCTGTAAGACTCATGCAAAAAAACGCGCGGTGACCTGGCTGGCTCCGAGCGACTTCACCAATTCATTTTTAATGCACAAACACACGCTCCGCGACCGCTCGCACGTGATTAGAACGCGTGAGGACACAATAAAGCGACGACAAAGAAACTAAGACGGAGTATACCGGTGATTCGGTATACTCCTTTTTTTCTTGCTGTTAAGAAGAGGAAGTGGTCACCTTCGTATTTCTTTTGGACGTGAGAAATCTCTCATAAATTGGCAGCAGCTGTTTTGCTACGATACGGTTATCATGATAGCTCTCCACGAATTTTCGTCCATCCATTCCTTTTTTTCTTCGAAGCTCCCCAGAAGATAGCAACTCCTTTAAAACGTCGTATATTGTATCAGGATTCGCCGTGCAGATTGGGGGCTTTGTATTATATTGACACATCAAGTCGTCACGAACATAGCAGATAACCGGTTTACCAAGCGCCATTGCTTCTACACTGAAAAGGCCATAAGAACCGCAAAAGATTTGATCAATAATAATATCCGCATTTCTGTACAGTGCCGTTGCTTTTTCATTGCTCATTTTCTCGATGCGTTGATAACGAAAAGAAAATTCTTTTTTAAGTTTTTCAATGACTTCTTCAATTCTTGCGGTTCCCTTAAATTCAGGTTGTGTAGGAGCATGAATAATAAGCGGTGTGTTCTCGGAAGGATTCGGATAAACCGGCTCAAATTTTTCAAGGTTGATCGCGATTGGAATAACATGAACTTCTTTATAGTACG
Source organism: Aneurinibacillus terranovensis DSM 18919 (assembly GCF_000430625.1). Classification (GTDB taxonomy): domain Bacteria; phylum Bacillota; class Bacilli; order Aneurinibacillales; family Aneurinibacillaceae; genus Aneurinibacillus_B; species Aneurinibacillus_B terranovensis. The sequence continues at coordinate 20,195 of NZ_AUMJ01000009.1, forward strand.
GGGAAACATAGGGTAAAACCTCATAATCTTGCACAAAACCTACGGGTATATATTTGGAAATTTTCATCATTTTTTGATGAATTTCTTCTTCCGGAGGAGAATCTGCTGTATTGACATATGGGTTAAACAGCTTAGCTATACTCCCCTTACGTACATCGCTTCCCCAGTGGTGCATGAAAGCCGGCTTTCCAGCCTCTGCCAACAACTCAAGGTCTCGAAAATCATTAAAAAATGTCAGGGCGTAATGATAGTGAAAAATCTCAAAATGATTAATCGCATCCCCGGTAATCCTCGTAATTTCATTACCGTCTGCAGGCAGAATATTATCTTTATAGCCAAGCGAAGTATGATAGTAGTTGTATCCCATGGCCTGATGACCCTCTTTTTTGAACGCATCGTTTAATATTCCCATTTGGCCTGCTATTTCAAGAGGACCTTGGATGATTTTCATTTACCTCACCTTTCTTACGTTTACTCTTCCGCTGTTTTTTCTCCACTCACATCTTTCTTTTATATAAGGCCCTTACTAACCACCTCTCTCTTACTTATAGCATCATACTGCACGAAAACCGACAACACATTGCTTTTATCCATACTATTCAATCTCTACTTATGTTTTATTCATAAGAAAATAATTGGTTAGTATTTGCAGCAAAAATAGTTTTCTGCCACATAACAGCAACTCTTTGCTTTTCATATGCTGTACATGTAGCCAATAATATCGGGAAAGGTGTGAAAAATTGATGATTGAAACATCTCCAGTTGGATTTATCGCCCCAAAACCGGCAATTTTTCGCAATCATTTATGTGTTTTGCCGTGTGGCGGCGTAACAGAAGAAGCACCACAAAATTGGACGGTTCCAGAACTTGAAAGGTATGTTTCCTATTATTCGAACGGAAAACCAGTCGATAAATTATTCGGTGGGTTTATTTTTAACGGTGTATCAGTACAACCGAATCGTTATATGTATCCAATGTATGTTGGCTTTGGTGAGGCAGCAGATATTGATGATTGGTCTAAATGGCTTGAAATGTTATTTTCACCGGGAAAAAATTTAAAAGCATTATATTTACTTGCGACTCAATCACCATCTGTTGACGTATGGGTATCTATTCCTTACCCTTATATCAATCAAACCAACTTCGGTTCCGTTCATGGTAAATCGTTGAATTTTAAAGCAGATGATCATGATCGCTTTAAAGCGGTAGCATGGTGGATCGACGAGTTTATCGAACGCTGGAAAAAGGAAGTACTTCTCCATAAAAGACTAAGTTTCCGCGGGTTCCTCTGGCAAAGAGAATCGATTCATGATTATGATGAAAATCTTGTGATTCGGACGACTCAATACATTAGGGATAAAGGGTATTTCAGTTTATGGCTGCTAAACTATGGATCGTATGGGTGTATAGATTGGCAAAAATTCGGATTTGATATTGCTGTAGCCAATCCAAATTACTATGGCAACGCCCATTACGATGTACAATGGATTAACAATACATCAGGATACGCCAAACATTATCACACAGGATTACAAATTATTTATGGAAAAGGGCTAATTTTCAACGAGACTCATTTTGTAGATTATCTTAATTTAGGGCTGCCGTACTACAATAATTACATGACTGAGTCTTTTCTTGTATATCAATTTGTAGGCCAGACACTAAGAGAGATATGTGAACAATCTCCTGAAAATTATGACCGTTTATATTCTTTCATTAAAGGAACGTATGTGAAAACATTTTATCCAGGTATAACCTATTAAAATAAAAAACCATGTAAGGGTAACAACCATTGTTTTTTGGTAGGACAGAAAAAAGCTTCTATACCATCAGTATAGAAGCTTTTTTCTGTCCTATATATCCAAAACTTATCATGTGAATATCCTTACATATTCCATTAGATTGAAAGGATTATGACGGAAGCATCCTAGCCGGGTTTCCAACAACTTTTGCGCCTGTCTCCACATCTTTCAATACAACGGAACCCATGCCGATCAGAGCATGGTCCCCAATTTTTACATTTTGTTTTGTTAAAGCATTGATCCCAACCCAGGCGCCTTTCCCGATTACTGTACCGCCCGAAAAAATACAACCTGCGGTCACGATAGCATTTTTCTTAACCGTCACATTATGGCCAATGTGGTTATGGTCATCGATTTTTGCATAATCTTCTATGATTGTATCCTCGATAGTCCCCTTACAAACAGTAGTAAGGCTCCCTACCTCAACACAATTGCCGATTTTCACAGATCCCAGGTGCTTGATCCGCATGGGCTGTCCAACATCATCCCTCTCAAAACCAAACCCGTCTTCCCCAATAATCGCCCCCGACTTTATCCTGCAGTTACGGCCAATTTGAACCCCATCTCCAATCACAACATAGTGGTCGATGACCGTTCCCTCATCGATGATTACATTGCGTCCGATGACAGTGTACTGTCCTACCTTTACGCTTGGGTGAATTTGCGGCGGATCATCGGGTCGCCCAAAGCCTATCGCTTCATCCAGCAGTTGCAAAGCACGGGCAAAATCCAGCCTTGGATTTTTTGATATAATTACGGAGACCTTTCCTCCTGATACTCCCGGAAACCCAATGACCAGAACGGCGTTATTTATTTCAATGGAAGGAGCTTTACAAAAAGTAAGGGAGGAATCGACTAAACGGTGTAATGAAGAAACTCGGATGATTTCTATGTCAGGGCCCTGTAACGTAAGATTTAATTTGTTAGCTAACCATGAAGCTTTGACAGGTTGTTGTAATACGTTTCCAGTTATCATACTTTTCCCTCTCGCAGCCAGTCATATGTTTTCCTCAGGCCATCTGTAAGGCTATACCGTGGTGTCCATTGGACATCCGTTTGCAATGCGGTAACATCGACCGCTCTCCGGTATACTTTATCTACCACCCTTTTCGGTTTGTACAGGGTCGGGTATGAAAGATGCCCGGTAATCGTGGAAATTGCCTCGGCAAGCTCATTTACACTCGTTTCTCTTCCCGTCCCAACGTTATACACATTACCAACAAAGCCCGGTTCCCATGCCGCCCGCAGCAAAACGTCCATGACATCCTCTACATACGTAAAGTCTCTTGTCTGAGTACCATCCCCGTATATAGTAAGCGGTTCACCCTGTTCAACCGCGTCGAAAAACTTGGCAACAACACCGCAATAAGGATTTTCAATCAGCTGCCCGGGCCCGAATACATTCGACAGGCGCAGGATGGTTACAGGGACTTGATACATATGGTAAAAAACCTTGCAGTAATGTTCGGTCGAAAATTTACTCGCTGAGTAGGGAAGTGTAATGTTGAAATAGGATTCGGGGGTAGGAATGACAGGGGCATTGCCATAAACGGAAGCCGTAGAAGTATAGACGAACCTTTTTAGATGTGAACAGCATTCTTTTGCCTTGCGGAGGAGCAAAAATCCACCGTACAGATTCGTGTGCAAATCCCCTTCTATATCCTGGACGGATAAAAGAATATTGCGGCAGGCTAAGTGAAAAATACATTCTACTTCAGGCAGAATCTGTTCCAGTAACTCTTCATTCGTAATGCTTCCCCTATGAAACGTAAGCGTAGCAGATTGAGGAAGTGCGTTTACATTACCGGTCGAAAGATCGTCTATCACATGTACGTGTTCGGAAATCGACAGCAATTTTTTAACTAATTGCGACCCCAGGAAACCTGCGCCTCCTGTAACCAGGACGTTTCCATATTTCATGCGGTTCATCCTTTCTTCATTTACTAACATTAACGCTACTACTTGGTTTATGCGAGCGTTCGTTAGATTGCGATTACTTTACTGGAAAATGGATGAATGCAGGAATGATATTCTCCTATTTTTGAATCCGGCGTAATAAATAGGTGTAATTTCGTTGCAATTGCTCATTCCGAATCAAGAGAAGTGATTATAATAGTAATAAATTTTAGAGTTTTTGCTTGAAAAGGGTTGAAAGAGGGTGATTGCTATTCATTCATTTACTAGAATCCTTATTGTTGCACCCCACACTGACGATGGTGAACTTGCATGCGGTGCGTCCATCAATAAATGGGTAAATGAGGGGAAAACAATTTATTATGTGGCTTTTTCCGCAGCTGAGGACTCTGTGCCGGAAGGATTCCCAAGAGATGCATTACGAAAAGAAGTGCTACTGGCTACGTGTACTTTGGGTATTTCTCCACAAAACGTACGTATTTTAAAATATCCGGTACGAAGATTCCCGGAATACCGGCAGGATATTCTGGAAGATCTCGTTACAATCAAAAAAGAGCTGCAGCCGAATCTTGTACTGCTCCCCTCCCAAAATGATATCCATCAAGACCACCAGGTGGTCACTTTGGAAGGAATCAGGGCTTTTAAAACACACTCCGTTTTAGGATACGAACTTCCCTGGAACCAATTAAAAACTTCTAATACATGTTTTTCAGTGATCACGCGGGAAAACCTGATTAAAAAATATGAAGCGCTGAAATGTTACCAAACGCAGCAGCATAGACCGTATCTAAAAGATGATTTTATCCATGGTTGGGCAAGAATGAGAGGAACCCAGGTAGGGCTGGAATATGCGGAATGTTTTGAGATTATCCGATGGTTTTTGTAAACTTGGCTAACGCCAAGCCAAAGGCGCAGACGATAGACTTAGCTGCACTTATGCGTGTAGGAAAGTTATACTTTACTATACGCTAAAAAAAGAAGCCCTCGGAGACGCGCGTACGCGTTTGGCTAAGGGCTTTCCTTTATGGTGAAACAACTGTTTACCGGTGATTATAATAGTTCATGCTTAACCAGACTGCCTCGTCCGGAGGGCTCGGCCGGTTCAACGATAAGGCGGCGCGAGAGGCGGGCCCTCAGTTCCGGAACGTGGCTGATAATCCCGACAGACAGGCGATCAGTGTGCAGCTTTTCCAGAGCGGTTACGACCGTATCTAGCAGTTCCTGGTCGAGCGTCCCGAATCCCTCATCCAGGAAGAAAAATTGGAGCGGATATTGACCGCGCAGTTGAATCTGGCTTGAAAGGGCCAGCGCAAGAGACAGGGATGTCAGGAATGTTTCACCGCCGGAAAGTGTAGTAACAGGCCTCCTCACTCCGCCGTTCGCATCATCACGGATCACAAAACCACCGCTTGAATCCACTTCGATCGCGTACCGCTGCCGGGTTAGGCGGGCAAGGCGCATGGACGCTTCATAGCTTACCTGCATCAACTGTTCCTCCGCAATGTACTCGATGAATGTATTTCCACGAAACGCATATTGCAGTTTCTCCAGCCGGTTAAGCGTATCCTGCAGCTCCTTCCGTTCGTCCTCCAACTCTTTCCAGCGGGCATGCCGCTGTTCGATATCTTCCAGGTCGCGTTCGGCCCGTATTTTTTCCCGGCCGCTCCGTTCACTCTCTTCCATTATGCTGTCGCGTTTGGCTTTCGTCCGTTCCCATTCATCCTCGGCAAGCGTTTGTCCGTTAAGCGCCTTTTCAATGCGGAACCGTTCATGCTCCAGCTTCTTTTCTGTATCCCGGTAGAATGTAATACGCTCCTGCCACTCTAGCTGGAGGCTGGCATCCGTAAATGCCCGCTCTGCTTCTTCCCGGGAGGTAAAGGCGGTCTGCGCCAAAACACCGTGCCATGCGGTTTCTGCTTCCGCTTTACGCTGTTGGGCCAGCGTAAATGACTGGCGGGCAGCGCTCATTTGATTTTCCAGCGCCTGATGGGTGCTTCGCATCGCGTCTTCTCTCCCCGCTTTGTTTGTCACATCTTCGCGAAGAAGCGCAAGCCGCTGCTCTGTCTCCCTTATGAGCTGACGCACGTCTTCTTCCCCGACCATAAGCTTTAACCGGCCCGCTTTTTCCTCTAGCGCCTGATCTTTTCCGCTCAGCTCGGTTTCCAGCCGAATGCGTTCTCGTTCCTGCCGCTCGATTTCGTCACGCAGCTGGCTAATTTCCTTTTCTTTTTCTTCGATAAAAGGTATGCTTCGTTCCAACCGGCTTGCCAGGTCGGCCGCCTCCCGGTCCATCGTTTGAATGCGGGCAGCTTCCTGCTCAACGAGTTCAAGGGTAAGTGGAGAGAAGGCTGCATGCCATTCCTTTGTCTGGGTTGAAATTTTAACGTCAATCTCCCCTATTTTTCGCTGCTGGCTGTCGAGCGAGCGCTCCTCACTTTCATGACGGGCATCCGCTGCGATCTTTTGTTGCTGGAGCTGTAAATACCGCTGCGATAACCGGCGGCTTTCCTGCTCGACTTCACCAATCCGCCTACGGTACATCGAAATTGACTTCTTCAGTTCCTGCCATTCTTCCCTCCACTTTTCGGAAAGGGAACTTCCTGCAAGGCGGGTATCTGCAGTGAGAGAGTCACCTGCGGCGGACAAGTTAGGGATTTTATCCGGTTGGCCTGCGTTAGCCAGCGGTTCCTGCGCCGCAGATGTCTCACGAAAGTTAGCAAATCCGTCAGAGTCCGCGGAAGTAAAACATCCATACAATAACTGGAAGAGCTGATCTAAGCGATAGAGAAAACCGTTCACTTCATGCTCGGCTTCTTTTGCTTCCCGGCCGGCTTCAGTAAGCAGATGAATCATTTCTTGGGATTCTTGTATACGGCTGTCAGATTCTGTCCTCCCCTGCGCCGGTGCCGGATGATTCGTTGAACCACATACCGGGCACGCGTGACCGTCTGTTAGATGCTGTACAAGCTGTACCGCCAGCTGCTGCTGTGCCACTTCTTCCAGCCGCTGCTTATGTTCCGCGGATAGTTCAGCGGTAAGCGCGTATATATGACGGAGTCTGCAGCCTTCTTCAGACAATTGATCGTAAAGGGATTCGATTTCGCGAATCGCACCTTCTACCTGTTTATCTAATTCTCTGCATGCATCACCGCTAAGTTCCTTATCCCGTTTGGCAGCGAACAAGCGGAGTTCAATCGCTTTCCGGTCATTTTCGAATTCCTCCCGCTGCGTACAGTGCATGACCAGCGTTTGTTTATCCTGCATAGCCCGGTGTAAGCGGTGGCGCTCCTCCGGGTTCACGCTTTTGTCCTGCAGCTCCTTTTTCAACTCGGCCTGTTTGGCGACCGCTTTATCTTTTGTAACCTTAGCCTTATCATATGTATCGTTTGCCTGCTGCAGGGCAGATAAACAATGCCGCACCCTTTCTCTTTGGCGGGCGATCTCCTCCCGCAACGTGAAGATGTCGGCCTCAAGCTCTTGTGCCTGCTTCAGTTGTTCTAGGCGTGCGGTCATTACAGGTTCGTCCCGCGCGAGGCGCTCACGAGCTTCTTCGAGTTCGCGGGCTGCCTGTGCATAGTCCTCGCGGGCAAGAGCCAGCTTCTCCGCAAGAACCTGCGTGTTTTGTTCCCAATGCATCGCTTCTTTTTCCGCCCGGCTGAGTTCTTCCACGTACGGGCGAAGCTTTTCTGCCTGCTGCGCCTGGAAAAGGCGGGCTTCAAGCTCAAGAATCTCATCCTGGTTTTGCTTATGCAAACGCAGCTGTTCTTCCACAGCGAGCTTTTCCGATTGCCATTCCCAAATCTTTTTTCGAGCTTCAAACAGTTGCTCAACCTCGGCCGCTTTGGTCTGCATAAGCTCGAAGGCAGCGGTCGCCTGCTCCAGGCGCTCTTTTGCCATGGTGAGCTTTTCTGCGGAAGCATCGCCTAACCCCTGCTGTTCGGCGGCAAGTTCGTTTACCTTGGCGCGCGTCTTTTCCACCCGCCTGCGGATTTTCATCGTTAATAGGTCCCCGTACTTTTCCAGGTGAAAAAGCCGCTGCAGCATTTGCCGCCGTTCGCTTCCTTTCAGCGAGAGGAATTCGGCGAATTTGCCCTGGGGCAGGACAACCGCACGCGTAAAATCATCGACGGTTAATCCGAGAATATCCTGCACCTGCTGTGTGACGTCCCTGTCTTTGTCGGCAAGCACCTTCTCTTCTTCTCCGATTTCGATAAACCGGCAGGTGGCGATTTTCAATTTAATCTCGTCGGTCCGCTTGTACCTTCGTTCCACGCGGTATCGTTTCGTTCCAGCGGCATTGCCCAGCTCAAAGGTAAATGACACAGCCAACTGATCTTCCGCGTGGTTCATGATGCCCTGGGTGTTGTTGTTGGCGCGTTCGACTTTTCCGTACAAGGCAAGCGTCATGGCGTCCAGCAGTGACGACTTTCCGCTTCCGGTCGGCCCGAAGATACCGAAAACTCCCCCGCCGCACAGGTGCTGAAAATCCACTTCCTGCTCTTCACGAAAGCTGTGCAGACCTTTTACTTTTAAAAAGATCGGGCGCATCTTTCCGCTCCTTTCCTCTTTTTGCTTCTTTTTACATTCCGCTTCTGCTTTTGTTCTTCGTCAACCATTATTCTTTATCTGCCATTATTCTTCGCCTTCCTCTTCCTCACCGATCAATTCGAGAAAGAGTTTACGCGTTTGTTCATCCGGCGTACCGCCCCCTGTTTGCCGCTCATAAAAGCGGGCAAACAGCTCGTCAATCGGCAGACCCGAACGGGCAACCCGGATTTCTTCTCCTGTTACAGCGGGATAAACCGGCTGAATAGTAATAAGGCCTGAATGGCTTTTGCGCAATTGATGGATTTCTTCAATCGGAATCGCATCGCTTACGTGAATTTTCAGGTCGATCCAAGCATTGGCATCCTGCCCCTCGTCGATCCAGGCGTACACCTGCTGTAGTCCTTCCTTCGCTTCCCATTTGACAAGCGGTCGGCCGCTTGTCAGGAATATTTCTTCCATCTGCGCACTTTCACCGGGTGCAGCGTCAACAACCGTAACCGACTTGGCCTGCCCGGCTTCCGAGAAGCTGTAGGCAAGCGGAGACCCTGAATACCTCGCAAGTGTTGGGGCCTTCGCCACGTTCTGCGGTTTATGCAGGTGTCCAAGCGCTACATACTGCGCGGCGGCGGGCAGCGTTGTGGCGGAGACTGTGTACGCTCCGCCTACCTGAATCGGGCGCTCCGAATCCGACTCGGAGCTACCCAGCACATAGAGATGGCTCATCGCCAAATTCACGGTCGATGGCGTAAACTCCCGGCTCTGCAGCGCAAATAAGTAGGCGAGCCGCTCATCGTACGCCTTTCGCAGAATGTATTCCTCGCTGCTGCTGACAAGCAGTTCCTGCAGTCGCGATTCCGACGGATACGGCAGCGCAAAAATGCGCGCCTGTTCCTGCGTAGAGGTCACATTCAGTGTATAGACGGTTGGAACCGGCATACCCTGCAGGATAATCCCCTGCTTATCTGCCAGCGGGCGGGAAGCGGCCAGCCGTTCCGGGTTATCGTGGTTGCCCGCGATAATCACAACATGACGCCGCCCTCCGTCTGAGAGGCGAGCCATGCTCTCGTAAAAAAGCTGCTCGGCCACTGCCGGCGGGTTGACGGTATCATAAACGTCTCCTGCGAGCAGGATCACATCAATTTTTTCCCGCTCAACAATATCGCACAATTCATCGACAAACGCTTCCTGCTCTGGCAGCCGGCTCCGCCCTTCAAGTGTGCGCCCAAAATGCCAGTCGGCCGTATGCAGAATTCGCATTCCTATTCCTCCTTCCCCCGACAATCATCAGCGCCTACGTCTTGGCACTAGCCACGTTTTCTTTTAAGTTTTCGTTATCGATATAGATCGTTCGGGATCCATCGAAAAAATACAGGACTTTTTCCCGAACGGGTTTGTTGGCAATGCGTTCGACCGCTTTTGCATACCAATCCAGCTGGATTCGGTACCTCTCCGCCAGCACGCTATCGCTTATGCCTGCGGTATCGTCCGTTTTATAATCCAGCAATAGATAGGAATCTCCCATGTCAATGAGACAATCGATCACACCCTGCAAAAGGATCGTTTCCCGTTCCTCTTCTGACCCTGCTGTCCAATCCGGGTAGGCTTCGTCAGCAGGCAACGCCAGAGTAAAGGGAATTTCCCGTTCTACATTGGATGCCGCTAGCAGCTTCCCGCCAATCGACGTCCGATAAAACTCTTCTATCTGTGTACGGTCGATCGCTTCGGCCTCCGCCTCGGATAACAGTTCATCACTGACCATCGCGCGAATAGACTGTTCAAGTTCATCTCCCGTTACCGCCCGGTTTTGCGGAAGGTGCTGCATTACCGTATGCATCGCGGTTCCGCGTTCGGCTGCATTGATTTTCTTCTCGCTTAAAAACTGGGGACGTTCGGCAGACTCGCGGCGAAAAATGCCTGTCCGGCTCACCGGGATTGCTTCATCAATCATGAGCGCCTGCATCCGGCGTTTTAGTTCGGAAACGGACTGCTTCGCCAGGTGCGCCTGTGCCTTGGAATATCCATACTGCCAGGCAAGTCGGCTTTCCACATCTTCACGATGCGGACCGGTATAGGGAACGGGCAAACCGTTGGCAAGCGCGTGTTCAATCTCGGTCTTTGCTTCTTTTTCATCGTCCAATGATTGGACAAGCTCCTCCGCCCGATACAGGGAACAGGTAAAAACTGACGCATCCAAACGCAGGAAATCGTCCGCGCGTCCGGCTTCACCGGTGCAGGCAAGCCAATCGTCAGCCTCCCTGTGCCGCATAAGCGCCGGGCCAATCCAATCAAGGTAGCACCGTCCCCTGACAAGTTCATAATCGGGGAGGGTCCAGTGCGGCCAGGAAACCGTCCCCGACCATTTTCGCACCATTTTATCAAATTTTTTAACGGTTCCAACAAGGTAAAGCTTTTCGCGTGCCCGCGTTAAGGCCACATACAAAATACGCATCTCCTCGGCCAACTGTTCGATGCGCATCCGGCGCTTCATGGCAGCAAACGGCAGGCTTGGATAGCTGATCCGGAGGTTGGTGTCCACATATTTCGGTCCAAGTCCAAGCTCTTTATGGAGCAGAAACGACCCGTTTACATCCATAAAATTAAACGACTTGGCCAACCCGGCAACAAATACAACCGGAAATTCAAGGCCCTTACTTTTGTGAATCGTCATAATGCGAACGACGTCTTCCTGCTCGCTCAGCGCACGGGCGGTACCGAGGTCGCTCCCCTGATCCCGCATCCGTTCAATAAACCGGAGGAAGCGGAACAGGCCGCGAAACGAAGTCGATTCATATTGGAGCGCCCGGTCATACAAAGCCCGAAGGTTCGCCTGCCGCTGTCTTCCACCCGGAAGCCCTCCGGCAAAATCGTAATAACCGGTTTCGCCGTAGATTTGCCAGATCAATGAAGAGAGCGCGCCCTGTCTCGCTTCTGTACGCCAGCGGTTGAGCTGCTCAATAAACTGCTCCAGCTTCTCCTGCAGGTGGTTTTCTTCGGCATCGTGTGTCTCCCGCACATACGCCAGCACCGCTTCATAGAAGCTTCCATTGTTTGAAGCAAGGCGAATTTGAGCTAAATCCTCTGCCGTTAACTGGACAATCGGGGACCGGAGAACACCCGCAAGCGGGATATCCTGGAACGGGTTGTCGATGACACGAAGCAGAGATGTCATCACTTCAACTTCCGTCGCAGAAAAATACCCTGTAGATATCTCCGCATAAGCAGGTATCCCCTCCAGCCTGAACTCTTCCGCCATCGTCGGGGCCCATTCACTGCTTGCCCGCAGTAGTATCACAATATCACGGTACATGACGGGCCGCATCGATTTTGTTTGTTTATCATACACAAGGTGTTTCTTGCCGTTTGCCCCGCCAATTATCTCCTTAATTTTCCGGGCAATCAGCCGCGCCTCTAATTGCGCTATCTCCCATTCGGACGGGTCGGGCGATGTTTCCGTTCCTTCACCGGCAGCCGCGGTTTCATCGGCCTCCGCATCCGCTCCGGACTCAGAATGGGTTTCATCGTCCTTTTCAACGTTCCGATCAATGAGCAGCAATTCGACAGCATGATCGACTTCCGCCGTTTCCGGGTAGTCCGCTGCCCCAAGCACGAGTTCGGCTGCTTCATCATAAGCAATCTCACTTACAGTTTCGTTCATGATTTGACGGAAAATAAAATTCGTGCCGTCCACTACTTCCCTGCGGCTGCGAAAATTTTTCGCCAGGTCAATCCGCTTACCCGGACCGCTTCCATCTCTCATAAAAGTCTTGTATTTCGCGAGGAACAGGCCGGGCTCAGCTAACCGGAAGCGATAGATACTCTGCTTTACATCGCCCACCATGAATAAATTTCCTCCCGACTCATCATCCCGGCTGACAAGGCGTACAATGGCTTCCTGCACCAGGTTCGTGTCCTGATATTCGTCGACCAGGATTTCAGAGAACTGCACCCGGTAGTCAAGTGCAGCGACGGAAGGTTCAAGTTTTTCCGGCGTGGAAGACGGGTGCCGCAGGATTTGCAAACAGAAGTGTTCCAGGTCCGCAAAATCGACAAGGCCTTTTTCCCGCTTGGCCATCCGGTAACGCTCTTCAAACGATTTGACAAGTTCCACAAGCTTTCTGACGAGCGGCGCATTTTGCCTGACGTTTTCCAAATACTCCTCGGGTGATATCCGGAAAAGTTCGGCCTGTAAGGACTGAACGCGCTTCTTTACCTGCTCGCGAATGTCTTTTACCTTGTCCTGCAAACTCTTGTCGTAGCCGTCCCCACGGCACGGTTTTAGCTTGTCAAAATGGATGCCGGAAAAGGCATCAAATAACGCTTGCCATGAATGGTCCGCAGCGAGGCACAGCTTATGGAGCATCATTTGGTCTTTCCGGATCGTCTCAACGTACGGCAGAGGCCCCCCTTCCGATTCGCTGATGTCCGCCGCCAGCTGCAAAAGCGCGGCTGAACCGCGCAGTTCCATAAGAACGTCGGCATGAAGCGCATGAAACCACGGCCGTTGGAAAAATGTTGGAAGATCCGAAACGGTAAACATATCCGCCATGTCATCCAACCACGCATCCGGCCACGGGTGACTGCGCGAGAAATCATACAACTTCTGGACGAGCCGCTGCAGCGCAGCATCGTTCCGGTCGCCGGCATAGGCATCCACAAGTTGAAAAAAAACCGGATCCGCGTTTCCATATTCCTCTTCAAACAACTGTTCCAATGTGTCCTGGCGCATCAAAAACGCTTCCGTATCATCCGCAATCCGAAAGCCGGGATCAAGGTCAAGGAAATAATAGTATTTCTTCAAAACCTCCATGCAGAATGAATGGAGGGTCATAATCGAAGAACGGTTTAACAGCGTTAACTGGCGGCGCAAATGCAGGGAGGCGGGATTGGCGGCAAGTGCTTTATCAAGTGCCGCGCCGATGCGTTGCCGCATTTCCGAAGCAGCCGCTTTCGTAAACGTAACGACAAGCAGGCGGTCCACATCAACCGGACGTTCTTCTTCCAAGATGCGCCTAATGATTCGTTCGACTAACACCGCTGTTTTACCAGATCCGGCCGCGGCGGCCACCAGTGTGTTTGTATCCCGGGAAGCAATCGCCTCCCACTGTTCGTCCGTCCATGTGCTATTTTCCGGCTTGATCATCGGATCTCTCCTTTCCTGCCACCTCACTGAATTGCAGCCAGAGCTTGTTTGCTTGTTCGGCCCGCAATACGTTAAACCCGTTGTCCGTAAACTGCTGGTCAAACTGGCAAACAGGCTTATATGCACAAAACGTGCATGCGGTTTGTTTTTTCTTGCGATATGGGTGGATCGCAACGACACCGTCCATGATCTCCGATCCGATTGTTTGAATCATCTGCCGTGTATAACGGCGCAATAAATCAAACTGTTCAAGTGTGGCGACGGATGAACTGCTGTAAAATCCGCCGTCCTTCTTGAGGGCAACCGGCAAAATATCCGAGTATCCGCCCTCAAGCGTCGTATCCATAAGTTGTACGACTTCCGTATCCGCTAGCAGCAGCCCCTTCATCTTGAACCGTCTGGCCACTTCGCGCCTAACGTCTTCCGGTGAAAGCGGGTGCAGCGTTTGCAGAAGAGGATTGTGAACATGGAAATACAGCACGCCTGCCGGCAGCGCCTTTTGTCCGAACAGGATTTCCGCATGGGTTATCAATACATCCAGGTACGTGAGAACTTGCAGCGACAATCCGAAATAAACATCTGGCAGGTGGAGGGCCGTTTGGCTCGATTTGTAATCAATAATGCGCAGCAGGAGGCCGTTTGACCCTACAGCACCGTCCACCCGGTCAATGCGGCCGACAATCTCCATTTTTAGTCCGTTCGGAAGGGGGATCTCAAGCGGCGGAACCGTTCCATCCATGCCAAAAGCAAGTTCCAACGCGAGCGGCTCAAACTTGCTGCGCCGCGCGTGTTCACCAAGTACGCCTGCCGCGCGCCCGACAACGTTTTTCAGCTTGTGGGCTAAATAAAGATTTCGGTTTGAACTTAACAAAACTTCACGCTGCAGTAGCGGGGTTAGCTCATCCACTTTTTCACCGGATAATTTTTCGATTTCATCCGGCGTAAGTTCGCCCCAGCTTACATTTTCGGAGCGGAGCTGCTCCCCGATCATCCGCAGTGCAGCATGGAAAAGCTGCCCGATATCCGGCGCTTCCAGCCGGTACAATTCCCTGTCCTTCAGCCGGAGGCCGTGTGAGACAAACTGCGAGAACGGACACGCTTTAAATGCTTCCATGCGTGAAACGCTGGCTCGTAATTTTTCTCCATATAACTTGCGGCTCGTAGGTACTTGTAAATTTTTCTCCTGGTTGTGGTAAAACAGACTTTCAAGTACGCGGCGTGTTTGATGATGCGCACGGCCGATTAACCAGTTATACACATCCCACCAGTGAGCGTCTAACGGATAGCCTCGGCTCCACTGCTGGAGCTGGACTGTCAAATAAGAGAGCGTGCGCGCCGGATTTGACACAAAACGCAGCGGTTCCCCGTCTGCCGATTCTCCCGGTTCCATCGCGATAAATGATTCTTGCAGATGGGGAAACATTCCTTTTATCTGCTTGACAAGGCTGGCCGGTTGGAGCGCTTTTCCCTCTTCGTCCGCAAGAGGATAGCTCACCCACAGCTGCCGGGACGGCGCGGTAACCGCCCTGTAGATCATAAATTCTTCTTCAAGGAGCCGATGTCGACTGCCCGGCGCTAATTTCATCCCGCTGTCGATGAGAAAACTCCGCTCGCTTTCCGCCAGAACTCCGTCTTCTTTTGGGCGTGCGGGCATTACCCCGTCGTTCGCACCAAGGATAAAAATACAGGGCATGTTGCCTGCGCGCGTCCGGTCAAAGCTTCCTGCCAGCACCTGGTCAAGTGAAGGCGGCACCAGGCTAAACCGCAGGCTTTCCATCCCCGTCTCGATCATGCGGGCAAAATCGTCGAGCGCTACTTTTTCATCACCCATCATTTCTACCAACTGATCAAGCATCCCGATGATTTCCCGCCAGACCTGCCCGTGCTCACGCGCCCGCTCCAGCTTCTCGCCGGATAAAGCCTCTTCACTCCACGCTTCAAGCTGCCGTGGAACATCCAGAGTGATCAAAAATCGGTATATTGCCTCACACATCTTACGGCAGGATTTTGCTTTTTGCAGCTGCTCCTGCAGGCTGCGCAATGGTGCCACAATGCGATCACGCAGTCCGTTCATTTTCGCTTCCATCTTTATTTCATGCTCGGTTGGCGGGCGGAGCGCGCTTTGCGCCTCCTCGTCCAACCCGCGGTATGTTTTATAGCGCCACGGTTGTTTGTCCGTCCAGCGAAAGCCTTCTATGCCATAAGCCAGAACGTAATTTTCCAATTGATCCGCGTCTTCCCGCAGCTGTTGAATCGACTCCCCTGAATGTGGTGAAAGCAGCAGGTCGGTTTTGATACAGCGGAACACCGCATCATAGCGCCAGCCAAACCGGATAACCTCCAGAGCAGAACGAATCAGTTCGGTTAGCGGGTGATGGAGCATCGAACGCTTGTAATCGAGAAAGAGCGGAATTTGATAATCCGCAAAAACCGTTTCCAGTATGTCTGCATAATCCTCTATACTGCGCGTCAATACCGTAATATCGCGAAACCGCATCCCCCGGTCACGTACGAGGCCAAGTATTTGCTGGGCAGCTCCTTCCACCTCGGCACGTCGGTTAGCGGCAGAACTTACTTGTAATCCGTCGGGCTTTCCCGGGTAAGGAACTGCAGGACGAACCGAATAATTGGCTTCAAGGTATTCAAGTGCCGGATTATCCGCAAAGCGGAGGGGCGGATACTCGCGTGAATGCAGCGGTGATGCCGGCAGACAAACCGGCTCCTCCACGACAATCCCATGCTTGCGCGCCATTTCGCTCAGCCGTTGATATGTTACAGCGGTGGAATAAAATAAATCGAGCGCGTCAGGGCGTGCTTCTTCATACGGTTTATCAAGGGTAAGTGTTATCGTCACCCTGTTGGAATGATTTAGCATTGCCAGAACGACGGCGGATTCCTGCGGGGTGAACCCATCAAACCCATCGATCCATACCGTTGCGTTGCGCACATAATCCGATTGAGAGATTCGCTCTGCCAGCAGGGGCAGGTAGTGTTCGGCATCCAGGTAGCGGTTGGCAAGGTAATTTTCCAGTTCTTCATAGACAAGGTGCATATCATACAGCTTATCCGCGAGAAAACCCGCGCCGTTTCCATTGCCGGCTTGCTTTACCAACCGCTCGTGTTCTTCCAGCAAATCTTCCGGGCTTATACAATATCGCTTGAATTCACCGTACATGTCCTCCAGTTGGTCGATAAACCCTGCCTGCGTGGCGGCGCGGCCAAACACGAGGAAATCGTTTTTTCGTTTTTCAATGATTTTGCGCAGCACCATTTTAATGCCGGTACTATCGATATGTATGCGCGATAAACCGCCGACTTCCTGGAGCACCTTCCAGGCCAGGCGGCGAAAACTAAGAACCTGCGCACGCATCATGCCATGCAGCCCCGGGGTCATCGCCAGTTCGCTTTCCGCTTGAAAGCTCATTTGCTGCGGGACTAAGTAAATCAACGGTTTTCCTATTGGTTCGTCCCGTAGCATCCCACGTATTTCATCCAAACAGAACCGGCTCTTGCCTGCACCTGCACGGCCTATTACAAAACGCAATGTCATGGTTTTTGTTTCTCCCCCTTTTCTCCACCCCTTTAGTTTTACTGCTCTTCCTTTTGTTTTTCCAAAGCGGCTTTCAGCATGTCTCCCAAGTTAGACGTCAGGCTATCCTCACTGCTGTATTTTTGGACAAGCATACGCTCCTGCCGTTTGTTCATTTTCTTACCGCCGCCTTTATCCTCAAGCATTTCAATCACATTGCACGCTTTACACTGAAAATACTTGCCCGCTTTTCCTGTGCGGATTTCCATTTTCTTTTTACACTGCGGACATCGCTTGTTTGACAGTTGATTCTCAGCGTTCCTCCGGTATCCGCAGGATCGATCCTGGCAAACCAGTATCTTGCCTCTCTTCCCCTTAATCTCCTGAAGATATTGTCCGCATTCCGGGCAGCGTGAGCCGGTGAGATTGTGCGGTTTGTAGGCGGAAGCGCTCGCCTTGATATCTTTGATCATCTCTTTCGTTTGGTGGCGGATGCCTGCCAGGAACTGCTTACTGTTCCCATTCCCGCGGGCGATTGCCTCAAGTTCTTTTTCCCAGCGTGCCGTCAGCTCGGGCGAACGCAGTTCTCCCGCGACGAGGTCCATTAATTGAAGCCCTTTTTTCGTCGGAAATAGGCGGTTTCCCTGCCGTTCAATCGTATCCGTCTGCAAAAGCTTTTCAATAATATCGGCGCGCGTAGCCGGCGTGCCTAGGTTATTTTTTTCCATTAGCGTCAACAGGCTCGCTTCCGTATGGCGGAGCGGAGGTTTTGTTAGCAGGCCGTTCAACTGGCAGCGTTTGACCGTAACCGTATCGCCGGCCTTTACGGCAGGGAGTTCCTGCTCGGCTTCCCCGTCATTCTCTTCCTCGTTATGCGCGACCGTTTCCTTCCCGTATACGGCCTTCCATCCGTTATCTTTTATTACTTTGCCTGCCGCATGGAACGTCTCCCCCGCCGCTTCAGCCGTGACTGTCAGGCTGTCATACCGGTAAGCCGGATAAAACAGAGAAATAAACCTGCGGGCAATCAGGTCATACAGTTTCTTCTCGTCATTAGACAGCGTGCCAAGGGCAAGCCTTTCTTCCGTCGGAATAATGGCGTGATGGTCGGTAACTTTGCTGTCATTGACAATGCGGCCGGACACGGGGAGCGTGTTTTTAAGCAGCGGACGGATCAGGGGAGCGTAGGGACCTACAGCCATGTTTTCCAGGCGGTTTTTCAACGTAGGAACCATGTCCGTCGTTAAATAGCGTGAATCTGTTCGCGGATACGTGACCAGCTTATGCTGTTCATACAGGCGCTGGAGGACATTCAACGTCTGCTTGGCGGAAAATCCGTACCGCTGGTTCGCATCGCGCTGCAATTCGGTCAAATCATACGCGAGCGGGTGGGATTCGCTTTTTTCTTTCGTTTTCACCCCAGCAATCCGCCCTGCTGCCGCCTGCAGTTTTTTATGCAGGATTTTTGCCTTTTCTTCTTCAAACAAACGGCTATCCTGTTTTTTTGCATCCCGCCATACTCCTGTAAAAGAACCGAAGTCGGCTTGAATCGTCCAGTATGGCACCGGATTGAAACTTTTTATTTCATTTTCACGCTGAATAATCATGGCTAGCGTCGGTGTTTGGACGCGCCCGGCAGCCAGTTGAGCATTGTATTTGCTTGTGAGGGCCCGTGTCACATTCAGGCCGATCAGCCAGTCCGCTTCCGCCCGGCATACCGCTGAGTCATACAAAGGATCATAATTTTTTCCGGGTTTGAGGCTGGCAAACCCGTCTTTAATCGCTTTATCCGTCTGCGAGGAAATCCATAGCCGCTTAAACGGCTTTTTCCAATTCACCATTTCCATAATCCAGCGGGCGACAAGTTCGCCTTCCCGCCCTGCATCGGTGGCGATAATCCATTCACCCAGGTCAGGCCGTTTGACCAACTGGGAGATGGCGCGAAACTGGTGGTTCGTTTCTTTCATTACTTTGAGTTTCATATGTTCCGGAAGAATCGGCAGATCCTCCAGATTCCACGTTTTATATTTCGGGTCATAATCCTCAGGTTCTGCCAGGGTAACAAGGTGCCCCAGCGCCCAGGTCACCACGTATTTCGGTCCTTCTATATACGTTTTATGCTTTTGATTACAGCCGAGTACGCGCGCGATTTCACGCGCGACACTAGGCTTTTCTGCCAGTACGAGCGATTTCATAGGCTGTTTACAATCTCCTTATCTGATCTAGTAGCTGATTTATATAGTCTGTCGCCTGAACCATGTGTGACCCGTACCAGGTAAACATTTCTCCATCCACGAGAAGGATGCGGCTTGACGGCAGGAACTCCGCGAATTCCTGCCTGTGCTTTTCCGCAAACGGAAACGGTTCAGACGATAGAAAAACAACGTCCGGGGCTGCTTTCACAAAATCATCTTCAGCCACAGCCGGATAGCGGTCCGGACAGTCGGAAAAGACATTGATGAAACCGCAGCGTTCGAGGATAGAGCTGATAAATGTGCTGTTTCCCGCCGCCATATACGGTTTGCGCCAGATCACGTAGGCGGCTCTCGTACCCGACAGACTTTTTACTCCCTGGAAACGACGCTCAATTTCTTGTACGAGCGCATGCGCGACTTCGCTTCGGTTCGTGATCCGGCCCACGTCTTCTATCATGCGCAGCGCGTCCGCGTAGCTTTCTACGTCCGTAACGTATACGGGAAAGCGTTCAGCCAGCCGCTCTACCATTTCTTTCGGATTCTCTTCTTTTTCGACAATAATAAGATCGGGATCGAGGCGGGCGATCACTTCTTCATCCACCTGCTTGGTTCCGCCTACAACGTCCGCGCCGGAGACTTCTTCGGCCGGATGAATACAATAACGGGTCCGTCCGGCTATTTCATCCGCCAGATTCAGCGCATATAACGTTTCTGTTATGGACGGGCATAAGGATATGATGCGCTTCGGAGGAAAGTCTACCCTCACTGTCCGCCGCACATGATCCATAAATGTTTTAACGGCCATTCTTTGTCACCGCCTTTGGTTAATGATGAACGCTCCTGTCGCTTCGGACCAGCGCCTCAAGATGGAAAGTGATGGGGCAAGCCCTGACAGCATAGAACCTGTCTGGAAAAGAAATGTGTTATCATAAAAGTATAATGGTAAAAGAACACAGGTTAGTACATAGAAAAGGAGCTTATCCATGTATAAAATGATTGCAATTGACCTCGATGATACGTTATTGACCGATGATTTAACGGTTACGCCGGGCACTGTAGAAGCGATTCGTAAAGCGGTCACACAGGGTGTGGTCGTCACGATCGCAACCGGCCGCATGTTTCCGGCAGCTAAACCGCTTGCCGAGCAGCTCGGCCTAAACGTCCCGCTTATTACCTATCAGGGTGCGCTCATTAAAGATATCGCGGAAAAAGAGGTGATCTACGAGCGACTTGTTCCGCCGGATATTGCACACCGTTTAGTCGAAATCGCGCAGGAAAAAAATCTGCACCTGCAGGTATACCAGAATGATATTTTATACACGGCATCCGATAACGATCGAATCCGTGAGTATGTAAACATTAGCAAAGTCCCCTATACGGTAAAACCTGACCTCGCTGAGTTAGCGGATAACGGGTTTACCAAAGCGTTATTCTTTGATGACCCGGAATATCTGGACGATCTGCAAGAGGAACTGAAACCGGCGTTCGGCCAACGGGCACATGTGACAAAGTCTAAAAATTATTTTCTTGAAATTCTGCACCCGGAAGCGACGAAAGGCGCTGCCCTCCTGTATCTGGCAAACCGGCTAGGCATTGACCGCTCCGAAATTATCGGAATCGGTGACAGCTATAATGATCTTGAACTGGTTACTTCAGCGGGTTTTGGTGTCGCCATGGGCAATGCTGTCGATGAGCTAAAGGAAATAGCGGCTTATGTCTCGTTATCAAACAATGAAGAAGGCGTCCGGCATGTGATTGAGAAGTTCATTCTGTGAAGATTTAAACATTGCTTGGACAGCGCCAAGCAGTAACGCGGGGAGCGCGATGAAAAAGTTTGCATATGATGCATCTGCGAGCTTTTTCCCGCCTCCCTTTTTTATCATTTTCCCGCCACGTTTACCCGGCCTGAAAAGAAGGTAGCCCCTCCGCCCATGTCAGCCAAACGACTGGGTGTAAGAGAATTTACGAGCTGCTTCGTTCCGGGCATATCCGCCCATAATCCCTGGCTTACCACCACTCCCGGCAGCACCTGCTCCCCTACAGATGCGGTAAGCTCACATTCTCCCCTGCTGTTCCAGATTCGCACGGTGTCCCCGTCCTTAATTCCACGCGCTTCCGCATCAGTGGTATGGATATACAGGCGGGGCACCTTTTCCAGGTGAACATGCCTGTTATTGTTCGAAAATGTGGAGTTTAAGAAGTTATGGTTTGGCCCGCAAACAAACTGAAGCGGGTAATCTCCGTCTTCCTGCAACGGCGTGTATGTTGGCAGTGGCGGGAACCCTTTTCGTTCCATTGATTTTGAATAAAGCTCGATTTTTCCGCTTGGGGTAGACAAACGTCCCGGGAAAAGCGGTTTGACTTTCGCTTTTACATATTGCTGCTCAATGAGTGCTTCATACGTGATCCCCTCAAGGTAAGGATTGCGCGGGTTATCGAGCGCCTGGCGAATCATTTCTTCTTCCGTATCCCGAAACGCCTGCTCCTCAAAACCCATTGCGTCTGCCAGCAGACGAAAGACATCGACATTGGATTTACTTTCTTCATACGGTTCAATTACCGGCCGCTGAATCTGTATATAGTGATGCCAGTACGACGTATAAAAGTCCGTGTTTTCAAACGAAGACGTTGCCGGCAGAATAAGATCCGCATACCTCGCCGTTTCGGTGATAAACAGATCGTGGACAACCGTAAATAAATCTTCACGTTGGAGGCCTTGCCTTACCCGGTTGCCGTCCGGTGCCACAACGGCGGGGTTGCTGTTGTAGACATACAGGGAGTAAACCGGGGATTCAAGGCCGAGCAGTGCATCGCCCAGCTGGTTCATATTAATCAGGCGTGTTTTCTTATTTTCAAGCAGATCAGGCCGTTGCAGTGCGGTTGCGTTATAAGCCAGATATCCGCTATTTCCCTTAATCGCACCGCCACCTTTGACAAGCCACTGGCCGGTAAGCGCCGGCAAACAGGCCAGGGTACGGATACACATTCCTCCGTTATCATGGTGCTGCAGTCCGTTGCCAATCCGGATGAGCGATGGTGATATCGTGCCATACAGCCTGGCCAGTTTATAAATATCCCCCACCGGCACACCCGTAATCGAAGATACGGTTACCGGGTCATATTGAATGACATGCTGGCGCAGTTCCTCATGTCCGATCGTATAGTTTTGCAAAAAATTCTCATCCACGAGATTTTCCGCAAAGAGAATGTGCATGAGTCCAAGCGCAAGAGCCGCATCAGTTCCGGGAAAAACCGGAATAAACCAGTCCGCCCATCGCCCCGTCTGATTTTTGTGCACATCGATAACGACCACCTGAGCCCCGTTTTTACGGGCTTTCTCAGCGATGGCTACCTGATGCATGTTTGTGCTTACCGTATTGCAACCCCATATAATAAACAGCTTGGTATGAATCGTATCCTCAGGGTCTGTGCCAAAACTGCCCCCCATCGTGTACGCATATCCTTCCGTTCCGGCAGACTGGCAAATCGTCCGGTCAAGCCGGCTGGCACCGAGGCGGTTGAAAAAACGGCGATCCATCCCTTCCGTCCCAACATTGCCCATGTTTCCATAGAAACTGTAGGGAAGAATGCTTTCCGGCCCATGCGTACGAATCATTTCTTTCCAGCGATCCGTAATCGTGTGGATGGCCTCCTCCCAGCTAATTCGCGCAAACGTTCCTTCACCTTTGGGCCCCACCCGCTTCATCGGGTACTTGAGCCGCTTCGTATCATAAATCCGTGCTGTCATGTTGCGCACTTTATTGCAGATCGCCCCCTGTGTAACCGGATGGTGCGGGTCGCCTTCAATCTTTACGATTTTTCCGTTTTCTTTATGGACAAGCAGGCCGCACTGATCCGGGCAGTCGAGCGGACAAACGGAAGGAAAAACACCGTCAGGATGCTGCGTATAAGATGGCATAGTAATTCCCTCTCCTATCTCTAAGCTGTAGCCGTACATTTTGATTTGGCATGCAGCACACGTTTTTCTTTATCCTATCATAACTTTCAAAGAATCGTAATGCCGGATGCGGCATGAACCTACAGGGTACACGCATATTCCTTAGCAGGCGGCATAAAGATTGACACAATAAAAACCCAACGGTTTGCCCTCACTTGTGGCAAATTGTTGGGTTTTACACTCGGTGCAGAAAAAACGGATTTATTTCTTCACGACTGCATGACCACCGAATTCGTTGCGCAGTGCGGCAACTACTTTTCCATGGAATGTATCATCTTCAAGCGAACGGAAACGCATAAATTGAGACATCGCAATAACCGGTGCGCTTGCCTGGTACTCAAGCGCCGCTTCAATCGTCCAAACCCCTTCCCCGGAGGAATGCATCACGCCTCGAATGTCTTCCAGCTTCGGCTGTTTGGAGAAGGCATTCTCCATAAGCTCCATCAGCCAGCTGCGAATGACAGACCCGTTGTTCCACACACGGGCGACTGCTTCATAATCATAATCAAACGGGCTCTTGTCCAGGACCTCAAACCCTTCACCAATCGCCTGCATCATCCCGTACTCAATTCCGTTATGCACCATTTTGAGAAAATGGCCGCTTCCGGCTTTTCCGGTTTTCATAAAGCCTTTCTCTACCGAAATTTGTTCAAAAAGCGGCGCAATATGGTCAACCGCTTCCTGGTCGCCGCCGATCATCGTACATACGCCGTGACGTGCACCTTCTGTTCCGCCGCTTGTCCCACAGTCAACAAGATAAATTTCCCGTTCCTTAAGCTGCTCATAGCGGCGCAGCGTATCTTTATAATTAGAATTGCCGGCATCGATCAAAATATCTCCCTTTTCAACAAGCCCGGAAAGTTCGTTCATCACACCGCCGACAATTTTTCCAGCCGGAACAAGCAGAATAATGACGCGGGGCTTTTCAAGTTTCTCCACCAGCTGTGCCAGGGAATCTACGCCTGTTGCACCTTCTCCGGTAATTTTTTTAACCAATTCGCTATCGCGGTCATAGGCCACAACTTCGTGCTTTTTATCAAGCATATTTAAGCACAAATTGAAGCCCATTTTTCCAAGACCGACTAATCCGACTTTCATTATGTAACACTCCTTTTTCTTCATGATTACCCAATTCAGTTTCGTACCAATACGGACCGTCATTTGCAACACTTTTCTAGGATATGTAAGCAAAAGACATTTAAACCGTACGTTCCAATCCGTTACTACTATATACAAACATTTTTTATATGTAAATATTACTAATGAAATTTATTTCGTGGATTCCCCCTTAAACGAGGCTGCTACAAATGTAAAAGAGGACGTGAAACACGTTAATGTGTTTTTCACGTCCTAAGAATATCGAATCTCCATCACATTCTGTTATCCGTTATTTTTCTGAAAATCTTTCATAAATTGGCTGAGTGCCAGGCAGCTCTCATATGGTACGGCATTGTAAGCAGATGCGCGGCAGCCGCCAACCGAGCGATGGCCGTTTAATCCGACAAAACCCGCATTCTTTGCTTCCGCCAGGAATTTTTTCTCCAGTTCCGGAGAAGAAAGAGTAAACGTAATATTCATCAAAGAACGGCTGTCCGGTTGGGCATGTCCTTTGTAGTATCCGTTGCTTGCATCAATGACATCATAGATAAGCGCGGCCTTTTTCCGGTTGTTTTCTTCCACTGCAGCCAATCCGCCCTGCTGCTTCGCCCATTTAAGCACAAGGCCGAGCATATAGATCCCGAACGTTGGCGGCGTGTTGTACAGGGAGTTGTTTTTCACATGCGTATCATAACGAAGCATGGTCGGGATCCGCTCCGCGTTCACAGCGCGTTCCAGCATGTCGGGACGAATAATAGCAACCGTTACACCGGATGGGCCCAGATTTTTCTGTGCTCCTGCATAAATCAGGGCAAATTTGCTTACATCAAACGCATGCGATAAAATATCGCTCGACATGTCGGCGATCAGAGGAACATCCCCGGTGTCGGGAAAATCGTGCCACTGTGTGCCGAAAATCGTATTGTTGGAGGTGATATGCAAATAAGCGGAATTCGGTTCCATGGTAAGTTCATCAAATGATGGAATGCGGTTATAATTCGTTTCTTTTGCAGTCGCTGAAACATACGTCTCCCCAATTAATTTCGCTTCTTTCTGCGCTTTTTCCGACCAGGAACCTGTCAACACATAGCCGGCTTTTTTACCCTGTGCAAGAAAGTTCATCGGTACTGCGGCAAACTGTGTGCTTGCACCACCCTGGAGAAATACGACATGGTACTCTTGCGGAATGTTCATTAATTCTTTTAACAGCGCAATGGCTTCATTGTGCACATTTTCGTACACAGCACTGCGGTGGCTCAGTTCCATTACGGACATTCCCGTTCCCTGAAAGTTCACGAACTCCTTCTGCGCCTGTTCCAGTGCAGCAAGCGGCAGAGCAGAGGGACCGGCGTTAAAATTATAAGCACGCTTCTCCTGTTGCAACATCAATCTCTCACTCCTTTAGTGTTGGAAAACAAAAACTTTGTTATCTATCCTACATCTATTTATTGAAAATGAAAAGACATGTTTTCATAATTTAGCAAAAACAAAACAAAATGTTCATAGTTTTTTCGATTTCTCCGTAAATTAACTACAAAAAAACAGAAAAGGCGAACATTCCTTTTCCGTTCTATTTATATCATACATAAAATTTGTATCTAATTATATATCATTTACCCAAAGATATCCATACTTAAATACCGTTCACCGGAGTCAGCGGTGATCGCTAAAATCCGCTTGCCTTTCCCCAGCCGTTTTGCCTCCCGGAGAGCCGCGAATACAGCGCCACCCGAGGATGGCCCTACGAGAATGCCTTCTTTGCTGGCCAGATCCCTCATCGTACGCAAAGCGTCCTCGTCTTCACATTGGATAATTTCATCATACACGCCCGTGTTTAGAATGGAAGGAATAAAGCCCGGACTTGTGCCGACAAGCTTATGCGGCCCCGGCTCTCCCCCGGATAATACGGGTGAGCCTTTCGGTTCCACGACAACAACACGGAGCCCCGGCAGCTTCTGTTTCAGCACTTCCCCCGTTCCGGTAATCGTGCCACCCGTGCCCGCCGTCGCTACAAAAACATCAAGGCGGTATTCCATCTGTTCAAGAATTTCAATCGCAGTCGTGCGGCGGTGAATTTCAGGATTAGCCTCATTTTCGAACTGCATTGGAATAAAGCTGCCTGCAATACCGTCAGCAAGCTCACGCGCCTTTTGAATGGAACCGGGCATTTTATCTGTAGCCGGCGTAAGAACGACTTCCGCTCCATATGCTTTTAAAATGCTGATTCGCTCCTTTGTCATATTGTCAGGCATCACGAGAATACAGCGGTAGCCTCTCGCCGCCGCATTCATGGCAAGCCCGATGCCGGTGTTGCCGCTTGTTGGTTCAATAATGGTCGACCCTTCCTGGAGCAGCCCTGCTTTTTCGGCGGCCACGATCATACTGTATGCGGCGCGATCTTTGACACTTCCACTCGGGTTAAACTTTTCCAGCTTTACGTATACATCCGCATCTTCCGGACCTGTAAGCCGTCGTAATTTAACAATCGGCGTATTTCCAATCAATTCGTAGATGTGATTCGCTACCCTCGCTCTCATCCTTTTCCCTCCTGTTGCATTGTCCTTAACAGCAAGTATACAACTACGTTTACAGGATATCTACTATGGTGTCGGCGTTATCAGGAAGTATCACTTTCTTCTCCTTTTCTGCTACAATAAACCGGAGGAGTGATAATCAATGAAAATCGGATCCCATGTATCCTTTTCGAAAAAGGGATTGTTAAACGCGGTTCAAGAAGCACTCAGCTACGGCTCTACTTCTTTTATGATTTATACGGGTGCCCCGCAAAACACGAAGCGCAAGCCGATGGAAGAACAGTATGTAGAAGAAGGGCTGAAGGTGATGGAAGATCACGGCATCCATGATATTGTTGTCCATGCCCCATACATCATTAACCTTGGTTCTTATAAAAACCATACATTTGAACTTGCCGTCTCCTTCCTGCGGCAGGAAATTGAACGGGCCGAGTATATCGGTGTGAAAAACATTGTGCTCCATCCCGGGGCGTATACGGATAAAGATGCAGAATACGGGATTAACCGGATTGCCGAAGGCCTCAACGAAGTGCTTCACGAGGGGCAAACTGCCAACATCGCGCTTGAAACGATGGCAGGCAAAGGGTCGGAAATCGGCCGAAGTTTTGAAGAACTGGCGGCCATTATCGAAAAGGTCAAGCTCAATGACAAATTAGCCGTATGTTTTGATACGTGCCATACGCATGATGCCGGGTATGACATTGTGAATAATTTCGATGGGGTTATGGAAGAGTTCAACCGCGTCATCGGGCTGGACAGGCTTGCTGTCCTCCATATTAATGACAGTAAAAACTTTCGGGGAGCCGCCAAGGACCGACACGCTCCTATCGGGACGGGCTTGATTGGATTTCAGGCTATCGATTATATTGTACACCATGAAGCAGCTAAGGATAAACCGATTATTCTGGAAACCCCCTGGATTGGAAAAGATAAAACAGACCAATCCCCGATGTATGAAGTGGAAATTGCCTTGCTGCGCCATAAGCTGAATGAGCGTTTCACAAACAATTTTTTGGGCGATGTCGAACAGTTGACATATTATTTTGCGAAAAAGGATATTAAGCCCCGCGATTATATTATTGGGGGCTGGGAAAGGTTGCAGGATAAAAAATTGAAAAAGGAAGATGCCCGGGAGCCGTTCGACCGGTTATTCGATATGGTTGTCGAAGATGGCGTTCTGCCGGATGAGTCGGAAGAGGGAATCAATAAGCGTATTATTGCCTGGCTCGCCGGTGTGGTGTAACAAATCGGCGTGTGAGAATGGTTTGCTTTCTCATACGCGAAAAGAAGGAGGCTCGTTCGCCTCCTTCTTCCATTATTCCTATAAACTTATCGTATAACGGTAACTGACTTCTAAGATTATGTATCTCCACGTTTGTTGCGCGACGGAGTCCAAGTGACAGTAAAATCTGGGTTGGATTTTTTTAGCTTCATCTGCCCTTTTACAAGCTCCACACCAATCCGGCCGTATCCCAGTTTTTCCTGAATCTCCTTTGGTAGAAGAATTTCCCCGTTTTCGTTCACCCTGCATATATACCGTATGTCCATAAGTTTATCACCACCCCTGCCATTGCATTATATACTGAAATAAAGGACGAGAATAGGAACACTTTTTTCCTGTAAGATTGGATACTCAGCCGCCAACTTTCACCGCGTGTGCACGATTAACGCTACGGGAATTATAACTTTGTTTATTTTAAAGCACAAATAAATTGGTAATACTTTGATTGATGGTAGTTGGTCAACCATCACTCTACTAAACTTGTATCGGGAAGAACATTATCCTTTTGGTGTGGGATAGGGGTTCTTCTCGTTGAAAATCTTTGAATTTATTAACACCCACCACTTCTTCTGAACAAAGGAACTGCACAACTGCTCCTGAACAGAACGATCTCCGTTAGAGTAAAACTATATTCCTTTTTCTTCAATTTCTGCCAAAACTCCATCCCACAAATGCTTTCGCATTTGCAGTGAAATCTGAGCGATTTTTAATGCTTCCTCATTTTTTATTGGATCATCATTACATAAATTTTGCAGAAGTTTTTTTGCAAGAGGACCATGCTCATCTTCATCCAATTCAATGTGTCGCTTTAAATAGTAGTCTAAGCGTCCATTTGAAGCACCTTCCTTTTTTAAGGAATCCACTAAAAGCTGAAACATTTCAGGAATTAACCCTTCTCTTCCATAGAAAAAAGCTGAAGCAACTTCATGAATTTGTCCATTTAGAGCTAAATTCAAATTAAAGGTAACAAATCTAGCCGCCGAAGGAGGGACTACCTCCTGTTTTAGTGCTTTTTCATATTCAATACCGTTACGTATTGCATTTAGAAATGTATTAATAGGAGTAACGTCCGCTCTAACTTCCTCCATTGCTTCAAGGTAAAGCTGAAAATGACTTGCGAATCCTCCTTTACCATCTTCATCAGATTCTTCAGCAAGAACAATTTCATTAATAAAACGAGTATATAAAGGTGTTTCATAGGGGACCCAGGGTACTGATACGGATGTTACAGATTGCTGAAGTCTTTTTAATAAACTCATAAAGTCCCAAACCGCAAATACATGATGTTTCATTAGTATCCTTACTCGATCCGGACTATTGATCTCTTGATACATGGGATGAGTAAGAAGCTCATTACGAATTACTTCTAACTGATTAAGTTCCATTTTTTGTAATCTCCTTTTTTTCTATTGTACCAGTTTATCCATCATCAGGTTAAATGATATTTTTTAATAATAAGCATCAGAAAATTTCATTATAAAATTCTACATTTTTATCTATTCAATGACTGTCTATACTGGATGATGATGAGATACGCTCCCATTTCTTTCACTGATTCTGATTAAAATCTTCCACCATCAGGCTCAGTTCTGCCCAGCGGTCCATTGTTTTATCCAGTTCTTCGTCAATACGTTCTTTTTCCGCTGTTAACTCCTGAAGTTTCACATAATCCGATGTAATCGCAGCGATTTCCTGTTCAAGCCGGGCGCTTTCGTCCTCCAGAGATTTAATTTTTTCCTCAATCCCGTCAAATTCACGCTGCTCGTGGTAGGAAAGCTTATTTTTCACCTTCTTATTCGGTTCATTCTTATTTACGTCATCCTTCTTATTTGATTCAAGCGCGGTGCCTTGTTTCTTTTCTCCAGAAGGCCGGGCAGTGTGCTCATTTTCCTGCTGCATTTTCTTTTCCACGTATTCGCTGTAGTTGCCGGTGTACTCCAGGATCACGCCGTTGCCTTCAAAAGCAAACAGGCGGTCTACCGTACGATCGAGAAAATAGCGGTCGTGGGAGACAACGATAACGACGCCGCTAAATTGTTCGAGGTAATCTTCCAGCACTGACAGCGTCTGAATGTCAAGATCATTCGTCGGCTCGTCAAGCAGGAGCACATTCGGTTCGCCCATGAGGACACGCAGTAAATAAAGCCGGCGTTTTTCACCGCCCGATAGACGATTAATGGTCGTCCAATGAATAGCGGGCGGAAAAAGAAAACGTTCGAGCATTTGTCCGGCGGTAATCGTTTTCCCATCCGCCAGATGAATCACTTCTCCCGCTTCTTTAATATAGTCGATAACCCGCATGGATTCATCCATCTCTGTGTTTTCCTGCCCGTAATAGCCTAAACGAACCGTTGACCCAAGTGTGACAGAGCCTGCTGTAGGTGTTAACTCGCCCTTCATCAACTTCAAAAGGGTGGATTTACCGCTGCCATTCGGCCCCACAATCCCAACACGATCTTCCGGTACCGCTATATAAGACAGATCATCAACGAGCGTTCGGTCCCCTACTTTCATAGAAACATGGTCCAGTTCGATGATTTTTTTGCCGAGCCGCTGTGTTTTCAAGGCGATTTCCAGATTATCCGGTGCAGCATGCGGTTTGTTCTCCTGCAGCGTATGCACCCGGTCGATGCGCGCTTTTTGTTTGGTTGTCCGGGCTTTGGCTCCCCGCTTTAGCCAGGCCAGTTCACGCCTTAGCAGGTTTTGCCGTTTATCTTCCGACGCGGCTTCCTGTTCCTCACGCATTGCCTTTTTTTCAAGGAAATAACTGTAGTTGCCGTCGTATTCATAAAGATTGCCGCGGTCAAGCTCAATGATGCGGTTAACGACACGATCCAAAAAATATCGGTCATGGGTAATCAGCAAAAGCGCCCCTTTAAAACGGGATAAATAACCTTCCAGCCAATCGACCGTTTCATTGTCGATATGGTTGGTCGGTTCGTCAAGAATGAGCAAGTCTGCCGGATTAATTAAAGCCCGGGCCATAGCAACCCGCTTGCGCTGCCCCCCGGAAAGTTGACGGACAGGGGTTGAGAAATTGGTAATGCCCAGCCGGGTGAGAACGGCTTTCGCGTTCGTCTCCACATCCCAGGCATCCGTCGTGTCCATTTGCTGGGTAAGCGCGGCAAGGCGTTTTTGCAAGGCATCATTGTTTGGCTGTACCTGCAGCCGTTCGAGCGTGTTTTCATACTCTTTCATCAATTGAATCACAGGGGATGTTCCGGCAAAAATTTGGTCAAGTACCGTACCCTCTTCGTCAAAAAGCGGGTTTTGCGCCAAATACTCAATTCTCACATGGTTGCCTACGGTAATCGTCCCGCTATCTGGCGGCACAAGCCCGGCGACTATTTTTAAGAAAGTAGATTTTCCCGTGCCGTTTACACCAATAATACCGATTCGATCGCCCTGACTAATGCCGAGCGAGATATGATCAAGTAATGTTTTCATGCCGTATGATTTTGAAATCGATTCTAGTGATAAAATATTCATATAAATGGTATCCCTCTTTGCATTTATAATCAGCCTAAGAGAATTATATCATTTGATACAATAAAAAACGTTCACTAAAAAAGGAAGGTTCGCTTTATCAGCAGCCCCTTCCTGATAT
Source organism: Aneurinibacillus terranovensis DSM 18919 (assembly GCF_000430625.1). Classification (GTDB taxonomy): domain Bacteria; phylum Bacillota; class Bacilli; order Aneurinibacillales; family Aneurinibacillaceae; genus Aneurinibacillus_B; species Aneurinibacillus_B terranovensis. The sequence continues at coordinate 51,802 of NZ_AUMJ01000009.1, forward strand.
TGATATGTCTGACCTTCCGGACACATTTCCCTAGCAAATCCGTGGAAGCTGGACACCATTGAGGCGGTGAAGCCGCCTGTGAATCCCAAGCGGAGTTTTAAACAAAAGCTGTCTCCCGCCTTTTTGCTTCACGGTTCCGATAATGGCCGCGCCTTTACCGGCTTCATGCGATTGCAGCTTGGCAAGAACTTTCTCCGCCTCCGCGTTTTCAACGAGCAGAACAGCCTTTCCTTCATTCGGCAAATATAGCGGGTCATAACCGAGCAACTGCGCAATGCCTTTCACAGCGTCGGAAACGGGAACTTTTTCTTCCACAAGTTCAATCGTCAGCCCAAAGTCTTCAGCCCACTCAACAAGTACGGTTGCAAGCCCGCCGCGCGTCGCATCCCGCATTAAGCGAATCCCGCTGAAACAATCAAGCGCGTCTAACAACATGTGATTTAAACAGGCACAATCGCTTACCGCATTATGATCGATTTCAAAACGTTCCCGTTCCATCAGAATCGCCGTCCCATGGTCTCCTACTGTACCGGTAACGATGACCGCATCTCCTTCTTCGATCTTGGAAGCTGAAAGTTGTAAAGCGGATTCCCGGCGAATGCCCACTCCTGTCGTGGTAATAAATACACCATCCGTTTTTCCTTTTTGCACGACTTTCGTATCGCCTGCTACGATTCGCACACCGGCTTTTCGTGCTTCCGACGCCATCGTGGATACAATTTCTTCAAGCTGGCTAATGAGAAACCCTTCTTCGAGAATAAAGGCGGCCGTTACATAGAGCGGCACAGCACCGGAGACTGCCAGGTCATTGACCGTTCCCGCTATCGCCAGCTTGCCGATATTGCCCCCGGGGAAAAAAAGCGGTTTGACCACAAAACTGTCCGTTGTGACGACAAGTTCCCCTCTTCCTATGCGAAGCAAGTCAGCTGCCGGAAGAATGGCACCGTCATACTTTGCTTCTTCCCCGTGGGAAAAATAAGGGACGAAAATGTCTTGAATCAATCGATGGCTTTGTTCGCCACCTTCTCCGTGGGCTAAGGTAATCATGCTCATACCAGTATATCCTCCCGCAAGTACTGAAAATAGGCACCGCATGCGCCTTCGCCCGAAACCATACAGGGACCGATCGGGTTTGCCGGCGCGCAGGCTTTTGCAAACAACGGACAGTCAGCAGGATTTGCCGTCCCCCGTAAGATATCCCCGCAGCGGCACGCCGTTTTACGTGGTTTTATTTCGGGCAGTCCCGAAAAAATTTTACGTGCATCCCAGCTGCTGTACTCCTCCCGAATCATTAACCCGCTTTGCGGAATCGAACCCATTCCCCGCCAAACGGTACCACACGGGGTAAAGTATTGTTCCATCAGGGATTTTGCATGCGGATTTCCTTCTTCTCTCACAACCATCGGATAGCAATTGTCAATCTCGAACGTTTTATCAATAAGCCGGGTTAGTATTTTGTATACCGCCCCCAACATCTCAACCGGTTCAAATCCGGCAATCGCCCCCGGTATTTGGTAGGGGGCAAGTGTTTCATCGTAAATCGAACGGCCCAGAACAACGGAAGCGTGCCCTGGGAGCAAAAAACTATCGATTTTGACTTCGGCACTTGCCAGGATCGCATGCATAATTGGCGGCACCAGCTTGGCAGCCATCCAAATCGAAAAATTGTGGATATCCTGTTCAACGGCTAATTTAAGCGCAGCGGCATGCAGCGGCATCGTCGTTTCAAACCCAATGCCAAGCAGCACGATCTTTTTGTCCGGATTCTCCTGCGCCACGACAACGGCCTCCACCGGGTTATAAATCATTCGTATGTCGGCCCCGGCCGATTTACGCGTAAGCAGCGATCCATGGGAACCGGGGACGCGCAGCATATCGCCAAACGTGCACACAATTACTCCCGGTTCGTCTGCAATACGAATCATCTGGTCAATATCACTCTGGTCGGTGACACAGACCGGACACCCGGGTCCGGCAATAAAGGTAATTTCATTGTGTAAAGCCTGCTTGATTCCCGATTTCGCCAGCGAAACGGTATGGGAACCGCACACTTCCATCATAACAGGTGAACGTCCATGCTGTTTTTTATAGCGGACGGCTTTCTCCCGTACTTTTTGCAGAAGGCCGCGGCTTAATGTCGGGTCAGCGAAGCGGGACAGAAGACTATTCATCGATGGCATGTATAATTTTCTCCCATTCTTCCAGGCTCAGCCGCGCCGACTCTTCATCCATAATTTCCATGGCCTGTCCGGCATGGACCAGTACGTACTGCCCGACTGCGACTTCGGGTGTCATCATAATTCCGACAGTTATTCGATTGCCCATAATGTCCACTTCGGCGGAAAATTCGTGCCGCGCACAAACGCGTGCCGGGGCTGCAAGACACATCTGATATTCCTCCTCTATATTCGATTCTTTTTCGCGCTTGCTACGGCAAGCTGCCCTACCGCTAACCCTCCGTCACCGGACGGGTACGTTTCCGCGCGAAAAACCGTGTAATTTTCTTTCTGTAATAAATCGGTCAACCGCGATACAAGCAGGTGGTTTTGCATACTTCCTCCGGCCAGGATTACAATTCGCGCCTTTCTCCAGGAATCCGGCCCGGCTTTCCGCGCTTTCTGCAGCGCTTCAAAAAGCATTTGGCACACCGTTTCATGAAAAAACCAGGCTATATGTTCGGCCAATTTTTTTTCCATATCCTGTACCACCTGTGAAATGAGCCTTTTCCACTGGATGCGCAGCATGGGGGTTAGTCTGTCAGGGGTGGCCGAAACGGTTTCGAGTGAATCCCTATAGAAAGAAGGTTGATCCGATTCCTTTCCCCTTGCCCCTGTTTCCGCACACTCCATCAGACGAATCGCTGCCTGGCCGTCAAATGTCGCCATTTCACACAGTCCAAGAAGTGAGCTGACTCCATCAAATAAACGCCCGCAGCTGGACGCATAAGGCGTATTGATCCCTTTATCAATCATGTGTTTGATAAAGACGGCTTCCCCGCTTTTCCCTCTCGCCGCAAGATAGCGGTTCACCGACTCTTCGCCGCAAGCGAGATAAAGCATCGACGCACCGATTCGCCACGGCTCTTTAATCGCCGCTTCCGAACCAGGGAGGGGGATGGGATCGAGAGAAGCGACGCGGGTAAAGTCTGTGTAATTTCCATATAAAATTTCCATTCCCCACAGTGTTCCATCAAGTCCGTATCCGGTTCCGTCAAGCACGATGCCGAAGCAGTCGTCAGTTAGCCCATGTTCAGCCATGACCGCTGCCATATGGGCGTGATGGTGCTGGACCTGGATGAGTGAGCCATTCAATTCGTTTGCCGCTTGTTTAGCATAATCCGTTGTCCAGTATAAAGGATGTGCATCGCATGCGACCGTGTCAATACCGCTGCCGAACCAATGCTTATAGCGGCCGAGTGTAGAAAGATAGCGTTCCTGTATTTCAACGTGTGATGCTGTACCTATATAGGGACTTACATAGATTCGTTTTTTCCGCCCGAGCGCAAACGCTGCGTGCTGTTCGCCGCCAAGCGCTAAAATTCGGTCCGTTTCAAACGGAACTTCCACCGAAACAGGCACATATCCGCGCGCCCGGCGTAAAATAATAGGGGATTCCTTCTTTTCCCCGGCCTGAGCCTGCACTACGATAACGGAATCGTCAATCGGGTTAGCAATCGGTCGGTTATCGGTCAGGAGGAAATCCGCAAGCAGCGCCGCAGACGGGTCCTCAAACCATACATGTTCCTTCGAAATAAGCGGTTGTCCGGAACGATTGGCGCTCGTCATGACGACAGCATCCAACGTCTCATGTAACAGCAAATGATGCAGAGGTGTATAAGGAAGCATCACGCCAAGCCGACGGCTCTCAGGCGCAATGGAAGCGGCAAGCCTTTCCGCTCCCTTCCGCCGGTTAAGCAGGACAATGGGTGCTGCCTGTGACGTCAACAGCACTTCTTCCGCCTCGCTAATTTCACAAAATAAACGAACCACACTCAGGTCTTTTATCATGAGGGCGAGCGGTTTATCCGGCCTTACCTTTCGGCAGCGCAATTCCCGCACCGCTTCTTCATGGTAAGCAGAAGCGGCCAGATGGTATCCGCCCAGCCCTTTAATTGCAACGATTTTTCCTGTAGCCAGCGCATTTCTGGCCATGACAATGGGTGTATCTGACGTGTCCGTGTGCATGTCATTTTCCGACCGGATGACCCAGCCGCCCTTTTTTGTCCGTTCGTACAGCCGCAAAGAAGGGCCGCATTCCGGGCACGCAACAGGCTGAGCATGAAAACGTCTGTCAAGCGGGTTGGTGTATTCCCCTCGGCATGTATCACACATAAGAAAGGACACCATTGCAGTAGTATGCCTATCATACGGCATGTCTTCGATAATTGTATAACGCGGTCCACAATAGGTGCACGTCGTAAACGGGTACTGCGCTCTTCTATCTTTCCTGTTGTAAATATCTGCAAGGCATTCCGGGCAAACAGCGAGGTCCGGAGGGATTTCTGTCAGACCGGTCGCGCCTTCCTCGCTTTCTAAAATAGAAAACGCCCCATACAACTGGGGTTCCACTTCCTCCTGCTTCACGCCAGTATAAATAGCGTGTGCCGGAGGATCGGCAAGCAGCTGTTCGAAGAAAAGGTCGACTTTCTCCGCTCCCGCTTCCCCCCATATCGTTACACCGGAAGAATCGTTGTATATCCAACCGGCTATCTCAAGCCGGTGTGCACGTCGATAGACTTCGGGGCGAAACCCGATTCCCTGGACGCGCCCATTGATGCAAAGCTTACGCGCAATTATGGCCGACATATCGCGTCACGCTTTTCTTTAATCCAGCGAATCCACGCATCGAATCCTTCGCCGGTCTTTGCAGACAGAGGAAGGATAGCAGAGGAAGGATTTAATAGTGAAAGGTCTTGTGCAGCCTGCTCCGTATTAAAGTCAAGGTAAGGCAGGAGGTCAATTTTATTTAACAGGACAAGTTCCGTCCGGCGAAACATGTGTGGGTATTTTGGAATTTTATCGTTTCCTTCCGGTACGGAAAGAACAACAATCTTGTGATTTTGCCCAAGGTCATAGCCTGATGGGCAAACGAGATTGCCGACATTTTCTATAAACAAAATATCAAGCACATCCATATCAAGATGTTCGTTGGCTTTTTCTACCATTCGGGCATCCAGGTGGCAGCCTCCCCCTGTATTAAGCTGCACGGTTTGGGCGCCGACCGCCCGTATCCGGTCGGCATCAAGCGTTGTTGCAAGATCGCCTTCGATAACCCCAATCCGATATTCCTTGGACAGCTCTTGAATCGTTTTTACGAGGAGGCTGGTTTTCCCCGCTCCCGGCGAACTCATGATATTCAGCACTAAAATATCGTTTTTCGCAAACATTTCCCGAAGAGCATCGGCTGATTTTTGATTTTCCGCAAGTACACTATTTTTTACGTCTATTCTCATTGCTGTCTACTCCCCTTCAAAATAAAGCACCTGAAGATCTTCTCCCTGCGTAATGACACCGCCTGGCATATGGCATGACGGGCACTGCAGCAGTTTTTGATCCGGTTGATAGATTGTGCCGCAAAGCTGGCACTCTGCCCTGGTTTCTTCCCATTCAATTCGCAGTATACAGCTGGAAAAAACCTGAAACTCTTTCTGCCTGTGCAGGACATCGTAAGCAAATGTTAACGCATCCGGCATTGCATTCGATAATTCGCCGACTTTCAGGCAAATTTCACGAACGGACTTAATGTCCCTTTCGCCCGCCATCGTTCGAACCATCGTTAATGCACTTTCCATCAGTGACATTTCATGCATGAGGTTTCCTCATTTCCACATACATTTTTCCGCTTTCTTCCTTTACGCGCAACCTGGGAAAAAAAGGCGCATCTTTTCCTATTCGTTCCGCAATATTACATGGCAGACACAGGATAGCCTGATCCATGCTGCGCATCTGCAGAAGGGCGCCGCAGCTCGGACACCGGCCGATAATCGCTTCCAGCTCCCCATTATGGTGAATATAAATCGGCTGCTTGAGCACGATTTGCTGCATAAGGTTCTGCCCTTGTTCGACGGGAGAGATTTGCACCCATGCTCTCCTTTCCATTTTCCGCTCTGCTCTTTCCCATTTTTCCGCCGTATCTTCTATAAAAGGTGCGGCAAATTCTTTGACAGAATCTATCATGGATTGAACGGATAGTTTTAAAAACGCTCGCCGTCCATTCATTGACCCCACCGTTTCAGACAGCTTTCAATATGTTCCAGAATGACAGGTATTCTGCAGGTCACGGCCGGGGTTAACTCAAGGCCCCATTCTACCTGTTTCGGAACAACGCCAATAAAGTAGATATAGTCCGGCAAATGGCCGCGTATATCTGCAAGAAACAGAACTTCCTGAAAGCTTTGCTGGTGCTGGGACATTCGCATCCCGCCAAAATACGGAATCCGGTCTTTCTCCAGGCATATGACTGTCCCTGCTTCTTTGCTGGATACCACAGCATCCACAATAATCAGGTGTGTCGATTGTTCTACAATCGGCAGCAGCTTCATTCCCTCGGTTCCACCATCCTCAATCGTGAGGCCGGGGCGTTCAGGGTGCTTTTTCCTGAACGCCTCCACGGCATGTACACCAACTCCCTCATCCTGATACAGGATATTTCCAATGCCAAGCACGGTAACCTGATGGCTCATGATACGTGATCCCCTTCGTCTACCGTTTTATAGCCTGTCAGAATGGAAGATACCGTTCCGTCTTTGTCGATCATATCTTGTCGAATGGACATATAAACATGAATGACAACAAATACCATGATCACCCACGCAAGCCAATGGTGTACATAATGCATCCAGATACTATTGTCCGTAAATACGTGCAGCCAGCTCACCATCGCAAACGAAAAGGTTTGCGGGTGTACTTCATATAACATATAGAACCCGGTAAGCGATAAGAGAACACCACCCAGCCCTATAAACAGCAAATAGCTTGCTTCCGCCATCGGGTTATGTCCGGTGTAATGCGGATGCGCCCTATCGATAAACATATAGTAGCGTACGACCTTGTACAGGCCTATCCAAAACGACTTGCGCCAGGGACGTGTTTGCGCATACCGGTTTCCAGCGATGGCCCAGTATAAGCGCACAAACAAATTGGCCGCAAACACGTATCCCGCCACAAAGTGTACTTCCCTCACATACCCCATCAGAAAAGCGGGAGTAGCAGATAAAGCTGTCGAGGATACAAATGGATTGCCAATATAAATACCGGTCGCCATCAAAGTCAGAATGGACAGGGCGTTGATGGCATGAAAAATCCGCACGGGAAGTTGCCACACATAGACAGTCTTGTGACCCGCATTGTGCCTCATCTTGTTCCCTCCTACTCAATTTTTATGGATAGGGTTTCGTTATTTTCCAGATCTGTTAAATGGACAGCACAGGCAAGGCATGGATCAAAGGAATGGATAATCCGCAGGATCTCAAGCGGCTGCTTCGGATCATGGACAGGAACATTCATAAGTGAAGCTTCATACGCTCCCTGTGTCCCTTTTTTATCACGCGGCGCCGCATTCCATGTGGTAGGAACGATCGCCTGCCAGTTTTTAATCGTGCCGTCCTGGATAATACTCCAGTGAGCAAGTGCACCGCGGGGAGCTTCCACAATGCCGACACCTTTTGCTTCTTTCGGCCAGTTCGCGGGGTCCCATTTTTCCGGATTAAATGTCACCTGATCACCAGACTTAATATTTGCGATAAATTCATCCATCATCTTCCGCAAATGTTGGCCAAGCACCCTCGTTTCAATCCCACGCGCAAACGTGCGCCCTAGCGCGGAATGAAGGGCAGATAGCGGAAGTCCGGCCCGACGCAGCGACTCTTCCATGGCAGGCTTAATATCCCTGTGATTGGTTGCATAGCCCATCATCATGCGCGCAAGCGGACCGACTTCCATCGGCTGCTCTTTCCAGCGCGGGGTTTTGATCCAACTGTATTTATTTTCTGTGTCCAGCGTGTCAAATGGCGGCTTCGGTCCGGTAAAATTAAAAATAGTTTCCCCTTGCCACGGGTGTTTGCCGGCCTCTTCCCCGCCGTTGTATGTATACCAGGAATGGTTTACAAATTCCTCAATTTCACTCTCATTCCACGGGTCGACCGGCTTAACATCATGCAGGTTTCCATCTACAATCACACCTGATGGAAACCAGAAACTTTTCCGGTCAAAGACGGACCTCTCCGGAAAATCCCCATAGCATAAGTAGTTTTGAATTCCGCCGCCATACAGCCAATCTTTATAATAGTAAGCCATGGCGTATAAATCAGGCATATACACCTGTTCAATAAACTGGATCGCCTGGTCAATGAGATCGGAAATCATGGCTAACTGAGCCGTATTTACTGCGGTTTCGCTGTTTAAATCCAATGGAGTTGCCATGCCTCCTACCACATAATGAGGGTGTGGGTTTTTGCCTCCGAATATCGTATGGATTTTCACCAGTTCCCGCTGTTCATCAAGGGCTTCCAAATAGTGTGCCAGCAATATTAAATTCACTTCAGACGGCAACTTATATAGGGGATGGCCCCAATAGCCATTCGTAAAGATAGACAGCTGGCCGCTTTCCACGACGCGCTTTAACTTATTCTGCAGTTCTTTGAAATAACCGGGTGAGGATTTCGACCAATTCGACATTTTTTGCGCTGCGGCGCTCGCAGCTGCCGGGTCCGCTTTCAATGCAGATGCCACATCGACCCAATCGAGCGCATGCAGATGGTAGAAATGGACGATATGGTCATGCACGTAAATGACTGCATTCATAATGTTGCGAATGTAGTTTGCGTTTTTCGGAATCTCATATTTTAAAGCGTCTTCAACCGAACGCAGCGCAGCAAGCGAATGGGTTGTCGTACAGACACCGCAGATACGCTGGGCAAGCGCCCAGGCATCCCTCGGATCACGCCCTTTTAAGACAAGTTCAAGCCCGCGTACCATCGTCCCTGAACTGTAAGCCCCGATAATTTTCCCCTGGTCCATTTCCGCCTCAATGCGCAGGTGACCCTCTATTCTAGTAATCGGGTCCACAACAATACGTTTAGACATGCATGTTCTCTCCCTTCTTCTCTTCCCTATCAACCGTATTGTTCGTACGCTTTTTCGAAATAGCGGTAGCGGTTGCATGAACGGCCACCCCGGCCACTGCTGCTCCTACAGCGATGGCGCCAACCTGATCCGGGTTCAAAGGTTTACTCAGGCCCGGTAAATGCGCCTGTCGGGTAAAGAATGGGCCATTATCCCAAAAGTTTTCTTCGGAACAGCCGATACAGGGATTTCCCGATTGAATTGGAAAGCTAATTCCACCATTCCAGCGGAGCTGGGCACAGGAATTATAGGTTGTCGGGCCTTTGCAGCCCACTTTATACAGACAGTAGCCATTTTTTGCATTTTCGTCATCAAAGCTTTCCACAAACAAACCGGCGTCAAAGTAGGCTCGGCGATTGCATGTATCGTGAATACGCTGGCTGTAGAAAGCTTTCGGTCGACCCCGGTGATCCAGCTCCGGGAGAGTCCCAAACGTAATGTAGTGCACGACAACTCCTGCCATCACTTCCGAAATAGGCGGGCAGCCAGGAACCTGGATCACCGTTTTATCGGGGATTACATCCTGAAGCCGCATAGCGCCTGTTGGATTCGGGTGCGCGGCCGCGATTCCCCCGTGTGTGGCACAGCTTCCAATTGCTACAATCGCACCGGCATTCGCCGCTGCTTCACGCACCTGCTCAGCCGCTGTGCGACCACCCGCAATAAAGAATTCATCGCGGGGAATGCTGCCCTCCACGGCCAGGATGTACTTGCCTTTATATTTTTCCATCGTTTCTTTCTTCGCACGTTCAGTTGCTTCTCCAGCTGCCGCCGTTAAATTTTCATGATAGTTCAACGAAATATAGTTTAATAACAAGTCTCCCGCCGTAGGGTGGCTTGAACGGATGAATGATTCAGAACAGCCTGTACAATCCTGATAATGAAGCCAAATAAACGGAAGCTTCTCTTCCCGCTCCATGGCTTGTACAACGCGATCAGTCTGGCTGAAATCCAGACCCAATACAGCCGCTATCGTCGCGCACAGTTTAAGAAACTGGCGGCGGCTCATACCCGATCCCGTCATTTCCTGGTAGATCGTTTTTTTCTTTTTTTCTCTGTCGAGCAACGTAAACACTTCTCCCCTCTGCCTTTTGGTACGTTTAAAAATGATATATTGATATTTATAATCCCATACATTATACAATATTTTTTAGTAGATTAATGAATATTTGGAAATTACATCATTTCTATAGGGGTAATATTACTATTATAGTTTTTAAAGAAAGTGACCGTCCCAATTTCACTACATCTACTAATTCGTCATAATTTAATTTGTTTAATTAACATACTTGAATTAAATATGAAACATTTATAAAACAAGTAACGTTAAAGAAACGGGGCATTAACTTAGTTAGTAGAACAGCTGACTCTTAATCAGCAGGTCGCAGGTTCGAACCCTGCATGCCTCATCATCCTTAAATAAAAGTTAGCAGAGCAGGGACATGGCCCCTGCTTTTTTCATTTAAATCATAAAAGACTGTCCCTCATAAAAGTTATTTACGTTCTACTTTCCTGTGTCTTCTATCATTTCACAAGTGATTACTTATTTATGAAAATTACAAAAATTGTTCATTTACAAACGGTAATACTTAACCATCGAAAGGTTAAACTTTCTTGTACACCAATCAATGCGTTATACTTAAAGTGATATGCACGCGTTAAGCAATACAGATATAACTTAAGAAGGGCCATCTATAACTTCAAAACAGGGGTAAAAAATGAGCAACTTTCTTTCTTCGATTCCATTTTTCGCAGGGCTGTCTGAGGAAAATACCAAATTTCTTGAGAAAATGATTATTGAACGGTTTTATCATGCCAATGAAGTGATCTTCTACGAAGGCGACCCGGCTGAGGCCGTGTTTTTTGTCAAATCCGGCAGGGTCCGTCTTGTAAAATCCACTTCTGAGGGAAAAGAATTTACTCTGTATATCCGGAAACCAGGTGACTTATTTGCCGAAGTGGCGCTGTTCAATCCAAATGCTACATATCCGGCGACAACAACGATGATTGAAGACGGGTATCTGCTGATTCTGCGCAATGACGATCTTGAGCGATTGCTCAGGAAATCACCGGACGTAGCCATCTCAATTTTTCAGGTAATGGGCCACCGCTTGCGCACAGCGCAGACAATTCTGCGGGACGTCGCACTGTACGGAAAGCTCGGGGCCTTTTGCGCTACTCTCCTGCGCCTCGCAAATGAGCACGGGAAAAAGACGGAAAAAGGCATTTTAATTGATTTGGACCTCACCCACCAGGAGCTGGGGACGTTTATCGGAGCCACACGGGAAAGCGTAAATCGAATTATTAACGATTTAAAAAAGCTAAAAATAATCAGTGTGGATAAAGGTCGAATTACCATTCATGATAAAGAAATGATGGAGTCGTTTTTAAAGTAACCGCGGGCGAGATTGGCCGAACGCATATCGACCAAAGGTGATGCGTTCTGACCAACTGTAGTAGGTTTCGTCTCGGCCAACAGTGTGCAGACGCATCGAAATCCGTTTATTTTTGCTTTTTTCCTGCTACCCAGTGCTCCTCTTCCGTTTGGAGGTGTTTTTAGGCCCGACTGACTACATCTTTGAGATACCCGGTTGTTTCGGACCGCCTCCAGACGGAAGAGGAGCACGGAGATGCATCTCTTCATCCACCGCTGACCGGAGGGATAAACGCCACTTCATCGTTTTTGTTAAGCGGCTTTGTGCCCGCCGCAAATTCATGGTTGACAGCGATCATAGCGGCTGGAAGCCTAGATTCAAGTACAGGGTATGTTTCAACGAGCCACCGCTTCACATCATCCGTGGTCATGTTTGGCTGCCATTCAAACTCAAGCGTGTCTTTACCGGCTTCCTCTGCCATCGCGGCAAAAAGTTTAATCCTAATCATTCAATGTCTCCTCCTATATGATCCGGTTTGCCGGAGGGATAAGCGATTATTTCCTTCTGGTCGCCAATCCATTCTTCCCCGTTTTCCCAGTGCTCTTTTTTCCAGATAGGCACAATTTCTTTAATGCGTTCAATCGCGTAACGCGAATAGTCGTACGAATCGGCGCGATGCGGGGTCGATACCGCAATGGCTACCGCAATGTCCGTAATCTCCAGTCTGCCGACCCGGTGCGTAATCGCCACCCGGGCTTCCGGACATTTTTCCTTGATCTCGCGGCCAATGCAGGCAAGCTGTTTTTCCGCCATCTCTTTATAGGCGGCGTATTCAAGGTACAGCGTCTTCTTTCCCTTCGTCAGTTCACGAACCGTCCCGACAAAAAGGTTAATCGCGCCGCAGTTCGGATGGACAGTTTTGTTCATAATTTCTTCCACGGATATCGGTGTTTCCACTACTTCAAACAATCTCATTTCTGTTCACCTATTAAATCCAGCACTTCGCCGGTTATTCCCGCTGTATCATTTATAGAATACCGCCTGTGCCCACAGTCCGGCAGCGGATTCCAGGCCGCCACGCAGAGCACGTTCGTTACATCTGTTAGGAGTTGTTCATGTTCCGGGGTGCGCACAACAACAATTTTCGGGTAGTCGGCAAATTTATAGCCTTCGATGATCAGCAGGTCAAGGCCGTAATAAAAAGGCAGCATTTCAACGATGCTTTTCTTCTGCTGAAAAATAACCGCCGCCTTTGTGGCAGAGGTAATTCCGACAACCTTCGCACCTGCTTCCCGGTGCTTCCACGTATCCTTGCCGGGGTGATCGATTTCGAAATCATGGGCATCATGTTTTAAGGAACCTACAGACAGCCCTTTTATTGTCAGTTCACGAATAAGTTTGCTCACGAGCGTAGTTTTTCCGCTGTTTGAATAACCGACGACCTGCAGAATGGGCGGGATAGACGGGCTATCGCCGGAACGCGACACCGCAGGTCTTTTCTTATTCATCTGCACCGTACGGCAACCTTAATACGGTGACCGCATCCCCCATAGCAATGCCGCGGCCACCAGCTGGTACGCGGATTAAACAATTCGCATCGGTTATATTCGTGACGACGGCAGACTTATCGAGACCTACGGGATAGGCTGTAAGTTTCCCGTTCTCCGCCTTCCACACTCCTCTTACATAACGGGCAAAGGAAGATGGTTTTTTCATATCCACCCCCATTGCGGCTTCCATTTCCGGGAGCCCAACTGACGTTTTCCCCTGAAGTGCCTGAAGAAAAGGACGCGCAAACAATTCAAATCCGACAAAACAGGCACCTGGATTGCCGGAGAGCCCGAAAATCATCCGGTTGTTATAGCGGGCGGCTGACGTTACGCTTCCCGGACGCATCAAAATTTTGTTAAATAAAAGGTCTACCTCCAACCGGTTAAACACATCCACCATAATATCGAAATCCCCTACGGATACGCCGCCTGTTGTAAGCAGCACGTCCACTTCGGAAAGGATGGATTGTATGCGCTCCACCGCGAGATCCGGATCATCCTCCAAACTGGCATAAATCACCGGCTGTCCTCCCGCCTGACGGACCTGGCTTGCCAGCATGTAGCTGTTGCTATTACGGATTTTCCCGTAGCGAAGCGGCTCTTCGGGAGCCAGAAGTTCCGATCCGGTCGACAGGATACCTACCCGCGGCTGACGATAGACGGGAACCCGGGCATAACCGAATGTAGCAAGGATCGCCATTTCTCCCGGGCCGATACGTTTTCCGGCCGGAATGACCCGTTCTCCTTCTTTTGTCTCTTCCCCCAGCAGGATGACATTTTCCCACGGCTTCATTTCTTTTTTTACGCCAACGGTTTTCTCTGCCTTCGCTTCATTTTCGGTGGTCATTTCAAACATGATCACACAATCCGCACCCTCTGGCAATGCAGCTCCCGTCATAATCCGTGCGGCTTGTCCTGCCTCCACCTGAAGATTCGGCGCGTCTCCGCAAGCGATCGTACCAACAACTTGCAAAAAGGCCGGCCTCTGGATAGCCGCGCCTATCGTATCGGCGGAACGCACGGCGAAGCCGTCATACGGGGATTTATTGAAATGAGGGACAGGTGAGGTTGCGATAATGTCTTCCGCAAGGCGCCTCCCTTCACTTTCAAGTAAAGAGACGGTTTCGGTTGCCGCCCCGCCGCAAGCATAGGCCAGTATTTTCTCCTGCGCTTCATGGACAGGTATCGGTTCTCGATGAAACCTCATCACGTTTCCTCCTTTCGGATTTTTTCATAATCATCCGGTGTATTCATATTACAAAAAATATCATAAGCAAAGCAGTCTGTCATATCGAATTCTCTTACGGATGCTTCCTGAAAAAGGTCGAAGATCTTTCGCGAGCCCCGGGCAAGTCTGTGGGTAATAAGCGGGTACAGCCTTTTGCTGTAGACCGCACAGAGCGGCTGCTGTTTTCCCCGGTATGATGGCAGAAGTACATCCTCCTCAAGGGCGGCGGCTTGTTGCACAATGATCCTGAATGCCTCTTTCGTTAACTTTGGCATATCGCAGGCGACAACAAGCAGCTTATCCTGCCGGCTGCAACGCATTGCCGTTGCGATGCCGCCGAGGGGACCCTGATCGGGCACATCATCGGCAACGATCGATATCGATGCAGGCAGATGCGGCAGGCGCCCGATTGAATTGGAGATGACCATGCATTCTTCCGTTGTCTCAAGGAGCAGCCCGCACGTCCGCTCAATGAGCGTTTGTCCTTCGATTACGAGAAGCTCCTTGGGGGTGCCCATGCGCGAGCTCTTTCCCCCGGCCAATACCACTCCATGCAAGGTGTAACACCCTCTCTTCGCTCCATTCTCATTTATATTGTAACGCAGTTCATCAATCCGGGGTATGAAACACATCACATTCCTTGCATTTATTAAAAAACGGGTTGAAGTGAGCGGTATGCTTCTTCCAGTACTTCTACAAGCTGGCGCATCCCCTGCTCTATCTTTTCCGGCGTAGCGTGGGTGTAGTTGAGGCGCAGGGTGTTGTACTCAATATCGGATACATAGAACGGTGCGCCTGGTACATACGCAACCCCGTTCGCAATCGCTTTCTGCAGCAATTGGGTTGTATTTATCTGCTCATGCAGCTTTACCCAGAAAAACATGCCGCCCTGTGGAACTACATACGATAATCCCGGTAACGACAGGCTTGAAAGTTGGTCACGCATGACCTCCATCCGCATTTTATACTCGCTGCGAAGCACGGAAATATGGCCGTCCAGGTCAAAGTCTCTTATCAAATAGTATAAAGCCTGCTGGTCGATGGAACTTGAATGAAGGTCCGCGGCCTGCTTCGCCTGAGCCATCATCCGGACAATCTGTTCCGGGCCGGCTACCCATCCGGTGCGCAGCGCCGGAACAACGGTTTTTGAGAACGTGCTCGTATACAGTACATGTTTCCCGTCATCCATCGACGCAATCGGGGTATAGGTCTCACTCTCATTAAACTGAATTTCCCCGTATGGATCGTCTTCTAAAATAATGACATGATATTTTTGTGCCAGCGAGAGCAAATGCCGGCGGCGCTCCAACGACCATACTTTTCCTGCAGGGTTGGAGAAGGTCGGCACAACATAGACAAACTTGGGCAAATACGTTTTGATTTTGGTTTCTAAGTCGTCCGGCAGCATTCCTGCCTCATCGGAATCAACCGCCACGATATTTGCCTCATACGATTGAAAGACCTGCAGGGCCGCCAGATATGTAGGATTCTCCGTAAGTACGATGTCTCCCGGATTCAATAGAATGCGGGAAAATAAATCAATAACTTGCTGCGAGCCAGTTGTTAACATAATATTTTTCTCGTTAACTTTAATGTTTTTACGGGCCATTCGTTCCGCAATTTTTTCGCGCAGCGGTAAAAACCCTTCCGTCAATCCGTACTGAAGGGTTTTCTTTCCACTCTCAAATACACACTTGTATGCTTCTTCCACAGCCATGAGTGGAAATAATTCATCGTAAGGCATTCCACCAGCAAACGAGATCACATTCCCCTGGTTCACCACTTTTAAGATATCGCGTACAGCAGAAGATTGGAATCGCTTCGTTCGATCGGAAAATGCATACTTCATTCCTCTACACCTCGGTTTCACATGGTTTTTGATAACAGTAACCCTTTTTATTCCGAAGTGCAAGGTCATTTTGGCGAAAACAGCCGATAATAAGAAGAATCCGCTTACATGAAGATTCTTTAGTAAAGAGGGTGCATGTTTATTCCGGTCTGCCCGGCATAAACCGCCGTCTGTCTCCCATAACACGGCTGTATGAAGTATGCGAGAGCAGCGCCTGTTCTTCCACCCTTATCCGGTGGCGCAGCATGATGGCGTTGAGCAAGCTAAACGTAAAAAAGGTAACGTATGCCTTAAAAAATAGAGGAATTACTGCAAATTCCAAAATAACAACAACATAATTCGGATGCCGTAAAAAACGGTAAGGCCCTTTCCTGACTGCCTCTCCGCCGGGCACATAAATAATCCGCGTATTCCAGCAGCGGCCAAGCGATACAATCGCCCAGTAACGGAGAAGTTGGACAACAAGGAGTACGCCTAACAGAGCTTTCCAAAAGACGGATAAAGGATATCCTTTCCAGGCGCTTTCCGTCCACAGGCTGATAAAAAAGCCGGCATGCATCAGCACCATCAGCGGATAATGCCCGGCTCCAATTTCTTTCCCACCCCTGCTCATCATCCACGCCCGGTTCCGCTTCGCCACCTTTAATTCCACCAACCGCTGAACAATAAGAAAAACAAATACAGCATAAAAAATAAGCACGATTTTCACCCTTTTATCAATAACAGTTCAGAACTGAAACCGGGACCGAGCGCTGTAATGATGGCGTATTCGTTTGCGCACATCCCCTGCTTTAAAAACGCTTCCAGCACAAACAGTACGGTAGCGGAAGACATATTGCCATATCGGCGCAGCACGTCCAGCGAGTGGGAAAACACCTCGATCGGTGCATTAAATAACTGCGCATACGCTTCGACTACCTTATATCCGCCCGGATGGACAATAAAGTGTGTTATATCCTTGGCGTTCAGTCCGTGCCTCTCAAGAAAAGCAAGAACATTTGGTTTGAAGAGAGTCTCGACCAGGGAGGGAATGCTTCGTGAAAAAATCACTTTTAACCCGCCTTCATTTACCTCCCACCCCATCACGCCTCCCGTATCCGGCCACAACGTACTCATCGTACTCACAATCGAAGGATGTGTTTCCGCCCCTTCACATGCTTCCCCCTCAACCAAAACCGCTGCGGCTCCGTCCGCGAATAACGAAGTCGCTATCAGGTTGCTTTTGGATCGGTCCTCGTTTTGAAATGTCAAACCGCAGCATTCCACCGCGATAAGGAGGGCTCGTGCATTCGGATAGGCAGTGACATATTCGGCCGCCCGTGAAAGTCCTGCGGCTCCTCCGGCACATCCAAGCCCCCAGATTGGTGTGCGCTTTGTATGCGGATTGGCCCCCATCCGATTCATTATGTGTGACTCAATGCTTGGTGTGGCAATCCCACTGGTAGAAACAAAAAAGATGTGGTCAATTTCATTCAGTGTTCGGCCGGCATGATGTAAGCATTTCTCAGCGGCTTCCATACCGAGCGTAACGGCCCACTTCTCATACAAGGAATTTTTTTCGGCAAAAGAATGAGGCTGCGCAAACCAGTCGATCGGCATACAAAAATAGCGGGTCTCCACCTGACCGTTCTGAAAAACAGGTAAAAGTCTTTCAATATCTTGAAAGGAGTCCGCAAATAGATGGCGTGCAAAATCTTTTATAGAATCCTGAGGTAAGATATGAGGAGGCACACACGTTCCCACAGCGGTAATTCGAGGCAATATAGCATCTCTCCTTTTGCTTTGCATGTATTCCTATTCTTACCACCAAGTTATGTTAAAAAAACATAGGGTGACAATCTGGTTTACATTCGTGCGATTTCCTCATACACAAGTGCCGGTATGATCCACTTATCAATTCCCAATAAATCGGCCACTTCTTCCTCCGTATAACCTTCCTTTAACTTTTTAACGGCAAACGTGTTGCGCAATTTTTGGGCATGAAAGGAGATGCCGGATTTTCGGGAAAGAGACGCCAGAACAAACTGGATGCTGCGGGCACTCATTCGTTTGCCCTGCCGCGAGATAAAGACAAAAGGCGAATCTTTTTCAGCAAACTGTTTGTATTTTTTTAGATAATCGCCTTTACTGTCCTGCAGCACGACCCGGCGCACGCTGCCAAGCGAGACTCCGATAATCGTGCTCGTTCCCTCCCACAATATGTCCTTCCATAGTAAATGGGCGGCCTCCTGTATTTTTAAACCCGCCCACAAAAAAAGCGTGATAAAAGACATATTGCGAAAATATATGTCTTCTTCTATTTTATTGGCCTTATCCTCATGAATCGTATGCAAAAGAAAATCAATCTCGTCATCGCTTAAAAAGAAGTTGTCTTCCTCTGATGTGTTGGGAAGGCGCTTTAGTTTGGCACATGGGTCCATCCCGATTTTTCCTGTGACCCAAAGAAAATGGAAGTACGCTTTTAGTGATGTGATTTTTTTATTAACCGTTGAAATCTGTTTGCCGGACTTTACTTCTTCTTCAATATATCGGGTTACGATACGGTATCCAATCTGGTACACTTCCAGATTCGGGTAGAGCCGGGCAAGCCAGGCGAAAAACATCGTCATCTCCATCATATAAGATGCGACGGTTAGCTCTGCCCGCATTTGTTTAACCAGGTATTTCTCGTAATCATCCTTATGGGCAAACCGGTACTCCATTCCCATCGCCCCCTTGGAATTTTGATATTATTCTACCATATAAGAACAAGCGTTTGAACTTTTTTGCATGTTTTTAGGGATTGGATGATTGCGAATACACGTTTGTTTATCGTAATTAAAATTCAACCCCGTACTGCAACCCCAGAAATACACTGTATACATTCTTCCCAAACATTAGAAAGTGAGGGCAACATCAGTCTCAGAGATAAAGTTAAAGAAGGAAAGTGAAGAACAAACATCCCTATCATGAATCGGCTCTAAATGGTAATGATTTCTTTACAATGAAACGGTAAACCCCATTGTCTTCTTCCATTTTCAACAATTCATGGTTCGTTGCTTTTACCCAACTCTGAACATCTTTGACCGAACCTTTATCAGTCGTTTCGAGTTCCATAACCTGACCGCTCTCTAAAGAATCGATTGCCTTTTTCGCTTTTACAATCGGCATTGGGCAAGAAAGTCCTTTTGCATCAACTACAATATTTGTCTTCATTTTTATTTCCTCCTTAAATATTATTTATGAATGATGAACCGCACAGCGGTTAGGCCCAATTTCAAGTGCTGTAGCCTCTTCTGCCGATATGTTAGCAACACCACGGTTGATATCAACAATTTGTTCGTAATTTGGCGGTGTGGCGCCAGCTGCACCAGCTACCATTTCGGTGAACTGCTCGCGGTTTTCAGTTCGCATCACTTCATTACTTTTTCGAATTTCACCAAGCTGAGCACCTACTATTCCTTGATCATTAATTTCTTTCACGTCAGCATAGTGTGTTGGGAGTACAAACGTATCATCAGACAGGTTTGCAATCTTTTTGAAAACTGTATCATACAAGGACTGCGCCCATTCCTTTGCCTTTCCTCCAAGGTCCGGACGTCCAAGCCCGCCAACAAAGATCGTGTCACCCGAAAGCAAGAACTTATCATTCACCAGGAACGATACACTACCTGGCGTGTGTCCGGGCGTTGGCACTGTCAAAACCTTTACATGAACGGAACCAAAGTTAAATTCTTGGTGATTTTCTAGAGCTTTATACGGGAGCGGAGATCCCTTCATTTCATTTCGGGAAATATAATAATCAGCCCCTGTTTTATCCGCTAACTCATGACCGCCGGATATATGATCAGCATGCAGGTGAGTATCCATAATATGCTTGATGGATGCTTTTTCTTTGTTGGCTAATTGAATATACTCTTCGATATGGCGACCTGGATCGATCACCATAGCTTCCCCTTGTGAAACGATAAAATATGACAGGCAACCTTTGGCAAGACGGTTTACCTGAATGATTTTCATATCCTCATCTTGCGTAACCGTTACCGGATGGTAAAACTGGCTCCATTCAAGCATCCCTTCATCCAGGACACTCACCTGATATCCTTTTTCATCCAGAATTTCCGCGACCATTTTAGCACTTCCGCCTTTTGCACAGATCGTCACTACCTCTGTATCCTTCGGAAGCCCTTTATACGTCTCTTCGTTCTCGTCCAGAAAATCAAAGTACGGTACATTAATCGACTCCACTTTCTTCCCTTCAATTTTCCAGTCGCTATACTCTTCCGGATTGCGAACATCAAGAATAAAGACATTTTCTCCACTGTTGATTTTGTCATGTAGATCTTTTGCATGGATCGTCTTAATAGCCATAAGTAAAACCTCCTAGAATTGGTATATAAGTTTGTCCCTTAAACTTCATTCACACTTTAGAAAAAGGGGATAGTATTCCTTACCCCAAAACACTTCGTATATACCCTACACAGTGCATATCCATGCGGGGTATATTATTAAACATATTATTTCTTTTGGCAACAACCCTATCACTTTTTGTTTTTTTACCTTTCCCTGTGCGGTGGTAAAAAATGCGTATTCTTATCAACATTTTCTTTAAAAATGATTTTCACAATAACATACATACAAAATAAGGTGACATAAAA
The DNA here is from genome assembly GCF_000430625.1 of Aneurinibacillus terranovensis DSM 18919. Lineage (GTDB taxonomy): Bacteria > Bacillota > Bacilli > Aneurinibacillales > Aneurinibacillaceae > Aneurinibacillus_B > Aneurinibacillus_B terranovensis. The sequence continues at coordinate 72,563 of NZ_AUMJ01000009.1, forward strand.
TAGGATTTTTCATTTAACAGCATACACGGCGAAAATGAAAGAAGACTGTCGAGGCGTTTTCGACAGTCTTCATCATCTGATTTAATAAAACAATTCTTTTATTAAGAAATAGGCTCCTACCAGGAGCCAGACCAGCGTACCGGGTCATAACGGGATAAGATTCCGCAGAGACCTTTTTCGCCGGGGCCTAAGGCTTCAATTCGAAGAGGGACACCGCTTTCTTAAAAAAAGATTTCTTTTCCTCAATTTTATCCCCCCTCCCCATCCTCTCTTTTCTAATAAGCGATAATAATATAATGATTAGGGTTCGGTTTAGTTATCTGGGTTTGAAAACCTGCTTGCTCGAATTTTTTTTGCAGAAAAGAGGTACCGAGTCTCTCAGCCAATGGAGGGCCGGACTCCGTCTCCTTCTTTTCCCATTCAATGATAAGAAGTTTTCCATTAGGACGTAGAATACGTTTCATTTCATGAATCGACTTATCTAGATCATCTACCTCATGCAGCACCTGTGAACAAATCGCTTTGTCTACACTGCCATCAGGAAGCCGGATATTTTCCGCATCGCTTTGGATGGGGGTAATATTCTTCACGCCTGCTGCTGCTGCCTTTTCCTTCAAAGTCTCAAGCATTTTGGGTTCCACATCAACGCCATACACCGCGCCAGAAGTTAAATAAGCAGCCGGAATTGTAAAATATCCAGGGCCACAGCCAATATCGGCTAGATCATCCTGCTTTTTGATTTCTAATAAAGACAGGATTTCATCAGGCGGAAGAAATTTTCTTCTTTCTGGGTTGTCCAATTTCGCTATGAGGGAAGGATCAAAACGATGTCCCATTTATGAAAACCTCCTTATGATCATATGCTCTTTACAAGTAAGTCAACGGCTTCTTTACTCACCAGTTCGGGATTGTTGCCTTTATCTAATTCGCGGATAATACATTCTTCCATATTATTCGCTCATATTATTCGCTACAACCAATTCAATTACCCGATCTACAGCCGAACGAATGGCTATAGCCGGGGTACTACTTCCCGGCAGTCTTTCTCTTTTTCCATCAGGCCGATTACTCCGCCCAATTGGCCCTCAATCCGGCGAAGACGGTTTTTTATTTGATCACTGTATTCCATGGATATCACCTCAAGTATGGGGAAACACAAACAAATAATACCCATATAGGTATTATAAGGAGCATTAAAGCATTCGTCAATGATAATTATATGCTTACAGCGGTTGGTTTCATCTCAATCCTTACCATACCTCCAGCCATTGGAAAAGGCAAGCTCCGCTCCTGTAAATGATTGATAAGCCTCCGTTATTAATTTATCCATGGGCGCTTCGTGCAATGTCATACGGAGTGCCTAACATATGAGGAGATCCGTTTGTTGGATAAATGGTTAGCTAAAAAAGCGTGTACAGCAACTTCAATGCTGTGCACGCTTTTTTTGAGTTGTTTATTTTGCTTCATTTACAGCTTCTATCAAAGTCTGTTCGATATGTTGAGCGATTTCCTTTAATGTGGGTTCATTTACTATATCGATTAAAACTGTAGGCTTCGGCAGACCAATTTTCACCGTCCCATTGTCTTCATACACTGCAATCTTACATGGAAGAAAATATCCAACCAGGCTATTTTTTGATACAACTCTCTTGGCCTCCTGCGGATTGCATACCTCCAGAATTCTGTATGGTTGAGTAAAATCTACACCTTTCTCCTGAAGCTTTGCTGCAAGATCAAGCTGCCAGAGTACGCCGAACTTGTGTCTTTTTAGGCTTTCTTCTATATCTAAGACTGCTTGCTCCAACGTTTTGTTTGTTTCAACGGTATAATGAAACATCAACCATCACCTCGCAATAGATTTATTCAAACAATCCCTCTTGTTAGCTTACTTCGTTTCTTTTTCAGTCGGACCGCTCCATTCAGCCATGCCCGGCAATACATTACGTACGTTTGTAAATCCCTTTTCACTCAATACTTGGCACGCCATATCGCTGCGGGAACCTGTCCGGCAGATTACGTATACATCCTCGTTTTGATGCTGACGAAGCTCATCAATTGTCTCCTCCAGCTTTCCAAACGGAACAAGCTTTGCACCCGGAATGTGTCCAAAGGCGTATTCCATAGGTTCACGAACATCGAGAATTACCGGATTCTCATTTAATTTCCCCATTAATTCTTCATGTGAAACGTCATGCGGAAATTTCTTCTCAGGCTTCACTTCGTCTGGATGGGATTTGCGAATGTAATGGTTAAACACTCCATCCTCTTTCACAGTTCCTAGAAACTGATGGCCGGTACGGACAGCCCAGCTTTTAACATCCGCAACAGAGCCCGGGTCGGTTGCAACCACTTCTAGTACTTCACCCGCCTGCAGTTCTTCGATCGCTTTCTTCGTACGAACAATTGGCATTGGACAGGATAACCCTTTGCAATCAATCGTTTTATCTACAGTATAAGCTGCCACTCGTAACTTCCTCCTTATTTAATTAACAAATCCCACCAAATTTTTAGAGCTGTGGCCAAAATAAGAACGGCCAGTATGCCCTGCAGAGCTTTTGCATTGATTCGTTTGCTTACCTTCGTTCCGAGTGGGGCGGCAAGTAAGCTGGCGATCACAATGATAATGGAAGGCCAGATTAGAATGTGCCCAGCCATTATTTTTCCCACCGTTGCACCAATTGATGACATAAACGTTATCGCAAGAGATGAGGCAATCGTTACACGTGTTGGAATTTTTAGAACGGTAAGCATAATAGGAACGAGAATAAATGCTCCTCCAGCGCCTACGATACCTGATGTAATTCCAACAATGAATGCCGCAGTAACAGCAAGGAAAGCATTAAACGTTATTTCTTCACTCGATGTGCCTTCTCGGCTCTTTTTGGGTACGAACATCATAATGGCTGCAATCGTGGCTAGAATGGCATACACGGTATTAATGGTTGAGCCGGATAAAAATTTACCACCATAAGCACCTAACAAGCTACCAACAATAATCGCAGCTCCCATATATACAACTAACTTATAGTGAATCAGTTTATCCTTCCGTAATGAAAGTACCCCGCTTAGCGTCGAGAAAAACACTTGAACGGCGATCATTCCTGACACTTCATGCTCGGTATAAGAGGCTACCCCTAAAGCAGATGGCAAAAATAATAGTAGAGGATAATTGATAATCGCTCCTCCGATCCCCAGTAGGCCAGACAGAAACGAACCGACAAAGCCGACAACAAGTAACGTAACAATTAAACTGACTGTCATCTGTTCATGCCCCCTTTAGGAGGGAGCCAAAGATCGGCTCCCAAGCATTAGAACGTAAGGGTAACATCGGCATCATAGGCAAAGTCCAGGAAAGTAACAGCTCCACCCACTTCAATGCCTTCAATGAAGTGTTCTTTTTCCAGGCCCATTACGTCCATCGTCATTTGACAGGCAATCATTTTAACGCCCATTTCACTCGCCATTGCGACTAGTTCAGGGATTCCCGGTACGTTCGCTTTTTGGAACCCTTGAGCAAAATGTTCTTTTCCTACCGGCATCGGAAGCTGTGCATGAGCATCTTTATGGATCAGATTTAAACCTTCGAATGTAAAGAAGATACCTACCTCTGCGTCTGTAGCTGCAGCTGCTGTAGCAATATTAAATACCTTATAAGCATCAAACATCCCACCGTTACTTGCGATAATTGCTACACGTTTTGCCATTTTACTATCTCCTTTTTATTTCATATTTAGGTTAAACATGAAATCGGAAAGTAACGGCCCTAGACTGATTCCTTTCCTTGATTTAGCAAGCATTTCTGCCTGTCGAAACACGTAAATTTTTTTGCAAAAATAGAAGGACACTGCGCGCCTCTTGTCAAAGGTTAAAGCACCACACAATAACCAACGAGAGGGAGTGTCCTTAGCAATATGGTACCACAACCATCGAACCATACGCCAGAACGAAATACTCGCCGCAAACGCCGAATCGAAATTCTCGCGGAGCGTCGTCGGATCAAGAAGATTCTGAAGAAGCTGCGCCCCGTCACCTTCGACAATGACACCGTGACCGAAGCTGGGAACTTCCAGTT
>NZ_AUMJ01000009.1:76644-200486 GCF_000430625.1 Aneurinibacillus terranovensis DSM 18919
AACTCGCGGGCGTTGCCGCTCGTCCTTTTTCTGCAGGGTAGCGAAACGGCCGCTTAGTGACCGGAAGGTCGGACCGACAAAACATCCGGGTATCTCAAGGATGGAGACAATTGTCGGTCTGATCGACCTTCCGGCCACACGCTCCACATCGAAAAAGAAACGTTCGGCACACCCCCGCGAGATTTTCTCAGGTGACCAATGGAAGAAAGCATATGTTGCTTTAACACTGTAAAGCAACATATACTTTCCTTAACGACTAAAAAAAATCCGGAAAACTTTTTCACAATGACAACGAGTGAAAAAGCCTTCCGGATTCTATCAACGATCATGATCATTCCATTTTGAACGATTTTAATCGCTGTCCACGACAGAAACACAAAGACGCCTTTTATTTCACCCGTAGTCAGATCATTTACGGTAATCTGGTAGAGACTTTTGGGCCATATTCCCAAGATTATACGAGTTGTATTTATTTTTTCCGATGGAGTTATTATATATAAACCGACCAAAAAAATAAAGTCCGGATTCAGGAAAACCCGAACTTTAATCAACAAATCTCACTACAACATTCGCTTTATTAGTAAAATCCAAATGGTTATTCTTCGTTCTGATTCACGGAACGCAGGAGAGCAAGCGTACCTAACGTCCTCACCATAGCTCCGGTTCCACCCTGCGGAGATAAATCGCCCGCCTTGTCTGCCCAAGATGTACCCGCGATATCCAGGTGCACCCACGGAGTATCTCCAGCGAACTCACCGACAAAAAGGCCTGCCGTAATCGTTCCGGCATGGCGACCACCGGTATTTTTAAGGTCGGCAATTTTACTTTTTATCTGCTCCTTATAAGGTTTATAGGCAGGCAGCCTCCAGAGCAGTTCCCCGGCTTCAGCGGCCGAAATCATCACGTCTTCCATGAAATCTTCATCATTGGTAATGGCCGCCGTTGTACACGTACCGAGTGCAACCAGAGCGGCCCCCGTTAAGGTAGCCAGGTCGACAATAAAGTCTGCCCCCTGCTTTTTCGCGTAACAAACACCGTCCGCAAGAATAAGCCGGCCTTCCGCATCTGTATTTAAAATCTCGATTGTTTTTCCGTTCATCGCGGTTAGGACGTCACCGGGCTTAAACGCTGAACCGCTCGGCATATTGTCTGTCATGGGAATGACAGCAACGATATTAACGGCGGGTTTAAGGGTTCCGATAATTTCAAGCGCACCAATAACCGCTGCAGCGCCGCCCATATCGCCTTTCATTTCATCCATTCCCGCACCGGGCTTGAGGGAAATCCCACCGGAATCAAACGTTATCCCTTTGCCAACAAATCCGAGCACATTCTCCCACGTATCCGTTCCCTGATACTTGATCGTGACCATCTTAGGCGGCTCGACAGACCCTCTGTTGACACCGAGCAGTCCACCCATCCCGTACTTTTCCATATCGTGTTTTTCCAATATTTCTACCTGCATGCCGTGGCGTTCCGCTACTTCTTTCGCTTTTTCCGCAAACACAGTAGGTGTGAGGTAATTTCCCGGCATATTGACGAGGTCGCGGGCTAGATTCGTTCCGCGGGAGAATACTTCTCCGAGGTGAGCCCCGTCTTTTGTTTCCTCCAAATGTTCTGCAGTACAAAATAAGGTGAGCGACTCCAACGAAACTTTCTCTTCAACCCTCTGATGGTATCCGGCAAAGCGATAATCAGCAAGCAGCGCACCTTCCACCACAGCGTGGGCCGCTTCCTTTGCATCAAGAGAAGTCCACGCTTCCGACAGTTCAAAGGCTACTTTCGTCAGTTTGGACTTTAGTGCTTCTTTAATCGCGCGGGCGCTGGCTTCACGCAGCTCTTCAAAAGTAAGTTCCTGCGCGTCTCCCAGTCCGAGTGTCATGACCCGGCCAACCGCTGTCTTTCCCAGTGTATGTATAAGCTGTGTTTCTTTGTGTTCACCGCTAATTTCACCGTTTGCCAGCAAAGCTTTGATGGCTCCGCCCATCGCTCCATCCACCTCTGCCAGTGCGCCCTGAACGGTTCTCGTATTGTTGAACACACCCACAATCAGGCAATCTGCGTTTTCGGTAAGGCATCCTTCTGTTAGCACGTTAATATTCATGTAAACACCTCCACTTGAAATTTTATCAGTTTATAATATATATGAAAAGTTAACAATATCCTTACAACGATCTGGTACAATACTATAAAGAACCTTTAAGAAAACTTGGCTAACGCCAACCGCCGGCACAAGTGATAGGCTTGCGGTTCACATATGAGACATGAAAGGAAGAAATGGATGCACCCATTGTTTTCTAATTTTCCGCTTTGGTCTGCTATGCTTGCGATTGTCCTCGCTCAGGCTGTAAAAATCCCCATCACCTATTTCACAACACGGAAATGGGACATGAAGCTTCTTTTTAGCACAGGCGGCATGCCCAGTTCACATTCGGCCGCGGTAACGGCCTTGACAACAGCCGTAGGCTTTGTTGATGGAGTCGGATCGAGCGCGTTTGCGATTTCGGTTGTTTTTGCCGTGATCGTCATGTTTGATGCCGCCGGGGTACGACGCCATGCAGGGACGCACGCTGCCGTCCTTAATCTGCTTGTGGAAGATTTTCAGCAAGTGCTGAACGAGTTAAAGACGCTGCGTGTAAAACCGCGGAGAGAGCAGGCAGAAAAGCTCAAAGAACTCCTTGGGCATCAGCCAAGCGAAGTGCTTATCGGAGGATGGCTTGGCATCATTCAGTCCACCATCATCTATTACTTAATAGCATAAAGCCGTACATCGTTTGTACGGCTTTAATCTTTTTGCGGTTCTTTTTTCAGTTGTGTCATTGTGCGAATCATTTCTTCGCTGAGTTTGCCTTTTCCTTTTTCGATAATATATACATTCAGCCGTTTTTTACCCCACTGCTGGTATACTTCGTTTTTTTTATCAAAGTATAAATCAATTTTATTCCCCTTTATGGCTGACCCGATATCTGCCACAATTCCATAACCATACCCTGGAATGTACAGGATGGTTCCGAGCGGAAAAACAGACAAATCGGCGGCAATGGTCGAGATTGTATCCTTATCCCGCCTTACCTTAACACCGGAGTAAGTTATGCCATAAGCCGGGTGGGTGATGTCCTTCCCCGTCGATTCCGGACCGGGATAATACCCGGTAGCCACAACATTTACCTGCGGATAGTGTGCCAGTGCCGCAAGCGCTTCCCCTTGTTTGGCTATTGGGAATTGGTCTTTTACAGCTTCCGGTTTTGGCTGAGCTTTCTTAACAGAATGAATCACGGCTTTATTGACAGCCTGTGATTTGGATGGCTCACCAGTAGGCGTTTGACCTGACGTTGGCTTTTCCAGCAGCATATACATTCCCAGCATGGTAAGCACAAGTGATATTAGGAGATAAGGTAAAGAATATTTCACATTCTTTGCAATCATATTCACTGCTTATTAGCCTCCTCATATACTCATAGTGTCCCATCCCTCCCCTTCTTATACATAAAAAACCACCTGGTTGATCGACCAGGTGGTGATTATCGTTTTCCGTTAAAACATGCGGTATCCTTTGGATCGTAACACCCTAATCGTCCAGCCGCTTGCAACGGCTCCCAATAGACCGGACGTCAGCATCGCATAATCCGCAATGTGTGGAGTTCGATGATTGGTAAAAAAGTATATCATCGTTCCCACTGCCAAACACAAGTAAAGAAACATAGGCAGCCATGTCGTTTTAATTAACATATTGAAGATAAAACCAATTCCAAAAAACAAAATTAAAAACAAAGGAATTCCAATAATAAATTGCGCAATATTCAAGGCATATCCCCCCAAGCCCATACTTCCTTCAGTTTACTGTAATAGCAGGGGCCGGTCAATGATGCTGCTGTGCCTTCGTCTTTTAAAACCATTTAAGACGAGGACGATCCTGTGGTCGCGGCCGTCTCGACATTTCCTGTTCCCTGACATGACGGACATGTTTCCGAACCTCCGGTAACTAATTGAAAGTAACCATTTCCTTTACAATACGTGCATGTTGTTTGACTTTTGTTTTCCATACGTACCCTCCCGGCGATTTTGTGCTTATCTCTCTTTTATCTATATTTTCAGATTATTATAACGAAGGAAAGACAAATTGTAAACAGTAAGTGAGAACGAATCGAATGGTCTGTTTTTTTATGTAAAGCCAAAAAAACCCGTAAATCACAAGAAAAGTGATACGGGCCTTTTTTGGCTGAATGGCCATTGCCAAAATTTTTCAATTTCTACTGCCATCACTGATATTTTTATAATTGCTCCTGGTCATTTTTGGCACGGGATACGATTGAATCCAAGTAATCCCGTTTTCCTCTTTCCCGTCCCTTTTGCTGTAACCGCTTGATAGCCGGCTCAATTAACATCTCCAGTTCATGCTGAATCGTGTAAGCTAAATCGTGCCGATTCTGCGCTTCAAGGAATTTTCCTACTTCAAACAGCTTTTCATAGCGGCCGCGTTCCTCCGCCGTCAGCAATGCGCGCACCTGTACACTAGCATGCCTCATAAAGAACTCCTACAACTTGGCTTTTTTCATCATGAGGGATAATCCGCCAATCAAGAAAAGCGAACGGTTATCGATCACTTTTTTCATGAAAGCAGCGGAACCGCCAAACAGTTTTTTATCCCCAACAAGCCCAATGGCTTCCCCTTTTCCTAAAGAAGCTACTGTACCCTTTAAGCTGGGAACGAATGCTTTCATTTGACCGCCACGGATAAGTGCGATCAAATTCGATGCAAGCGTATCCCCTTCCTGGATAGCAATCTGTGCGGTTGGAGGATAGGGACGATTGGTTTCATTATTGATGAGCAGGGCGCTGTCACCGATGACAAAGACGTCTTCATGACCCGGTGCACGTAGGAATTCATCAACTTTTACACGTCCGCGCATCGTTTCAAACCCGGCTTTTTCAATCACGGAGTTTCCACGTACGCCACCTGTCCAGATAACGGTATTGGATTTAATTTCTTCCCCGTCACCAAGCACTACACCATCTGGCGTACATTCTTTAATTGGCGTATTGATTTTAAATGTAACGCCTTTGCGGGTAAGAACTTCCATTGCATAATCGACAAGTTCCTGATCAAAGCCCGGAAGAACAGTAGGTGCGGCCTCGATGTTATACACTTTAACAAGGCTGCGGTCTACATCAAACTCTTCGCACAACTCAGGAATACGGTCGGTTAATTCGCCGAGGAATTCAATCCCGGTAAATCCTGCTCCACCGACGATAAATGTGAGTTGTTCAGGGCGGTGTTCCATTTTGTATTTTGCGAAATTATACTCAATGTGCTCACGAATTTCCCGAACACTGTTAATGCTGCGAATGCTGAACGCGTACTCTTTCAACCCCTGAATTCCAAAAGTTTCCGGTTCACTACCAAGCGCTACCACGAGATAATCGTAAGTGAGTTCTTCGCCGGATTCTAACAGCACTTTCTTTTCTTCGCGTTTAATTTCCGATACGCTGCCTTTAACAAACTTAATTTTGTTCGTATCAAGCAGTGTTTGAATCTCAACACGGCATTTATCGGGGTCTGTTGTGCCCGCGGCCGGCTCATGAAGCCAAGTTGTAAAATAATGATAGTCATGCTTGTTGACAAGGGTCATTTCCACCTCATTATAGTTCATTTGCTTTTGAAGGCGGACCGCTGTCATTAGGCCGCCATACCCGGCGCCTAAGATTAAGATTTTTGGTGTACTCATTTTTTTCACTTCCATTTTCTTATGTTAGTAATGAAAATCCACTTGTACTTTTTTTCACTAGCTTTCCCTGCTGAAAAAATAACACTCATAGATTATTTACCACTTTGCCATGAATTGTTCACATTTTTATCATAAATCGGTTTTTACGTTTTTTCAAGTGAAAATATGCACAATATGCTTTACCTGTGTGCTTAATTTTTAAACGAATGTTATTTCTTCGTCCAAGCAAAATAATTCGCATTTATTTATTTTCAGCTTTTCAGCCAATACATGTAGCGATATAATGAGAGAGTGATTTTTTTTAATAATTCGGGGGTGTCAGAAAAAATGAGTCAAAATAGGGATGAGAGAGTTTACGATATTACAGTGATCGGGGGCGGCCCTACCGGCATGTTTACCGCTTTCTATGCCGGAATGCGCCAATCAAGCTGTAAAATTATAGAGAGTATGCCCCAATTAGGCGGACAATTATCCGCACTTTACCCTGAAAAGTTTATTTATGATGTGGCTGGATTTCCAAAGGTACGTGCACAGGAACTGGTTGATCGATTAAAGGAACAGCTTACACATTTTGATACAGCATGCTGCCTGGAGGAAAAAGTTCAGAACGTAGAAAAAAAAGAGGATATCTTTGAAATAACAACCGATCGTGGCGTGCATCTATCCCGTACGGTGATTATCACCGCCGGGGTTGGAGCATTCGAACCACGCCGTTTAGAGTTAGAAGAAGCGGTTCAGTATGAGAAAGCAAATCTCCATTATTTCGTGGATGATTTAAATAAATTTGCCGGACAGAAGGTCGTTGTTTTCGGCGGAGGTGACTCGGCGGTTGACTGGGCGTTAATGCTTGAACCCATCGCTGAAAAAGTCAGCATTATCCACCGCAGGGATAAATTCCGCGCCCATGAACACAGTGTTGAAAATTTGATGAATTCAAAAGTAAACGTTCTCACTCCGCATGAACTGCATGCGCTCCACGGAGACACAAAAATTACCCAGGTGACCGTTCGCAACAATAAAACGGAAGAACTGATTACGGAAGACGTCGATGCGGTTATCGTGAACTATGGCTTTATTTCTTCCCTCGGCCCGATTAAGAACTGGGGATTAGAACTCGACAAGGGATCAATACTTGTTAATTCGAAAATGGAAACAAATATTCCAGGTATTTATGCGGCCGGCGACATTGCTACCTACCCGGGTAAAATTAAATTGATTGCTGTTGGCTTCGGTGAAGCGCCTACCGCGGTCAACAATGCAAAAAGCTATATAGATCCGGATGCAAAGGTGCAGCCTGCGCATAGCTCCAGCTTGAAAATGTAGCAAACCACATTCCATTAAAGTTGTTAGTCAGTTAAGCCCACCCTAGGGGTATTATCCCATATGGCGGGCTTATTTGTCGTATAAAAGAAGAGCTGTAAGCAGACCCTGTATGGTAAAGGAGATGAATTAGCGATGACACGCAGTGCTATTTCTGCTTTGTATACTATTTTCCTCGTAGCGGTTACCATTGGCATTCCCCTGCTTATCTTTTTTGGCACCGATGAACCGGTAGCGGGACTGCTGGCCGCCGTTCTTTCCTTCATTGTTTTGCTTAGCTATATGTTGTATGCAAATTTGCTGAACAGGCGAAGTTGAAATAGGTTTCATCCTTTTCTAAGGAGGAGTATACGTGTCGATGTGCCCTGTATGCAACGGGTTTTCCCGGCTTGAGGAGAAGTGCCCAACGTGCCGACACTTGATGGAGGATGAGGGAAATATTCAGTCTTACTACGGCCCCTACAGTCCGTACCGGGGCATAGACGACGAGAAGCTTTATAACAATTACCCGGATTTGGTGGCGCACCAGTGTATTCATGTTCTTGCCTGTGAGCATTGCGGACATCAGGCAACCTATGCCGTGCAGGAGATTACTTCTTTATCCGCCGAACTGTAAACAGGTGCATCATCCCGTTAAGCGATACGCCTGAATAAGCCCTCCATAAAGAAAACTTGGCTGGCATCAAGCCGCAGGATCAGATGGTAGTATTAGTTGCCTTTATGTGCGTAATAAAGGTTTACTTTCTTATACGCGAAAAAAAGAAGCCCATGGGAAGGCTTCAAGAAAGACACCCTTGTTCGGTAGAGGGTGAAGACTATGCCTACTTACATGATACCAAGCCAAAATGAGTTTTCTATGTAGGTTCTGTTAAGATTTAATTAACAATGGATTATACTCCTGTTTAGTTTCTCCCTTACGCCCCGGAAACAAATGCCCCCTCCTGGAATATCATATCTTTGACTATGTTTTTATGAATGATAAGTATACTTTCTCTGTCTTGCATTAAAAGGAAACCGTTACCCTACTAAAAATAAGCCTGCTATCGCAGGCTTATTTTTATGGGGACCGTTTTCTTTTGGTTCTTGCTATTAAGCTTTAACGAATCCCCCTCTTGTTGCTTTTCTACAACGAAGCAGCGGGAAAGCATATCATGCAGCCCCTGTCTTTTCTTTGTAAAACAAACCGGAATAAACACGGGAATAGAAAAAAAGAGAAAGTCTGTGTTTACTGCTGTGTGTTTTGTAAATAAAAGAAAAAGGATGGATAAGACGGATATTACAGCGGTTCGTACCAAAGATTGAAAGAATGTAATTCTTTTTCCATGTTTATTTACAATTTCAATACCTATTAAGTTCTTCCCCACCGTTGCTTTTATGGGAGAGCATTCCATGCTTATTTTATAGAGGAGAAAACCCGTTATAAAAGCATACAGGACCTGTTGATCCATCGTAAAATGAGAAAATCCCCGGTATTTTTCAAACAGCACAAAACCGAAAAAGAAAGCGATAGAATAAAGGGCACTATCGATACAAAATGATAACAACCGATTAATGAAATGAGAATAGCTAAATCCTTTTCGTCGTAAGATATAGTCTTCAAAACGTATAATTTTGTTTTTCATTCCGTTCAATGAATATCCCCCTTTACCCCTTTAGCAACTCAGTTTTCCTAGCAAGAGCAGTATCTTCCTATAAATCGTGACTAATTTATCTATTATTCAAAATAATATACGAAAATTACTGTTAATTCAAAATATATTGCGATAGGGTGCATGCGAATGGAATGTTCGCGGGATGCATCGAAATCCGTTACATTTTTGCCGATTTTCCCTTACGATGAAGCATAGATGTCCGTACTCCTCTTCCGTTTGGGGATCGGCCGAAACATGCAGGTAACTCGAAGATGGAGATAGTCGGCTAAAAGCGTACCCAAACACCAAAGAAACCGGGCAAGCAGTAAACAAAAATTGAAACAAAAACGACCAAAGTTGGTCGTTTTTTTACATGATGAACGTGATCTGACGTTCATTGTATATAAAATTTTTCTTTCTGATAATGCCGCTTTTATCTAGACGTCATTATTATTAAAAAAAATCATTAACTAGTTTAAATTAGCTGTTCATTTTCTCAGTTCCATACTTCCCTGTACACTCTCATGAAAATTCACCTGTCCTTTTTATCATGAAATTTATGAATAACTTGTTTACTTTAACAGCCTGACTACCTTGTAGTTAATGGCTAGTTTTTTGTCTGTTTTGATTTTTCACGCCATAATGACATCAATAGCTATAGGCGAACTTTTGCAGGAGGGGACATATACGTTAGTCGACTTTGTTTCACTCCCATTGAAATAACACTTTCTAACATTTTCGTTGCTGCAAAAGCAGGATCTATCACCGGTACTTCATACCCGTGTTTTTTAAGCTTTTCCTGAAGAACTGCCGCTACTCCCATCATCCCAGTACACCCTAAAACTAGTGCATGAGCTTTATCTTCTTCTATTGCTTTAATCATTTCTTCAAACAAAGCACTTTTCAATTTCTCTTTTTCATTGACTTCTAAAACAGGTATATTCACATATCTAACGGAAGCTAAATTTCCGTTAACTCCTAATGTTTTACTAATATTTCCAATCATCGGAACAACATTGGGAAGTACAGTTACCACAGAAAAAGATTTTGCTAATAAGCTGGCAAAGAGCATCGAAGCTTCGGCTGCACCAACGACCGGAATATTGAGCACTTCACGTGCTGGTTTAACTCCCGGATCTCCAAAACAGAAACTAATAATTCCATCATACCCGTCCTTTTCAGCTTCTATCGCTTTTTCTAACAGGTTAGGTATGCACAACGCCTCATCGTATTCACATTCCACGGATTCCACAATCCCCTTCAATTAATTAACTTTTTCCAAGTTCGCCGCCAGAGTACCTGCCGCTTTGACACGAACACGTGTAGCGTTACCCGGAAGATAGGCTAATGGTACGTCTTCAATATCCACAATCTTAACAGTATCAGGATCCGCACCGGCGGTGATGGCTTCCTCAATTGCCATCTGTTTAGCCAGTTCCAGCGTTTTTTCACGTCCCAGTTCATCCAGAGCAAAGACACGTTCGATCTGCCCGCTGACTTGGGCAATACCAGCACCGATTGCATTTGCCACCCCGAAATCACCGGGACGAATGACGTTGGAGGCACCCTTTAGTCGATCCGGTAAGAGAATGCTTCCGCCTCCCACAAGTATCACCGGAACCGGTTCAGCGCTCGTCTTCATTTTGTCTATCGCTTCCTCAACCATTTCGACGATCTTGGTATAAACTCTTTCCAGTAAAGCTTTATCCAAATGCGCAACCTTCTCTTGTTCTCCGATATCGGCCTTTCCAAGGGCCACCGCCACATCGGTAGCTGTTAAGGTATCCCCGCCAAAGACAAGCCCCTTTTCCGGTAATCGATAGCCTACACTATCCGGCCCCACCGTAAAGCTGCCGTCTTCTTGAATGCGTACGATCGTTCCCCCTCCTAAACCGATAGAAACCAGGTCAGGCATCCGGAAATTAGTGCGCGCCCCGCCGATCTCAACCGCCAATGAAGATTCACGTGGAAAAGAGTTGATAAGAACCCCAATATCTGTCGTTGTCCCTCCGACATCCACGACAAGCGCATCCGATAACCCGGTAAGATAGGATGCCCCGCGGATACTGTTTGTTGGTCCGCAAGCAATCGTAAGAATTGGGTATTTGATAGCATATTCCACATTCATAAGAGTTCCGTCGTTTTGTCCAAAGAAGACTTTGGCGTTGATCCCCTCTTCTTTTAGGGCGTTTACAAAACCTTCTGCAGTTGTTTTCGCTACATTAACAACCGCGGAGTTAAGAATCGTGGCATTTTCACGTTCCAGAAGACCCACACTGCCGATTTCATGAGAAAGGGAGACTGGAATCTCGCTGCCTAATACTTCATGTAAGATTTCTGCAGCACGAAGTTCATGTTGCTTGGAAACCGGTGAGAACACGGATGTTACAGCAACAGAATCGACATTGCCTTTGATTTCATGGGCTATTCTGTACAAATCGTCTTCATCAAGTTTTGCAATTTCACTTCCGTCGTACTCGTGTCCACCTCGAACAATATACGTGTATTTTCCGAGATGGCGACGCAGATCATCAGGAACACCAACTAATGGCTTGACTGCAAGTGTCGCGGGAGCACCAATACGAATAGAGGCGATCTGATTCAAACGTTTGCGTTCCACAAGCGCATTTGTACAATGGGTTGTACCTAGCGTTGCATAATGAATCTGGCTACGTGGTACACCTGATTTTGCAATTACCTCGCGCATTGCCTTATAAATTCCTGAGCTTACATCTTCTGTCGTTGCAGACTTGGTTTTTGCTATTACTCTGTATTCACTGTCTAAAAGAACGGCATCAGTATGGGTTCCACCTACGTCAATTCCAATTCTGTAACTCATTTGAGAGCAACTCCTTTTCCTACAAGTTCTTCCACCGGAATGTATTCCATTTCATAGCCAAAATAGGCAGGTCCGCATGTTTCGATGCCCTTTGATGTACGCCATTTTGAATGACAAGGAATGCCAACCACTACAGTACGGGCTCCATAACGCAGAGCTTCTGTTGTAATCGGGAGCCCTGTTTCAGCATCAAGAACCGCAATCAGATCTGGGGTTACACACAAAAGACGGTCATCTGTCTTGGCAATTAAATGCTCATTTTGAAAACGAATTTCGAGGGTTTCTCCATAATAATCCAACAATCCTTCAATTTTCGCCGTGCCACGGGCAAACCCGGTTTCCGTTTTTCGGTTTATGTCTACCACTTTACCGCGGAATAATTCAAAACCCTTTGTTATTTTAAGCACTTCTTGAATTGGATCGACATTGTTTTCTTTAGCAAGACGAATGGATCGCCCGATCTCCTCTTCCTGTTTGAGAATATTATGAATCCCACTTTCCTTCAGATTTCTTCCCGTCATCGGATAAATCGCAAACATCACCGCTCCGCCTTTTTGAATCGTTACACTGCGGGCAATCCGTTCCGCCCAGAGGTTATCGATGGTATTTAATAAGGTAACATTGCCTTTTTCATCGGCAATGACCATCGGCGAAGCAGAAATTCCGTCCAGATAGAAAGTAACCATTTGTAATTCTGGAAACGCTCGCCCCATTCCATCCACGTCGACAACAGGCAATCCAAGTTGCGCAGCCAGGGCAAGCGGCAGCATGGAATTAAGGCCTCCCGCTTCAATTGGAAACGTGGCGAAAACTTCCTTCCCCATGTACTTTTCCAATGATTGGAACGCAACTTTCGCTTCATGCCCGCTTGGCGCTTTCTCAACCATTACCGTTGGGGCTCCCATCATTCCGGACGATACTACAAACGCGTCGTCAGGAACTTCATCTACCGACAAGAGTTTGATGGGTCCGAATTCCTCTATCGCTTGAAGCGCCATCAACTTACCTATATACGGGTCCCCTCCGCCGCCGGTTCCCAGTAATGCCGCTCCAACCGCAATATCTTCAATTTCTTGTTTCCCTAAAAGTCTCATGTTTTTCTCTCCCTTCCGTTGTATGTGTCCAAGTGTATTTAAGCTAGTTGATCAACTTCTGGATTTTTTTGACTAATAGCACTACCGAAGATCTTCATGCCAACTAAATAGGCTATTCCGCTTACAATAAGGGAATTTATCGAAGGAATTCCAATTTCAATAAAGTAACCTGCCAATGCACCTAGTACCCAAGCTGCGAGAGTAGTAGGATTTATAGATTCGGAAGTTTCGGGTAACAGCCCCTTTTGACGACTCTCGCCCAATACCTTTCTGTCACGTTTCAGGATAAAGTAGTCCACTACCATAATCCCGGCAATCGGAGGAACCCAGACGCCAAGTAAAACTAGAAAATTAACGAATTTATCTAGAATACCCACCACCGAAAGAACTGTTCCAATTATTCCGATAATCAATGTGACGAGCCCCCGGTTCACCTTAACGTTGAATAAAGAATCGATCAGGTTCGTAATTCCCAAGGAAGAGGAATACAAATTTAAATCGTTAATTTTCACGGTGGCAAAAATCACTATGGCAGCTCCCAGCCAGCCCGTAGTTTGCAGAACAATCGTTACTACATCGCCGCTACCTACCGCGTGTGCCATTAATACTGCAATAAGATTCACGCCGAATTCTCCAACTATCGTGCCAATCAAGGTCATCCACAAAACATCTTTGCCGTTCCGACAATACCGGCTCATGTCAGGAGTGATTATGGCACCAATCATATATCCCCCGGCCACCATGGTAGCGGCCATTCCCAAAGAAAGCGCCGGACCGGGAGCCGGTGTAGAAATCAAGTCAACAAGCGAGTGATCTTTCAAAACTTTATAGATACCATAGGCAATAACCGCTAAAAAACCAGGTACCGCAATCCTTGCCGTCCAACTCAGCCATTTAAAACCGAAGATTACTATGAGTGTGACGAACAAACCGGTTATCGTTGCCGCTAATGGGAAGCCCAATGCACCGTTTAATGCGCCATCCAACCCCTTTGCAAATACCGAATTCTGAACTCCAAACCATCCTATCGCTCCAATAGCAATGACGGCACCAAGAATACCGGAACCATATTTGCCAAACCCTGTCCAACGGGCTAGCAGACTCGTCGAAAGCCCTTCCCGGGCCCCAACAATTCCAATTAATAAACTAACTACTTCCAAGAGAACACTGCCAAGCATAGTGGCCCAAAAAGCCTGCCAAAATGTCATACCGTACCCGAGTGCCGATCCCAGCATAAATTGAGACAGAGTTGTAAGGGCACCAAGACGTACCAACAGGACTTCCCACATAGGCAGGCGCGCCCCAGCGGGTACCCTGGTCAGTGAAAAATCATCTGCCATATTGGAGTTCCCATTCATTTTTCGCAATCTCCTTCTTTACTATCGATTTTTTTGAAAAATGGATTTTAAAAGAGCGAACCAATTGCCTTAACCTGAACCCTCAAAGCTTGACTCGAAATATAGGCCAACGGAGTTACTTTAATGGATTTGGCCATCACGGATGCTGGATCAACTCCAGCAAGAATCGCTTCTTGCACAGCTTCTTGTGTAGCCATTTTCACGGCTTCCTCTCGCCCTATTCCTTTTAACCAATACATTCGATCCACATTCCCACTGATAGGGGCAATACAGGCACCAATTGCACAAACATGAGCATAATAAGGAGGATGAACAACATCAGACCAAGGAAATCGAAACTTTGCCTCCAACTCTTTACTCGCCTCTCCTACAAAAACAATGGGGAGAGGATCATATCGGGGTTGAAACCGTTGAACCACTTGAAAAACGGCATCCAATTTATCATCACTAATGGAATTCTCTCCTCCAAAAGGGAGTGTAACAATTTCAGGTACCGGCACATTAACGTGGATCCCTGCGATTGGAGTTTTTTGCCACCTCTCTTTAGGAAATCCTCCCTCTAATACTCCAATGCATGTTCTCTTTCTCCCTACATCCACAACAATACAGTCATTAAGTTGGGTGAGATAAGAAGCCCCCCTAAGACTTGTTGTCATCCCGGAATAGAGCGTACGGATCGGATAACGCAAAGCATAGTCATAAGACATTAACGATCCATCATTTTGCACGAGATAAATACCAGCTTCGATACTAAGTTTCTGTAAAAGATGATCTAAACCTTGTAAGGCTCGCTTCATTACCTTGGATAAAGCGGCATTAAGAATCGCCGCGTTTTCACGCTCAAGAAATCCGATGCTTCCCAGTTCATGGGACAAGGTAAAAGAATGTCCCTTACCCAATCTGTCTTGGATCCACCCCATGACCATTCGTTCATGACTATCATTCACCGGTGAGAAAGTGCCGGTAATGGCAAAGGCATCTATACGTTTCACATTGATTGATTGAAGAAACACATCAATCTCTGTGCGAGAAGGTGGAGATTTGGAAATCCTCCCATCCACTTCATGGCCACCTTGCAACTCATAATAAACGAGTCCCATCGCCTGTCGAAAAAATTCTGATCCTTCATATAACGGGGGAATGCTACCTCTGGCTTGCGAAATCCGAACAGCGCATACCTGAGCCAGATTTCTCTCCTCCAGCAAAGTATCAAGAAAAAGGTTTGTCCCAATCATTACCGCTGTAATGTCAGCCGGGCTAACGTTTGTTTGTTTTAAGAGATGTGCGATCAAAGACTGAATTCCTGTCATTACGTCCGGTGTTGTTGATTGGCTGGCAAAGGTGAGAATATGAAAACTATGATCCATCAGTACGCCATCGGTTTTTTCTCTACCGACATCAATACCTAAACGAAACATCATTTTCTTCCTCCCCTTCTTGAAGCTGAAGTTGTTCCGTTGGAAAAAACTCGTTAGCAATACCAAAACATCTTGGCCCTACGATCTCAAGCATTTTTGAATCACGAAGCAATGGTGGACTTGGAATTGCGATCACCCATACTTTTCGATGGTTTTCCAGTTCCTCAATCATGATGGGATTCCCCGTATCCGCATCCAATACACAAATGAGATCCGGAACCATAGCTAGTGCTCGCTCTCCTTTCTTAGCAAACAAGTATTCATTTCTAAATAAGATTTCGACTTGCTCACCTACGAAAAAGCTGGCTCCTTCTACTATAAGAGTACCACTTAATAAACCACCGACTATGTTTCGTTGAATATCCACCACTTTTCCTTCGATTAATTTGTACGGCCTTCCATAAATGGAATTTTCAAATATTTCGACTAATCGAACAACAATCCGATCGATATTTGCATGGGCCGCCTTTACGGCTTCCCCAAGTCGTATGGCGAGGGAAAACGTTTGGTGAAGAGCGACTTCCCGTACCTCCATTCCCCGCATAGGATAACCGGAAATCGCTGCCCATCCCCCTAATTCCATGACCTTACGACGTGCCTCATCCTCCACTTTTTCATTCGAGGCTTCTGAAAACCGGTAACATCCCCCACAATCATTCACCATCATTAAGGGGGAAGCCTGAATTCCAAACGCATGGAAAGTGGTCATCTGCAGTTCCGGAAATGCCCGTCCCATACCGTCGCTATCTAAAAGGGGAAGTTTAGACAACGCTGCTGTCAGCACGGGAACCATGGCATTCATTCCTCCAATTTCCAAACCCATCACAGCTCCAACAGAAATATTTTTTTCCATTTCTAACTCACGAATGGCTGTAGGTATTTCCGTTCCTGTAAGGATTTTTTCATTCAAAACTGTCGGGGAACCCATAATGGCTACTGGAACCACCCATTCTTCATCAACCACTCTAAATGGCGACAGTAGTGGAACCGGCCCTTCCTCACGGATGGCCCGAAGCGCGAGTAACTCAAGCAAGGTACTGTCTCCACCACCTCCAGAACCCAGATACTTAGCACCATAAGCTAGCGACTGAACATCTTGTTCCGTTATATGCTTTTTCATGGATGATCCCCTCACTTTTTTAATAAGCAAATCTCATGCCAACTTATTTCAATCAGATGTACACTAAAGTAACTCAATAATTAACCTTAAATTGTGAATAATTAGTAAAATTTAGAGAATAATTACTCCACCCAGGATACAAAACAAAACTTTTTTTATGAACTAAAACACCGATATTTTCATATAATATTGTTTTTCTCACCATTTATCGTTTTTTATCTTCATTTATCGATAATTCTCACTTTGAGAATTTTTTCTCGCGAGAAATCTTTTGCAGCCGTCGATACAGCGTAGCGACACTCATTCCCAAAGCCTGAGCAGCCTTTCTTTTTCCTTCCGTGCTGGTTCCATAACGACGAAGGGCTTGTTCAATCAAATACGCTTCTGATTCTTCTATCTTCAATAAAGAATAATCGTGAGAACTTCTTTTTGCCGGTAACGTCAATGTCTTTTCGAATGGCTCGTCAGGTCCCTCCTGATGGCGCATAGATGAAGGCAAGCTGCTTATCGTAACCAAGTCCCCGATTTCGAGATTTACAATATATTCGATGACGTTTTCGAGTTCGCGTACATTTCCCGGCCAGTGATAGTCAAATAATCGTTTTAATGCTTGTGATGAAAGTCGTTTGTTCTCTTTTCCTAAACGCTCTCCATACCGCTTCATAAAGTACTGGATGAGTTCATACAGATCCTCACTTCTTTCCCGTAAAGGAGGAATGGAAAGGGGAATAACATTTAAGCGAAAGTATAAATCTTCACGAAATTGTTGATTGGCAATCATCGTTTCCAAATCTTTATGGGTCGCTGCAATCACTCGAACATCGATGGGAATGCTCTCCGAACCGCCAATTCTCTCGACCCTCCGCTCTTGCAAAACCCGCAAAAGTTTAGCTTGCAAAAAAAGCGGCATATCCCCAATTTCATCCAGGAACAGCGTGCCTCCACGAGCCATTTCGAAGCGTCCTTGTTTCCCGCCTTTCTTTGCTCCTGTAAATGAACCTTCATCATAACCAAATAGTTCACTCTCCAAAAGAGATTCAGGGATTGCTGCACAATTGATAGCTACAAACGGACCCTTTTGTCGTTGACTGGCTCCGTGAATCGCCTGTGCGAGTACCTCTTTACCGGTTCCGCTTTCTCCCCGAATCAAAATGGTTGAATCACTTTTCGCTACTTTTTCCGCCTGTGCTTTTAACGCGGTAATAACAGGGCTATTACCGCGAATATCAGCAAATGAATAACGAGTGGCATATTTCTTTTGCTTATCTACACTTGGTACCAAAAACTGTTTAGTAAATTGTAAAACAGCACCCTCTACTTGCTTACTGACAATTAGCGGATGCAAGCGACAGGCATAAGGGTGAAAGACTTCCATCGAATCCTTAATTTCAACAGGTAAATCGATGGTGGGTTTCCCTTGTCGGACAAACTCAATCAGTTTCGCAGAATTAATTAACTCCAGAATGTGTTTGTTTATTAAAGTAATTTGTGAACGGCCCCACACTTTCTCCGCAAACATATTCGTGTGGATGACATTCCCTTGCTGGTCTACAACCAAAATGGGGGTTGAAATCATGGATAAAAGCACTTCAATTTCTTGTAACAGTCTTTTTCTTTCTTTTTTCAATGAATCAATATCATTCATGACAATCCCCCTAAATTCAGTTCTTATAAAATTCAGTATAATAGAGTTAATGATGGTTGTCTTTTCGAAATCTAATAAATCTTTTAATGTTGTTCATTCAAGTAGTGCGAGCTTGCTCCGCCATTCGATTGAGCGCCTTCGTTCGGACGGGGGGCGCTTTGGCAATAAACACAATCCCGGCTAAGACGCAGCCGATAGCTACATAATGATACCAGTAGAAGGTCTCATGCAAAAACAGGCAGGATAGAACTACGGCGCTGATGGGCATAATGGCTGTAAAAACGGCAGCCGAACTGGCGGGGACCACCGCTATCCCCTGATTCATCAATATGACCGCCAGAGCAGTCACAACGACACCGCAATATAAAATGAGCAGCCAGTCATTGACAGTCACACCTGAAAAGTCAAACTTCCAGGCCTGATAAACAGCAAAAGGAAGAAAAAGCAGCGAACCTGTAATACTTACGACCGTGGAGATGACAAGCGCACTTAAATCTTTCGATACAAATTTCCTAAACGTAAAGAAGATTGCTTCCCCTACAACAGCGCCAAAAATCAGGAGATTTCCAAACAGCGCATGAGCGCCATGTGCTGTATTGGAAAAGGCCCCTACTACATTAATCGCCATCGTTCCAAGGACCGCGCATAAAATGCCAATCACATGATTCCAGGTCAGCCTTTCCTTCAAAAAGAAAAACGAAATAAGCCCGACAACCGCCGGGGTCGTGCTGGTAATAATCCCGCTTTCTATTCCTGTCGTAAATTTCAAGCCGTACAGCATAAAAATGCTAAACATAAATACCCCAACAAACGTTTGAAAAATGAAGAGAAAAAGATCCCGACGTGAAATGCACGGGAACCTCTTTTCCTTGATATATAAAAGAAAAATCAATGTCACCGCACCGATGCTTAACCGCAATTCAGACGCAAGAAAAACCGGAAATACCCCCGTAATTACCTTGTTCGCCACAATAAAACTGCCCACGATGGCCATGGCGACGCTCATTTTTATATATGCACGCATATGGATCAAACCCCATTCCCTCCCTCTCTCTTACAACTATCCACAACGTATTCCGCTGCTTTTCTTTGCTTACATTACATAAATAAAACCACCCGGGAATCCTTGAGAGGACACCCAGGCGACCAACTTATCTATGCGTTACCATTCTTTATGGTTCTAAGCCTTAAATCATCCCTATTTTCTGCAGCCCGTATTGGATACCACCATCGTCTACAGACTTGGTTGTAAAGTTGGCGAAAGGCTTTGTTTCCTCATGGGCATTTCCCATAGCGATTCCCATACCAACATAAGCAAGCATCTCTTTATCGTTTAACCCGTCACCGAATGCAACTGCTTCTGCGGACGATAATCCAAGGTGCTCAAGCATCTTTTCAATTCCTTTCGCCTTTGAACCGCCACTTGGCAGCACATCCATTGAAAGTTCATGCCAACGAATCAACGAAATGTCGGCCACTTTATTTTTATAATAATCTTCTTCATGCAGCCGGCAGAAGAGCAGAGCCTGATAGATATTTGTTTCCTGCCAGTAATTCGGATGATAGCCGGGGACACTCACTTTAAGTGAATGAAACGATTCAATGACGTGCGGATGCTGCTCATAATTGGAGAAGCATTTTTCGTTTCCAAGGTAAACGATTGGATGATTATACGCATTGGCTATGTTCTCTAAGGCTGAAAGTGTTTCCCGGCCAATCGGATTTTCATGAACGATTTGCCCTTGATGCACGACATACGAGCCGTTGAAACTCACAAACGAATCAATCCCGAGTTCTTCACCAATTGGTTTAAAATGATAAGGGGCTCTGCCTGTTGCAATCACAACTTCAACGTCACGTTCCTGTAGTTTCTTTATCGCCTCTTTGGTAGATGGCGGAATTCTTTTGTCATGGTTTACAAGCGTCCCGTCAATATCGAAAAAAACAATTTTGTATGCCATAATTCCTCCTAAGTCAGGCCTATCTCTTGCAGTTCGCTTTTATTTCTTCACAAGAAGCGCATGGTCGACTTTAATACACGTATCCATTACGGCAGTCATTCCGTGCTGCTGCACGTATTTTGCAGCGTCTTCATTGTAGATTCCCTGCTGCAGCCAGAATGTTTTGGCTCCGATTTTGGCAGCTTCTTCTGCGACCGGCATTACAGTCTCACTTCGACGGAACACATTTACAATATCGACCGGCTCTTTGATTTCGGTTAGTGAAGCAACCGCTTTTTCCCCAAGTGCTTCCTGAATCGTGGGATTAACGGGAATAATTTTATAACCGGCTCGCTGCATTGCTTCCGACACCATATAGCTGGTACGGGCGGGATTATCGGATAATCCTACAACCGCGATAGTTTTTGCTTCTTCCAGAATTTTGCGGCGTTCGTCATTGGACGGGTTTTGAAAGGCCATGTATTTCTCCTCCTTCGAAATTTTGCTTCTTTATATCTTTCTTCGCTCCCTGTTCTCCTATTCCCTCTTTATCATTTCGGATTACTCTCTTTTTGTTTAATAAATGAACAGGAACTTGCCCTAATCATCCTCATGACTGATTTACTTTGTATTCGGGTGTAGTATTGTTATAATTAAATAAGTTTAAAGAAAACTTACCCGGGCCAAACCTAAAAGTATCCGGCAGTACCCGGCATATCTCAAGCGTCATGAGAAAACTGCACTGTCTTTCTTAATGCTGAAAAATCCTATGAGGAGAGTTATATGGAGAAATTTCTGTTCTTATCGAAGTTCTTACAATCGCCGAAAACCGTAGGCAGTATAACGCCCAGTTCACGTTTTCTTGCCAGGGCCATGGTAAACCCTATTGATTGGCCCGCCACCGAAAGCATTGCAGAATTGGGAGCCGGTACAGGCATTTTTACCCGTTATCTCCATGAATTGAAACACCCGGGTTGTAAGGTGATGGTCTTTGAGCGGGATGATAACATGCGAAATCGCCTTGAATCGCTTTACCCGGATCTCTATTACCATGATAATGCCGTTGAAATTTACTCAGCGATGAAAAAACATCATATTAATCAATTCGACTATGTTATTTCAGGATTGCCCTTTATGAACTTTTCTCAGGAATTAAGGGATGCGATTATGGAAGGAGTCGAGAAATCGTTAAAGCCTGGCGGAATGTTTATCGCTTTTCAATACTCACTCCAGATGAAGAAGCAGTTGGAGCAACGCTTTAACCGTCTTGACATCAACTTCGTACCCATTAATATCCCTCCCGCGTTTGTATACTGCTGCCAAAAGGCATAGCGGGAGGGAATGAACTCTTTTGTCTGAGATGAATGGTCAAAAACCAATCTCTTCAAGAAATTGTTTTAATTTGGCTGCTGAAGATTGGAGCTGTTCCTCTTCCCTTTCGGATAAAGGAAGGGGGACAACCTCTTCTAAACCATTTCTTCCAACTATCGAAGGAACCCCGAGACACACTCCATTGATTCCATGATATCCTTCTAAATAAGAGGATACCGGCAGAATAGAACGCTGATCCTTTAAGATAGCTTCACAGATACGGGCCAAAGATAAAGCAATTGCATAGAAAGTAGCACCTTTCTTCTCAATAATTTTATAAGCTGCGCCCTTTGTTTCATTATAGATTTCTTCTTTTTGCGATTCGTTTATATGCCACACGCTGTCCTGCGGCTGTGTTTCCGGCAACATCCCCGCTACGCTTAGAGAGCTCCAGACCGGAACTTCAGAATCTCCGTGTTCCCCAATTACCATACCGTGTACGCTCCGTGGGTCAACACCGAGCTTTTCCGCCACTAAATAGCGAAAACGTGAGCTATCGAGCAGCGTACCTGAACCAATTACGCGCTCTTTCGGAAATCCGGACAGCTTTAGCGCTACTTGCGTAAGAATATCTACTGGATTGGTGGCGATAAGTAAGATGGCTTTCGTCGTATAAGCCGTAATCTGTTTAATGATGGAGTCAAAAATTTGAACATTGCGGTTCATTAGATCGATGCGTGTTTCTCCCGGACGCTGAGCCGATCCTGCTGTTATGACAACAATGTCCGCATCCGCACAGTCCGCATAATCGCCTACAGTAATTTTCATCGGTTGGGCAAGCATAAGGCCGTGATTTAAATCGAGCATATCACCCTCTGCCTTATCACGATTACTGTCTATAATCACCAGCTCATTTACAAACCCTCTCAGTAATACCGTATAGGCAAATGTAGAACCGACAGCACCATTCCCGATAAGCACAATTTTCGAAGTGGTTTTCATGGAACACTCCTCCGTGTATTGGATGTAGTTAAAACTTTCCATATGTAAGTTATACATTATTATTCTACCAAAAAAAACAAAATAAAAATCATAAAGCAAAGAGACCCGGAAAAAGCTCAGGTCTCTTCTGTTTATTATGCATTTAATTTTTCTTTCGCTGCGTTCGCAAGCTGTGTAAACGCTTCTTTATCGTTCACAGCCAGGTCAGCAAGCATTTTGCGGTTTACTTCTAACCCGGACGCTTTTAAACCATACATAAAACGGCTGTATGAAAGCCCATTCATACGGGCAGCCGCATTGATACGTGTAATCCACAATTTGCGGTAATCGCGCTTCACCTGACGGCGGTCACGATAAGCATACTGCAGAGATTTCATAACCTGTGCATTCGCGGATTTAAATAACCGGTGTTTTGAACCAAAATAACCTTTAGCGAGCTTTAATATTTTTTTGCGACGTTTACGCGCAACATTTCCACCTTTAACTCTTGGCATCTATGTTCCCTCCTGAATCTCGAATAAGAATTACTTCATGTACGTAAGCATTTGTTCAATGCGTTTTTGGTCACCATTAGAAACAATCGCACCTTTGCGAAGGTTGCGCTTGCGCTTTGGAGATTTGTGTTCCAGAATATGGCTTGTATAAGCATGGCTGCGTTTTAATTTACCGCTTCCGGTTCTCTTAAAACGTTTTGCAGCACCGCGGTGTGTTTTCATTTTAGGCATCGACGTGTCCTCCAATCCAGAATGTTACTTTTCGCTTTTTGGCGCAAGAATCATAATCATGCTGCGCCCTTCAATTTTGGGCCTGCGCTCTACAGAAGAAATATGCTCAACTTCTTTGGCCATCTTCTCCATTACCTGCTGACCAAGTTCAGCATGGGTAATCGCGCGGCCACGGAAGCGAATCGTTAATTTCACTTTATTACCGGCTTCTAAAAACTTAACGGCATTGCGTAGCTTCGTTTGGAAATCATGTTCCTCAATCGTAGGGGATAAGCGAACTTCTTTCAGCTCAACCACCTTTTGATTCTTCCTGGCTTCCTTTTCCTTCTTCTGCTGCTCATATCTGTATTTTCCGTAATCCATGATACGGCATACAGGGGGCTTTGCAGTCGGCGCGATATTTACCAGGTCAAGTTCTTTTTCCTGAGCTAGGCGGAGCGCTTCGCGAAACGGAAGAATGCCTAACTGTTGACCCTCAGAATCAATCACACGAACCTCACGAGCGCGGATCTCTTCATTAATTAAATTCTCTTTGCTAATACCTGCCACCTCCAGAGGAATGTTAACCAAAGTAAAAAGTGCGGACGCAATGCGCCCGCACTTATATTACACACCATATACTTCTATGGGTTATATACCTGTTAACGCCGAAGTCAATCAGGTGAGAAGCGGGGCGCTTCTTCTTTGGTTACCGTATGTTTATCAGACTTAATTAGTATAACGTAAACACTGTAGAACGTCAAGCATCATTAACAAAAACATTTATTAAGCGGCGCTTCCAGCAAAAACTTACACCTGCTACAGCAGCGATTCATCCTCTACAAAAGAAAGCCCGTTTATTTTCTTCGACGCCTTTTTCACCTTGGCAGCCATTTCCGATACTTGCATCGGGTTTTTATAACGGTCCGGTGAGCAACGGACGCTAGCGAGAGAAATGGATAAGACATTTTGTTCGTTATCCGTAAAATCTATATCCATTATATTTTTAAAGTGCGTATAGAAATTGGACAGCACATAGCCAGCGATTTCCTTCGCAAATTCAGGAAGCGTAATAATAATGAAATCATCTCCTCCGATATGGCCGAGAAAACTTCCTTTGCTGCCGGTGACACGGATAGCTGTCGCAAACATTTGAGCCGTCCGGCGGATGATTTCATCGCCTATTTCAAATCCGTACTGATCGTTAAAAAACTTAAAGCGGTCCAAATCGCAATATATGACAGAAAAATCCTGCCTCTTCTCAATCCGGGCCACAATTTCACGTTCGATCCGTATGTTTCCGGGGAGTCCGGTCAATGGATTGGAAATAACCGCAAGTTCCAACTGAACTTTAGCCAGCATGTCGAGAAGGCTCTGTACAGAAACAATACCAAGATAGTTATCCTTTTCCGTTACGATAATCACGTCGTATAAATGGAAAGACTCGCGCTCCATTGCCAGTTTGGCGACTTCATCAATTTTTGCCCGCTTGTCAACAATAAGCGGGCTATTATTCATAATTTGTGAAATAGGCTTCTCGTAATAGAGCGAAATGCCATATTGACCTCCAAGAATCTGATAGATTTGAAACCGCATAATCAGGCCAACCGGTTGTTTATCTTGGAGAACGACTACACCGTCTATTTTATGGTTGCGCTCAAATATGTTGTGCACTTCCCGGACTGTCGTTTCTTTTGTTACGCAGATCGTCGAGGTGAGAATATCGCCTACTTTATTCGTAAACTCCTCCCCAATCTCCAAATGTTTTCGCTGCTGTTCCATCCTTCTGATAAAATTTACGGCTGTATCTGTAATGCTGGTCTGCTGTTTAGCGGGGCGTGCGAGAAAAAAGCCCTGACCGTAGTCCACTCCCAGGTTAATAACGGCTTCCAGTTCGCTTTCTGTCTCGATTCCTTCGGCAATGAGCTTGCATTTCACCTTATTGGCAAACTTAACGAACGTCTCCAATAGGGCTTGCTTCACGGGATCAACGTCTATATTCCGCACGAGTGTCATGTCCATCTTAATATAATCCGGATAAATTTCCGCGATCGCTTCCAGGCTTGAATAGCCCGCACCCGCATCATCAACCGCAATCAAATACCCTTTTTTCCGGTACTCCTGAATCATATCACGAAACGAGGCAAAATTTTTGATAGCGTGACGCTCGGTAATCTCAAATACAATATTGTGCGGATTTAACTCGTATTTTTCAAACCATTTAAAAATCTGGCCCCGCAGTAAAAACGGATCATCAATGCTGCGCGCATCCAGATTAATAAACAGCTTATAGGAGGAATCCAAATTTTTAAGGTTTTCAACGGCTTTTCGCCTGCACAATGATTCAAACTCAAAATTTCTCCCGGTTTTTTGTGCGTAAGAAAATAAGGCGCCGGGCGAGTGAAAATTAGACCCCTCGGGACCGCGAATAAGCGACTCCCACCCTAATGGAATTCCTGTTTTTAATGAAACAATCGGCTGAAGCAGCGTATGAACATTTTCATTTTCTACAATTTGGTGAAAGTGTTCCATATTCTTAAATTCTTCTGACATCAGTCCGACTTTCGCCATCTGACTGGCAAATTTCACAGACATATACATTTCCTTTGTTATGTCGTGGCCTTCCATTCTTGCGTATCCGATATGTACACTAATCTTACTCATCTTCGAATAAGTAATCTGGCGGTTCAGCCGCTCTTCCACTTCCCGTTTTAATTCAAGACATAGAAGATGAAACGCTTCGTTGCTGTATGTTCCATCCCAGGAAATATAGATCGCATAATCGTCCCCCCACAATTTTTGCACGGCGACCAGATGCGCATTATTTCGAAAAACAGCATGGCAGGCCGCATTCAAAATATGGTCCAGTTGATAGATAATCTTGCTGGCGGCTGAATATCCATATTTGACTTCAATATCCGACATATTAATAATGTCAAGGTAAAACAAAAGAACGGTCCTTGACAGTAAAAACTGGGCTTCCAGCAGCTTTTTTACCTGAAAGCGCTGGTCCGTATATAATAATGATGTTTTTTTTCGCCCAAATCCCTTAATTAAGGACAGCATTCCTAGTCCACTCCCCTTCTATCTACCTACATTATGGCATCGAAACTTTAATTGAATGTAAAAGTAGTGTAAAGGGGTGTAAAGAAAATACGATGGGCAATGGAATGGTCCGCTTTTATTTTTTGCAGGTTTTCCCTTGTAGGGAAGCGGTGACTGTCCGTGTTCTGAAAAAAAGGGAGACAGCGCAAAAGATTCCCTTAAAAGCGCGTCTCCCTACTTTTTATCTTTCTCGTGTAAACAAGTGAATGAGGCCGAAAACAAAGTTCTTTGATGCCCTTGTAAATTACAATCATTTTTTTAATCTATCCAAGATTAAAATAACTTTTACTAATAACGTCTATTTGGCGTTTAAAAATTTATATTGACTCTAATACTATTTTAATCCCTTAAAAACAAAAAATTGGAGACAACAAGTCTTAATAAAATTATTATTTTAAATTTTCAATTATATTTATCATGAAAATTGTATTAATTCGCAATTAGTTGAATTTGGTAGAATTAATTAGTATCAGGTACCTTTTATGGTTATAATTTTATTGTTTTGTATTTTATGGATATTGATGATTCTATATAAAAGCTGTATATTAAAGGAAATTTAAAAAAGGAGGGCTACAAAGTGAAAAAATTAACTACTTACAGTTGTGCACTTGTTTTAGGCGTTACTAGTATTTTAAGTTCAGCTAGCTTTGCAAGCGCTGAACCTAAATCTCTAACACAAGAAGATTTAAAAGTTATTCAACAAGGGAAATAGATTGCACAAAAGTATAAAATTGGGGAAGCGCTAAGCGAAAAAGACCTTAAGTTTATTAACGAACACGCAAATAAAGTTGAAACCTCCTCGTCAGGCCAAGTCTCTCCAATGAGTCTTAGTTCTCACAATGTCTTTGGAAGCGGCCGTGCAGGTACAACTATTGAAGGAGATGTTTCAGGAAGTTTTACCACGGACATGGGACTAATTAACAACCATGTCTACGGAAGCATAAATACCAAAACTGCAAGAGGATCTGTAAGCCAGGCTAAAACGGATTTTCAATTTGTTGGGTATGGACCAGTGGGTACCCAACCACCCTATATAGGAAAAGTAGCGGATTGGACGCAAAGTTCGGATTGGATCAGTGGTTCTTCGGCTTATTTGGGATTTAGTAAATATTTTACTGCTAGTTGTACTGCATGGAGTGCTTTTCCATCTGGATCCCTCAAGTATTCAAGCGGGATTCTAAATATCTCTGCTACTTATAGCTAAATTAATATTGTAGGGGCTTGATTTTACAAGTCCCTACCCTTTATAAAAAGAAGGGGATTAAATGAATAAATTTACTAGAGCAGCTATTAACATACTTATAGGATTATCATTTGTTTCCTGTTCAACTAAAGCTGTTAGTGAAAATCCATATCAATCATCCGTAACTAAACAACAAGAGAACTTTTTTCAAAATTTATATAGGGAAGATGATAAATATGCTGGGTTTTTAAATAAAGATACACATCTCGTGGATGCTACGGCTACTTTTGATGGCCTTCTACTAAATACCTTTCAACAAACAAAAATAAAAATTAATAAAATAAAAATTGCAAACTTTACTTTAAGTCGTATATATAATCTAATCGAACATAATAAAGTGACCAGAGACCTTGTAGAGGAAAAAAGCTTAATAGACTTAATTGGTCTATTAAACATGAAATCGGAAAGTAACGGCCCTAGACTGATTCCTTTCCTTGATTTAGCAAGCATTTCTGCCTGTCGAAACACGTAAATTTTTTTGCAAAAATAGAAGGACACTGCGCGCCTCTTGTCAAAGGTTAAAGCACCACACAATAACCAACGAGAGGGAGTGTCCTTAGCAATATGGTACCACAACCATCGAACCATACGCCAGAACGAAATACTCGCCGCAAACGCCGAATCGAAATTCTCGCGGAGCGTCGTCGGATCAAGAAGATTCTGAAGAAGCTGCGCCCCGTCACCTTCGACAATGACACCGTGACCGAAGCTGGGAACTTCCAGTTCCTCGTTCGGTTTAAAGAGCTTATCGGTCTCGACACCCTCATCGACAGTCACTTCTATTTGGAACAAAGACCCAACTGTATCTATACGACCAACCAGCTTATCAATCACTTGCTGGACTGTGTTCTACTTGGTCACACGCGTTTTGCACACATGAACGCGTTGCAGTCGGATTCCGGATACCAAATTGTTACCGGTGTCGATCGTTTTCCTGATGAGAGCACCTTCCGCGGCTTCTTGAGCAAACTCTCCTGGAGCCATCTGATTCAACTCATCGCCTTGAACCGGGATCTGTTAGCACAAAAAGCCCGAACAGGTGACAAACGCCTGGTTTGGATCGATATCGATGATACTGTCATTACTCTGTTCGGTGAACAGGAAGGCGCGTTAAATGGCTACAATCCACGCTATCATGGCCGTCCCTCATACAAAGTTCGGGTTGCCTTCGTCGCCGGTAGCGGCGAACTGATACATCTACAACTGAATCCCGGCAACACGAACGGGATGAAAGATTTGCTGTCATTTGTCAAGGAAGTCGAAGCGATGTTGCCGCCGGAATGGATCATCGAAGGGATTCGGGCCGATTGCGGCTTTGCTGATGAAGCGGTGATGGCATACGCCGAAGAACGCGGCTGGCAGTATATCTTCAAGTTGCCGAAGAAAGCGACCATCAAGAAGGCAATTGCCTACTTGGAGAACCATCCGATGTTCTGGGAGACGCTGGAGGAGAAGCAGGACGAGATCGCGTATGCAACGGAAGACGATCGTTGGTCGGCAGCCGATATCCCGATTCTTCTGACGAACTGGGAAAAGGCTCGTCGTTGTGTTATTTACCGGGAAGCTCATGAAACGGAGCGTACAAAAGAAGACCAACTGACGATGATGCTCATCACGTATTCGTATCAAGCGATCGTCACCAATACCGATCTCAAACCGCTGCAACTGCTTCGCTCATACAATGAACGTGCAAATATCGAAAACCGGATCGATGAACTGAAAGAGGGATATGCGGTAGAGCAAAATAGCCAGCATTCCATGCTCCGCAACCTGTTATTCAGTTGGATCAAAGCGATTGCTTACAATGTGATGGTCTGGTTCAAGCAGACACTGATGCCGAGATCGCTCCAACGATGCGAAGTCCAAACGATTCGACGGATGGTGATCCGGGTGCCCGGCAATGTGGTCGGTTCCGGACGATACCAGCATATCCGGCTTGCGCCGAATCCGACGTTGGCTGCCATCATTGGCACAATGCAGCAGAAACTTCGAGAGTTGGCTCAACGATTCATGACCGTTCTTTAATCGGCTTGAAGCCTCGATCATTATCAAGACATGTCAACCTGTAAAAATCAGGGTTTCTTTGGGTTGCCCAAAAAATCCCCTAATACAGCAACACGAGGTGAAAGTCTTAGAACCATCACCACAACATACGGATTAGAAACGGGAACTCAGTAGCTAAGACAGATTATCCACAGGTTTGAGTTATCCACATTCCGATTTCATGTTAAACATTCAATTAGATAAAAATATAAAAAGCAAATTCAAAAAAAACCTTGATAACGAAATCTTACATGAGGAGACGACCACTCCAAAAAGTGATTTCATGGCAATTAAAATTAATAAGCAGTTTAAAATGCAAATTCATTATAATTACTTATATATTTTATCAAAATTAGGTGAACAGCCACCTCAAAATATCAAATCTATAATCATTAATAACCTACTTGAATCTGAAAAAATCATGGACAAAAATGAAATAGCAAGCATTAAGGGAAATTACTTCATATATATGTTGAGAAATCACTTTCATCTTTCCTTAGGCAAAAATTTCAATCAAACACTTCCCCATAATATAAAGATGCTTCAAACTAAAGATGGCGGGTTTACGTTCCTTCCAAATAAGAACAGTATAGGAGATGTGTATTCAACCAGGATGGCTCTTGAGATTATGGACGACTATGATAAAAATTTGTTTAGGAATGAAATCAACAGGGTAAAAAAATTTGTGTTAGCTAACATAAAAAATCAAAAGCAAGCCACTTCATTGATAGAAGCGGCAGAATTTATCAATTTGGCAAAAATGGCTGGCGTTAACGTGAATCCTGATTAGGCTTGTTATTTATGCAGATTTTTTCGTTTCCATAATGTTTTCCATTTGCTTGTTACCGTTAGATAGAATGCATATACAATACCTATAAGCGCCACTAGGAATACAACAAATGCAATGATTTGAAAAATTAAATTTCCCCATTCAATGTGTATCATTTTTTATCATTCCTTTACATTTTTTCCCATTATAACATATAATTTATGGCATTTGAATCGTTATATATTATGGATAAAATCCTAATTTTTTCTATAAAAAGATAATTTTATATTTTTTGGTGCCGTATGTTGTTTTTTCTTACAAAAAAAATTTGAAATAAGTATCAAAAAACGCAAAAAGTAGAATACTTATGTGATTTACTGGTGTAGAAAGAACTGTTTTTCATCGCCTCTTACTGGAACTTCCTATCACCTGAGTATCATATATTGACTGAGTCTGGCAATCACATACCAACCAAGAAAAGTGATCCACTAAAAAAGTCAAAGTCAGTCCATACCAAAAGTATTCTGGGTGATTGTTTTAAATCCAATAAGAAAAAAGCGGCCTCTGCCCGAGTAAAAACTAAGTCAGAGGCCACTCCACTGTGGTTACCTAATATTTCTTTGTTTCAATCTCATCGAGAATCAACGAAATGACATCGTCGACCGGTTTCGCGCCGAGGTCTCCTTCGCCGTAGCGGCGGACGGACAGCGCGCCGTTTTCCATCTCTTTATCCCCGATGACAAGCATAAACGGAACCTTGTTAATCTGGGCCTCACGAATTTTGTAGCCGATTTTTTCATTTCGGCTGTCGACTTCCACACGAATGCCCTTCTCCATCATTTTTTCCCGAATCTCGTTCGCATAAGATACGTGCGGTTCAGCAATCGTAATCAGCTTGGCCTGCACGGGAGCTAGCCAGGTTGGGAAAGCACCGGCAAAGTGTTCGGTTAAAATGCCGATAAAACGGTCAATCGACCCGTAAATCGCACGGTGAATAACGACCGGACGGTGCTTGTTATTATCTTCCCCGATGTAATGGAGGTCGAATTTTTCCGGCATTTGGAAATCGAGCTGAATAGTCGCACATTGATGGCTCCGTTTAATCGCATCCTTGATATGAAAATCGATTTTTGGGCCATAGAACGCGCCATCCCCTTCGTTAATGCGGTATGGAATGTTCATTTCATCTAATACGTTCTGAAGCGATGACTCTGCGAGTTCCCACAGTTCGTCACTGCCCATCGAATCTTCCGGTCTTGTTGACAATTCAACACTGTAAGGGAAGCCGAACACACCGTAAATTTTATCAACAAGCTCGATGACGTTTTTAATCTCAGATTCAATCTGATCCGGCCGGACAAAGATATGGGAATCATCCTGTGTAAATGTACGCACACGAATCATTCCGTTTAATGCGCCGGAGAATTCATGGCGGTGCACCTGGCCGAATTCAGCCATGCGAAGAGGCAGATCCCGGTAAGAGTGGATTTTATTTTTATACACGAGCATATGGCCCGGGCAGTTCATCGGTTTGAGCGCGAATTTGGTATCATCCACTTCTGTAAAATACATGTTTTCATGGTAATGGTCCCAATGGCCGGATTGCTCCCAAAGGCGCTGATTCATCACAAGCGGAGTTTTTACTTCCCGGTAGTCTCTTTCTACCTGCAGTTCGCGGGCGTATTTCTCCAGCTCGTTGCGGATAATCATGCCGTGCGGCAGATAGAACGGCATGCCCGGCGCTTCCTCGGAGAACATAAAGAGTTCAAGTTCTTTCCCCAGTTTGCGGTGGTCGCGTTTTTTCGCTTCCTCTATAAAATGAAGGTATTCTTCCAGGTCCGATTTTTTAGCCCAGGAAGTCCCGTAAATCCGCTGAAGCATCTGTCGGTCAGAATCACCGCGCCAGTATGCGCCGGCAACGCTCATCAGCTTAAATGCTTTGATTTTACCGGTAGAAGGAACATGCGGCCCGCGGCATAAATCGAAAAATTCTCCCTGATGGTACATCGTGATTTGTTCGCCTTCCGGAAGCTCGGAAATAATTTCAACTTTAAGAGGGTCATTAAGCTTTTTGTAAATATCAAGCGCTTCCTCTCGCGATACCACTTTGCGCACAATCGGCAGGTTTTCACTTACAATTTTCTGCATTTCTTTTTCAATTTTACCAAGTGTTTCAGGGGTAAAAGTCTCTTCCGTATCAATATCATAATAAAAGCCGTCCTGAATCACTGGTCCTACACCGAGACGGACTTTATCTTCACCGAACAACCGCTTGATTGCCTGAGCCATCAAGTGTGCAGAACTGTGGCGAATCACTTCCAGGCCTTCCGGGCTGTCTTCCGTAACAATTTCAACAGCCGCATCCTCTTCCAGAGGGGTAGCCAGATCGACCACTTTCCCATTTAATTTTCCTGCCACCGCTTTTTTCTTTAGGCCAGGGCTAATGGAAGCTGCAACGTCTTCAATGGTTGTACCGGCATTGTATTCGCGTTTTGAACCATCCGGTAAAGTAACGTGGATAACAGACATGTGTAAATCTCCTTCCAAAAAGATGTAAAATAAAAAACACCCTCATTCCCCTAAGGGACGAGCGTGCTGTTCTCGTGGTACCACCCTGATTTAGCAAAACAAACACAAGTGCTTGTTCTGCCCTCATTTCAATCCATAACGGAGGAAAACCGGCTCTTCATACTATGCATGCGTGTGCTATTCTGAATCGCAGCTTAAAGGGGGTAATCAACTATCCTCGCATTTAGAAAGCTCACAGCCTCTGGCTTTCCTCTCTGGTAAACCGATTGAATAGGATCGTATCCTTGTCATTGCCTTTTTATTTTGTTTATTTACTTCACCATTATAGGTACATGCAAAATGAATGTCAAGTTTTCCTCCTTTACCCCGTTCTTACTCATTTTTAAAAATGGCCAAAAAAATTTAATTTTTGAAAAATAAATATTGATAACGCTTACAATTCTGTGTATACTATAAATGTAACCCCCTTTAAACGGGTTGACACCTCCTGGAATTGAATTAATCTCTCCACTCCTACCTTTGGATCCGTTGGTAACGGGTCTATTTTTTTTCCTCTGTACAGCTTGTGAGACGATCCTTCCCTCTCAACTGCTTTTTCTACTTGAAAAAGATCGTCTTAAGTTCATT
The DNA here is from genome assembly GCF_000430625.1 of Aneurinibacillus terranovensis DSM 18919. Taxonomy (GTDB): domain Bacteria; phylum Bacillota; class Bacilli; order Aneurinibacillales; family Aneurinibacillaceae; genus Aneurinibacillus_B; species Aneurinibacillus_B terranovensis. The sequence continues at coordinate 110,069 of NZ_AUMJ01000009.1, forward strand.
TATAAGCAGGCCAAGTACAATCCACAATTGGGAGCCCAATGTTTGAATCGCCTGAACGATATTTTGCTGCTTGCCCGAAGCCGCTTCGATACGGTTTGTTTTTACGGTTGCAGGAAGGGTGTCCGGCTGGAAGTGGGCGGCCCCGGTAATTTTGTTCTCTGCCTGTATCCCCGCGGAGTAGATGCTCTTCTTTTTTTTATATAATGTGATGGCCGGTGGATGACTTTGGAGCCAAAAGTGGTCTTTCCCTATTTGACGGTCAGTAAGGTTGTAATAATTGTACATCACTCGCCCCGGTTCGTCCGGAACCGGGTCATCCCATGTACAGTCAAGGTTATACCATTTCCCGTCCAGATTCACAAGATTCCATGTATGAGGCTGATCTCCCGCGGTTCCTTCCACGATTTGATTCTGAATGCCGGCCTTGTCCAGCATTTTATAAGCGAGCAACGCGTACCCCTGGCAGACAGCTTTCCCCTGGGTAAGGGCTTCATACGCCGTATAGTTGTTGTAGTTCGTGTCATACCGGGTATTTGCTACAATATAATCGTGAATGGCCTTTTCCTTTTCGTCATCATTCATTCCCTTTTTAATAATCCGGTTGAGAATTTGATTGACCCTCTCATCCACCTCTTCTTCCTGCTCTTTTGTCGTTCTGTATTCATATGCAAACTCGATGGCCATATCGTTGTCAAAACCCATTGCTTTAAAGCCGTGGCTTTTCAAATTATACTTTGTATAATTATCATCCCGCAGCGCTTGCTCCGTAACATCAGCTATGAGATCTTCAAGGTCGGACGTATCCCCCATATAGGTAATAGTAAAAGTCGTTTCCCTATTCTTAATATGCTGGGCTAACTCTTTTTTTAACTGCTGCGGGGTGTATACCGTCGAGGCGGCATAGGCATTCGTGCATGTTGAAAATGAACTAAGAAACAGGGCGACGGTTGACAATAAAAGAATGCTGCTTTTTTTATAAAGAGGCATCATTTATGCTCCTTGCTTTTTTGTCCATACAAAAAAACGTAATACTATACCCATAATTCTACCTTACCACGTTCTCAAAAGAAAAAAACGCCTATCCATATCACATACAAGTTATGTGACAAGGATAGGGATCGGAGTGTGAATCATTTACACTCTGAACCTAGAGACTTCACTTTGTAATTCTTGCGCAAGTTTACTTAACGAGTCTGCGGATGATGTAATCTCTTCCATAGAGGCAAGCTGCTCTTCTGAGGCAGCAGCTACCCCCTGTGTGTTCAATGCTATTTCTTTGGAAATACCAGTAAGCTGTTCCGCGGAAGCTGTCAATTGTTCTGTGCCTGCGGAGATTTCCTGGGTTGCGGAGGATACTTCCTGTACCTGGTCGGTAATTTGTTGAATGGAGTTCAAAATGCGACGGAAGGCTTCCCCTGCTTGATTAACTATGGTGGTTCCAGACGCCACTTCTTTTGTTCCTTTTTCCATGGCTTCCACCGCATCACCCGTATGCTCCTGGATTTCCTCGATCAAGGCTGCAATTTGCTCGGAAGATTGTTTAGATTGTTCAGCTAACTTCCTTACCTCATCGGCAACAACAGCAAACCCTTTTCCATGCTCACCGGCACGAGCCGCTTCAATTGCGGCATTAAGGGCGAGCAGATTGGTTTGATTGGCAATATCGCTTATCACCTCAATAATTTTCCCGATTTGTTTTGAATTTTCACCGAGTTCACGAATGACGGAAGCAGACCGCCGCACAGAAAGATTTACCGTTTCCATTTGCTGCATCGTTTTATCAATAATTTCATTTCCTTGTCTGGCTTCCTGCAGTACATCGACAGATGACTCCGAAACGGTAGAAGCAGATTCAGCAATTCGTTGTAATCCGAGCGCGCTTTCTTCCATTACTCTCTTATTCTCTTCCATACTTTTCAATTGACTATCGGCTGCGCCCGAAATATCCTGAATGGATGTAGCGACTTGATTCGCGGCCTCTACTGATTGTTCGGAACTGGCATATAACTCTTCGGAAGCAGCTGCGACCTGTTCAGAACTTGAACTCACTTTGCGAATCAATTGCTGTAAATTACGCTTCATATCGTTGAAAGAGTGCGCCATTTCTCCAATTTCATCTCTGTTTTTTATAGTAATATCAGAAACCAGAAGATTTCCGTCCGCAATTTGTTTCGCTGCTTCTGCTACAGCCACCACAGGCCTGGATATGAGCCGGCTAATATAAAAAGCAATCAAAATCCCAATCAATAGTGCCACAATTGAAATAATGATTACTGTATTGTTAACATTGGACACGGTTGAGGATGTTTGCGCACTCCCTTTGTTTAAGAAATCCTGTTGCAGATTCTCCATTTCCTGTGCTTTTTGCACTAACTGTTCATCCAGAGGACGTCCCTTTTCCGCCATGATTTTTATATAGCCCTGTACGTTATTTTGCTTTTTGTATTGAATCATTTGATCAACTACATCTCCATATTGTGCATGGATCTGCGTGATCTGCTGCATGATGTTTCTGGCTTCCTGCGTATTTATAATCTGATCCAATTGTTGTTTCAGCTCTAAAAATTTACGCTGGTTTGTTTTATAAAGTTCGAGGGATGTCTCATCACCTGAGAGAAGATATCCTCTAATTGTTTTCGCTTCTTCCGATGACAGGTATTTCAATTCTTTGGTAAGAATAACCTTCTTTGCCCGATCATTAATTAAACTGGAATATGTAGCGTCTACAGAAGAAATTTGATAGATGCCGATTGCTGAAACGACCCCCAAAAGTAAAAGAACAGCAAAAAAACCACAAAATAATTTCTTGCTTATGCTCATTTTCACGTTTCCCCCATATCAAAATATTCCACTATATATTTATATGAAGATTATTGTACAATATTTATATTTTCCTAATTCTGCATCACAAAGTCCGTTTCCATCGTCTCCCCTTCTTTGAACACACGAAGGATTTCGTATTTTGTATTGCGCTGAGCAGGAGTTTTACCCGCCTCACGAATTAGCTGGAGAATATGGTTGGTATTCACCTTAAACGTGCAGGCCGCGGCGGACACCACGTTTTCCTCCATCATTGTTGAACCGAAGTCGTTGCAGCCGTACTGCAGCGACAGCTTACCCACTTCCGGTCCCATCGTAACCCAGGAAGACTGGAAATTAGTAATATTATCGACCATCAGACGGCTAATCGCCACATTCTTCAAATACTGTTCCGGGGTTTGTCTTTCAGCCGGAAGATTCGTATTGTCAGGCTGGAACGTCCATGAAATGAACGCCAGAAAACCGTTTGTTTCGTCCTGCGCTTCGCGGATGCGAAGAAGGTGCAGCACGCGTTCCTCATACGTTTCACCGAAACCAATCACCATGGTTGCTGTCGTAGACAGGCCGACGCGGTTGGCCGTCTTCATCGTCTCGATCCATTCTTCCCACGTTCCTTTCAGGCGGCTGATTTTTTTACGCGTACGGTTATCAAGAATTTCTGCACCCGCGCCGGGAAGGGAATCGAGCCCGGCTTCTTTAAGCAGCCGCAGTACCTCTTCAACAGACTTACCTGAAACCTCCGCAATTTTCATTATTTCCGCAACTGAAAGAGAATGCATTTGAATCGATGGGAAGCGCTTTTTAATGTTTGTCAGCAGGTTTGTATAGTATTCAAGCGGGAGATTCGGGTTCGTTCCCCCCTGCATCAAAATTTCAGTTCCCTGCACATCGATCGTTTCCTGGATTTTTTTAAAAATCTCTTCATCAGGGAGCACATACCCTTCTTCGCTCCCGGGTGCCCGGTAAAAAGCACAGAACCGACAGTATGTATCGCATACATTTGTATAGTTAATATTTCGGCCAATGACAAACGTAGTAATCGGTTCCGGATGCCATTTCTCCATGATTTTATTTGCATAATAACCTATTTTCTCTACTTCATTGCTTTCATATAAATGAATCCCGTCTTCTAATCCAAGCCGTTCCCCAGCCAGCGCCCGTTCCAAAATATGATCTATCGACACGGTATTATCCCTCCAGACGAAAAGTAAACTTGGCTAGTGCCCAGCTATAGGCTGAGTGTAGCCTTTTACCAATATCCATTTTTTAATCGTAACATAATACCCCCTGCTTGCCTACAGCAGGGGGCTGCCAAAACTAGTTATTCGCCAAAACCAATTTCTTCATAAACTTCAGGCTGCCAGAATATCACACATCGTTCGAGTGGAAAATTCACCTCGCGCGATCCGTTTGGCCTGCCGTTGAAATAAATGATTTCCGTCAGAACGACGCGATTTTCCTTGATTTGCACCTCACCCTTATGGCGCTGGACAGAATTGTCCATCGCGTAAAAAACAATTTCACCAGTTCCTAATGTCTTCATCTCAACTATCTCCCCTTGTATTCTCTTTAATTTTTATCTTTTTTTACTGTACTTTACTATACCTTATTACAGTTTACTTTATTTTCTCGTTCTGCGATTCATTCCGTTTACTTCATATTCGTCCGTGTAGTAGCGAATGCGTTCCATGATGCGCATCGCCTTCAACTGCTCAATCCCCGCTTTCTGGGAATACGAAAGGTGTTCAAGCAGCTGGTCATAATTATAGTTGGACGTATATAAAACCGGTAGGCTCTCACTCACCCGGTATTGGAGAATCGCCCCTAAGATCTCATCACGGGCCCACGGAGAAAGGGTCTCCGCTCCTATATCATCCAGAATAAGGACAGGCACTTCTTTTAACGCTTGGATTTTTTGCTGGACCGTATTATCCTGCAGCGAATCTTTGATCTCCCTGAAGAAGTCCGGCGTATAAACCATTAAGGAAGCGATCCCCCGTTCAGAGAGCTTCCGCGCTGCCGCGCCCATTAAATGGCTTTTTCCTACTCCGAACGGGCCGTAAAAATATAACCCTTTCGTCCCCGGTTCACCGGGCTGCACCTGCATGCAGAACTCCATAATCGCTTTAATCGCTTTTGCTCTCTCTTTATCCGGTTCAATCGTAGCAAACGAAGCAGCGAGAATATCCTTTGGAATATGGTGGGTACGGATAAGCTTCTCCCTGTCGCGATGTTCCTGATCCATCAGCTGAAGAGGGCACGGTTTATGGCGCGTCTCAATAGAAGAGCCGGCCCAGTCAAGAATCGCCTGATGACCTTTTAATAGATTAGGGCATGCCTCCAGACCGGGACAGTTACGGCAATGCCGGGCTTCATCACAGGCTAATTGAATGCGCGACAGCGATTGCGTAATGTGCCGTGATTCAATCTCGGGATGCTTCGCCAGTAAAGCCAACACTTCAGGTTGGACGGACAACTCTTCAACGATTTCATGAAAGGAGTAACGATTACTTTTATAGGAAGAGAGCAGTTTATTTACCTGGTGCATCCGTAATTCCTCCTATTTAATTTCTCCCATCGCTTTTAACAGCTCATGAATACTTTCCTTTGTTTTCTCGTATTCCTCATCGGCAGACTCCTGGGCAGAGGCCGCGGAAGAATGTCTTTCCATTTCCTTCTGGCGGGCGAGCTGATCACGTATGAGGGGTGGGATATCATCTTTGCGGGCCGTTTTATGCTGTGAAGAACGGGATCGGGCGGGCGTCTTGCCGCCTTCCGCTTTTCCCCTCCCTGTCTGCCCGGCACTGCCTTTATGCTCGCTGTATAGCTGTTTAGCCAGTTTTTGCGCCTCTTCAACCGTACGGATATCCATGCGTTTCCAGTGGGCTGCAATTTTATAAATTAACGCCTTCGGCAGCTGTTTTTCCTGCGTAAGCATGATATATTCAAGCAGCACATTGACAACACCGTAGGGAAGTTTGTACTCTTCCAACAGCTCTTCTACGATCTTCTGATCCGAAGGTGCCACCCTTGCTCCGTTATGATAATAGGAGAGCAGCTGCAGCGGCGATAAGGAGGCAAGCATTCGATTGTGTTCTTCCTCACGCGTCCGGACCGGTTTTACCTTAGACGCACCTTCCGCTTCCGGCTTAAACTCCGGTATCTCATCCACCGCGTAAATCCGGGGGGCCTGCCCACCGTTCATATGGCGAAACCATTCTTTTGCATTGCGCCGAAGGACGGCCACATCAATCGAATGATCCGCGAGATAAATCGTTTCATCCTGTAGAAAGTATGCAAGCTGCAGATCGGTAAACTGGTATAAAAAAGCCAGTTCCTGCAATGTTTCACATACTATTGGCGTAAACAAATCTTCCTTTTTAAGAGATTTGGGCAGAAGCGCCTCAAGCAGGGCAAAGTCAACGGTTGTACTTTGGTAGGTACGATCCGCCCTGGCTTCTTCTTGAAAAGCATCCAGCATATTCTCTTTCTCCACTTCCCGAAAGAAGGAATCGGTTTCCGTTCCGGGCTCCAACGTGATTTCACTCGGTGACAGATGATAGAAAACTTCATCAAACCCCTTCGTAATGCGTTCACGGGTTGCAGAAGCCGGGGGCTTCTCAACGCTTGTGGAAAATCTGCGGCGCAGCCCACGGTAATGCTGTTTACCCACACGATTTAACAGCATGATGCTTAACGTATCGTCATTAAAAAACAAATCGGGTGAATAAGGCGGACTCAATAAATATTCGAGAATATATTCCCCCGCCACTTCAAGGCGGTACGTGTCGAGAAGACCCATCGCTTCCAGCTTGTGCCTGGCTTTTATAATCACGTCAAGCGATGTTCCCATCGAAACCATTAGGCCGCGGTGCAGCCCCGCCGTCGACGAAAAATTGGCAAGCGATACATGATGATAGAGAGTCTGGTATAGTGCAATTGGAAGAACGCCTAAGAGAGGTTGGTAGAGATGTACCAAATATCCTAATTCCGCACTGCTGATCGGCCGTTTTACCTGGATGATATAGCGGTCATTAGGAACCGTTTGTATCCATCTCATCGGACTTCACCCCCATGATCATGTTCATTGCCCTATTATATCACCGTTCCCGTTTCACAATCTTCCACTATTTCTTCTAAAATTTCAACATAACGGTCCAATTGCTCCTCCAGCATCTGCTTTTCGGCAGCTGTCATAGGTTTATCCTTGAGCAAGTCCTGCAGGGCTCTAATGTTTTGTTCAAGGCCGCTCAGCATTTTATGTAATTCCGGACCCGGCTCTGCTTTTTGCTTCTCCTTCTGCGAAATGATAGAATCTTTGCCTATATCGATCAGTTCAAATCGGCCGGGAACGTATGTATCGACTCCCATGTCAGTTTGGATCATGCTGGCGAAGTTGACGGCTACCTCTTCTTCTCCATGTACCACAAAAACTTTACGCGGTTTTTTCTTAAAGGCACCCAGCCATTCGAGAAGTCCGGCACGGTCGGCATGAGCAGAAAAGCCCTCGATATAGTGAATATGCGCGGCAACCTTGATTTCCTCATTATAAATACGCACCCGTTTTGCCCCGTCGACGATTAAGCGCCCCAGCGTCCCCTGCGCCTGGTAGCCGACAAAAACAATATGGGACTTACTTCGCCAGAGATTGTGCTTAAGGTGGTGTTTAATTCGGCCTGCTTCGCACATACCGCTTGCTGAAATAATAATCGTGCCGCTTGTTAACCGGTTCAATCGCTGGGACTCTTCGACGGAAGCGGTAAAAGTAAGACCCGGAAAGGAAAGTGGATCCATGCCCATGGCCAGATACCGCTGACTCTGCTCATCAAAGTTCTGCTCATTCTTCCGAAAAATTTTTGTCGCCTCTGTTGCAAGCGGACTGTCAATAAATACGGGCAACGGCTTAATTTCACCACTATGCAGAAGTTCTGCTATCTCATAAATGATTTCCTGCGTGCGCCCGACAGAGAAAGAAGGAATAATAATATTGCCTCCATCCTGCTGTACGGTCTGTATGATCTCACACAGCTTTTTGCGGCGGTCCACCGATCGTTCATGGAGGCGATCCCCGTACGTCGATTCGATAAAAACATAATCCGCTTCTTCAATATATTCAGGGTCACGGACAATTTCCTGCTTTTTATTACCCAGATCGCCGGAAAAAACGAATTTGTATGTCTCATCCTCGAGCTGAATCCACATTTCAATGATGGCCGAGCCTAGAATATGCCCCGCATCTCTCATCCGGACGGTGATCCCTGGCACAACATCCACCAGTTGTCCGTAAGATACCCCCTGAAATAAATGAAGGCACCGCCTTGCGTCCTCTTCCGTATAAATAGGGGAGACGGCGGGATGACCTTTCCTCCTGCGTTTTCTGTTATACCATTCCGCTTCAAACTCCTGGATGTGTCCGCTGTCGGGCAGCATAATTTCACAAAGCTCGGCCGTTGTCTTCGTACAAATGATAGGCCCGGTAAATCCCTGTTTATGCAGGCGCGGAAGAAGCCCGCTGTGGTCAATATGGGCATGCGTGAGTATAACAGCGGCAATTTCCCGCGGTTGAAACGCAAACGGTTCCCGGTTTCGCTCCTCCAGTTCTTTATTTCCCTGAAACATCCCACAGTCAACGAGCACTTTATGTTTGCCCGTATCGATTAAATAACAGGACCCTGTAACGGTCCTGGCTCCCCAAAAAAATTGTACTTTCACAATCTTCCCCCTTACTCAGCATGAACTGCCAAACCTATTGTTTCTTTTTACTGTTTCGCAACAGCTCTTCAAGTTCATTGACAAACACGTTAATATCTTTGAACTGGCGGTACACGGAAGCAAACCGGACATAGGCAACCTCATCGACATCGTACAGGGCATTCATCACAAGTTCACCGATCTCTTTGCTCTCCACTTCCGATTTCCCCGTATTCCGCAGCTCACGTTCAATTTCGTCAACGATGGTTTCCAGCGTTTCCAGGGGAACAGGCCGCTTCTCGCAGGCCCGAATAATCCCCCGCAAAATTTTCTCCCGACTGAATTCTTCCCGCGTTCCATCTTTTTTGACAACAAGAAGCGGCGTTTCTTCCACAACTTCAAACGTCGTAAATCGTCTCCCGCAATCTTCGCATTCTCTGCGCCGTCTAATGGATTTGCTATCGTTTATCGGACGTGAATCCAATACTCTTGTTCCTATATGCATACAATAGGGACACCGCATATGATCAACTCCAGTGTTTAACGTGCTTTTCCATAGTTTGTCCCATAACATTTGTATAGTCAAGAAAAAACCGCGGGCATTATACCTGCGGTTTTCTATGACGATTATGGGTATCGGGTTGCTGTTATGCTGTGATTTCCACTTTTCTCTTACTATGGGCCGCTTCGGAAACGTACTTGGCAAGGTCAAGCACCCGGCAGGAGTATCCCCACTCGTTGTCATACCAGGCGAGTACTTTCACCTGCTTCTCATTCATGACCAGCGTCGATAGCCCATCCACAATAGCCGAATTCTCATTGCCGTTAAAATCGGAAGAAACAAGCGGGTCTTCTGTAAAGCCAACAATTCCGCTCATCGTTCCTTCGCTGGCCTGCCGCAGTACGCGGTTAACCTCCTCAACAGTAACCGACCGTTTCAATGTAGCAACAAGATCCACAACGGAAACATTGGGCGTGGGGACGCGCAGCGCAAATCCGTTCAGCTTGCCCTTAAGCTGAGGAAGCACCAGTGCGACCGCCCGCGCCGCGCCTGTTGTTGTCGGAATGATGGATTGTCCGCACGCGCGGGCCCGGCGTAAATCTTTATGCGGGTTATCGAGATTTTTCTGGTCATTTGTCACGGAATGAATCGTGGTAATCAATCCGCTTTCAATCCCAAACGCGCTGTCTAACACTTTTGCGATAGGTGCCAGGCAGTTTGTTGTACAGGATGCATTCGAGACAATATGATGTTTGCTATATTCATAGTCATCGTCATTCACACCCATAACGATGGTTACATCTTCATCTTTGCCCGGAGCGGTAATGACCACTTTCTTCGCACCGGCTTTCAGGTGCTGGGACGCACCTTCCCGATCCTTGAATTTCCCGGTGGCTTCAATCACCACTTCCACATCCAGTTCTCTCCATGGAAGGTTGGCAGGCACACGATCGGATACTACTTTGGTCGCTTTCCCGTTTACGATGATCATATCATCTTTCGTTGTAACAGTATCGGCAATGTTGCCGTGAATGGTATCATACTTGATGAGGTGAGCCAGTGTTTCAACCGGATAACTGGCGTTGATCGCTACAATTTCAACATCCGGATCCTGAATTGCTTTCCGAAAGACCATCCGCCCTATTCGACCAAAACCGTTTATAGCCATTCTTGTAGTCATTAGTATGTTCCCCTTCCTCCTATTGTCACACACTATTTGCATGTCTTTATTATAATAAGTATGTCACTTTTTTCAATATGTTATCGTAAATTTGTTCATTTTGCAATATTCTACTATCTATTTTTACAAAAAAATCACCCCTTTACATTGGATGGGCCTCCCGTAGGGGATTTTCCATTCGATGTAAAGGGGTGTACCCGAAAATTACGGTTTGTTATACTCATCCTGGTATATCTTGCTGTACCTTTCTTTATAATACTCCACACGCTGAATATAATGCCTTGTCTCACCGAACGGAATGTTCGAAATGGTATCTCCCCTGCCGTCCCATACTCCCTGCGCAATCCAGCGTTTCACATTCCCCGGCCCCGCATTGTAAGCGGCAATGACAGCATAAGAATTACGGTCAAACATATCATACAGATAGGAAATATACCAGGTACCAATCGAAATGTTGGTATCCGGCTCGTCCAAATACTCCTCAGCCATTGAAGAAAAATTCGCCTGTTTTATTACCCACTTGGCCGTTGACGGCATGAGCTGCATCAATCCGACGGCCCCTTTTCTAGATACACGCCTTTGATCGAACTTGGACTCAATCTGAATAATGGCCATAACTAAATAAGGATCGACATGATAGCGGGAAGCGGAAGAAAATATTTGTTGTTTGAAATAGACAGGGTACATGGCTTTCCAGATGACACGCGAATCAAGCAGGAGAAAGATTACCAGTAAAACGATAAAAAAGAGCCTTTTCCTTGTAAATCTTTTCATGCTTCGCTCCTTATTGCCCGGCTTTTCTGCATTGACTTTCAAGGAGATGCCACCAATCTTTGAATAAGTTTATTAACCTGACGCTCAGTTTCTTCTAATGTGCCGCTGTTATCTATGACGTACGAGGCCCGCTTCTTTTTTTCTTCCACAGGTATTTGGGAAGCAATGCGGCGGAGGGCCTCCTCGCGGGACAATCCGTTTCGCTTCATTAAACGTTTCAACTGCTGTTCAGGTGTGCAATATACAACGACCACCGCTTCCACCATGTATTCCAGCCCTGACTCGTAAAGAAGCGGAATATCCAGCACAATCAGCGGAATCCCTTCCGCCACTGCATGAGCGGTAAGCTCTCGCATGCGTTTGCGCACTGCCGGATGAACGATGCCATTCAATATAAGGCGCGCCTTTTCATCTGAAAAAACAAGTTTACCGAGCCTGGCACGATCAATCTCCTGGTTCGGAAGAAGAATACTTTGTCCAAAATGTTCGGCGATAAGAGACCAGGCCTCCTCGCCTGGTCGAACGACTTCACGGGCTATGATGTCGGCATCTATGATGCGGGCTTCGCGTTCCGCCAGCATGCGCGAAACGGTGCTTTTGCCACATGCAATCCCGCCCGTCAATCCTATGATCATCCACAACTCTCCTTAAAACATTTTAAAAACACCGCATAGAATAAGCAGCATGCTGGGAAGATACGTCATCCGTTTAATCCAGCTCGCATCCGAATAAATAAATCCTAACCTCAATCCCGATAAAATAAACAGACAGTTTATACATCCGATAAATAAAGCGGTAAACCAAGGTTGATAGCCGATGAGGGCGGCTCCAATACCGGCTCCGAAACCGTCCAGTGATAGCGCCAGGCCAAGAAACATCGCTTCCAGCGACGATATCGTCCCCGAGCGGTCCATATCCGCATCCGTGGGCTGCCGCAGGATTTGAATCATCAACCCTAACGTTTTGATTTCGATAGCGAAAACCGGTCTCTCATCTTCCGTATCCATCCTCTTTTTTTCAATCTCGTCATCCTTTTGCCGGCTATGCGTATGAAACACTGCCCAAAGGCCGATACCAATGAGAATGACACCACCGATGACATGTGTAGCTTGCGGTGAAAGAAAGTGGGCTAACCATTTGCCTATATGCATAGACGTGTAGATAATAAGCGCAGAACAGGCCGTGATGATCACGACAGAGCGAACCGGAATTTTTATACGCCTGACCCCATATGTTACGCCGACTCCGAAACCGTCCAAACTAACTGCTAGCGCTAGCGCAAGGAGTGAGAAGATATTGAGCACCCTTTAATCCTCCTTTTATAGGCCGCTATCTTACTACTGTATGAAGTGATAGCCTGTTTTCATGATGCCCTGTGTCTTCCAGGCTTCAATAAACAGTATATGGAGAGAGGATAAAGGAGTGCTTATTCTTTTTAGGTGCGCGGCTGACAGGTTGGACAGATATGAGTGCCTCTTCCGCCTACCACTGATTTTTCAATTGGTGTCCCGCATACCACGCATGATTCCCCGGTTCTGCCATAAGCTTTCAGGGTATGCTGAAAATTCCCTTCTTTTCCCTGGCCGTTCACGTACGATTTAATCGAGGAACCTCCAAGGGAGATCGACTCGGTTAAAACCCCCACAATGGCTTGATGCAGTTTGTTCCACTGATTATCAGTCAGTTCATCCGGCCCTTTCTCAGGATGAATTCCGGCCTGAAAGAGTGCTTCATCTACATATATATTGCCGAGCCCCACGAGAATTTCCTGATTTAACAATAAGGGCTTGATTTTGCTTTTCCTATGAATCAGCCGTTCCTTTAATAAGCCGGGAGTAAAGTTCTCATCCAGTGGTTCCGGACCCAATTTATAAAGCGGCGGCTCCAGTTCCTCCTGCCCCTTGACAAACAAGTGCATCGTTCCGAACGTACGGACATCCTTGTAACGCAGTTCGGTGCCGTCAGTAAATTGAAAAATAACATGGGTATGCTTTTCAACCGGTTCTCCGGTTTTGTAAAGCCCATACCGGCCTTCCATACGGAGGTGCGAAACAAGGACGAAATCATCAAGATAAAACTTGAGAAACTTTCCTCGCCGGCTTATGGAAAGGATCGTCTGCCCTTTTAGGCGCTCCACAAATTCAAGTTTGTCATCGGGCTTTTTAATTAAGCGGGGCAACCCCACCTCTACATTGGAAATGACTTTTCCAGTTACAAGCGTGGATAATGTTCTTCGTATGGTCTCTACCTCAGGTAACTCAGGCACGCAAATTTCTCCTTCTTGATTCACTATTTCATAGTATTCGTGATTTCATGGTTCTGTTTTTCTGTTATTTAGCTTCATACCAGCTTGGTCCGTCATTTACATCCACCTTAAGCGGCACATCGAGCGCCAGCGCATTCTCCATAACTTCAGGTACGATTTTGCGCATCAATTCCAGTTCATTTTCCGGAACTTCGAATATCAATTCATCATGCACCTGCAGAAGCATGCGACTGACAACTTTTTCCTGTTCCAGCCGCTTTGCCATATTGACCATAGCAAGCTTAATAATATCGGCGGCCGTTCCCTGTATCGGCGTGTTCATCGCTGTTCTTTCCGCAAAGCTTCGCAGATTAAAGTTCCGGCTATTGATATCAGGCAGGTAGCGGCGGCGGTTCAACAAGGTCGTGACATACCCGTACTTTTTCGCGTCGATAACAATGTTGTCCATATAGCGCTTCACACCGCCAAAAACAGAGAAATACCGTTCAATGAACTCGGCTGCTTCCCTGCGGGTAATATTTAAGTTCTGGGAAAGACCATAATCGCTAATCCCATAGACGATGCCGAAGTTAACGGCCTTGGCCTGCCGGCGCATAAGAGAAGTCACTTCCTCCGCCTTTACTCCGAACACATCCATCGCAGTCCGCGTATGAATATCCATATCATGGTGGAACGCATCGACTAAATTATCGTCTTTCGATATGTGGGCGAGAACGCGAAGTTCAATCTGGGAATAGTCGGCGGCCAGTATCCGCCACCCGGTTTCCGAAGGCACAAAGGCCTGCCGAATTCTTCTCCCCTCTTCCAGTCGTATCGGGATGTTCTGCAGGTTTGGCTCCGTACTGCTCAACCGACCGGTTGCCGTTACCGCTTGATTAAATGAAGTATGAATGCGTCCTGTTTTCTCACAAATCACCTTCTTTAATCCTTCAATGTAAGTCGACTGCAGTTTGCCCAGTTGTCTGAATTCAAGCAGTAAAGGAATGATTTCATGTGCGGACTCCAGTTTTTCCAGAACATCGGCGCTCGTTGAATACCCTGTTTTCGTCTTCTTGATAGCGGGTAAATTTAATTTATCAAACAGTATGTCACCAAGCTGCTTCGGTGAATTGATGTTAAATTCTGTGCCGGCCAACTCGTAGATTTCTTTCGTAAGCTTGTCCAGTTTTTCCTGAATCTGCTCGCCCATCTTATCAAGCGTCGCGCGGTTTACCCGAATACCTGTGCTTTCCATATCGCCCAGCACTGTTGTAAGCGGTAGCTCCAAATCGTAGAACAGTGCAGACAACTCTTGCTCTTTCATTTCTTCATCAAGCTTTTTGTGCAACCTGTAAATCGCATCCGCTTTGCGGACGATATGCCCGCCAAGTATGTGCTCTTCAGGTACCGTACGCTTGGCTCCCTTGCCGTATACGGCTTCATCGGAAGCGAGCGTGCCTCCGCCGCGCTGCATGACATCTGAGAGTCCGTGGTTCGTTTCAGACGGATTAAGTAAATACGAGGCAATAAGTACGTCAAATGAAATCCCCTCAAGCGAAACGTTGTGCCAGCCGAGTGAAACCCGGCTTCTTTTGGCATCATACACCCACTTGTGTTTATCTTTGTTGGATAGCCAATCGCGCAGAGCCGGCCAGCCGAGCAGCCGTTCCAACGGCACATACAGATGTGTGTCCTCATTCGAGAGCCCAATCCCGAGTATAGGGGCGTTATGGTAATTATCACCGTCCAATTCAACCATCAGAGCCATTGGGGTAACCAGTTTATCCTCCCACTCGTGCTGATTGTTTTCAGTTACCGTTACAAATTCAAAATCATCGTCTTCCTGCGTGTTTTCGTGCATTTTCGCTTCGGATGAATCGAGTCCCAGCCGTTCAATGAGCGATTTAAAAGAAAACCGCTGGAAAACGGGCGCCACTTTTTCCTTATCAAACGCCGTATACGCAATATCTTCGATCGATATTTCAACAGGCGCCTCCCGCAAAATGGCGGCCAGCTCTTTGCTCATTCGCGCATCCTGCTGGTGTTCGATAATTTTTTCCTGCAGCTTCTTCCCTTTTACTTCCGCTGCATGTTCAATGACATTTTCAACTGTTTTATATTCATGCAATAGTTTTAACGCTGTTTTCTCCCCAACCCCGGGAATGCCCGGAATATTATCCGACGCATCCCCCATGAGCCCTTTCAAATCAATGATTTGTGAAGGAACGAGTCCGTATTTTTCCTTTATTTCTTCCGGGGAATACAGCTCCACTTCACTAATTCCTTTGCGCGTTAACGCAACTTTTGTACGGTCGGATACAAGCTGCAGCATGTCTTTATCTCCGGAGACAATAAGTGTAGGAAAGCCTTTCTCTTCCGCTTCCCTCGAAATCGTCCCGATAATATCATCCGCCTCATAACCGGCAAGCTCATAATGCTTTATATGAAACGCATCAAGCAGTTCTTTCAACAATGGAAATTGCGATGACAGTTCCCCGGGCGTCTTCTGTCGCTTCCCTTTATATTCCGCATAGCCCTCCGTGCGGAACGTCACCTTCCCCGCGTCAAACGCTACGAGAACATGGGTGGGTTTCTCCTCCTCAAGCAAGCGCAATAGCATTGTCGTAAAGCCGTATACCGCATTCGTATAGAGACCTTCTTCGGTGCTCAATAGCGGAAGTGCATAAAATGCGCGGTTCGCAATACTATTCCCATCTATAATCATAACCTTATTTCCCATAAGACACCTCATCGCCTCGCAAATTTTATCTCCATTCATCATAACATACACTTCTCAGGCAAAACAGAAGCGCCTTTTTTAAAGAAAGAAGCGACTGCATCATGCCTCTTGTGCATGAGTGCAAATCCTTATAATATTAAATTATTATTCAAATAACTATTCGAATTTTCTCAGTTGTCCAGAAAGGAGACCCACATGAAAAGTGAGCCGACTCTAAACCCTTATCTTGCTCTTTTTTTCGGAGTGATTGCCGTATCCACTTCCGCTATTCTCGTAAAATTAGCCGGTGCTCCTGCCGCTGTCATTGCAACGTACCGGCTTTTATTTACGGTACTTCTCATGGTGCCGGTAATCGTATGGAAACATTGGAGGGACATCTCCCAAATTTCATCCAGAGATTGGTTGCTGTCAGCTCTGTCAGGAATTTTCCTTGCTTTTCACTTCATCCTTTGGTTTGAGTCGCTTAATTACACATCCGTCGCAAGCTCGGTCGTCCTCGTAACCCTGCAGCCGTTATTTTCGTTTGCAGGTGCGTACTTTTTTTTCAAAGAAAAAGTCAGCCGTTTAGGCGTTCTTGGAGGAGTTATTGCGCTAGCAGGAAGCGCTGTCATCGGATGGGGCGACTTTAAAATAGGAGGGGCAGCCTTATGGGGGGATATTCTTGCCCTGGCCGGAGCGGGAATGGTGACAGGATACTGGCTGTTCGGGCAGAGCGTACGGCAGCGGCTGTCTTTAATGCCCTACACTTTTGTTGTATATGGAATCAGTGTGGTTACCCTGCTGATTTATGATTTTATCACAGGAGATTCCCTTTATCCGTACGATATGAGAAATTGGTATGTTTTTCTTGCTCTTGCTATTTTCCCGACTCTGCTCGGGCACAGTGTATTCAACTGGGTAATAAAATGGCTCAGCGCGAATATCATTTCCATGAGTATTCTCGGTGAGCCGGTCGGTTCGTCGATTCTTGCTTATTTCATTTTAAAAGAAAAGGTGACTCAGATACAATTCATCGGCGGGATGGTCATTCTTATCGGCATCTATCTTTTTATCAAATGGAACCGTCCAAAAGTTAATGAAATTGGTAAGGCTGAGTCTTTGGAAATACAAGGGTAAAGGTTGTCCCTTCCCCTTCCTTGCTGTCCACCGTTATCATGCCGTGGTGAGATTCAACCAGATGTTTCACGATGGCAAGCCCAAGCCCCGTGCCGCCGGATTCCCGGGAACGCGCTTTATCCACACGATAAAACCGTTCGAAAATACGGGGCAGGTGGTTTCCCGGAATGCCAATTCCGGTATCCTTCACGACAACCTCAATATGTTCCTTCCCCTTTTCGCGCACATCCAGCATAACCTCGCCGTTTTCAGGCGTATAATTCACTGCGTTGCTTACAAGGTTAAGAATAACTTGCTGCAGCCGATCGCGGTCGCCTTCCATAAACACCCTGTCCTCCACTGGAAGATAAATCGCGATATTTTTCGCACGGGCATCTTCACGGACGATGCGTACCGTTTCTTTTATTAAGGCTGGCAAATTCACCTCTTCCAGTTGAAGAGGCATTTTTTTCTGTTCAATCTTGGAAAGATCCAGAATATCGGAAATAAGGCGATTTAAACGCTCGCTTTCCTCGTTAATAATCGTAAGAAAAGACCTGCTGATCTCCGGATCTTCCAGCGCACCGTCGAGAAGTGTTTCCGTAAAACCTTTGATCGAGGTAATCGGCGTTTTCAACTCATGTGACACGTTCGCGACAAACTCACTGCGCATTTTTTCCAACCTTCTAATGGCTGTGATATCATGAAGCAATACGATAACCCCTTTAATCTCCCTGTCCTCATTCTTATAGGCGGAAAGGTTGGCATCGATGATGCGCTCTGTCGGATAATACGTATGAAGCTCATCCCTGATTTTCTCTCCTGTTTCAAAACAGCGTGTAATGAGCTCGCTTAAGCCAAAATTCTTTCCAACCTCGTTGTGCACCCTTCCAATTAATTCATCCTCATTATAGCCCAGTATCTGTTCGGTGGCCACGTTTACCATCGTAATACGGCGGTTGTCACTAACAAGCATCATCCCGCTGAACATATTGTTCAGTATGCTTTTCAGCCGCTTTTCATTCTCCTGTATCGCCGAAACCTGCTGTTCGAGGCTGGATGCCATATAATTGACAGCTTTAGCCAGCTGGCCAACCTCTCCTTTGGCTTTCGTATTGATTCTACTTTTAAACCGGTTACGCGTAATATCCCGTGCCACCCTTGTGATTTCCTCTATCGGCTGTGTAATGCTTTTTGTCATACGGGTGCTTACAAAAGCAAATAAAAGGAGGGTGATAACCAGAATGGCCGTTAAGCTTATCCACAGTTTCTTAATGGTTGCCTGGACCGTCGTTGATGTAACCGCTACCCTGACAAACCCGATGATCTTTCCATTGTCTTTCAGCGGAACTGCCACATACATCATACTGTATTTCATGGTGGAGCTAAACCGAATTGAGCGTCCAATACCAGACCGAAGTGCCTCCTGTATCTCAGGGCGGTTTAAATGGTTAGGAAGTGTGTTTGGATTGTTCTCCGAATCGGCAAGAACCTTACCATCTCTGCCTATGACTGTAATTCGTTCCCCAATCTGGTCGTTAAATTCAACCATTCGCTGCTGAAGGGTATTCGGCTGCCGAGCCATATAAAATCTAACATCTTCCGCAATAATGATCGCTTCTTTTTTTAAATGATCTTCAAGGATCGTAATGTACGTGTTCTCCAGCAGTTTGGCCACATACAGGCCGATCACAAGCAGAAGAATCGTGATAATAAGGACAAACATCGATGCGAGCTTGATACGAAATCGATGCATAAGATTAACTTTCCAGCTTATAGCCGAGGCCGCGAACTGTTTTGATATATTTGGGCTGCTTGGTATCTTCTTCAATCTTTTCCCGCAGGTGGCTGATATGAACGTCTACGATTCTGGAGTCTCCCACAAAATCGTAATTCCATACCGCGTTTAACAGTTGATCCCTTGTCATTACGCGCCCCGGATGGCTTGCCATATAGTGAAGCAGTTCGAATTCCTTCGGCGTTAATTCCAGGCGTTCTCCGTTAAACAACACTTCATACTTTTCAGGATAGATTCTTAACTTGCCAATCGTAATTAGCTGCCCGTCTTCCGATTCACTCGTCTCCTGTTCCGCCTGCTGCCCGCTGCGCCTTAAAATGGCCTTAATGCGTGCAACCACTTCACGGGGACTAAACGGTTTCGTCATATAATCGTCTGCACCGAGTTCAAGTCCGAGAATTTTATCAAATTCTTCATCCTTTGCTGTCAGCATCAAAATCGGCGTGTTGATTTTTTCCATTCTGAGTTTTTTGCATACTTCCATTCCATCCAGTCCGGGAAGCATAATATCAAGCACAATTAAATCCGGGGATTCCGTCTCCGCCAGTTTAACGGCCGATACCCCATCCATCGCTTTAACCACTTGAAAACCGGCTTTTTGCAAATTAAACTCGAGCAGTGTTACAATGGATTGTTCATCATCAACGACAAGTATTTTTCTCACGCGCTACACCCTTATTTCGTAAATTTATGAATGTCTGTTTTCACTTGCTTCATCATCACATCGGATTCCGTAAGCCATTGGTCAGCTTTTTGCTCATGCGACTTATCCTGCACATCATAGAAATTAAACAGTTCCTGATATGCATCCACTTTCTTATTGAGTGCATCCACCAGTTCCTTTTTCACGGGCTCCATCTCTTTTGGAACCGGGGAATCACTAATATCATCCCGTATCGTTTCTAGTGTTGTTTTCCCCTGATCAATAGAATTCATAATTTCGGTTCTTTTCATACCTTTGTTGGCTTCGGCACGGACTTCCCCAAGTACTTTATTGGCATTTTGCGAAGCCTCCACCGCGTCGTTTGCTTTCGACACAAAATCTTTCTCATAATAAGCTAAATCTTTCTGGCTTGCCGAACAGCCCCCCAGTAAAAGCATAACTATAAAAAATGCAAAATACCCGGCTTTCGTTCTTTTCTTCACTGAATATCCCTCCTAGCCCATCATACCATATTTGATATAGAAAACAGCATCTGTCATTTAAACAAAACGGGGGGAAAATTTTTCTGACTAACATAAAAAAAAAGCCCCCAGGTAAAAACCCGGATGCTTTTTTTTATGCAAATCGGCAAATGGCGTTGCTAATTAAAGTTTACGATAATACAGCCATTACGTTGCGAACGGCATCAGCGGATTTATCAAGAGCCGCTTTTTCTTCAGCAGTTAATTCAAGCTCAAAGACTTTTTCGATTCCGTCTTTGCCAAGCAATGTCGGCACTCCGAGGTAGAGGTCGTTGTAACCATATTCCCCTTCAAGGTAAGCAATAGAAGGAATGATGCGCTTTTTGTCTTTGATTATCGCTTCAGCCATTTGAACCAACGATGCAGCTGGTGCATAGTATGCTGAACCGTTGCCAAGCAGGTTTACAATTTCAGCACCGCCCTTGCGTGTGCGGTCCACAATTTGCTCCAGGCGATCTTTCGGAATTAACGTTTCAAGCGGTATGCCGCCTGCATAAGAATAGCGGACAAGTGGAACCATCGTATCTCCATGGCCACCAAGCACAAAGCCGGTAACATCTTCAACAGATACGTTTAATTCCTGGGCAACAAACGTACGGAAACGGGCGGTATCCAGTACGCCCGATTGGCCGATTACACGATGCTTTGGAAAACCGGTTGTTCTATAAAGCGTGTACGTCATCGCGTCAACAGGATTGGAAAGGACGATCAGGATACTGTTTGGCGCATATTTTTTAATTTGTTCTCCAACAGCCTTCATAATGCCTGCGTTTGTATTAACGAGATCGTCACGGCTCATGCCAGGCTTACGGGCAATTCCGGCTGTTACAATAACGAGATCGGCATCCTGAATGTCAGCATAATCGGAAGTACCAGTCACTTTGCTGTCGAAACCTTCAACAGGGCCGGCTTCAGCCATATCCAGCGCCTTACCTTTTGTCGGGTTTTCCATTTGCGGAATATCAACAAGAACAACGTCTCCCAGTTCTTTTTGAGCAAGCAAAAATGCAGTGGTTGCACCGGTGAAACCTGAACCGATTACAGCAATTTTTTTACGTAAGAATGACATGAAAATTGCCTCCTAAAATGAAATTGTTTTTGTTTTGCTTATATGAAATAAGGAAAGGGAAATGCATGAGAACATGCATTGCCCTAAAATTACCTACATGTTTTTAATAAGTGCGTCCCCAAACTCGGAGCACTTAAGTTCTTTCGCGCCTTCCATTAAACGGGCAAAGTCATACGTTACTTCTTTAACCGAAATCGTTTTTTCAATGGAGTGGATAATCAAATCGGCCGCTTCTGTCCAACCCATATGGCGAAGCATCATTTCCCCTGAAAGAATCACGGACGAAGGGTTAACCTTATCAAGACCCGCGTATTTGGGAGCCGTACCGTGAGTGGCTTCAAAAATAGCATGTCCGGTTACGTAGTTAATATTGGCGCCAGGCGCAATCCCGATTCCGCCAACCTGTGCAGCGAGTGCATCAGAAACATAATCACCATTGAGGTTTAATGTAGCCACGACATCATACTCAGCGGGACGGGTTAGGATTTGTTGAAGAAATGCGTCAGCGATAACATCTTTTACGATGATTTTACCTTTTGCTTCTGCATCCGCCTGTGCCTTGTTTGCAGCGTCTTTGCCTGATTCTTCGGCAATCCGGTCGTACTGTGCCCATGTAAATACTTTATCGCCAAATTCCTTTTCGGCAAGTTCATAGCCCCACGTTTTGAACGCACCTTCCGTAAATTTCATGATGTTTCCTTTATGTACGAGGGTAACGCTCTTACGGTCGTTTTCCAGCGCATACTGGATCGCAGCCCGGACAAGGCGGCTTGTTCCTTCTTTGGAAACAGGTTTAATACCGATGCCGGAAGTTTCCGGAAAACGAATTTTCTTAACACCCATCTCGTTTCGCAGGAAAGAGATGACTTTCTTTACTTCTTCCGTTCCTTCCGCCCATTCAATGCCCGCATAAATATCTTCCGTATTTTCACGGAAAATAACCATATTTGTTAATTCAGGATGTTTTACAGGAGAAGGTACTCCTTCAAAATATTGAACAGGGCGTACACATGCATATAAATCTAACTCTTGACGTAAAGCAACGTTAATCGAGCGAATACCTCCACCAACCGGCGTAGTAAGCGGTCCTTTGATGGCGACAAGATATTCACTGATAGCCGTCAATGTATCCTTAGGAAGCCACTCTCCGAATTTATTAAACGCTTTTTCTCCTGCGAACACTTCATACCAGGCGATTTTTTTTTCACCGTTGTACGCTTTTTTTACAGCGGCGTCGAGCACGCGAACAGAAGCATTCCAAATATCCGGACCCGTTCCGTCCCCTTCGATAAAAGGAACGATTGGATTGTTGGGCACATTTAATTTACCTGTACTGTCAACGGTAATTTTCTCTCCATGCGTAGGCATTTCATACTGTTCAAAAATAGACACCCTAACCCCTCCCAAATATGTATTAGCGTGAAAAAAATTTCACAAAGTTAGATAAATTAGCAGGGAGTCACGAAGGTAACTCCCTCCTAAACTTTTAACTTATGAATTAGCGCTCGCTTAACGGAACGTAGTGAGCGTTTACAGGGCCAACGTATTCAGCACGCGGGCGAATCAAGCGGTTATTTTCGTACTGTTCGAGAATATGAGCAGTCCATCCGGAAGTCCGGCTAATCGCAAAGATTGGAGTAAATAAATCGCGCGGGATACCAAGGCTGTGATAGACAGAAGCGGAATAGAAGTCAACGTTTGGCAGCAATCCTTTTTCAGATACAACCATATCATTGATTTTCTCCGACATTTCAAACCATTTCGGCTGACCCGTAATTTCAGTCAAACGTCTGGACATTTCACGAAGATGTTTGGCGCGAGGGTCGCCATCTTTGTAGACACGATGGCCAAAGCCCATGATTTTAACTTTATTATCAAGCTTTTCGCGAATGTATGGTTCTACGTTGGATAATTCACCAATTTCTTCGAGCATCGACATAACGGCTTCGTTGGCGCCACCATGCAGCGGTCCTTTGAGAGCGCCGATAGCGGAAGTAATTCCCGAGTAGATGTCTGAGAGAGTAGCTACCGTCACACGGGCGGCGAAAGTGGAAGCATTCAATTCATGGTCTGCATGCAGGACAAGCGCTTTGTTAAAAGCCTCAATGGAAATGTCATCCGGCTCGGTACCATTTAACATATAAAGGAAGTTTTGTGCATAGTCAAAATTGGATTTAGGAGCGAGAATTTCTTTACCTTCACGAATGCGATGGTAAGCGGCAACAATTGTTGCAATTTTCGCCTGTAATTTCGTAGCTTTGCGAAGATTTGCTTCCCTGGACATATCCTGAGCTTCTGCATCATAAAGAGCTAAAGCAGAAATTGCAGTCCGCAGAACGGCCATCGGATGGTTGTCCTTCGGGTAGGCTTTCAGCTGGTCAATAATCGCTGCCGGTATGGATGCATTCTCAGCGAGGTCTTTTTTGAGCTGCGCGAGTTCGGCTTCTTTTGGCAGCCTTCCGTGCCAGAGCAAATATACCACTTCTTCGAAAGAAGCTTTCTCAGCCAGTTCGTCGATTTCAATTCCTGCATAAGTAAGCACGCCATCAACAATAGAGCAAACCGATGATTGTGTTGCAACAATCCCTTCCAATCCGCGTGTAGACATAGTATTATCTCTCCTTTATTCTGATTTATCTGTTGGGTTATTCAAAAATATCCTCCGGCTTTCTCGAATATGCCCACAGAGGACAAAAAAAGAGAGAGGATATCTTCTTTGACTGGATTCACGAATAATTATAGAATATTTCCCATAGTTTGTGAATGTTTATCGAAAAAAATGTGAAAAACTGATGAACATAAAGTAAATGTTGCTTTTTTCTTCATACTTATCATAACCTAAAAAAAGAGTTAAGAAAGTTATTTCTTGAAATGCAATAAAGAAAGGAGGCCTTATGGACGCCAATATTTACCGCCGTTTATTTCAAGTGCTGCGCTTTTTATTCGTAGCAGCCGTCGTTTATACAGCATATGTTCTTGTCGTATTTCTTACCCCCTTACTTTACCCTTTTCTCATCGGTTTCATTATTGCATATCTCATTAACAAACCGGTGGACAGGCTTGAACGGAATAAACGATGGCCGCGCTGGCTCGCAGTGACTATTGTACTGGCGCTCGTTATACTGATTTTTTTATCCATTGTAACGATGCTCGTTACCCAACTTGTGATTGAAACGGGAAACTTAATTAACACGCTGCCGAGCTACATTGACCAATTGACAACGTACTTTAGGAATTTTCTTTCCCAAGGTGTCATTACAGGAATTTATGACCGATTTGTCAATCTTTACAGCACGCTTGACGAAACATACAAACTAAAGATACAGGAAAATTTTTCAGAGGGAATGTCCCGGATTGCCGTGAGTGGAACCGTACTGACGAAGAACATTTTGTCAGGGATTCGCAATTTCCTCAGCTCTGTGCCGAACGCGGCGACCGTTATGGTCATCTCCGTGCTTTCCTCTTTCTTTATCAGCAAAGACTACCACAAGATTAAACGTAAAATGAGAGAATGGATTCCAATCGAGCACATTCAGCGGGGAGTTCACGTTGTTCACGACCTGCAGCGAGCTCTTTTCGGCTATATTAAAGCGCAGCTGACACTAATCTCCATCACGTCCGTGATAGTTATTATCGGCCTTCTCATTATCGGGGTTCCTTATGCGATATCCATCGGTTTGTTAACCGGGCTTGCGGACTTAATGCCATACGTCGGTACAGGTTCGGTATTTATTCCGTGGATCGCCTACGCGGTATTCTCCGGAGATTTCCCTCTTGTCATCGGGCTTTCCATTCTTTTCGCCATCGTTATCATTTTCAGGCAAATTATGGAACCTAAAATTGTTGCGACCAATGTTGGACTCGATCCGTTATTAACGCTTATCGCGCTATTCGCGGGGATGAAATTGTTCGGGTTTCTCGGCCTCATACTCGGACCCGTACTTCTTGTCGTGTTTAACGCACTGCGCAATGCGGGCGTATTCAAGGACCTGTGGAACTATATACGCGGACCAGTAGAGAATAAGTAACGCACAAACACCAAAAACCTCCGTTTTTGCCTTTACTTGGCATAACCGGGGGTTTTTATTCCAGGTGGTTTACCAATTTCCAGGTTGATTGTGGCAAACATCTACAAATATCTAGCCGCGGCCACACGCTCCACATCGAAAAAGCAACGTTCGGCACACTCCCGCGAGTTTTTCTCAGGTGACCCATGGAGGAAAGTATATGTTGCTTTAACACTGTAAAGCAACATATACTTTCTTTAACGGCAAGGGAAAAAACGATACGTTCCATTCACCAGCGCTTAAAAAAGCTGATGCTGCCTGAATGAAGCTTTCGTCTGAACCAGCGCCTGATGAAAATTTTTGCAATCCCTCTTGTGTAGGGGATGACTAAGATAAACCCTGCGATATCCGTAAAAAAGCCAGGAGTAAGGAGGAGAAGACCGCCCGCAAAAACGCAGATACCGTCAAGAACCGCTTCCGTTGGGAGCTGTCCCCTGCTTAGCTGCATCTCTGCGAGTTTAAAAATCTGCAGCCCTTCCCGTCTGGCGAGCCATGCCCCGAAAACTCCGGTAAAAATGCACAGGACAAGTGTCGGCAGCCATCCAAACGCTTTGCTTGCCGTAATAAGGCTCCATATTTCCAGCGTCGGAACCGCAATTAAGATAAGTATAAGGATACGGATCATACAGTCCTTCCCTCCTCTTGTTTGGCTTTATCGTAAAAAAACTTCGCTAACGCTTTATGACTCGTATTTTTTTAATAAAGCATAAAGCTCGGGCTCTTTCTTTTCCAGCCGTACCGGTTTAAGTTCAAGCGAGGTCCATACATGGTGAGTCTCGCCGGTGACAAGTAAAACACCGTCGCGCTGCCGGACAACTTCGTAGGCGAACACAAGGCGTACACCTTCACAGGCCACTATTTTTGAACGAATGATAAGCTCGTCGTCGTAGCGGGCCGGTTTTTTATAATAGACTCGTGCTTCTTGCACCGGCAGCATATAGCCTAACGATTCAAAACGCTGGTAAGGAAACCCAAGCTGACGTATTAATTCGGTTCGTCCAACTTCGAACCATACCAGATAGTTCGCATGATACACGACCTGCATTTGGTCGGTCTCCTGATACCTTACCCGCACGGTTGTTTCAAACCAATGTTCCTCTCCCATTATTGCCTCCGCTGCCTGTTCATTTTTTATAATATGCGGGCAAATCCTGAATAGATATGCCCAATTGAAGCGTCTACCGTTACTTCGTCCCCGTCATGGAAAATTTCTGTTGCCCCTTCTACCCCGACAATCACCGGCAAGGAAAGATTTAAGCCAATAACCGCTGCGTGGGAAGTGAGGCCTCCCTCTTCAACAATAAGTGCGCTCGCTTTCTCAATTAATGGCATCATTTCTTTGTCCGTGCCCGCAGCGACAAGAATATAGCCAGGCTCTAAGTCCTGTGGAATTTCCTTTGCTCCACGCACAACCACGATACGGCCTGTCACGTTCTTTTGTCCGATTCCCTGTCCTCTCGCTACCACTTCGCCGACTATGTGCGCTTTAAGAATATTGGTAGTGCCTGTTTCACGAACAGGGACACCGGCGGTTATAATCACGAGTTCCCCGCGTTTTACAATGCCGGATTTAACGGCGGTACGGACCGCAATGTCAAGCATTTCGTCCGTCGTTTCAGCCGGTTCGGCAATCAGCGGCAGAACCCCCCATACTAACGCCAATTTACGGCAAACATGCGGGTGTGGCGTGACGGCAACAATCGGTGATTTCGGGCGGAATTTGGAAACCATTCTCGCCGTATGGCCGCTTTCGGTGGACGTAATGATCGCTGAAGCATCTAAATCATAAGCCACATTGGCAACCGCCTGGCTCAATGCATCCGGAATCGTTGTTTGCCTTTTTGTTGATTCGCTGTGCAGAATTTCATGGTACGATAAAGCCGCTTCCGTTGTCTTAGCGATGCGGTCCATCGTTAAAACGGCTTGAACCGGATATTTACCGGCTGCTGTTTCACCGGAAAGCATAATCGCGTCCGAACCATCAAAAATGGCATTGGCTACATCGCTCGCTTCTGCACGGGTAGGGCGCGGGTTGCGCTGCATAGAGTCAAGCATCTGGGTAGCTGTAATGACCGGTTTGCCTGCCTGATTACATTTACGAATCATATCTTTTTGGACAAGCGGGACTTCTTCCGCCGGGATTTCTACCCCTAAATCACCGCGCGCCACCATCAAACCGTCGGAAACAGCAAGAATTTCATCCAGATTATGAACCCCTTCCTGGTTTTCGATTTTAGAAATAATCATAATGTCAGCATTATGCTGTTCCAGAATCTGACGAATTTCAAACACGTCTTCCGGTTTCCGCACAAAAGAAGCCGCGATAAAATCTACGCCTTGCTGAATGCCGAATTCGATATCCTTTGCGTCTTTTTCCGTAATCCCCGGCAGCCCGATTTCCACGCCGGGAACATTTACACCTTTCCGATCTTTCAACGGCCCACCGTTGCGAATGCGGCAGTGAATGTCCGTTCCTTCCACCTTTTCCACGGTCAGTCCAATCAGTCCGTCATCAATTAAAATTGTACTTCCCGGCGTAACATCGTTGGGAAGCCCTTCATATGTAATGGAAACTCGTTTTTCGTTTCCTTTTATTTCTTCTGTTGTTAAAATAATAGCGTCTCCCTCTTTGAGTTGAACGACATCACACTCCAATAGGCCGGTGCGAATCTCCGGCCCTTTCGTATCAAGAAGAATTGCTACATTTTTACCGAGTTCTTCAGCAGCTTGGCGAATGGTTGCGATACGCGCCTTGTGCTCTTCATGGGTTCCATGCGAAAAATTAAGCCGGGCCACATTCATTCCCGCTTCCATGAGTGCTTTTAACGTTTCGAGGGATTCACTTGCAGGACCAATAGTACAAACGATCTTTGTATTTCGCATAATTAGCCTCCTAGACGGTTGTTATGGTATTTTCCGTAAACGTTATAAACTTGCCAATTGATTTATATTTGTTGTATCGGTCAATTACTAATTGCTCACGATCGAGCGTCTGTAATTCCGTTAACTTTTTGGTTAACGATTCACGTAGAAAAGCGCACGTTTGCACGAGATTGCGGTGGGCCCCACCCATTGGCTCCGCAACGATTTCGTCAACAATACCGAGCTGATATAAATCATGCGCAGTAATTTTCATAGATTCAGCCGCACGCTGTGCCTGCGCCGCATCCTTCCAGAGTAAAGCAGCAGCCCCTTCCGGTGAAATAACCGAATAAAAGGCGTTTTCCAGCATGAGAAGCCGGTTGCCTACCCCCAGCGCAAGCGCACCGCCACTGCCGCCCTCTCCGGTGACAATGGAAATAATGGGCACGCCAAAAGATGCCATTTCACGCAGGTTGCGTGCAATCGCCTCACTCTGTCCGCGTTCTTCCGCGGCCTTACCCGGATAAGCACCCGGTGTATTAATAAAGCATACAATCGGCCGGTTAAATTTGTCAGCCTGCTGCATTAAACGCAGGGCTTTGCGGTATCCCTCCGGATGCGGCATGCCAAAATTACGGGCAATATTTTCTTTTGTATCTTTCCCTTTTTGATGGCCGATAACCGTCACAGGCTGCCCGTTAAATTTAGCAATCCCGCCAACAATCGCAGAATCCTCACCAAACAGACGATCTCCGTGCAACTCGATAAAATCTGTAAACAGCTCTTTAATAAAATCCAGCGTTGTCGGGCGTTCCGAATGACGCGCCAACTGCACCCGCTGCCACGGTGTCAGGTTGCCGTATATCTCCTGCGCAAGGGCTTTGGCTTTCGCTTCCAGCTTGACGATCTCATCTGTAAAATCAATGTCTTTTTCCTCGGTGAATTTGCGAAGTTCCTCAATTTTTGCATTGAGTTCAAGGAGTGGTTTTTCAAATTGTAAGTCCGCCATTATTTCACACTCCTTACGGTATGCATATCCAGAACGAGCCCTAGTTGGTCCCTTAATTCTTTGCGGGGGATGACCTTATCCAGCTGCCCTTTCTTGAATAAAAATTCCGCCGTCTGAAAATCCTCCGGCAATTCCTGGCGAATCGTCTGTTCGATAATACGCCGCCCGGCAAATCCGATCAATGCGCCCGGCTCGGCAAAATTATAATCACCAAGCGAGGCAAAGCTGGCAGAAACACCACCGGTTGTAGGATTGGTCATCACGGAAATGTAAAGCCCGCCGGCCGCATCCAATCTGGCAAGCGCCGCGCTTGTTTTGGCCATCTGCATTAAACTAAGCGCCCCCTCCTGCATGCGCGCCCCCCCGGAAGCAGAATATAAAAGAAACGGGTATTTTTTTTCAACGGCCCGTTCAATCGCCCTGGTGATTTTTTCGCCGACAACGGAACCCATGCTCCCCATGCGAAACCGTGAGTCCATCACACCGATCACGACAGGATACCCTTTAATGGTTCCTTCCCCGGTTACAACCGCCTCAGACAGCCCGGATTTTTCCCGATCCTTATCCAATTTTTCCGCGTAGTCCGGGAAATTAAGAGGATTTTCCGACAGTAAATCTGTATCATATTCAAAGAAATGACCTTCATCGAGGGTAATAGCGATCCGCTCAAACGCCGTCATTGGGAAGTGATACCCGCAACCCTGGCACACTTTCAAATTTTTATCCAGTTCTTTTGCGTAAATAATCGTCCCGCACTGACTGCATTTAATCATGAGGCCTTCCGGGACTTCCTTTTTTTCCGGACGCGGTTCATCGGTTACCTTTCCAGCCGGAATTGTCGCATACTTACGTTTTTTATAAAAAATATCTTTTAACAATAAATCGCACCTCTCTTAAGGCATCAATGAACGGTTTAATACTTCTTGAACCTCTTCCAGTTCTCCTTCCGGCACAAGAATTTCAAACTGTTTTGATAACCCGGCCTGACGGATTTTTACAAGAAAACCTTCCGTCGTTAATTTGTCCTGAATTTTTTCGGCAACTTTAGCGCTTGGGGCAATATAGATGACCGTCCACATACCGGTACACCATCCTTCTCAAAATATCTCTTCCATTTCATATTGTAAGCCTATATGTGAAGGATCACCAATATGAAATTTATGCTGAACGGACTACAAAACACTGCTGTCCAGATGCCGGGACATCCGGGCAACCGCTTTTGCATCATCACCCTCCCGAATCGCGGAAAGAATATCACGGTGTTCTTTTACCACCATTTCCTCGTCACTGCTTGGGGGCAGGGACCGCTCCCCGGCAGGCCTGGCGTATTCAACGACCGGCACCCAAATGCGGTGTAGCACGGAATTGCGGCTTGAGCGGCATATGGCCCGATGAAACAAATAATCTTCTTCATCCGCCGTTTCACCCGTCCGAATCTTCTCTTCCGCTGCCTGAATCAGTCTTTCCATTTCGGTGAAGTGTTTTTCGGTCGCGCGCTTGCAGGCCAACCGCACGGCATCGATTTCAAGCAGCTTACGCATCTCAATGAGGTCTTTTCGCGTCTTGAAATCTTTTAATACGTATGCACCGATAATATCGATTAATTGATTCTGGCGGTAATGTTGAATAAACGTGCCTTCCCCTCGCCGGGTCGTGATAAGGCCAAGCAGTTCCAACGAACGCAGCGCTTCACGCACAGAGGAACGGCCCACCTGCAGACGATCAGAGAGTTCCCGTTCGGACGGTAATTTATCCCCTGCTTTTAACCCGTCTTCCTTAATAATTCTGTTTATTTCCAACAAAATCTCTTCATAAACCTTGCGCTGATGGGGAAGTATACCCACAAAACTCACCTCTGCCCGTTTCCGTTAACCCAGCTAATTCCAAGCCGCAAGCATTGCCACTAGCCTTAGCTGCGTTTATCGCAATTTCCTGTTAAACACGCAAACCGTCAAGTACGGTTTGCCGGAGTGTGTCGGGATGTATTTTTTTTCTCGCAACACCCGTTTTTATTGCAGCTTCAGCAACGGCACCGGCCACGTTGGGTGCTACTCTCCGGTCAAAAGGAGAAGGGATAATATAGTCCGGAGAAATTTCATCTTCGCTGATGAGTTCCGCAATAGCATGAACGGCCGCCAATTTCATCTCTTCATTGATTTCAGTAGCCATAACGGCCAGTGCTCCGCGAAAAATACCAGGAAACGCGAGAACGTTATTCACCTGATTAGGAAAATCGGAACGTCCGGTTCCAATGACAGCGGCCCCGGCTTCTTTGGCATCTTTCGGCATAATCTCCGGATCGGGATTTGCCATAGCAAAAATAATAGGATTTTCATTCATAGTCCCGATCATTTCCGCAGTGAGAGCCCCTGCTGCCGAAACCCCGATAAAAACATCTGCTCCCTTTACTACCTCAGGCAGTGTGCCTTCTGTATTATTTCGATTAGTGATCTTTGCAATGGCATCTTTGGTTGAATTCATTCCATGGGAGCGCCCTTCATAAATCGCGCCCTTCGTGTCACACATGATGACATCTTTCACACCCATGCGAAGTAAAAGTTTACAAATCGCAATTCCAGCCGCTCCTGCTCCGTTTGCGACAACAGAAATATCCCGCATATTTTTCCCGACAATTTTTAAAGCATTCAGCAAACCCGCCACCGTTACAATGGCCGTGCCATGCTGGTCATCATGAAACACCGGTATGGTAAGTTCTTTTTTTAGCCGTTCTTCGATTTCAAAACAATTCGGGGCTGCAATATCTTCGAGGTTAATTCCACCGAATGTAGGCTCCAGGTACTTAACCGTTTGAATAATTTCTTCCGGGTTCTGTGTGTTCAAGCAAATAGGGAAAGCATCAACACCGGCAAAAGACTTAAAAAGAATCGCCTTGCCTTCCATAACAGGAAGAGCGCCTTGAGGGCCGATATTACCAAGGCCAAGCACTGCCGAACCATCAGAAACAATGGCTACCATATTTCCTTTAGAAGTATAGTCATACACTTTTTCCGGAGATTCAAAAATGTCTTTGCATGGCTCTGCAACGCCGGGCGAATAAGCAAGGCTTAAATCCTTCGCTGTACTTACCGGCACCTTTGAATGCACGCTAATTTTTCCTTGGTGATCCTGGTGTAGTTTTATCGCCTCTTCCCGCAATCTTGACACACATACCACTCCTTTTTCTATGTCCCATTAAGTAACTTCTTCAGTGGTCTGACCACTTATTTATTGTTCCATTATACCAAATTCTCTTATTCTGTAAACGGAGACAAGGTAGAAAAAGCGCCTTACAGCAACTTTTCTACCTTGTTTTTAACAATTATCCGGCCCGCACCTACAATTTTCTCAATATTTTTTATTAATTCCTCTGTTGGGTGAATCGCATACTCTTTCGATAGCTGTACCGGCTGCTTTTTAGCGGCATAATAGAGCACAACGGGACTTGTTCCCTTGTTTTTTACAAGGACATTTTTCAGGCGCGTCAACCGGTCCGTATCCTCCTCCACATTTTTTTCTACTTTAATGTACACCACCTGGGATAAAGCGGCTGCGGGTGGACGAGCGCACTCGCTTTCTTTGGCATCTGTTATATGATTGGCGATAAATTTGATTCCTCCTTCCGTGTGCCCCTGTTTGTCAATCTTTCCTTCCATTACGAGTACGCGGTCTTTTTTCAGGAGATGGGCGTATTTTTCATACACCCGCGGAAAAATGACTACTTCAACCTGGGCATGCTTATCTTCTAACGTTAAAAAAGCCATGGAATCGCCCTTTTTTGTTGTAATTCGTTTACACTGCACGACCATCCCGGCAATCGACACGCTTTCGTTTTCTTTTTCGCCCAGACGGTGAACGGGAGTCAACGACGGATGATCGAAAAGCTTATCAAACTCTTCCAGAGGATGTCCTGATAGGTATAACCCGAGAAATTCCTTTTCCTGTTCGAGCATTTCCTTTGGCGAAAATGCTTTGGTTGCAAGCGGCAGTTCAGGACGCTCGATTTTATTTGCGTCAGCACGGAAGAGAACCATTTGGCTCGCTTCTCTCTCCTTACGCAGGCGGCTGCTCCATTCAATCACCTCTTCCAGTGCCTCCAGAAGAGCAGCCCGATGTCCAGGCAGCGAATCCATCGCACCGCACAAAATGAGAGCTTCCAACACCCTCCTGTTGCATATGCGGGGATCTGTGCGAAGGCAAACATCGTGCAGGTCGACAAACGCTCCCTGTTTTCGCTCATCGATAAGATGCCTTATCGCCTGAACACCAACGTTTTTAACCGCCGCCAGCCCAACGCGCAGCGCACCGTTGTCAATCGTAAACACCATGTCGCTGTGATTGATATCCGGTGGGAGTACCAGAATGGATTTGCGCTTGCATTCCTCAATATATTCCGCCACCTTCGCGGTGTTTCCCATGACCATTGTTAAAAGGGCAGCCATAAAAGGAAGCGGGTAATTTGCTTTTAAATACGCCGTCTGATACGCGATAAGCGCATAGGCGGCACTATGGCTGCGGTTAAATCCATAATCGGCGAAACGCACGATCCAATCATACAGTTGATTGGCCAGGCCGCTATCATGTCCCTGTGCGAGACAGCCAGCAACAAATCGTTCCCTTTGCTCCTGCAGTAATTCTTTTTTCTTCTTCGAAACGGCCCGCCGCAGAATATCCGCCTCCCCAAGGGTAAAACCGGCAACGCTTGACGCGATTTGCATAATTTGTTCCTGATAAAGAATAAAACCGTACGTATCCTGAAGGATAGGCTTCAACGCCGGATGCAAATAGGTTACTTCATGCTTCCCGTGCTTGGCTGCCGCGAAATCAGGGATAAATTCCATCGGACCCGGACGGAAAAGCGCAAGTACGGCGACAATGTCTTCAAAAACAGAGGGCCTGACTTCGCGCAGCACCCGCCGCATCCCCCCGGACTCCAACTGGAATACTCCAGCTGTATCCGCTTCGGCAAGCAACCGGTAGGACGCTTCGTCATCAAGCGGAATCCGAGCCAAGTCCGGAGCCTGTCCCTCATGTTCCCGGATAAAGGAAACCGCATTTTCCAAAAGTGTTAAATTCCGCAGACCGAGAAAATCCATTTTTAACAGGCCGATTTCTTCTAACTGCTCCATCGCGTATTGGGTAAGCGCATGGCCTTCATGCCCTTCCTGAAGCGGCACATACTCTGTAAGAGGCTCCCGGGATATCACCACACCCGCGGCATGCGTCGACGCGTGGCGGGGCATTCCTTCTACCGCCTGAGCCAGCATAAACAACCTATGGGTCTGAGAGTTCTCTTCCATCGCCTGCTTGAGCTGTGCATTTCTCTGCAGCGCCTTGTCAAGCGTCATGCCAGGTTCAGCCGGAATCAGTTTGGCAATCCGGTCTACTGTACCCGGTGCCATATTGAGTACACGGCCCACATCGCGAATCGCCGCACGCGCCGCCATCGTTCCGAACGTAATAATCTGGGCCACCCGATCCGGACCGTACTTCTCCACTACATACCGGATAACCTCGTCCCGCCTGTCATAGCTGAAGTCTACATCAATATCAGGCATGCTGACCCGCTCCGGATTAAGAAACCGCTCGAACAGCAGCTTGTATTTTACCGGATCAATATTTGTAATTCGCAATGTATACGCCACAAGGCTGCCTGCTGCCGAACCCCGCCCGGGCCCTACCGCGATCCCGTTCTCCCGGGCATAACGAATAAAATCCCATACAATTAGAAAATAATCGGAAAATCCCATTTGCTTAATAACGCTGAGCTCATAATCCAGCCTTTCCCGGGTACTTTCCGGCACATCCCCTCCATAACGTTCCAGCAGTCCTTCATAACACAGCTTCTTTAAATACGCATCGGCTGTCGTCCCCTCATGAATCGGGAACTGCGGCAGAATATGCCTTCCAAGGGGGATTTGTACATCGCATCGGTTACCAATACGTTCCGTGTTTTCGATTGCTTCCGGAAGAAACACAAACCGGTCGCTCATTTCAGCCGCAGACTTCAGGTAGTATTCATCTGTTTCAATTTTCAGGGTTCTGGCTTCATCCAGCGTTTTTCCCTGCCCGATGCACTGAAGTACCTGATATATAGTATAGTCTTCTCTGTCGATGTAACGGACACTGTTTGTCGCCACCAGAGGAAGATCCATCTCTCTCCCGAGGGCAACGGTGCGCGTATTTAACTGCTTCTGTTCTGCCAAGTTATGCTCCTGAAGCTCCAGAAAAAAGCAATCCTTTCCGTATACTTCCTGGTAAAACCGAGCAGCTTGCTTCGCTTCTTCTATCCTATCGTGAAGCAGCAAATAGCCGATTTCGCCATCGCCGGCCC
Source organism: Aneurinibacillus terranovensis DSM 18919 (assembly GCF_000430625.1). Taxonomy (GTDB): domain Bacteria; phylum Bacillota; class Bacilli; order Aneurinibacillales; family Aneurinibacillaceae; genus Aneurinibacillus_B; species Aneurinibacillus_B terranovensis. Next base: position 145,437 of record NZ_AUMJ01000009.1, read on the forward strand.
CGCTGAGCGCGATGAGTCCGTCCGAATACCTCCGTAAAATTTCCTTCGTAACACGCGGCTTATAATGCAGGCCTTCCAGATGAGCAATAGAAGTGAGCCGCAGGAGGTTTCGGTACCCCTCCAAATTTTCCGCCAGCAAAACAAGCTGGTAGACCGGCTCTTCATGAGCCGGCAGACGGTCGCTGAGAGAAACGTTCGTTACATATACTTCCATGCCCAGAATCGGCCGAATTCCTTCGTCCAAACATGCTTTGTAAAAAGGGATCGCCCCGTACATCACCGCCCGATCCGTCAGGGCCAGCGCGGTCATCCCGAGTTCCTTGGCCTTTTTTATGAGCAGTTCGATGCGAACTGCGCTGTCAAGCAGGCTGTATTCACTATGTACACGAAGATGAGCAAACGTAGCCATCCTCCGCCCTCCTCGCTTTCTTCATTATCCTTCTTTATATTATACGATATAAATCAATATAGAAACATATGTTTGCGTTTCATATTTCCCCAGCCTGTTCCATACATATGAAGCATATGAACCGTATAGAAAAGAGGGAATTTATGGGTTATCTAGCAATTATAAAGCTAATTAGCGATGTTACAACCAACTTTTTCGTTGCATTTGGCATTGTCCTTGGCGGGTCGGTGCTCGGCGGGTTTGCGGCGTTTCTCATCCATAAACCGCCGCTTAATACGATGTTAAATTTATCGACTCATTTAAAAATATGGGGGCTTGTGGGGGCGCTTGGAGGAACGTTTGATTCCTTTATGCAGATTGAACGCGTTTTTGAAGAAGGGAATATCTCCCCTATTATTAAGCAAATTATATGGATTATCAGCGCGTTTGTCGGGGCTCATACGAGTACATTGCTGATTAAATGGTTCGTGCAGGGGGAAACGTAAATGCGTGTTCCATCCGGCCGTTATCTCCGCCGGTATATGCGTTTTTTAATGGTTTTTATTTTTGGGATGATTACCGGAATGTCTGTATTTCTCCTGCTGTTGGGGGGACAATTGGACGCTTTGCATTTAAAAATAAGGGAATTGGAAAAACACAATGTCTTGTATGTTGAACAAATCGCCACCCTGAAAAAGAACGAAAAAAATATGATTCTAAAACAAAAAAGGATGGTAAAGGAAATCAAAGTCCATATCACCACTTCGAACCGCTTCGTGGCTGCGGAATTGGAAAAACAAATTTCACGGGATCTTGTTTTTTTAAAAGGGAAACCGCTTGAGTATGTGGAAGGATTTCACGAAGCCCTGTCTCTTATGTTAGCAGAGCGTAAATATCACGCCGAACAAGTTGTGTATACGGCATCTCTGAAAACGCTTATTATCTCCCCTACCCTTCAGGTGTATATTACTGTCAAACCGGATAAAATATAAAACGTGTCAATAAACGTAACATAATCGACATGCATACACTCGCCAGATTTATTAAAATTGTGTAAACTATATGTATACCGATAATGCAAGGAGGCGATTTTACATGATTATTAACAGAAGAGAAATTGCCCGCAACAAAGTTGAAAAATTGAAAACAGGTTTTTCCGCCTTTTCTGAGTCCCTGGAAGTTACCGACCTTATGAAAAAGTATATAAAAGAGCAAAACTTGCACGTTTATGTGGACGAGACGCCCCTCGGTTCCTGGTTTATCCCGGAAAAACAAGAACGCAACTAATGTAAAAGGCACCTCGAAAGGTGTCTTTTTTTTTTCTTTAACGAATGAATAGGAAGGAAGGGGTCATACGGTGACTTATTTACTGTCAACGTTAACAATTGCGGCCGGGCAGGTCCCCCTTTTTTTCAACACACGGACAGTCTTCGCTTCCATGCAAGGGAAGACCTTTGCAAAAAATAAGAACGGTTCATTCCATTGCCCCACCAACACTTAGGTTTTACGTATGATTATCTTTCAATGATTTGAGCAGTCATCATGGCTTTGCCTACTAGATTCCCCTGGTGATACACTTCGACCTCAACCTTTCCGAATTTACGGCTAACTTCCATTACCTTTGGCCGGATTTCAATGACACTTTCAATCTGCACGGGCTTTAAAAAGTATACGGTAATGTTTTCCGGAACCATATCTCCTTTCTTGTGCTGCCGGAGCGCCCGGCTTCCGGATTCTGACACAAGCGTAGTGAGCACCCCGGATGAGATGTTCCCGAGGTGATTTGTCATCTGAGGTGTAACTTCACCCCTGAAATAAATACCGTTCTCACCTTTTTCTTCCTGGAATCGGTTCATAATCAAATTCGCAAACGTTTCACCCATCTGCGGCTGCTTCTGCACATACTGAAGCGCTTTAAGTACGTCCTGTCTCGTAATGATACCGAGCATTCTCCGGTGGTTGTCGACTACAGGCAGCAGCTCAATGCCTTCCCAGACCATCATATGGGCAGCCGATGCCACCGACACGCGTGCCATAACCGTAATCGGATTTTTTGTCATAATTTTTTCAATCGGGGTCGTATAATCGTGTCCCATGACATCTTTTGTCGTCACCACGCCAAGCACTTTCATCGTTTCATCCACGACAGGAAAACGGCTGTGTCCAACTGATTCCGTCAATTGATGCCATTCACGTACCGTATTATTAATCGTTAAGTAGAAAGACTCGCCGCTTGGAATTAAAATATCTTCCACCATCATAATCTCTTTTTTTATCAAGCGGTCATAAATCGCACGGTTGATCAAAGTTGCTACCGTGAACGTATCGTAACTGCTTGATATAATCGGCATCTGCAATTCATCGGCAAGTTTTTTGATTTCTTCGCTTGTATCGAATCCACCGGTTATAAGAACAGCCGCACCATGCTGTAAAGAAAGCTTGTGCGCCTGGTAGCGGTTCCCTACTATAAGCAGACTGCCCGCATCCACATACCGCATCATCGCTTCTAATTTCATTGCGCCGATTACAAATTTATTTAATGTCTTGTGCAGACCTTCCCTGCCGCCAAGCACGTGACCATCTACAATATTTACAACCTCTGCAAACGTAAGCCGTTCGATGTTTTGTTTTTGCTTTTTTTCAATCCGAACCGTTCCAACGCGTTCAATGGTAGACACCATTCCCTGGGTTTCCGCTTCCTTAATGGCACGGTAAGCTGTTCCTTCGCTTACTTCCAGGTCTTTTGCGATCTGTCTGACAGAAATTTTACTTCCTACTTCAAGTTCCTCAATATGCCGTAAAATTTGCTCATGTTTAGTTGCCATCTTCTCACCTTTTACTTTCCCTATACTGTATCACTCTGTATTAGTGTATATTATAACTAATACATATAACACAAGCAAATAAAAAACTTGGCTAAATTCAGCCAAGTTTCTTTAAAAGCGGGTTCTCGAACCCTGCACCGCCTTAACTGTTGCCTTCTCTTGTGTTTCCTGTGACATCGATTTGCCGAGCATAATCGTATCGGTCCCGGCCTTGTTAAGCAGTTGATAAATAATGGCCGCGATCCCAAGCAGGGCAAAGCCCAGCCAGACGGCGCTAAAAGCAATAGCGAGGGGATTTTGAGCAAGAAGTGGCAAGCGCGGCAATCCGTAAAGAACTAGCAAAAGCGTTAAGATTAAATAGCTGCTGTACCGGAAGGTTGTATTCATTTCCATCACCTCATCCACAGTATATGCAGGTGTGGACAAGGAAAGTATCAAAACCGACTATTTTTTAAAAGCCTCGCCCCACTGAGCGGGATGACGTGCTACACAGCGGTAAATTTTCATTCCCTTCTCAACGAATTTCGCTTCGTATTCTGTCATGACATTCCCTTCCGCATACTCGCTCTCATGCAGGTTAAACGTAATCTGGTCGAGCAAAAAGCGTTCTTTCGCAAACTGATTCAGACTGTATTCAAACAGAGATTCATTATCTGTTTTTAACTGAACCTCGCCTGCGGGGTTGAGGATCTGCTCGTATTTAACGAGAAATCCACTATCCGTTAACCGCCTTTTGGCATGCCTCTTTTTTGGCCACGGGTCGCTAAAATTCAAATAAAATCGCGCTACTTCGCCCGTATCAAAAAAATTTTCAAGGTTATTAATATTAATCCACAGGAACGCCATATTTGTAAGGCCTTGCTGCTTCGCTTTTTTCACGGCTGAAATCAACACTTCCTCACGAAGCTCAACACCTATGTAATTAATATCCGGATTTTGTTTTGCCAGGGTAGTAATAAACCGCCCTTTCCCGGTTCCCAATTCTACATAAAGAGGGTGATCATTACCAAAAAAAGCGGACCATTTTCCTTTATGCGTTTCCCCGTTTAAAGGAACGAGTGAAGGAAACTCCGCCATCGTTTCCCGGACACCTGGTTTTTTTCGCAAACGCATTGATTTTGTATCTCCTTACTGCACAAAATTTTTACACTGTTATCTATCTTACGTGGTAGGCGTGGGAATGTCCAGACTGACGGCGGAGAGAGATGCATCGAATCCGTTGTATTTTTGCGAGGTTTTCCCTTGGAAATTACATTTTTAACTTCAGCATTTGATCTTGTAAACTGCTGGGCCACCATCATAATGAGTCCGGCCTTCCGATATTTTTTGTTCCCCCTCTTCACTCAGCTTCTCCTGAATCTATTGGGTTGACCGGAACGTAAATACTAAGTCGGTTGCAATGGAAATGGACCGATTTTTATTTTTACTTTTTTCCCGCTGCTTAGTGTTTTAAAAAAAAGGGAGACGTCTTTCTGCACGATTGTCTCCATCATTGAGCTACCTGGAAAGCCTAACAGTCTAAGAGGCCGGAACAAAAAAAAGAGAGCCGCCACCGGCAGCTCCATCCAAGATATATATTTTAAAGGGGGTTTTTCATCGTAGTTATAAGATACCCCTTTTATGTTACAGGTGCATTACAAAACTATTATAAATATATTATATTTGGAATTTTTCACCTGGCTCCATTATTTTTCCCCGGAGCTGCTGGGCTTCCAAATTTTTAATAAAGGCGTGGGCATCCTGTTTAATGGGCTGGAATGTATTATAGTGAATAGGAACGGTCACACTTGCATTAATCCACTCCGCCGCCAAAAGAGCATCCTCGGGTCCCATTGTAAAATTGTCCCCAATAGGAAGGAATGCGACATTAATTTTATGGCGGTCCCCGATCAATTTTAAATCGCCGAACAAACCGGTGTCACCGGTATGATAAACTGTTTTGCCACCCATCGTAACAAGAAAGCCGGCCGGCATCCCCATGTAAATAATTTCTTTCTTTTCTTCATCCACGAATCCTGAACTATGGAACGCCTGAGTCATTTTCACGCGGCCAAAGTCAAAATCATAGGCTCCTCCCAGGTTCATGCCGTGTGCCTCAATTCCTTGCCATGCCATGTATGTCGCCAGTTCATGAATAGCAATTATGGTAGCGTTATTGCGCTTTGCAATGGTTACGGCATCTGCGATATGGTCGGAATGGGCATGTGTTAACAGAACATACTGTGCTTCAATTTCTTCCGGTTTAGCGGTGGCAAGTGAATTTCCTGTAAAGAACGGATCGATAATAATAGATTTCCCCTTGTGCGAAAGCTGAACACAAGAATGACCGTGGTATAAAATTTCCATTCTTACACCCTCCTTTTGGTTAACAGTTCATTTGCTTACTCACTTCTATTTTACCAATCCCTTGCGTGATGAACAATTCTCCTGCAACTCACCAACCCAGCCCGAGCTTCATACGATGAAGTAATGAAAACCTCCAGGAAGGGGAACCGAAATGGCAGATAGTGCGCGACCGGTCCTCGGTGTCCTTGTCTCCGGGCTGTCCCTGAAAGGCGAAGGGCCATTTGGCATCATTACTTCTTTCTGCAGAGAAGTAGTGCAGGCGGCCAATGCAAGGGAGGGAACGGCATTTATATTCACACTCGACCAAATACCTGCCGATGATGATACGGTCACAGGATGGACGTATGAAAATGACGAGTGGAAGACGTATACGTACGCTCTGCCTGTATGTGTGTATAACCGAATCGGTTCGCGAAAAACAGAGCAGAAAAAATCCACACACAAAAAAATTGAATGGTTGAAAGACAAGGGCATCTATTTTTTTAATGAGAAGTTTTTAGATAAATGGCAAATCCATCGGACTCTCCAATACACCGAGATTTCTTCCATGTGTCCTGAAACCAAGCTTTATAAAGAAACATCTTATTTAAAACAATTTTTAGAAAAACACTTATTTATTTACCTAAAACCAATTCATGGAAGCCTGGGCAGAGGAATTATCAGGCTCCTTCGCACCGGCCAAACCTATACATGCCAGTACACAACCGGCAAGGGAGCTATTACGTATCACTATAGTTCATTTGATAAAATGGCCCGGATGCTGCAGAAAAAAATTGGGATGCGTTCTTATATTATGCAGCAAGGGCTTCATTTAATTAAACATCAGGATGCATTGATAGATTTTCGGGCCCTTGTACAAAAAAATCACAACGGCGTATGGAGTATCACTTCTATTGTCGGACGCAGCGGTCCGCAGAAAAGCATCGTCTCTAACGTGGCACGCGGGGGAAGACTCATGGGCCTCACCGAGAGCCTCGCTCTCAGCGACGCCACCAACGTTCCACGCGAAACACTTAAAGAAAATATCAGACAAATCGCTTTACAAGTTGCCCGCACATTTGAACAGTTTGCACCGGGCCATTATGCTGAACTGGGCATTGATCTCGGCATCGACTGTTATGGGAAAGTATGGCTCATCGAAATCAATTCGAAACCTTCCAAGGGTGATACCTCACTGGCCAGCATTCATTCAGGACCGCGTCGTTCTGTTATTCGTCTGGTCGATTATTCATTATATCGCAGCGGTATCAGGCGTTCTCGCTCAAGTAATTCGCGATCAAGTAAAAGGAGGTCAAGTTGATGAAAAAAACGGTTGAATACCTTGGCATTCTTGCAACACCGCTTAAAACAAACCCGCCATTTCCTGAAAAACCCTTTTACGCCTACTTATCTCAAGCAGGAAAAAAAATAGGGATTTCCGTGTATGTTTTTCTCCCCAATCAGGTAGATTATGATACGCAGACAGTCACAGGTTACCAGTATATCAATAAACAATGGAAAAAAGGAAAATTTCCATTCCCCAACTTCGTGTATGACCGCTGCTCAAATAGAAAAGTATATGGAAAATACATTAAAAAGATTAAAACCATTCCCTCCATTACTTTTCTAGGTCACGTGCTGCCGGGAAAATGGGAAAACCACCAAAAAATTATACAGCATGAAGATCTCGTTCCTTATATTCCAAATACAGAGCTGATTACGTCCATGAGAGTCGTCAATAAATGGCTGGATGAATATGAAGCAGTCATTATTAAGCCCGTACAAAATTCTTTGGGCATAGGTGTAATGAAATTATCATCCGGAGAAACGCATTCCGCCGAAGGAAGAGATTTAAAAAACAGGATTTTTCACAGATCGTTTCCCAGCCGGGGGGCTCTCTTGCGGTGGCTTCGTGAAACATTAAAGGGTAAATTTTTGATTCAACCTTATTTGGAGCTTTCCACCCCGGAAGGGATTCCGTTTGACATCCGTGTGCTCGTACAAAAAGACGCATCCGGACGCTGGACAGAGACAGCCCGCGCGGTACGGGCCGGCGTTTCAGGCGGTTTGACTTCAAATTTATGCGGGGGAGGGAAAGCTTATTCCGCGCGTCCATTTTTAGAGCAGTATTTCACGCAGGAACAATTAGAAATCATTGAAGAGGACATCGATTTGCTGGTTAACGAAATCCCTCCCTTTATCGAAAGCAAACATGGCCGGCTGGTTGAACTCGGGATCGATATCGGCGTCGACAAAAATGGCCAGGTATGGTTGATCGAAATTAACTCAAAGCCGGGGCGGAGGTCCTTTCGCCTTATCGATAACGGGACCTATTTTAAAAATGCAAGGTTAAATCCCTTAAAATATACTTACTATTTAACAAAGCGGCATTCGGGCAGGGAAGATTGATGCCGCAGAGCATAACAAACGGGTGGATTTCGATCCATCCACTCAACCGAACCTGGTATCTTTATCTTCCAAAGTCGGCCGATGCTTCATTTTGCACCGATCAGCGTGTCACGATACAAATGAACTCGTGGAAGAAAACGCTCTTCATTCGTCGAAAGCGTCCACCGTCCACGTATATCACTACGAAAGTCCGGATTCGCAAAAAAAACACAGGTATTGATGTGGGTCCTTTTCTCGGAATTCTGACGGTAGCCGGGCGGGGAAGTTTTCGCGGTGTTGAAAGCAATTTTAAAGAAATTATTGAAACCGGGCAAAAGATAGGGGCTTTCACGTTTGTGATCCCCGTTGAAAACATTGACTGGGACTCATTGAATGCAAAAGGTTACGTATACGACCATCACCGGGGGAGATGGATTAAAGAGCTGCTGCCTCTTCCCCACGTCATCTATAACCGTATTCCAAACCGCGTGTTAGAGCAGCTGCCGCACGTAACAAAAGCGCTGCAAAAACTTTCGAATATGAAACAACTCAAGCTTTATAATCCGCATTTTTTTAATAAGCATGAGCTTTTTACGATATTACAAACAAAAAAAGAAATCTCCCAATATCTCCCGGAAACCATACCGTTAAAATCAGAAGACGTACTCACCAACTTATTATGTCGCCACTCTTTTATTTATTTAAAACCTTATAACGGGATGGCGGGAAAAGGGATTTATCGTCTCGAGAAAACCGGTGAAGTATTGGTGCTGCAATATCAAAAAAAAGAACAGACCATAAAAAAAGAGTTTCACTCCTGTAAGGAAGTATGGAACTACCTGCAAAAAAATAACTGTACGGACTATCTTGCCCAGCAGGGAATCAATCTTGCCACCTACGACGGTAAGCTGTTTGATGTCCGGCTGCTGCTGCAAAAAAACGGGTGGGGCAGATGGGGCACTACGGGCATGGGCATTCGTCTGGCAGGCGAAGGAAAAATCACAACCCATGTACCGCGCGGTGGTTCTGTGGAATCCCCCTATGATATCTTTCCTTTGGCTTTTCCGGACGGGTGCGTCGATAACATCACAAAAAATATCCGGCAGGCAGCTCTGCAAATCGCGCACGTTCTCGAAAAAGAATGGCCCGCACTCGGAGAAGTATCGATGGATATCGGCGTTGATAAATCTCAGCGAATCTGGTTTATTGAAGCAAATGCGAAACCGGGTAAATTCGACGAACCTCACATTCGGAGACTTTCTCTGAAACGAACTATTCAATATGCCCAGTATCAGGCAAAATTCACGAGAAAACCAGGAGGAAACCGTGATGGAAATTCATAGAATTCAAGCCGACTTGCCCCGCGTCCGGAAATGGTTGGTTCGTTTCGTTTCCGAAAACGGCGATAAGCGAATTACCCGGCGGGCACTCCACTGGCTTGAAGCCTTATCTATTGAGCAATTGAAACAAAACGGAAATGTAATTCTTGGGGCGGTCGACGATGGGAAGCTGGTAGGATTTCTTGCCGTCGGTAACTATGGAAGAAGTGAATCTTTTATTACGGTAGCACACAACGCCCGTCATAAAGGAGTGGGAAAGCTTCTTGTACAGGAAGCCATTCATCAATTGGGTAAGCTGTACGCACGCGTAGCAGCAGATAATATCCCCAGCCTCAAAACGTGTTTTTCATGCGGCATGGTTGGATTTTCCTGTACGTACGGCCCAACAGGAAAACCTACGTTATGGCTGGCAGCGGGCGATTGGAGGACAGATGATGTCCAGTAAACAGCCCATTATCGGAGTATTAACCCATCGCCGAAACCGGTTTATAGCAGGAAAAAAATACCTGTCCGCACTGGCAGTCGAAGCGAAAAAGCATGGCTGCCATCTTATTGTCTACTCCCCTCCTGACATCGACGAAAAAAAAGGGGTTGTATCCGGATTTATGTATAATTCTGCTGCAATGGAATGGAAACCGTTGACGACACATCTGCCTGATGTTGTCTATGATCGGTTCAGTTATATGGAACGGGCAGCATTTCGCCGGTATGTCGCCTACCGGAAAAAAAGCCGGCTGAGGTATTTAAACAATCGGTTTGCCCACAAATGGAACGCTCATAAAATTCTAAGCCAGAGCCCCGCGCTGCAGCCCTATTTGCCTGAAACCACCCTTATGCAGCAGGGAGCACTAGCCTCTATGCTTGACAAATATACAACGGTATACGCGAAGCCGGTAAACGGTTCAGGAGGAAAAAAAATTTTACGGATGGAGCGCATAAATAACACGATCCGTCTAAGGGGAAGAGATTCCCGGGGAAACGTGGTAAGACAGACGTATGATTGTATAGAGCAGGCAGAAAAGGCAGCAGCGGAGTGGTGTCGTGACGGAAGGTATATTCTGCAGCAAGGCCTTACTCTGACGTTATTGCCCGGTATGATTTGCGATACCCGTGTTCTCATCCAGAAGAACGGAGACGGACAATGGCAAATCACAGGAATGATCGGGAAGAAATCCCCCCTTTCGCGCGTAACCTCTAACTTAAGCGGCGGCGGAAAAGCCGTTTCACTTAAAAAATTACTCGCACGCTTTTCTGCAGAAAAACAGCAAAAACTTATGAAAGAGATGAAAAGAGTAAGCTTTATCCTTGCTAATTTTATTGAGAGGCGATTTGGTCAATTTATCGAGTTTGGCCTTGACTTTGGGATTGATACGGCAGGAAACGCATGGCTAATCGAAGTGAACACAAAGCCGAACCGGGAACTCTTCAGGGTAGCCGGTGACATTCGTACCTATCGGGAGTCAATTTCCTGCCCTGTCAGGTATGCGATTCATACGCTGCGAAAAGCGAAAGCATCATGCGGGAAAGAAGGCTGCGATTAACCATCCACCTGCTTAAGATAGCCAATGATATCGAGCACATTCCCGCCAAGAGAAATTCCCTTTCCCTGTAAAACTTCTTTATGCTTGCGGTGAAAGGTTTCCGCTTCCTCCCTTATGCGGCGCCGCCAGTCGTCCAGCAGCACTCTCTCTTCTTCTGTCAGCGCCTTCTCGATTGAGCAGCACATAAACGAACGGCAGATGCTGGTTTTGAAGGCAGGGGGCAGCCCGCATCCGTTCTCCTCTTCAAAAAACTGGCACATCGTATAGCCCAGCCGTTCATCGACCGCCAGATAGGCTGTAGAGACCGATTTTTTCAAGGACTCATGTCGCTCATACGGCGTTTCTGTCTGGCCGGGTTGTTTCTTGTAAAACAGCGGGTGAATGTTCCCGCCTGCAATAATCTCGTAATCGTACACTGTATTTTTAGGGTTTGGATAAATGCTGTGAAGAAAAAACTCCTCTTCCCCTGATGAAACCATTTTATAGATTTCAAAAAGCGTAAAAACCGGCTCATATGCACAGCACCCAATTTGCGGCAACTCCGGCGTCCGCGGCTGAAAATGCGGTTCCGGGCATTTACGGCACATCGAAGATAAGATCTGCAGATTTGTTTCGTCCCAATCGATTCGATTCTCTTTCATTGTCTACCCTCTTTATATTTTTCTTCCTTCGAGTTCACTTTTCGCTTCCTTCAAAAAGGAGAATAAATCGAGCTGGATTTTAACATCTTCATCATCCTGTAATTTCTGAGCTGAAATCCCGAGTAAGCGGACGGGGGCCCCCGACCAGTTCTTCTCCAATAACGTGTCCGCGTATAACAGAATGTCTTCCGATGCCCGTACCGGTTTTTCCGTCATGGCTGACCGGGTAATCGTCTGCCAATCCGCGTAGCGTATCGTAAGCTGTATGTTTAAAGCCATGACATGCCTTTTACGTAAACGCTCAGAAAGAGACCCGGCTAGCTGGCCCAGCACATGGCGAAGCGCCTTTCCGTCATCCACATCATACGACAGGGTAGTTGAGTGGCCGATGGATTTACGCTGTTCATGGGCATGCGGGTTAACGGGGGACTCATCCTCTCCATTGACCCGCCGCTTTAACCGCTCGCCTTTGACTCCAAAATTCATCCGTAAAAAGTCGATCTCCGCATGGGCCAGATCGCCAATCGTATGAATGTTTAACTCTTTTAGCCGTTCCTCTGTTTTTTTACCGACTCCATATGCCTTCCCGACCGGCAGCGGCCACAGAACCCCGGGCAAGTCCCGTTTTCTAAGAATGGTGTAAGCGTTTGGCTTCTTCATATCCGAGGCCATTTTGGCCAGCCATTTATTCGGTGCGATTCCAACCGAACTGGGCAGCGAAAGTTCGCGGTATATCCTTTTTTGAATGCCCAGGGCAATCTCTACGGGTGTCCCCTGCTGATAACAATCCGTAATATCAAGGTACGCTTCATCGATGCTTGCCTGCTCCACCCGGTCCGTAACATCGTGTAAAATGGAAATCATCCTTCTGGAATAGTCACGGTACAAGTCAAAATCAGGGTGAATGATAATGATTTCCGGGCACAGCCTGCGCGCCTGCCAGATGGTCATTCCCGTTTTAACGCCTTTCGCCCGGCATTCATAACTGGCTGTGACAAGAATGCCCCGCCTCTCCTGCTCACGGCCCCCGACGGCAATTGGTTTACCCCTGTATTTTTCCGGTTCATGGGCTGCGTGCACCGAACAATAGAAGGCGTTCATATCAATATGGAGAATCACCCGACCGTTTGCCGGGTACATACTTTTACTTTCCGCCAACGCACCCACTCCCACACATGATGTCAAACCGCTTCCGGTCCGTTTATTTTTCTTTATTATAGCACATGTGTTCGCGTTTCAAGCAGATTTGTTCACATTATTTATTGGCTGTCTCCTTTTTAAAATAGTAATACGAAAGAACATTCGGTACGGCAACAATCAGAATAATCACTGCAATAAAGACCGGAAATCGATACGAAAGCGGCAGAAAAGCGCTCGCTGCCAGGATAACTCCTCCTGCAAAGAAAACGCGGGCACTCAACCGGTGCGTTTTGCGCCACACCTGTTCACTGGATATCGTCCAGGGAGTGCGGATGCCCACAAAGTACGTTTGTTTAAAGCGCGGCATCATATTCCCCAACGCGATAAACAGAATTCCCACCATAAAGGGTACAGCAAAAGAAATATCTATCTTGAACCCCATTCCATTTACAAGCGTGATTCCATGCAGAATCAACAAAAAGGTTAGTATAAAATTTATAATAAGGTCGTAGCTTTTTCCGAATTTTTCATAGTTTGCCCGGTTCGGATCGAGCCTCGGCATGTATCGCATACCAGCATAGAGGGCAATCATAAGTACCGGGATAATCAGAATGCCAAATAGCTTCGAAGAATAGGAATCAGGGGTTCCGGTCCACCCCCAGTGGGTGGCAATTCGTTCAGGCAGGTACGGATAGCTTGCCAGACTTATCAAAAGTCCTAAGATTATTGTTAAAACAGGGAATGCATTCTTTTTCATTTTTTTCGCTCCTCTTCCTCATAAAATTGTAACGACCATTTTATTAAATCCTGAAAAACCGTTGTGTTAAGAGAATAATAAATATGCTGTCCAGCCCGCTCATCACGAACTAATTCAGCCTGCTTCAGAAGATTTAAGTGATGAGAAATACTCGGCTTGGTCATCTGAAACTGATCGGCAATTTCGCCGGCTGTCAAATCTTTATCTTTAAGCAAATCAAGTATTTTTCTCCTGGTTGGGTCGGCTAAAGCTTTAAATGTTTGATTAAGCTTCATAACGTTTACTTCCCCCTTTCATTTTGATATTTAGATAATTATCTAAATTCAGCGTATACGTGTCTGGATAGCATTGATTTTTATCTATAGTAAACCGCAATTTTAATGTGGTGTCAATAATGAAAACTTGAACGTAAAAACGTATCGAATCCATGCATAAAAAAGGGGAAACATGCAACGATATAGGTACATCAGCGCTCATATAAACTACCATTAAAAATTATTTTCGTTATATTTTATTTAGGTTAAGATTCTGTTAAAATGAATTGAATTGATTTTATGAGTAAGAGGTGTCCTGATGTTCAGACGCATAATGCTGGCCATATTAATGATCATCACTGCAATTCTTGTCTGGAATATAGCACATGTTGAAGGATGGGTCATTGCCAACTGGTTATTTCTCGGATTCCTTCTCCTGGATGTGAAGATGGACCAGAAAAACCATACCTGGACCTATTTCTTACCCAGAGGCGTCGTACTGCTTGGTGTGCTATTTTTTCTTTACCATTACGCACCTTATATATGGTACAAACTTGCTGGATGGGAAATGAAGAATGTAAAACATATCTTTAACTGGAACCAGTTGTTTAGAAGCATTCCCTTTAATGATGGGGCTATTTTCCGCATATACCGCCCGGAATGGTTTACCCAATTTTTGCGCTGGGTTTACGGGTACGGCTTCTCGCTTGCACTCTGGATTTCGGTTATTCGGAGTTTTATGGCCAAAGACGGCCCGAAAATGCTGCGGTATGTACTGTCCGCTCACGCTTTTCAACTGCCGATTATTGTCCCATTTTACACGACAGTTATGCTGCAGGAAGTGTGGTTCGTACTTGGCGATCCGGATGGGATGAACCGCCATTTTACTCACCAGCAGGCCCTACTCTGGGTGCAAAATTGTTTCCCGAGTATGCATACGTCTGTATCATTTGCTATATTGCTGATATCACTGCGGGAAAAAGGAAAGATCTTCAAATATACAATGGCAACTTATTGCGGGCTCGTTATTTTCTCCACGCTCTATCTTGAAATCCACTGGGTCATTGATGTGTTAGGTGGATTGGTTCTTGGTTATTCTACCGTAAAAATTGTCGATGTACTTTATGCTAAAGTTGCAGCTAGAATTGCTTCCAATCAATCTCTCGAACTGTCCGTTCCATCGATTTCGCCTGTGGAGCGCAACCCTCAACCGTAATGATGTAATAATAAAAACATAAACCCACTGTGGTATCGAAACGATAACCAGAGTGGGTTTTTTAGTCTCTTTTTTCCTTATGACATTGCGGGAATTAAGGAATTTTCACAATATCATACGGATATGCATTCCGATAAAGAGCACAATCACAAAGAAAATCGAGTTGGCAATTTCAATGATGCCAACTGTTTTAGGTGTAAGCGGCTTTCCGTAGCATATTACCGCGCGAATCAGGCTGGGAATGAACGCAACCGCAATAATTGTAGCGCCAAGAATGCCAACGATAAACGGCACACCCAGATGATATCCCCAGGAAAACCACTTGAACGTTGCGTTTTTCTTCTCTCTGAGTAGCGTTTTCACGTAAAATACGCTGCCTGTAAAAAACAATACACAGAGAATCCACACAAGGATCGCCGTTTTATCTATCGTGCCGGTTGCCGCATAATAACTTGCAGGGCCGCCTAAAGACAGCTCGGCCACCGCGCAAAAATCATTGAGAAAAGCCCGTTCGTTTTTTTGCTTAGCATAATAAAAATTCACAAAAAACAGCGGTAGAACGATAATTCCAAACCACATAAGATTCGGAGAGTCATAAACAGGAAGGATAAGAAATGCTGCACCCAGTATACCGTAAATGAATATCCATTTGATATATTCGGCAGCCCTCCTTCTGTTTTTTACGGCAAGCAGCAGTGGATAAGAGGCCAGGTAGAGAAAGAAACAGCCAAGGAATAACGGAATATGAATCCATTTGGCACCGCCTGCTGCCATGCCGACGAGAAAAGGCACAGTTAACATAGCCCAAGCACCGTGCTGCTTGGGAATGATTGGTTTCATTTTACATCACCTCAGATTGATTCTCCATACGTTCAGTGTAAATCATTTTTTTGTTTTTAGGTGTGACATACTTCATACTTTTGATCCCTTGTCACAATTTCCTCGCTCTGTTGTTCATTTGGAAAATGGGATAAACAATCTGAACTACTTCTCTAAACTACTTCTCTTATATTACAATGTAAATAAACTTAATTCGTTATAAAGAAGGGAATGCATTATGTTTAAGGTAGAGAACTATGATGGAGCGCGCGAAAAAAACTATGAATTAGTCCTAAAACAGCTTAAGGCTTTGATAGAAGATAAGACAAACCGTGTGGCCAATTTATCAAATGCCTCTGCCCTACTCAATCAATTTTTAGATAACATTAACTGGGTTGGTTTTTATTTATGCGAAGGTGAGGAACTCGTTCTGGGGCCTTTTCAAGGTTTGCCTGCCTGCGTGCGGATTCCTTTCGGTAAAGGTGTATGCGGAACAGCAGCTGTTGAGCAAAAAACAGTTCGGGTGGAGGACGTGAATCAATTTGCCGGTCATATCGCCTGTGACGCTGCTTCCCAATCCGAAATCGTTGTACCTCTAGTTAAAAATAACGAGCTGATTGGCGTACTCGACATTGACAGCCCTATTACGAATCGATTTACGGAGGCGGAAGAACAATTCTTACGTAACTTTGCAGATGTGCTCATTCAACATTTATAAAGAAAAAAATGGGATTTGTGAAAAACCATATGGTACTGGTAAATTTACTGTTTTAGAAGCTATTGCAGATTTATGTGTAAGCTGCCTTATCACCATCACGGCAACTTTCTTTTTTGCGTCTTCTTCACGATTTGTCGAAATTCAGAAAGTCTCAATTTATTATTGCTACCCATTCTCCTATTATACTCGGATACCCAAACGCTGAGATTTTGATGCAGGTATGTAAATAAAATTTTCAGCATAACTTCTACATGTACTCCAGGTTAAATTTTTGCTATAGTAGTACTTAGATCGAATAATTTAATTAATCAGAATTGTGTAAGTTGAATAGTGGAAAAGGGGTGTCATGCCGTATGTCTCATTTATATCAGACATCTACAATGTTGCCCGAGCGCCTTCCCCCTTATGTTCAGGATTCCTGGAAGCGCTGTCAATCAAAAGGCCTGCAGCCGACCGATATCCAAAGGGATAACAGGCTAAGCCATTACGAAATGGTTCAACAGCATGATGAGTTTGCTGAACTGCTTTATTATTCGTCTCCGATCCTGGATGATGTCTATTATACCATTCATGGTACACAATCTCTTCTTCTGCTGGCGGCGCCTAACGGAACGATCCTGCACGCGATAGGCGAACCGTCGTTTCTCCGGCAAGCCGACAAGGTAGCCCTTAGTCAAGGAGCGAATTGGCTGGAGGAAATGAAGGGTACCAACGCCATCGGGACCGCCATTGTAGAGCAAAAACCCCTCATCGTTCACGGCACTCATCATTTTTTAGAGGATAACCATTTCCTTACGTGTGCGGCCGCGCCTATTTTTAACGCGGACGGCCAGCTTCTTGGCATTTTGAATATAAGTAGCCATCGGCAAAACTACCACCCCTTTTCTCTCGGGCTAGTCCAACGAACAGTACAATGCATTGAACAGTCCCTGCTCCTTGGACTTGTCAGTCGGAAAATAAAGAACTCTGCCACGGATAACAAAATCTATACAAGACCCGTACCCTCTATTGAAGAGAAATGGGACGATCGTTCCCGAGATCGTAACCGACGAAAAACCGGGACGAACGGAGCAGCCGGGCATTATTCGTTTGCCGACATTATCGCGGAAGATCCGGCAGTAAAGGAAAAGATTACTCTGGCCAAGCGGGCCGCCGCGCTCGACATTAGCTTGCTGATCCTGGGGGAAAGCGGCACGGGAAAAGAGCTATTTGCCCAATCCATCCACGAGGCAAGCCCTCGCAGAGATAAACCTTTTCTCGCCATTAACTGCAGCGCGATTCCGGACAGTTTGCTGGAGAGCGAACTGTTTGGTTATGAGAAAGGGGCCTTTACCGGGGCAAAAAGCGGCGGACAACTTGGGAAATTCGAGGCAGCTCATGGCGGTACACTTTTTCTGGATGAAATCGGCGACATGCCGCTGCAGGCACAGGCCGCCCTCTTGCGCGTTCTTCAGGAGCGCTGCGTAACCCGAGTCGGCGGAACACTGGCCCGTCCTGTGGATGTCCGTATTATTGCCGCCACTCACAAAGATTTAGTAAAAGAAATAGAGGCAGGCCGATTCCGGGCGGATCTGTATTTCAGATTGAACGGTTTTACCTTGAAATTGCCTGCGCTGCGTGAGCGAAGCGACATTCTTGCGCTGGCCGAACATATACTTCAGACAATTTCCTTCGCTAAGGAAGTGCCGTACCTGACGGATGAAGCGCAATCTTTTATTGAGCAATATGAATGGCCGGGGAATTTCAGGCAATTACAAAATGTCCTGCAGCAGGCTGCCTTTCTCGCCGTAAACCACTCGATTGGCAGTAACTTACTTCATTCACTCTGTCCCACTCTGCATTTTATACAGGAAAATAAACCGGAAAATCCATGGGAAAACACCCGGGTGGACAGGATAAGTCTGCGCGAAACCGAACAAAAAGCGATCCGGGAAGTGTTGGAAAAAACAAAATGGAATATTACCCGAGCCGCCAAGCTATTAAACATTGGACGCAATACACTTTACCGTAAAATTAAATCATACAACTTAAGCCCATAAACGTGAAAATTCCATGATATAATAAAGGAATTATCATGGAGTTGGGAGAGAAGATATTATGTGGAACATCAAGCAGAATTTACTAAAGGCGGCCTGCACTGCCCTTGTTTTGGGGGCAGGAGTCAGTTCGTGGAATCCGGATGTATGGGCTAATGAACCGGTCACATCGTTTACAGATGTGCCGCAGGACCACTGGGCATGGAAAAATCATACGATTCAGTGGGCCTTATCGAATCACATTATCTCGGGTTATCCGGACGGTACGTTTAAACCGAATAATAACGTGACGGAAGAAGAGTTTTTGTCCATGCTCCTTCATTTTTTCCCAAACGCGAATGACGCTCTGGCCAAACTCGGTTCATCGGCCGATTCGGCCACCACGCCGGATGAATTATATCAGGCAGCAAAACAATTCCACCTGCCCGTAAGCGGGGATGCAACCGCCGATCTCCGGTCAAAGGCAATTACCCGCGGGGAGGTAGCCCGCCTGCTTGCCGCAGCAAACGGTAAAAATTATAATACCGAGGGCGCTATCGCTTATTTGTATGATAAAGGAATTTCAAAGGGGAAAACAAAGAAAACCATTGATGGGTACGACAGTGAGGGTTCTATCACCCGCGTAGAATGCATCCAGCTTCTTAAGGTGATGCACGACAAGGGACTCGACGCTCACATGGAAATCAGCCCATCGGTCGAAGAAATAAACCCGGATGTTGCTCTATATAAAACAACCAGCATAGAAAGCATCCAGCAAAATATGGAACAGGCCAAACAGTTCTACAGCCCTTCACCGGAAGATGGGATCAGTCAGTCAACGCTGGACTTCTGGGCGGATCAACTCTATTCCTTAGCCAAAAAAAGCGGGGCCTTCAATGATAAGGTAAGGATTTACCTGCCGCAGGTCCAGGACAATCAATCGATTGTTTACCATGTGATTACAGATAAATGGTATGAAGGCGAAGAAAAAGGAAAAGCAGCTCCGGGGTACATAGAATTCCCTCTGGCAAATAAGTGGAATTTTGAATTGATTGTTAAACAGAGGAGTCATATCGTAGGAAGCGTTTATTATGATACCACGGCAAAAGAAATAGATGTGGACAACATCCTGATCGAGAAAACAGAAGAATAACAGCCGAACGTAAAGCCGACGAAAACGGCCATTCCATTAAACCAACCATCTTACCGTTTACGTTGAGAAGAGTTATGGAACCAGAAACGTTCGAAGATGCATCGAAATCGGTTTATTTTTGCCTTCTCCAAACGGAAGGGGAGCACGGACAGTCTAAACTCCCATGCAAGGGAAAACTCAGCAAAAATAAACGGATTCGAAGCATCTCCTACTCTATTTACCCGAATCAGTTGGCTTCAGTAAATAGTCAAAAAGTTTCTGTCTAATCGGATCTAACCCTTTATTATAGTCGCTGAAAAAGGCATCTACCGCACCTTCCCCGTCATATACGAGCACGCTTGTCTGATTTGCGCCGATTAACAGCCCACGATCGAGGTATGCGTTCAAGGCTGAGGCCTCATCCGGCTTCGTTAGAAAATCCCAGTTCCATTCCAGCATGGTGCCGGCACCTGTTTGCCGTGATAAATTATACGTTTCACCCAGCATATCCTCGCCCGGATGCTTATCCCGGTTAAAATAATAATTCGGCTGTAGCCAGGCAAAATCAAAACCAAGTGTTTTCCATTGCACCTCATTGGCCGCCTGAAAATAAGGTGCCCAATAAAATTTGTAGCCTTTGCTGTGGATTAAATCGGCAATAGATTGCACAACTTCCCGGTCCGCTTCGGGTACACTCTCATTTGTCCAGTAGAATCCGACCAGTTCCAATGCCTGCGGGTTTACTTCTTTCCACTTCTGTATAACTTCATTTATATAATCCAGATTAAGCTGAACACGCTGCAGGGGTTCAATGCCAGTAGGATTTGGCATGCCGATAATGACTTTTGTCCTGTAATCATCTTTCCCTGTCAGAGCACGTACCTTAAGCGCGGCTCTTTCCAGTTGATCCATTTGATCTCCGGCACTAAATAAATCAGACACATACTTGCTAAGCACCTGATTCGCATCCATTGTATTTGCCGGAAACGATTCGAACAAAAATCCCCTTTCTTCGCTGCCGGCCGGACGGACAATAAACGTTTGAAACAGTACTTCCGGCTTACCATCCCGACTGATGACCATTCGGTGGAGAAGGTCACCGGGGCGGGTTGTCTTAGGGGCAGTCATAAACGTCGTATTTCCGACAAAACCATTCTCCTGTGTACTTTTGCCCGTAAAAACAGCCGGCGCGGTCTCCACTTCTCCCGGGGCTGCGTTAAACCAATAAAAATCACCGTTTATATACACCTTATACCAGTTGCCAAAATTCTCATAAGCGGTTGTTTCATAAGGTACGTTCAGCACGTTCCCGGCAGACGGCCAAAGCGTGGTGGCATACCGATAAAGAGGGACAGACTTCGTAATCGTAATTTTCCTGACGCCCAATGTATTAGTTATGTAGCCGACGCCATCGTAAATCCATCCCGGACCATAATCAGTTCGAATTTGATACCATTCTCCGTTTCGCTTCAGAACCTGTATTCGTTGCGGATCGATGTCCATCAGTCTTTTTCCTGTCGGGTCTGCTTCCTGATAGACGACCGCCGGATAGTGGAGGTACATATATGATTGTTCAGGAACGGTATCTTCGCCCGATTTCGCGGCAATCGGTTTTACATATGCTGTCGGAGAAGGAACCTTTATCCAAACATCTTGATTATTGTAATGAACTTTTATCCAATTATCCTGCCGTTGAACAACAGGATACGGGATGATCCCCGAAGGAATAATACCGGCATAACCAGCCGCTGTCGCATTCGGTTGGCGGTAAAATGGCGTATTTTCTATACAATACAATTCATTATATGCCGCATCAGCAGCCTGCTTCCCTTCCTGCGCGCGCACCGTCCCCATGGAAGAACCGGCAAGAACCAGCACAGCCATACAAAGGCTTATCAGGCTGAATTTTCGCGGGTAAAACATGCGTGAAAACCTCAATTTTTTCTTCTCTCCTTTCACTTACTGTCTTTGCTTTAACCATCCTTCACTTGAAAATATCGAATGAAAAGTTATAAACTAGCTGTATAGTGTACTCAATAAGAATAACGCTTCTATGGTATAATTTCCATAGAGTCCGCTTAATTTTTCCAGTTTTGAAGAATAGCTTTTTTACATATTCTTTATAATATCCAAGTCTTTTCTACGACGAGGGGGGGTAAGATGGAACCCATGAAAGAAAAAATTCTTATTCTTTCCGGCAGCTATGGAAACGGACATAAACAGGCGGCGAGAGCCCTATGTGAAGCCGTTCCGTTGCGCTTTTCGAATGTGGATACTGTTATGATAGATTTTATGGAGTTAATTCATCCTTATTTGCATAGGGCAAGCCGGCATTTGTTCATTCAGGGAGTCAAACGGTTCCCGGCACTCTACGGTTATCTCTATCACAAAACAAGGTATATTAACTCTTTTTCACGTCTACAAAAGACCTTTAATATACTGGGAGTCAGACGTCTTATAAACCTGCTGCAAAGAACTCAACCAACCGTGGTTGTCAGTACGTTTCCTATCGCCGCAGGAGCGATGTCTATGCTAAAATCATATGGTCTGACCGATGTTCCTACCGTAACAGTTATCACAGACCAGACGGATCACGGTTACTGGATTCATCCTCACACGAACCAGTATGTTGTCGGTTCTGACTTTGTCGGTGAATCGCTGAAACAGCTCGGTATACCGGAATATAAAATAACAGCAACCGGAATCCCGATTCGTCCGAAATTCTGCCAGACATTTGCAAAAGAGTCTTTGAAAGCTAAACACGGCGTTGCTCCAAACCTTTCAACGGTACTTGTTATGGGCGGCGGATGTGGTATTATCGGTGGAGGGGTGCAGAGTTTGCTTGCGCTGAACAATCTTCCCCAAAAAGTGAATTTAATTATCGTCTGCGGGGAAAACAATAAATTAAAGCAGCAATTAGCCGCAGGGTTAAAGGATTCCAAGCATCAAATCCACTTAACTGGGTATATTGATTATGTAGAAGAACTGATGGCAATCGCCGACATTATTATCACAAAACCTGGCGGGATTACAACCGCCGAAGCGATAGCCATGGAGCTGCCTATGCTGCTTTATAAACCGCTTCCCGGGCAAGAAGAAGATAATGCCCGTTTCCTTCTTCAGACACATGCAGCTATCCAGGCTGACGATGATAACGATTTAACGGAAAAACTTGCTGCCGTATTAACGAACTCGGCTTTGTTGGGAAACATGAAAGAGACAGCCAGACGTCTTCACCAGAAGCAAGCGGCATTTGACGCCTTGGATGTTATTTTGCAAACAAGGTTCAAGGCTGCCCGATAAAAAGAAGCTTATTGAGAGACCAATAAAGAATGAAGGTGTCATCATGATTATAGCAATAACAGCTATGACCGGTACAACCACGTGGAAGGGAATTCATCCGCTTCTGACTTTACTGCTCATGATCGTAGCAGCATACACCATTATTCCGGCTGTATTAACCCGCATTTTTGGCTGGTCTGTGTTGAAAAAAGGACGAAAAGACCAGGGAATCGCCTGGACATTCGATGATGGGCCTGATAGCAGTTATACTACGCATTTGCTCGATGTGCTGAAAAAATACAGAGTAAAGGCGACTTTTTTTATTCTTGGGGCTAAAGCGGAAAAACATCCCGACCTTATTCTTCGAATGCATAAAGAAGGGCACCTTATTGGAATTCATAATTATGTTCATCGTTCAAACTGGTTTATGACCCCCTGGTCGACCTGGCGGCAAATTAAGCATTCCGCCGAGATTGTTGAACGGATTACCGGCGTAAAGCCCATCCATTACCGCCCACCTTGGGGCCTTATTAATATCTTTGATTTTATTTTACTCCATAAACGGTTTCATATCGTTCTCTGGTCTGTAATGGTGGGAGATTGGAGCCGAAAAGTCAGCCGTGAGAAAATCAAGCAACGCTTGCTTAAAAAGATTTCAAACGGAGCCATCATAACGCTGCATGATTGCGGAGAAACGTTCGGTGCTGATGAGGGTGCTCCCCGGCATATGATTGGAGCATTAGAAGATGTATTGAAGGAAACAGCAAACAGGGGGTATACCTGGGCGCGTATTGACGAAATGACGAGCAATAACCCGACATACCACCCGTTCAAAAACCAACGGAAACACCCTTTTATTCATTAGTAAATCCGGCTGGCGCCAAAGCGGGCAGTGCCCCGGAGTATGTGTATACGCCGCGTATAAAAAACCCCCATGCAAAAGCATGGGGGTTTTTGGCTTGTTATCTTACAGTTTTACAACGTTAGCAGCTTGAGGTCCACGGTTGCCTTGCGTAATTTCAAAGCTAACTTTTTGGCCTTCTTCAAGAGTTTTAAATCCGTCGCCGCTGATAGCGCTGAAATGAACGAATACGTCCTCTCCGCCTTCAACTTCGATAAATCCAAAACCTTTTTCAGCATTAAACCATTTTACTGTACCTTGAGTCATTATGAAATCCTCCAATATAATTGTTTTTAATATGTTGCTTATTTACCTGGGCAAATAAAAATTCACATATTATAAAGAGTACCATTTTCCTGAAGTGATAACCCTTTATATTATGTGAATTATGTACTTCATTTATTAATTTAAAGTTATTATAGCACATACTTTTTAGCATCGCAACCTGCGAACAAAGATTGTTATCCCATCCCCTTATTCTAAAGAAAACCTGGCTAACATCAAGCCGCAGGCACAGATAGTAGCCCTGGCTGCACTCATGCGTGCTGGGAAGTTATTCTCCTATACGCAAGAAAAACCGGCGTAACATCGGCTAACCAGTAATGTACACCGGCTGTCCACCGTGCTGTTTTAATCCATTGAAATCCCACCATTAACAGGGGCATATGTACCCGTCATAAAGCCGCTGTCATCGCTGGCATAGAACGCTACCGCGCCAGCCACATCTTCCGGCGTAGCAATGCGTCTGAGCGGAGTGAAGGAAACCATTTGCTGTTTTGCCTGTTCCGGTATATGGCTCGATGCCTCTGCGGAGTTGCTTACATATTATTTGTTTTTCTACTTGCTTTCTGCCACCGGTTCCGCCTCTACGGCACTCTGCCGGGGCAGCCACAGCGTCGCAATCAATGCCAGCAGCGCAATTCCACCCATAATCACATATACGCCGTGCAGACCAGCCGTAAGAACTTCCCGCATCGTATGCAGAACGTCCGCAGGAATTTTTTTCGCGAACTCCGGATTTAATAATTTATTAAAATCCTGGCTTTGATAGGAGGAGCCATGAAAATGGGTGGATATATAGTTTGAAATCGTGCTGTTAAACCATGTGCCAAAAACGACGACACCTAACATCTGCCCCAACGTTCTTACAAATGAATTCGATGCCGTTGCTGCGCCACGTAAGTTCCAGTTGACCGAGGATTGTATGACGACGGTAAACGCAGTCATGCTGAATCCGAAACCAATACCAACGATAAGCATAATTGCCACAAACATCCAATAAGGAGTATTCATACCCACCACAGCCAGCCATAACGAGGCGACCAAAATTAAGCCGACTCCGAACAATGAAACGGCACGCGAACCAATTTTAAGCATGAGGCGCCCACCTATGATAGCGCCCACCGTCCAGCTTAGAGACATCGGTGTAAGGGTTAACCCTGAACTTGTGGCACTATACCCGAGTATTCCCTGCACCCACATTGGCAAATACGCGTTCAGACCAATTAAAACGGCACTCGTGAGAAAAGCCGCCAGGTTGGATATCGAGATGACGCGGATAGAAAATAACTTGAGCGGCACCATCGGATCTGCCGATTTAGCCTCAATAACAACGAAAAGAACAAGAGACGCCGCGGCCACTGCAAACAGGCCCATAATCACAACAGAATTCCACGCATAATCCTGCCCGCCGCTAAGCAAAGCATACAAAAGGGCCGTCGCGCCAATTGTAAAGGTGATGGCCCCCCAGTAATCAATATTTTTTTTCTTTTTCTCGAAGTTTTCATGGAGGAAAATCCAGATTAAAAATAAAGAGAGCAATCCAAAAGGAACATTAAAATAGAAAATCCACCGCCAGGAAATAATATCAACAAAGAATCCGCCGACAAGTGGTCCTAAAATACCCGCAATTCCCCATATTCCACTGAATAACCCCTGAACTTTGGCACGCTCTTCAAATGTATAGATATCGCCGATAATCGTAAACGTAATCGGCAATACCGCCCCCGCCCCAATTCCCTGAAACGCCCGGAACCAGATCAACTGTTCCATGGAATGGGATAAGCCTGACAGCATAGAGCCTGCAAGGAACAAAACCGTGCCGATCGCAAAAATAATTTTTCGGCCAAATAAATCGGCCAGTTTTCCATAAATGGGTGTCGTCACTGTTGTGGTGAGCAAGTATGCCGCATACACCCAGCTAATTAATTTAATCCCGCCAAGATCGCTGACGATAGTAGGCATCGCTGTACTGACCACCGTTACCTCGATAGCCGCCAAAAACGTTGCCACCATCATTGCCATCGTGACATTCCGTCGATTCGTAACATGCTGCACTAATTGTTATCCTCCTGTTCAAATCTTTCGTACGATTCCTTACCACAGTGGACTGTTTGTTATTACTTACTAACATCGAAAATTATATCATAACAAATTTCTCACGAAAACTTTGGCAGCGCTAAACATCTTCACTCCAACCTCTTCCAATCAATTAAAAAATTTTTTGAAGCAAATCGTTAAATTGTCAGCATGTAAACAGCTGACCAACTCGTCCTCCGAAATCATGATACAATAAATAAGTGAAAGCAAATGAGTGATGCGCGGTCATGTAAGTTAAGTGAATATAAAACCAGTCATAAAAAACATAATTAGTGATATAATTGACTGATTATTATTTTTTTGTGGCTAATTTTATGTACAAGGAGGAATACGGTTGAACAATCTTTATCGCAAATTGTTCCAAACCTACTGGAATCCCTATGTGTCCATTGTTCTTGCCGGAATTCTAAGTTCCCTATATTTTGGAATGACGGGCACGGTTTGGGCGGTGACAGGTGAATTCACCAGATTTGGCGGACATATTCTCCAATGGTTTGGTGTTGATGTTTCCGATTGGGCCTATTTTAAACTCATTCATTTTTCCGGAACACCGGTGGATCGGACGGATGGCTGGATTGTGATAGGAATCTTATGCGGCTCCCTGATTATGGTGCTGCTTAGCAGTAGTTTTAAAATACGAATTCCGAGACAAAAACGGCGTTTAGTGCAGGGATTTGCCGGCGGAATCGTTGCCGGATTTGGAGCGCGGCTGGCGCTTGGGTGTAATCTGGCAGCATTCTTTACCGGGATTCCTCAGTTTTCGTTTCATTCGTGGATTTTTATGGTTACGACCGCAATCGGCACCTATGTCGGTGTTAAATTGGTGAGTACCTCCTGGTGGCGCGGCAAGCCGAATCTTCGTAAGGCAACCCCGTCACGGACAATGCAGCCGGGAGCGAAACGTACCAAACGAAGCTACCAGCCGATTCTCGGAGGGCTGGTTGCAATTGCCTATGTAGGGATCACAGTTCACTATTTTGCCATCTATAAACCGCTTCTTGCTGTTGCTTGTATTGCGGGTGCACTATTTGGCATTTTGATTGAACGGGGCCAAATTTGTTTTACATCGGCTTTCCGCGATTTATGGATAAGCGGACGCGCCGTAATGACAAAGGCAATTGCCGTAGGAATCATGGTGAGCGTAATTATTACGTTTTTCTACATTCAAAACGGTGCTGCCGCACAAATTAAAATTACCGGTCCAAGTACCGTTCTCGGAGGATTTCTTTTCGGTCTCGGTATTGTGCTTGCGGGCGGGTGCGAAACGGGCATGATGTACCGGGCAATGGAAGGACAAATTCTTTTCTGGATCGTGGGCGCCGGAAATATTGTCGGTGCCTCAATCCTCGCGTATGGCTGGGATCATCTTGGCATTTTCAACGCCCTTGGAAAGGGATGGCCAAAAATCAACCTGATTCAATCATGGGGGGCAACCGGAGCTCTTCTGGGAACTCTCGTTATGCTTTGTACATGGTTTTTCCTTTCCGGTTGGTGGGAGAAAAACTATCGCTATGGAAAAGGATTAAAAACACCGGGAAAAGTTTCTGAGAATGTGATGGAGGTTTAACAATGGCAGTCCGAATCGACTTCGTTCTGGATGTTCGAGGGGAACCATGACCTTATCCTGTGATGTATGCGCTGGATGCGCTGCAGGATATGAAGGCCGGGCAGGTGTTACAGGTGATTGCTGATTGCCCGCAATCCTTCCGAAGTGTTCCCGAAGAGGCGGTAAAACACGGGTATGAATTAGTTGGTGAACCCGAAAAGGCAGGACAGGACATTTATTTCACCATCCGGGTTGTCCGATAAAGAAAACTAGGCTATCGCCTGCGCCTCCGGCTTGGCGATAGCTTTAATTGCACTTATGCGTATAGAAAGGTTATACTGAAATAACTTTATTTCATCATCTGTTGATGCTGCGTTAGCGGCATGGATGTCTATACGCTAAGAAAAACTCGCGGGCGTTGCCGCTCGTCCTTTTTCTGCAGGGTAGCGAAACGGCCGCTTAGTGACCGGAAGGTCAGACCGACAAAACATCCGGGTATCTCAAGGATGGACAATTGTCGGTCTGATCGACCTTCCGGCCACACGCTCCACATCGAAAAAGCAACGTTCGGCACACTCCCGCGAGTTTTTCTCGGGTGACCAATGGAAGAAAGTATATGTTGCTTTAACACTGTAAAGCAACATATACTTTCTTTAACGGTAAAAAAGGCTGCCGAAAATCTCCGGCAGCCTGCTTTTTTTCCATTCGTTTATCTACATAATCATTCCCATACAATAAGCCATCACCCACAGTGATCCGGCTACTACAGTAAACGCGATAAATATCCCGAAATAAATCGCCGCTTGTTGGATCCAGGCCGAGTTGCTTTCATTCAGGTGCATAAACAGCAGTAGTTGAACAAATACCTGGCCAATAGCAAGCACAACACTGATCGTTAAAGAAATATCCGGGGGCAATCCGGAAGACAATACAACCCAGAACGCGAGCCCGGTAAGCACGAGCGAAAGAATAAATCCAACGACATGCTTCCAGGGAAACCCTTTATGATTAACAGACTGTACGGGTGCTTGTTCGTGTGAAGACATGCCTTAAATCACCTTCCCTGTGAGGTAAACTGCTGTAAAGATAAATACCCAGACAACGTCGAGAAAGTGCCAGTAAATCCCCACAATAAAAGCTTTCCTTGTTGTCCGGGGCGTCAATCCGCGCTGGGCGAGCTGAATAATAATACTTATCATCCATAAAATCCCCAGGCTGACGTGGGCCCCGTGTGTGCCGACGAGTACAAAGAATCCCGACAGAAAGGCGCTCCTGCTGAGGGTTGCACCGTGTGCTACATAGGTGATAAACTCGTTAATCTCCATGCCAACGAATCCGGCACCAAGGAGCAGGGTAACCAACAACCAGGAAATAAGCCCCTTCACGCGGCCGGACCGCATCTCATGGATGGCTAAACCGCAGGTAAAGCTGCTGACCAGAAGAATAAGGGTTTCAATGGCGAAAGGTCTGACTTCAAACAATTCCCGCGATGTCGGTCCGCCGGCAGTACTGGCGTGCAGAACGAGATAGGTAGAGAACAGCGTGGCAAACAACGCAAATTCAGCGCCAAGAAATATCCAGAATCCCAGGATATTCATTCTTCCTTCCGCGGTGGAATATTCCAGCGGCACGTTTTTATTAATTGCTTCATGATGGTGAAGAACGGTTGCTTCTGAATTCGCCATATTATGCTCCTCCTCCCATATTCTCCGTATGCCTAATTTCATCTACGCTCACATAATAACCGTTATCATATTCAAACGAACGGAGTGCCATAAAAACAAGAATACCGGCAAGTCCGATAAGCCCCATCCAATACCATTGAAATACCAGTCCAAATCCGGCAATAAAGAAGATTATCGACATCAGGAATGGCCGCCCGGAGTTACTTGGCATATGGATAGGCTCCAACGGCGTTTGCGGAGTAGTTTCGCCACGCTTCTTCCTGTACCAGAAGTCATCCAGCTCTTTTACTTCCGGAACGACGGCAAAGTTATAATGCGGGGCCGGTGATGGGATTGACCATTCCAGCGTACGCCCATCCCATGGATCAGGGTCATTTGTGCGGGGCATGTACCGTGTGCTCCAATAGATGTTGTAGCACAGGATGAGAAAACCAATCCCCGAGCCGAAAGTGCCAATCGTCGAAAGAACGTTTAGCCCGGTCCAGCCGGTCTCTGCCGGATACGTATACATACGCCTCGTCATTCCCATGAGTCCAAGCACATACTGGGGAGCAATGCTTACCACTGTCCCTAGGACAAAGAACCAGAACGCCGATTTTCCTAACTTTTCATTCAGTTGGAAACCAAACATTTTCGGCCACCAGTAATGAAATCCGGCCAGGACCCCGAACACAGTCCCTGCAATAAGCACATTATGGAAATGCGCAACGAGAAAGTAACTGTTGTGGTACTGATAGTCTGCCGGGGCAATGGCCAGCAGAACGCCGGTAAGGCCGCCGATTACGAACGTGGGAATAAACGCGACAGACCAGAGCATAGGCGTTGTCAACCTAATTCGCCCTCTGTACATCGTAAATAGCCAGTTAAACATTTTAACCCCTGTCGGGATCGCAATCGCCATCGTTGAGATGGAGAAGAATGTGTTAACGCCTGCTCCGGCACCCATGGTAAAGAAATGGTGCACCCAAACGATAAAACTCAGGAAGGCAATCGCAATCATGGAAACCACCATAGCATCGTATCCAAACAATTTTCTGCGCGAAAAGGTACTCACCACTTCCGAGAAAATTCCGAACGCCGGCAGAATAACAATATACACCTCGGGATGTCCCCAAATCCAGAACAGATTCGCCCACATCATTGGCATACCGCCCGCATCAATCGTAAAGAAGTGCGCGCCGAATAGCCGGTCAATCGTTAACAGCGCCAGCGCTACCGTTAATACCGGGAAAGCATAGACGATGATAACGGAAGTAATGAGTGCAGACCAGGTAAATATCGGCATCTTCATCAGGTTCATCCCCGGAGCGCGCATTTTAAGGATCGTTACAATGAAGTTGATCCCGCTCGCCAGAGTGCCAATTCCGGAAATCTGCAAAGATAGCAAATAGTAGTTTTCCCCCGGTCCCGGGTCTAGCTGGGCACCTGCCAACGGTGTATAGCTAGACCACCCTGCGTCAGGTGATCCCCCAACCACAAAGGAGAGGTTTAACAGCATGGCCCCCATGAAAAAAAGCCAGAAACTTAGCGCGTTCAAGTTAGGGAAAGCGACGTCCCGCGCTCCGATTTGCAGCGGCATAGCAATATTGATAAGACCGATGACAAACGGCATGGCCATAAATAAAATCATAATCGTACCATGTGTGGTGAAAATTTGATTGTAGTGCTCAGCCGTCAGGAATTTCATACTCGGTGCCGACAGCTGCGCCCGCATCAAAAGCGCGTCTGCTCCGCCCCTGAAAAGCATTAGAACGGCCGCGATACAATACATAATCCCGATTTTTTTATGGTCAACGGTAGTCAGCCATTCTGTCCAAAGCCACTTCCACTTTTTAAAATAAGTAAGAACGAACACGATGGCTATTGATACGAGAACAATTGAAACATCGGCTCCATAAATCAATGGATCGCCGGTCACAAAGAAGTGATTCGTGCTCACGTTCTTTTCCTCCTTCCATTAAAAATACCTTTATTTGTGATTCGGTGTACTCGATGTGTTCGGCATAACAGGCGGCATTTCATGTTGGCCGCTATTACCTGATAAGCCTCCCGCTGTTTCTTCCTGCATAATTTTCGCAGGATCTGTTGAGGAGAATGTCATCTTATCCACAAGACCCGGTTCCAAAATTTTTTTATACTGATCGTCGGTTAACTTTGGAGCCGTTGTTTTTACGTCATGCACCCAGCGGGTAAAATCCTGCGGCGTTTGAGCAACAACATCGAACGTCATATGAGTAAATCCTTTGCCTGAGAAATTAGCACTTCTACCGGCATACGTTCCGGGCCTATCTGCCTGCAGCCACAGTTTAAGCCGCTGTCCCGGCATCGCATATTCCTGTCCACCCAGAGCGGGAACCCAGAAAGAGTTCATGGCGCTCACAGCGGTCAATTCAAAATTAATGGGCGTATTTGCCGGGATATTCACGTAATTTACTGTTTCGATTCCCTGTTCAGGGTACTTGAATAACCACTTCCAATCCGCTGAGGTAACATAAATCGTCATCGGTTTTACCCCCGCTGGATGCACAGGTGGATTTTCCAGGCCAAACGTTGTTTTTGCCATCGGGATCGCAAGGGCGACAACCATGACAACCGGCGCCACCGTCCATGCGATCTCCAATTTTTTGTTTGCCTTTGTTTCAGGGGGCTCGTAATCCATATTTTCCGGTCTCTCCCGATAACGAACGATAACGAATCCATACAGAACAAATACGATCAAAACTACGATAGACATTATAAAAAATGACCAGAGGATGAGATAATACTCGCTTCGGGCAACCGGTCCCTGCGGGTGTAAAACAGTCACATTTTCGCCGCACCCGGTAAGAAATACTACTAAAAAGGATACAATCGCAAAAAAGTTGTGCCCATGCATTTTAGCTTTCATAGTTTCTTTAATTGGCCTCCTTTCAACGCTCATTTGGTATTTACTACTTCATGGTTGCCAAATTGTGTTCTTCCTAAACCAGTGTGCGTTGTGATATACACGCCATTTTACGCGAAAGAAAACTTGGCTAGCATCAAGCCGTAGGTAGATGGTAGCCTTAGTTGCGTGAATTTGAAATTAATAAAGATGCAGGAATGTATGTCTGTAAAGCAGGACATATGGCGATCCGGAAAGCCCGACAAGGAAAAAAAGGATTTTGAAACTAATGGATTAAAAACGAGATAATACAGCGATACAATTGGTAAAAA
This sequence comes from Aneurinibacillus terranovensis DSM 18919, assembly GCF_000430625.1. Taxonomy (GTDB): domain Bacteria; phylum Bacillota; class Bacilli; order Aneurinibacillales; family Aneurinibacillaceae; genus Aneurinibacillus_B; species Aneurinibacillus_B terranovensis. The sequence goes on from NZ_AUMJ01000009.1 coordinate 177,924, forward strand.
AAGACGACTCTACATTCAAAACTGAATTTGAGTCGTCTTTTTTGATGAGTCTATTTTATTACTGAGAAAAAACGTCAGTTTTTCAGTGGCCTCGTTGTCTACCAAGGGATTTTTCCTTGTTACTGGCGAGAGACAGTGCAGAAGGGCCGTTTGACCATTGGTCCTCTGCTTCCCCTAATGGCTTTATTTTGCCATAGTGGACGGGCTGTATTTCTTACTAAGCTTCTCAAGCATATCGGATGTCATTGTCTGCAAATTATACTCGGCTGCAAATCCCCATTCTTCCCTGGCCGCCGACGGATCAATGGAATTGGGCCAGCTCTCCGCAATCGCCTGTCTGGCGGGGTCTACGTGATACTCAATTTCAAATTCCGGGATGTGCTTTCGTATTTCGGAAGCGATCATCTCAGGTGCAACACTCATAGCTGTTACATTAAAGGCATTTCTATGTTTAATTTGAGCGGCGTTCGCTTCCATTAATGTAATGATAGCTTTCAGCGCATCCGGCATATACATCATATCCATAAAGGTTCCTTTTTCGATATATGATGTATATTTTCCCCGCTTGACCGCTTCATAATATATTTCAACCGCATAATCGGTCGTTCCGCCTCCCGGAGGCGTAACATACGAGATTAATCCGGGAAAGCGAATCCCTCTCGTATCCACCCCAAATTTATGAAAGTAATAGTCACAGAGCAATTCACCGGCCACTTTATTAACCCCATACATCGTGGTAGGCCGCTGTATTGTCTCCTGGGGCGTATTCTCTTTCGGAGTTGTCGGCCCAAAGGCACCGATTGAACTTGGTGTGAAAAACTGGCAGCTCAGTTCCCTTGCCACCTCCAACGCGTTGACGAGTCCGCCCATATTTAAATTCCATGCAAGAAGCGGCTTCGCTTCAGCGGTAGCGGACAGCAGGGCCGCCAGGTGAATAATGGTGTCCACCTGATGGTTTTTCGCAATTTCGAACATCCGTTTTGAATCGGTAACATCCAGGATTTCAAACGGTCCTGACAGTGCGATTTCACTATCATTTTTTCGAATATCCGTTGCAACCACATGATCCGTACCATAAACTTCCCGCAATTTTACGAGGAGCTCCGATCCGATTTGGCCCAGTGCACCGGTAATCAGAATCTTTTTCATGCTGTTTATGCCTCCTGTTTATGACTCCAAGCCTAACGATGTACGATCGTACTGCCCTATATGACAGCTAACTGTTTGCCCACTTTTTCATAGATGGAAAGTGCCCGGTCCAGCATTTCCTTTGTATGAGCCGCCGTCGGCATATTCCTAACCCTTCCCGTTCCTTTCGCCACCGTTGGGAAAACAATGGCTTTTGCATACACGCCTTCTTCGTACAGCCGTTTGCTGAATTGCTGGGTCTGCACTTCATCCCCGATAATGCAGGGAGTAATCGGTGTCTCACTTTGTCCGATGTTAAATCCTAAACTTTTCAAACCATTCTTAAGGTAATTTCCGTTTTCCCATAACCGGTTCTGCAGTTCCGAACTGTTCATTAATATATCGATTGCTTTAATGCATGCACCTACATCGCCGGGAGTAAGAGACGTTGAAAAGAGAAACGGCCGGCTTCTTACCTTCAGCCAATCAATTAATTCTTGTCTGCCCGCAACGTATCCGCCCACAACCCCGATCGCCTTAGAAAGCGTGCCAATCTGAAAATCAATTTTTTCAGACAGCCCAAAATGCTTGACTGTTCCCGCACCGTTCCCCAGCACTCCTGAACCGTGCGCATCATCTACATAGGTGATCAGGTCAAATTCTTCCGCAATCTGCGCAATTTCGGGAAGCTTCGCAATATCACCGTCCATCGAAAATACCCCGTCCGTAATAACCATGATTTTCTTATACAGGCCGGAATCTTTGGCTTCCTTCGCCCGGGCTCTTAGGTCTTCCATGTCAGAATGTTTGTATGGAATGATTTTCGATCGCGAAAGTCTGCAGCCGTCAATAATAGACGCGTGATTCAATTCATCAGACAGGATAGCATCTTCTTTATCCATGACAGCGGAAATGGCTGCCATATTGCAATTGAAGCCCGATTGGTACGCGATAACCGCTTCTGTATGCTTAAATTCTGCCAGCTTTTCCTCAAGCTTTAGATGCAGTTCCAGCGTTCCATTAATGGTTCGCACGGCGCCGGCTCCCACCCCGTATTTTTTAATCGCCTCAATCGCAGCTTCCTTCAGCCTTTCATCCGTCGCCAGCCCAAGGTAGTTATTAGAAGATAAATTAATAAGTTCTTTCCCCGCGATTTTGATGACCGGGCCATTGGAACTTTGCAGTGGGTCAATCACATTATATAGACCTTTACCCTTTAAATCGGCCAAATTTTCTTTCAGGAAGCTTTCCAGTACTTTGCTTGGCATAAGGCATCTCTCCTTTAACCCGTTTAATCGGGATCATATTTGCTCAACTCTTACTCATTTTTCCACAATCGCGGTGAGATATTTGTTCATTTTTCCTGATTTGTCGTTATCAAAAAAAACAAGTGTTCACGTGGTAAATACATATCGAAGGCGTTAAAAGACGCTTAAATACGCTATTTTTTAACTTTTTCTATTTAAACATACCATGTTATTTATTTAATGTCCATCAGTCAAAGACAAAACATGGTACTATTTTTATCGTTTATATGGATCATGGATGGTGATTCTCGTGAATAAAAAATCTTTCCTCGCCAAAAACAAAAAAGCCGACTCCCCTTCTTTCTCCTAAACGAAGAAGGATGTCGGCATCCACCATTTATAAAAATCTCCTGTGGCACTTCTTTCCGTCATACGTAAACAATACTTTTCTCTCTTCTACCTTTGTGTCGAGATGGATAGGTTTGCCCCATAACGTGTAAATGTATGGCAGCGTTTTTTCGAGATATTTGACATCGAGCTCCATATTTTCGTACTGGTGAACAATATACAGTTCACCGTTTCGCAGGTAGTCCCCGTCCTGGATAAGAAGATAGGGAAAACCGCCGTTGACGCGGCTTGTGACAAGTTGATCCCGTATGATTTCCCAGGATTTATCCATAATGGTCCAGTCATTTCCCTTCTTGCTGAATGTGTACATATCCAGCTTTTCAACCAAATCCTTGGTTAAATAGTTTCGAATAAAGGAAATATCGCTGTCAAGTTCACGCACTTCAAAAATTTTCTCGCGGCCCTTCCCGGGCTTGCGGCCAAACCGTTCCTGTTCTTCTTTCGTCGGATGGTCCCACCGCTCCTCGATGTCTTCAAATATTTTTAAACCGAGATAGTACGGATTAATGCTTGTCGTTGAAGGTTGCACAACCCCCGCATTCAGCTTCGAAAACTCAATGGTTTCATCCTCCGTTAAATCCATCTCCCGCAGGATGCGCTGGTGCCAGTAGGAGGCCCAGCCTTCGTTCATGATTTTCGTTTCGAGCTGGGGCCAGAAGTACAGCATTTCTTCCCGCATAATCGTAAGAATGTCACGCTGCCAATCTTCGAGCACTGTGCTGAACTCTTCAATAAACAACAGGATATCCTTCTCCGGTTCCGGCGGGAAACGATGGCGGTTTTGCTTGGCCCACTCCGCTTGTTCCTCCCGTTTCTTTCTTTCTTCTTCATCGAGGAGCCAAATATCATCAAATGAGTGGCGCGAAGACACGCCTTTTTCGGGTTTCTGGTTTTGCGGTTCTTTCGTCCAGTTGAAAGTCCGACGGGTAAGACTTGGATCGATATGCTCCTGAATGGCCAGCACGGCATCCAAAAATTCCTCTACCGTTTCCTTGCCATACTTTATTTCATACTGGCGCAGCCGCTCGGCGGTTGCCGCCATGCTTTCCACCATGTCGCGATTCGTTTTGCTAAAACGCGCATTATTCTTAAAGAAATCACAGTGTGCCAACACGTGGGCTACGATTAATTTATTCTGAATCAGGCTATTTCCATCGAGCAGAAAAGCGTAACAAGGATTTGAATTAATAACAAGTTCGTAGATTTTGCTTAACCCGAGGTCATACTGAAGTTTCATTCGGTGGAACGACTTTCCGAAGCTCCAGTGTGAAAATCGTGTTGGCATCCCGTAGGCCCCGAATGTGTAAATAATATCGGCGGGGCAGATTTCATAGCGCATGGGATAAAAATCCAGGCCAAAGCCCTGGGCGATTTCAGTGATTTCGTCTACCGCCCGCTCCAGCTGCTTCATCTCCTCTTCAACCATTTTCTCCCCTCTTTTCATTGAAGAAAATTTGGCTGACCCCGGACGTTAAAGCGCCGGCGTCAGCCTCAGCTGCACATATCCCGTTAAAAAACTAACTTTCTACCCGGCTAAAGAAGGTAGTGAGCGCTTTATACACTTCACCTTTTTCCCTAATAATGCAATGTTTGAATTTCGGGTCTTTTATATTTTTATAGACGGACATCAGCGTAGAATGGCGATTATATTGATTGACCTCCCCATATCCAAACATATTGCAACAATCCATAAGCTCTTTAACAAGTTTAACGCATCGTTCATTATCGGAAGTTAAGTTATCCCCGTCTGAGAAGTGAAACGGATAAATATTGTATAGGGAAGGGTTATATCTTTCATGAATAATATCCAGCGCTTTCCGGTAGACCGATGAGCAGATCGTTCCGCCGCTCTCTCCCTTTGAGAAAAATGCTTCTTCTGTGACTTCCTTTGCCTCCGTGTGATGGGCGATAAACACAATTTCAACCTTCTCATATTTCGTGCGCAGGAACCGAACCATCCAGAAGAAAAAGCTGCGCGCCACATATTTCTCAAGAACCCCCATCGAGCCGCTCGTATCCATCATGGCTAAAATCACGGCATTGGAGTGAGGTTGTATGATGTCCTCCCACGTTTTGAAGCGCAAATCATCGTTGGAGATTCTCCATTTATTCTTTTTTCCCTGCAATCCGTTGCGCCGCAGAGCTTCGAGGAGCGTTCTTTTCTTATCAATATTGCCCATGAGCCCCTTTTTCCGGATATCATTAAACCGGATATCCGTTATGACAATCTCGTCCTGATCTTTTTGCTGAAGATTAGGCAATTCCATCTCGGCAAACAACAGTTCTTGAAGCTCTTCAACGGTAATTTCGGCCTCGTAATACTCTTCACCCGGCTGGTCTCCGGCACCTTGGCCTTTTCCTGGCCCCTGATCCGCAGGATCCCCATCGCGGGCAACAACATCTCCGACTTTGGATTTTCCGTTACCCTGCCCCACATGCTGGCTTTTATTATAATTGTATCGAATACGGTATTCATCAAGCGAACGGATCGGAATTTTGACCATATCTCGTCCGTTTGACATTATAATCGTTTCTTCACTAACCAGATCGGGGAGATTTTTTTTAATTGCTTCCTTTACTTTTTCCTTATGGCGCAGTTGATCCTGATACCCTTTACGGTGCAGGGACCAGTCCTCCTGCGAGATAATAAACAGAGGATGATTTTCCATATCCGCTCCCCCTTCTCCCGCTACCTGTTCAACAGGCTTCCAACATACCGGAGAAGTTCATTGGCACATATCGGGCAATACCCGTGCTCATCGATCAGCCGTGCCGTTACCTCATTTACTTTTTTCAGTTGAACTTCATCAGGCGTTTTGCTGGAAGTCGTAATTTTTACAACATCCTTCAAATCGGCAAACAGTTTTTTCTCAATCGCTTCACGCAGTCTGTCATGGCTGCTGTAATCAAACCTTTTTCCTTTGCGTGCATATGCGGAAATTCGAATGAGAATCTCTTCGCGGAATGCTTTTTTTGCATTTTCCGAAATCCCGATTTGCTCCTCAATGGAACGCATAAGTTTCTCATCGGCATCCATCTCTTCACCGGTAATCGGGTCGCGCATTTTCGTTTTGTTGCAGTAGGATTCAACGTTGTCAAGATAATTATCCATCAGTGTTTTTGCGGATTCCTCATATGAGTACACGAAGGCTTTCTGCACTTCTTTCTTCGCCAGTTCGTCGTATTCTTTGCGGGCGACGGAAATGAAGCTCAGGGAACGTTCTTTTTCTTCTTTTGAAATCGTAGCGCTCTGGTCCAATCCGTCCTTGAGTGCCCGCAGGATATCGAGCGCGTTTATGCACTCGGTGTCACGGCGAATGAGTGCGCTGGAAATCCGATTGATGACATACCTCGGATCGATGCCGCTCATGCCTTCATCAGCAAACTCATTCTGCAGTTCTTTAACGTCGGACTCTTTAAATCCTTCGACAGAGTCTCCATTGTATAAACGCATTTTCTTAAGCAGGTCAACCCCCTGCTTTTTGGAATCCTTCAGGCGGGTGAGGATAGAGAAAATAGCGGCGGCACGCAGGGCGTGAGGCGCAATATGAACATGGCCAAGTTCGCTTTGTTTAATGAGTTTCGTATAGATTTTCTCTTCGTCTGTCACGCGCAGATTGTACGGCATGCGCATAACGATAATACGCGATTGTAACGCCTCATTCTTTTTATTGCCGATGAAAGAACGGTATTCCGCTTCATTCGTATGGGCAACGATAAGTTCGTCCGCTGATATTAATGCAAAGCGGCCTGCCTTAAAGTTTCCTTCCTGGGTCAGCGATAAAAGATTCCAGAGGAATTTCTCATCGCACTTCAGCATTTCCTGGAATTCCATCAAACCGCGGTTTGCTTTGTTTAATTCCCCGTCAAACCGGTACGCCCGCGGGTCAGATTCTGATCCGTATTCTGTTATAGTGGAGAAATCAATGCTTCCGGTAAGGTCGGCAATATCCTGTGATTTCGGGTCTGACGGGCTGAATGTTCCAATCCCTTTACGTTTCGCTTCCGAGAAAAGAACCCGTTCCACCGGCATATCTTCGATCCGACCGAAATAATCGGTTTCCAGACGCATGGTGCAGTACGGGCAGAGTTCTCCTTCGATTCGCACACCTAATTCATTTGCCACATCCTCGCGCATTTCATGCGGAATCAGATGCAGCGGTTCTTCATGCATGGGACATCCTTTGATGGCGTATACCGCTCCCTCATCCGTCCGGGAAAAATGCTCCATCCCGCGTTTCAACATAGTGACAAGCGTCGATTTCCCGCCGCTTACAGGCCCCATTAGTAAAAGAATTCTTTTTCTTACATCCAGGCGCATAGCGGCCGAGTGAAAATATTCTTCCACTAATTTTTCAATGGAACGGTCGAGGCCAAAAATTTCGCGGCTAAAAAATTTATAGCTTTTACTGCCGTCCTCATTATGTTCTATCCCGGCATGTTTGATCATATTGTAGACACGGGAGTGGGCGGTTTGCGTTACATTAGGATTATTCTTTACGATTTTCAGATAGTCAGCGAAGGAACCTTCCCAGGCCAGCTGTTCTTCACGCGCACGATATTCTGAAATCCTTCTTACGATATCCATGGGCACTCCTCTCCTTTTCTTTGTTCCAATATGAGTGTTTAGGGTGCATTTTTACTATCCTATTCCGTACATGCGGATCAGATGCAGGCTTCTTCACAAAAAAGCCACCGTCTGGTCGATTACATAGCTTGTTTTACGCTGGCAGTTCACATGTCAAGCGGAATTCGCTATAATAAGATGTAAAATATACATATAGAGAGGGGAAAAAGAAATGTTTATTATTTGCACAATTTTAGTACTATTTCTCATTGCCATTTTGACAGCCGGTTATAATGAAGATAAGACTTGGAACTTATAAACAAAAAAAGACCGGTGCCTCAGCAGAGATACCGGTCTTTTCGTATATCATTGAAAGGATTAGAATACAGGCACTACCGCACCTTTGTATTTATCTTCAATGAATTTTTTAACGTCATCAGATTTTAATACTTGAATTAGCTTTTGAATTTCAGGGCGTTTCTCATCGCCGGCTTTGACGCAAATCACGTTAGCAAATGTTTTCGCCGCTTCGGAACCTTTCTTTTCCATCATCAGCGCGTCAGAAAGTTTTAATCCGGCCTGCATAGCGTAATTTCCGTTGATAACCGCGTAATCAACCTCACCCAATGCGCGTCCAAGCATAGCGGCATCCATCGGTTTGATTACAATTTTATGCGGGTTTTGCACAATGTCTTCTTTTGTTAAATCGTTAAGCTTTTTACCAGGTGTAAGCTTAATCCAGCCTTTTGTTTCAAGCAGTTTAAGCGCGCGTGCACCGTTGGATACATCATTCGGAATGGCTACCACTGCACCGCTCTTCGGGTCTTGTGTTTTTTGTTTTCCGCCAAAGATACCCATTGGTTCGAAGTGAATGCCATCTAATGGAACGATGTGCGTATTATGTTTTTTGTTGAAGTCATCAAGATAAGGAACCGTTTGGAAGTAGTTCGCATCAATTTGCTTATCTTCAAGCGCCATATTCGGCAGTACATAATCATCGAATACTTTCACCGTCATATCAACGCCCTGCTGCTTCAGCTTGTCTTTCACAAAGTTAAGAATTTCGGCATGCGGTACAGCAGATGCTCCCACTGTAATTTTCTGCACTGCAATACTGTTATTGTTATTTCCTGCTGCCGCGTTATTGCTGTTATTCGGTTGCGATTGGCTTGCTCCGTTGCCGCATGCTGCAAGCAATCCGAATGTCAGCAGCAATGAAATGGCAATCAACCATTTTTTCATGTTAATACCCCCATTTTTTGTATTTGTATTTGTCATCATCAGAGTTAAGCATCTTCGCGCAGGCCCAGCGTAAGATACAAAAAAACCTCTTGGCAGAACCAGGAGGGGTGTCTTGTTTAGACGCTACTCTTATCTGCCAGGATCGTTATCCTGCTGGAATTGGCACAGCATTCTTTCTTAATTATATACATCATCAAGAAAAAATCCGCTGCCGGGCTTCATCGGGCCAGTCCCTCCACCTCTCTCGATAAGCGAGATATTAAATTTTTCACACAAAAATTATAATACGGTGAATCATGATTCGTGTCAATCTTTCTGTAAATAATATTTATTTTAAAAACAGTCTAACTACTGACCGAGACGAACCAGATTCTAACGAACCGAGAAAATGCCGCTCCTGCTCGTTAACTGTTCACCGAACTGATCCAGCGTTCCAGACGCGTCCACACGATACTGGGGTGCCCCGCGGTCGATTTTGTAATCGGTCACAAAAAAAGTTCTCATGCCAATTTCACTGGCTACCATGTCCTGCTGCATATCGTTGCCAATCATGATACACTGCTCCGGTTTCATCCCGATCTGTTCGCAGATTTCTTCGTAATATTTTGGATTGGGTTTGCAGAAATGCGAGTTTTCAAAAACGGTTACCCAATCGAAGGAAGAGGCATCGATGCCCGCCCATTTCATCCGCTCCATAATGGCCGCTTCGGGAAAAACAGCGTTTGTCGCAATAACAAGTTTATAGCCCTGCCTTTTAGCTTCCTCCACTACTTTAGCCGTGGCAGGATGAGGCTGGATGTCCTCGCGCAACAGTGGAAACTCCTCCTCGTAAAACCGGTCGATTGACGGCCATATTTCGTCGCGTGACAGATTGCACAGTTTGAGAAAAACTTCCTCGAAAACCTGCGCATTTGTTGTTGCCGCATCTTCATCCGCTATCACATGTTTCGTCGCGGTCCATAGGGACGTAACCAGAACATCCGGATCAATAATAGCGGCTGTGTATTCGCCGAGCCGCTTCATATAACGGCGAATAAACGCCTCCGTATCGATGGCCAGCAAAGTACCGTCCAAATCAAAAAGCATCGCTTTGTCCGCCAAGCGGAGTCCCCCCTCGATTTATGTTGCGTCTGGCGTTCACTTCATTCCCGGATAGCCAATCTGCCTTAACCCTTCATACAATACAATGGCAGCCGTATTAGAAAGATTAAGGGAGCGGGTTGCGCTGCCCATCGGTATCCGAATCACCTGGCCGGGATAATGCATAAGAATGTCAACCGGAATGCCACTCGTTTCTTTGCCAAACACAAAAAAATCACCATCCCTGTACTCCACATCGGAATGGTAGATTTCTCCATGTGTTTCAATAAAAAAGAACCGTCCATTGGGATGCCGGTCAATAAACTCGGCAAAAGACTCATAATATGTAAGATCGACCGCATGCCAGTAATCAAGGCCAGCCCGCTTTAAATATTTATCATCTGTCGAAAAACCAAGCGGTTTAATCAAATGGAGTTTTGTTCCTGTTGCCGCGCATGTGCGGGCAATGTTTCCTGTGTTAGCCGGAATTAATGGCTCGTAAAGCACAATGTTGAAAGCCATCTTATTTTCACCTCAGGTATTATCATAGCATATTCAGCTTAAAAGGTGAAAAAATCGATACTGAATCTGAGGGGTATAAGCGCTGGAATCATGGTAATCCCAATAACGGTGCCGGCTGTTCGTTGTATGGGCATTGACAAGCGGCATCCCGTTATAATCTTTAGCCACCACAATCGTATTGTGCTGCCAGTGGCCGTCTCCATCAAAATCATAACAAATTACATCCCCTACCGACAGCTCCACCGCACTTACCTTTCTTTCCGTTCGCATATATTTGCCATGCTCTAAAACCCAGCGCAGGCTGTGCGCTACCGCCCAGCTGTAGCTCCACGATTCATTGGCGGTACCCGATTGTCGATACCACCAGCCGCTGTTCCGTTTTCCGGTCATTGACATTGGGACTCCCCCTGCATAAAGGCATTGGGAAATAAAATTGGTACAGTCTACCTCAAACGTATGAAACCGGGGATTGTAATCATTCCACCAAATTTCTGCATAGCGAACAGCCTGAATACGATCATAGCTGTATTGCCTCTCTTCCGATAAAGGTTCCTCTGTAAACCCGCCCAACATGTTCTGCGTCATTTGAAATGGATAATTGGTTTGTTTACTCGATACTTCCGCGTCTTCTATCGTTGCAGCCGGTTCTTTCTCATACGTTGGACGAATACGTTGATCGAACCAGATCAGCCACGTGTCCTCCTGCTTATGCAGCGTGATTCGCTGGATGCTCTCTTTAGCCTGTTCATAAATGTGACGGCCCAATCGGTAAATATACGATTCAATTCCTGTGACGTGTACAACAACCTCATCCGGGTGGCTTTTTTCTACGGCTAGCCGTTTTATATCGATCCTGCTTTTTAAAGGAATTATGTTTCGTTCCCGCTGCTGACGGTGAATGCGCCCATACTGTTCAAGGATTTGTTTTCTCGTATGGCCGCCCATCACGGAAAAAATCCCGTCATCATTTTCAATTAACAGGCGGGTTTTATGATAAAAATACTTTTCCAGCACTTCATTCCAGTTTGCCATTCTCCCCCTCCTTCTGCCCTTACCATCCTATGCAGGAGAGAGAACAAAAACACTAAAAAATGTTTTAAAAACGGCAAAGTTTATTGGAATTACTTCTGCAATTCTCCTTCAATTGTTGTTTGAATAATAATCCGGAGGGCCTGCAGCATCGTGTCATGAGAAAGCGTCGGCAGCGTTGGTTTGTCGAGTGCCATTTCGGTTGACGCCGGAAAATGGATAAATCCCGCCGTGGTCGACAGGTTATTTCTCCGAATGTAATCAAGGACACCATACATCGTATTATTACAAATATAGGTGCCGGCGGTGTTGGAAATAAAGGCAGGGATACCCTGTTCTAGAAGCCGATTTACGATTTCACGGATGGGAAGCCGGGTAAAGAGCCCATCCGGGCCCTCTGGATTAATCGGCTGGTCAACAGGTTTGGTTCCTTTATTATCCGGCACAGGATCTTCAGCCATCGTGTCCTTTACGTTAACGGCGATTCGTTCGGGGGTTACCGCGGACCTGCCCGCATATAATCCACAGGAAATAACCGCATCCGGTTTAAAATCACGCATTTCTTCTATGATTCGCGCCGCACACTCATCATAATGGACCGGCAGCAGCACGGTGCGTATTTCTACATTCTCAAACATTACATTGGCAATATCTTTTACGAGTCTTTCCGTCGGATTAATCGCAGCGCCTCCAAAAGGTTCAAATCCGGAAAGTAAGATTTTCATTATCGCTCCTCCTCTTGCTTAACTTTTCAGTATTCCTTAGAAGTGATAGACCAAAAAGTACATTAACACAATGTTAATTCCTAACAAAACAACTCCAATCGGAACTTGCGCCTTAATAACGGCGTTCTTATCCTTTAAATCGAGAAGCATAGCCGGTACAATATTGAAGTTGGCGGCCATGGGTGTCATTAACGTCCCGCAGTAGCCTGCAAACATACCAATTGCCGCCATAATCGCAGGATTTCCGCCATGGGCGTGAACAATTAGCGGCAAGCCAATTCCACCGGTAATAACTGCAAAAGCAGCGAAAGCATTCCCCATAATCATTGTAAAGAGGGCCATTCCAATACAATAAGCTGCCACAGCCACAAATGGAATCTGAGTCGGTAGAACATCACCGACTACTTTAGATACCACATCCCCTACGCCCGCTTTGGCAAAAATCGCCCCCAAAGCAGATAACATCTGAGGTAAGATGATGGCCCATCCAACGGTTTCCATCAACCGGCTGCCCTCATTCATTGGAACAGAAAATTTAGCCTTTGTTAAGTACTGCGCTGAGAAGAAAGCAATAATCGTACTTAAGCCAAGTGCAATCAAAGTAACCATTTCCGGGTCCACAAGGTTTACGTTGCCAAAATGGATTTTATCCAGTGTGAAGCTGCCAATTACGGTAAGAACCGGGATGACCAGAGCAGGGATAAAAATCTTGTCTTTTAATCTTGCGGCATGAGCTTCACGCTCTGATTTCGGATGTTCCTCATGTTTACTTTCCCGCACCTTGCCGGCGGCAGCAATAACAACCATAATCAGAACGAGATAGCCTGTCACTACATAAGGGATTGCCTGTCCGAAAAGGAAAGTAAAAGCAAAAATTCCCCAGAATAAGGAAGAGCCGATTCGGCTGGGATGGTTCGGATTTCTTGCTACACGATAGGCTACAAAGGCAACAATGATCCCCAATAAGTAATAAATATGGTCAAGTGTAATGATATTTTTCACCGGTATCCCCCCCTTACGCTTCGAATTGTTCAGCAGATACAGGACCAGATTCCAACTTCGTCGCCATTTCCCGTTCCATTCGTTTATCAAGCCTGCGCAACCTCCACCAGGAGAGCAAATAGGCGGCGATAGCGGTAGGAAGCCCCCAGAGCGCCATATCCCATACGCCGACTTTCATTCCAACGGAATCAAAGTACCCCTTCATTAAGAGAATTGCCCCTGTCGCAATAAAAATATCTTCACCGAAGAAGTAACCGACATTCTCCATTGCTGCAGCGTGAGCTTTGATTTCATTCTGCAAATGTTCAGGAATCGGGCCGTGCTTTGCGGTTGCCGCTCCCTCCGCCATAGGTGCCACGATAGGACGAACGGTTTGCGGGTGACCCCCAATGTTCAAACCGAGAGCAGATGACCATTCACGGATAAATAAATACCAGAGCATGACTCTTCCCGCTGTAGCACCCTTTGCTTTTCTAATCAACACCTCCGCCCTTTCTTTTAGACCATACCGTTCGAGGATTCCTATAACCGGCAGCGTTAAAATAATGGGCAAAGACATATAACGATTGGTAATAAAGGCTTCTCCAAATTTGCCCATAATGTCATTGAAAGGCATACCTGCGATAAGCCCGGTTACCACACCACCCGCTAATACAACAAGCAGCGTGTTAAAACGGAAGGCAAAACCTAATGCTACAATTAAAATTCCAATCAGTTTAATCATATCCGCACTCCTTTCTGTGATCATTGGATTAGACATTTCATCCCTGCATGATCTCGATTCACTTAGTCACTTTAACTTAGCTGCTGTTTTTACTTTTTTGTCCCTATTAACTATTTAGTTCTGAATTTCGGAATTATAGTTTCACTTATTTTATTTGTTTAAGATATTTTACAATTCGAAATAGTGAATAACAAGAGGTTTTATTTTCCATAGTGCCGTTAAATGTGTTTTTATTGTGAAATGATGCAGCAATGGACCAAAAACAAAAAGCCATTGAGCGGGGATATCCCCTTGCTCAATGGCTTTTGCTTCCCATGGTATAAGTTTTGTCGTTCAACTTTTCCTTTCCAGATACTCTGATGGAATTCCGTCCCGTCTTTGAAACAGATCGGCCATCCAACCTCTAATACAGCGCGTCTTTAGGCTTCTTGCCCTTGGGCCAGTCGGCTTTCTTACCGCTGAAATCGGGGCGTTTTTGCGAGACGATATAGGCGGCCAGGTCGGCAGCCTGCTGCTTCGTCAGGCTGCCCGGCTTAATGCCGCCCATCTCACTCTTCGGCATATTCTTCTGAATGAACGGTGTAGCAGTTGAGATACGAGACATACCTGCACCGACATTGAATGAATTGGGCCCCCATAATGCCGGGCCGGCTGTTGGCCCAAGTCCGGCCCCGTCGGCGCCATGGCAAGCCATACACGCCTGCTTATACAGCTTCTCACCGTTCGCCTTATCCGGCTTAATCCCGCTCATATCCGCTTTTCCCTGGCCGCGCCATGGCATATTGGCACCCATTGGAACCCCTTCGGAAATGTAGCTTAAATAGGAAACCACAGCTGTCAATTCCTTGCTGCCGCTAGCAAGCGGTTTGCCATTTTCGCTCCTTTTAAAACATTCGTTAATGCGATCCTCCATCGTAATGACGCGGCCTTCCCGATCACGATACATTGGCATGACCGCAGGTATACCGACGAGCGGAAGTTCTGTCTGTTTCAACCCTCCGTCAGCATGGCAGCTAATGCAGGCAAGCTTGTTGCCTACATTGTTCGGAACCGCTGTTGGGGTTTCGCTAATAATCTTATAGCCTAGCATAATCGATTGACCAAGTTGATCTTTTGGCACACTATCCAGCTTTGGAGGATTAAACGCGACCTGATTCCCACCCCCGTTCTTATTAACCTCCTGTTTTGCCTGTGCAGCGTTGTCTCCCCCTGTACTCGGCGTTCCCGCTGTCGGCGCCGAACTACATCCAGCAAACATAAGTGATGCCCCTAGCATCATTGGAAGTAATACAAAGCCTCTACGTTTTCTCATTTTTTCACTCCCCCTATAAATGAAATAGAAACCAACGTTTCTTATCTTGTTTCGCCAAGAAATAACAAAAACTCCTGCATAAATTTTCATAAATGCAGGAGTTTTTTTCTTTGTCACAAAATTGACGAAATTTCAAGATAACAGATGCGCCTTCACGCTTGCTTTTGCACGACAGCCGGTTCTGGCTCCACGTTCTGCGGCAAGTTTTCATGTTCAAGTTTTAACAAGTACTCTTTAATAGTAAGTCCGCCCCCGTAACCAACCAGGGCGCCATTCGACCCAATCACCCGATGGCATGGAATGAAAATAGACAGCGGATTCCTGTTGTTAGCCATTCCTACCGCACGAACCGCTTTCGGGGCATTAATTGCCAGAGCAATATCCTTATACGACCGGGTTTCCCCATAAGGGATTTTTCGCAATTCTTCCCAGACAACCTTCTGGAATACTGTCCCATATATATCGAGAGGTATAGAAAATTCTGTTCTGACACCCGCAAAATACTCGTCCAACTGAAGTGTAATTTCAACAAGTTTCTCGGGTCGATATGCAACATTCTCGGTATGAATCCATCTTTTTGTCCAACGCAATAATGAACACTTCGTCGAATCTCCGTGACCGAATTCGATCCAGCAAAGTCCATCATCTGTAGCAGCAAGCGTGATCGAACCCAGCGGGCTCTCATATACCGTATAGGAAACTTCCGACTTCACCGTACCCCTCCCTTTTACGCCTTCACCTTATCTTATATGTCTGCGCCTTAGAAAATCCAGCATAACTATTCGACGTTTTCCATAAAGAAAAGGCCTTTTTCTATCTCGTTCCTCACCGTTCCATCTTTTTCGGCATTTTTAGCGTTCTTAAGAACTTTTTGGGCTTCCTCCCCGCCGATTCGGCTTAACGCCCAGGCAGCGGTTCCACGCATAACCGGCCGCGTATCGTGCTGCAGCACGTCGGCCAGGGGCTCTACCGCCGTTTTATCCTTAAAAAAGGCAAGCGCCAGAATTGCATTGCGCTGGATTGGTTTTTTCCCGCGCCATGAACCTGAGGAACGGCCAAACCGGGAAGCAAATTCTTTTTTGCTAATCGACAGCAGCGGCTTGAGAAGCGGTTTCGCGCTTTCCGGATCGGGGATAAACTCCGTCTGGTGCGTAAAGTTAATTTTGCGGTTTTTCGGACAAACTTGCTGGCACGTATCACAGCCATACAGACGGTTGCCGATGGCTTCCCGATACTTATCCGGGATGTAATCTTTTAACTGGGTTAAAAAGGCTACACACCGATGCGAGTCGAGCTGTCCTCCCTGCACGATCGCACCTGTTGGACAGGAGTCGATACAAAGCGTGCAGTCTCCGCACCCTTCTTCCACAGGAGTGTCAGGTGAAAACGGAAAACTTGTCAGCATCTCCCCAAGATACACCCACGAGCCAAATTCCGGCGTAATCAGGGACGTGTTCTTGCCAACCCAGCCAAGGCCGGATCTTTCCGCGACAGCCCGGTCTGACAGAACTCCGGTGTCAACCATGCTTTCCGTAATAATCCCCGGAATTTTTTCATGCAAAAATACTTCAAGCTGCTTCAGCTTATCGCGCAAAACGGTATGGTAGTCATCGCCCCAGGCTGCACGGGCCATAATGCCGCGGTATGCGCCCTTTTCAGATTTGGGAGGTGCTTCCATTCGGGACGGGTAGGCAAGTGCGATAGCGATAATTGATTTTACTTCAGGCATAGACAGTTCAGGGTGAGTTCTCTTTTCAATATCCTTCTCTTCAAAGCCGGATTCGTACCCTTTTTCCCGGTGTCCATACAGTCGTTCTTTTAGCGCAAGAAACGGGTCAGCCGAAGCAAACCCGATTTTATCGATACCAATGGAATGAGAGAAGTGAATGACTTCCTCCTTCAATTTTGCTATAGCCTTGGAATCGTAGGTGAAATCTTGATGTGGTTCTAGCTGCTTATTCATACTTCGTCACTTCCCGGTTTATTACCGCCGAATGGCGCCCGTTGCCAGTTCATCACAGCGGTTGTTTAACTCGTTATCGGTATGGCCTTTCACTTTAACAAACTCTATAATGTGAGTTTCTTTAAGGGCAAGCAGTTCCTTCCATAAATCCTGATTTTCAACGGGCTGCTTTTTACTGTTCTTCCAACCATTCTTCATCCAGTTTTTGTACCAACCCTGTTGAAAGCAATTCACCATGTAGGCGCTGTCGCTGTGCAGCTGAATTTTGCACGGCTCTTTTAATGCTTTCATGGCCTCCACAGCCGCTTTCAGCTCCATCCGGTTGTTGGTCGTATTATCTTCCGAACCTGACAGTTCTTTCCGGTGATTCCCGTATAAAAGAATCGCTCCCCACCCGCCGGGCCCGGGATTGCCCGAACAGGCTCCGTCCGTATAAATAATAACGTCTTTCATTATATACCCCCTTTTCATACATCCATATCCTCTCTTTAGTATAGCAAAGGACTGAATCAATTTGAATTACAGCATATTATCAAGTAATCTATACACAAGCGAAATGAAAAATACCATAATTTAAACTCTGCTTATGCAGATACATTGTCATTAAGTCACTCTCCCCATAAACTATTACAAGCCGGTCGATATCGGTTATTTCATCGGCATTCTTCCAAAAGATAAGCAGCATTTTTTCCGTATAGTGGGCAATTATGGTAAAATCAAAGAAAAGAAGAGGTGGCCTAATGTCGGCACAGTATACGATCGATCCTTTCATTGTACAAGAAGTCCCCGGCCTAAAGCTGGGCATTCTCCGCTATAATCGTGTTACCTTGTCAACTACCCCGAAAATGCTGCAGGGCCGTATTAATCTCCTTATGGAAAGTATACGCCTGGATTATGAGGGCAAAACGGCCGCTGATGTTCCCGGAGTCAAAGAATTCCGCACGGTATTAAAAACGCTTGGCATCGACCCGTCACGATACCGCCCCTCCAATGAAGCACTGATTCGGCGGGTACTGCAAAATAAACCTTTTAGCTGGGTAAACTCAGGTGTTGATGTAAACAACTTCCTGTCCATTCAGTTCGGCCTTCCAGCCGGGTTGTACAATATGGATAAAATAAAAGGGGATATCATCTTGCGCATGGGAGAAGCAGATGAATCTTATCCTGCGTTAAACGGTAGAGAGATTTCGTGCGAAGGCAAATTTTTTTTAGCGGATGAGGCAGGGCCTTTCGGTAGCCCACTCGTCGACTCCGTGCGGACAAGCGTTGATGATACGGCAACCAATCTCCTGCACGTGTTTTTTATCCCGCCCGGATATGATAAGTATACTCCCGACCAAATACTGCAAAGCGCCGCGGAAATGTTTACACAGGTAAACGGGGGTACCTATCACATCGACGGATATTGCGGTTGACCGAAAAGTAAATACTAAGCTGATTAGTCGAAATGGAAGGGAGTGGCTCCATTTTTATTTTTTGCGGGTCTTCCCCTGCAAGGAAGCGGTGACTGTTCGTGTTTCGAAAAAAAGGGAGACCTGCCCGAAAAATCTGGGCAGCTTAATGACGGAGACAATCGGACAGAAAGACGTCACCCTTTTTTCGAAACACCAGGTAGCGGGAAAAAAGCAAAAAATAAAAATGGGACCAATTCTACTATGTTTTACGATCGGCTATCCTTCTTCTCCCTCATGACGACTTGTTCCAGGAAAATAATAAGGAGTACGCCCATGACCAGCCCATTCCCACACAGATAGCTTACAATGGTTGGGAGTGATCGGAGGGCTTCAACAGGAACAAACATCAAACCGATTCCAGCCATTAGGCCAAAGCCTATAATGAGGATGTTTCGTTCGGTTAATGCGATGCGGCTAAAATCCTGCAGTCCAAAACCTAACAGTTGGGTGAAGCTGACAAACATAACGGCGTACCCGACCGGTGACGGCAATCCGGCAAGCAGGATACTGACACCCGGCTGCAAGCCGAGCAGAACCATGAGAAATGAGGCTACAATAAACGGTAACCGCGACGCAATCCGAGAGATTTGGATGACCCCGGCTGCAATGGATAACGGAACAAGGCCGACAATTCCCCCGGAGCCGGATAATATATGGGCAATACCCGTGACAATTCCACCACGCCGATAATCTTTAGTACCCGGAGTAACATGAACCGCTTTGCTCACGACTGCTATGCTGGCAATTAAGTTTGTGAGCAGAATCAGCCCGGTTAGCATTGACGTTAATATGGTTCCAATATGCACGACCGGCGGACCCCAGAAAAATAACTGCGGCATGGAAAAAAGCGAATGGGCCGATTGAACTGCCTTTGTCCATCCAAGAATACCGTACACAACCCATCCCACCATCATGCTGATAAGAATGGCAAAACCCCGTATGTACTTAAATCTTGAACGAATCATTACAAAAGATATAAATACAAGAAGTATGGAAACAACTGCAATGCCGGTATGGACACCGCTTGTTTTTGCAAAATAACCAATACCCAGCATGCCTTTCATAACTGAGGAACTCAATGAGACAGCGAGCAACACAAGATACCCACCCGTAACAAGAGGGGTAAATAATCTTTGAATGCGGTCAATAACACCGGTCATCCC
This sequence comes from Aneurinibacillus terranovensis DSM 18919, assembly GCF_000430625.1. Lineage (GTDB taxonomy): Bacteria > Bacillota > Bacilli > Aneurinibacillales > Aneurinibacillaceae > Aneurinibacillus_B > Aneurinibacillus_B terranovensis. The sequence goes on from NZ_AUMJ01000009.1 coordinate 197,490, forward strand.
TAAAACAATCAACATGATCCCCGTCACAATCAAACCCATTTCAAGGGACTGACCAATTTCCTTTGGTGACTGCCCGGTAATTGAACCTAAACTCGCAAGAATAACAAAAATGCCCCACCACATTCCTGCCGGACCTTCCGTAATGGGCAAGCGGTGACCGATCCATATCTGCAGGAGTGATGCAATTCCGATAAAAAAACATGTCTGCTGCACGAATTGCCCAATTCGGATAGCAGAAAGTCCGTACATTTCACCAATAACCAGCGGAACCACCAGAGAACTGGATAATGTAATAAAAAACCACTGAACCGCAGCCGTGAGGGTTACCGTTAAAGGCGGCCTGTCAGTCAGTTCATACAAATTATATGATTTTTCTTTAGACTCCACACTTTACCCCTCTCTTCCTAAGAATTCACAAGGCATTTTAATGCAATTTTAATATCATGCCACACTTCCCGCTTCGCTTTCGTAAGCTCGTCGCCCCTCTGGCGCAAAACGTAAGCCGGATGCCAGGTAGGAACAACTTTAATACCGTGGTAATCAAATACATTTCCACGATAGGGATTCATCGTTTTCTGTTCAGGAAAGAAGAACTGCTGCGCAACCTTGCCGAGCGCGATCACAACCTGCGGACGGATAAGTTCCAATTCCGTTTTAAGAAATTTTGCACATTCCAGCGTTTCCTCCCGTTTAGGCGTACGATTTTTCCCCTTCTCATCACTTACGCGGCATTTAACGACATTGGTAAAGTAAATATCTTCCCTTTTCACGTTAGCCTTATTAAGAATAAGGGTTAAAAGAGACCCACTGATGCCTACAAGCGGCAACCCCCACGCTTCTTCATCCTCCCCGGGCCCTTCTCCCACAATCATAAGAGGTGTCCGGGTACGCCCGGTTCCAGGTACCCTGCTCGCAGCCCTCTCGCAAAGCGGACAATCGGTACAGGTAAGAATATAACGGCGGAGCTGCTCCAAATGAACAATTTTTTCCACCGAATGCAGGGCAGGTGTAATATCATCCGGCTTGTAGCCATCATTTTTTAGACGGCGAAAAAAATCATCCATTGCCTCACCTATTTTTCTCATGGTAAGCCCCCTTTGACCATCAAACTATCTTTTATTTACCATATCATATCCGCAAATCATTTGTTCAACGTTAACGTGCAAAGTGTGAAGTTCACGGTCTGACGAATACAAATTTGCTATTTAAAAATCTCAAAAAAGTAAAAAACGCGATCCTGCGTTCTTTTAGAACGAAAAACCGCGTTGCTAATTATATTATGTATTGAATGTAGTACAGTCCTAACAAATTCATGTGGAGAATGGAGCGGGTGATGGGAATCGAACCCACGTATTCAGCTTGGAAGGCTGATGTTCTACCATTGAACTACACCCGCAATGCTTAATGTTAATTTTTAAAAATTCTTAGTATTGTACAAAGGATTAATAAACAACCGGATGGTCGGGAAGACAGGATTCGAACCTGCGACCCCCTGGTCCCAAACCAGGTGCTCTACCAAGCTGAGCCACTTCCCGTTACTTCTAATGGTACCGATGGTCGGGGTCGAACCGACACTCCCGAAGGAACACGATTTTGAGTCGTGCGCGTCTGCCAATTCCGCCACATCGGCACAAAACATAATAGGTTTTCATTTATTTATACGAAAAGATGGTGCCGAGGACCGGAATCGAACCGGTACGGTAGTCACCTACCGCAGGATTTTAAGTCCTGTGCGTCTGCCAGTTCCGCCACCCCGGCAGGAGTGTTTTTGGAGGAGGCAACCGGATTCGAACCGGTGGATAAAGGTTTTGCAGACCTTGGCCTTACCACTTGGCTATGCCTCCATCTAAAAATATGGAGCGGACAACGAGACTCGAACTCGCGACCCCGACCTTGGCAAGGTCGTGCTCTACCAACTGAGCTATGTCCGCAATATCATACTGAAAATATAACACTTTTTCAGGCAAAAAGGAATAATCAATGGCTGGGGTACCTGGATTCGAACCAGGGCATGACGGAGTCAAAGTCCGTTGCCTTACCGCTTGGCTATACCCCAAAATGGGGCGATCGATGGGAATCGAACCCACGAATGTCGGAGCCACAATCCGATGCGTTAACCACTTCGCCACGACCGCCACAAATTTTAATGGCAGGGGCAGTAGGAATCGAACCCACACTGGAGGTTTTGGAGACCTCTGTTCTACCGTTAAACTATGCCCCTATATTTTGGTGGAGGGGGACGGATTCGAACCGCCGAACCCACAGGGAGCGGATTTACAGTCCGCCGCGTTTAGCCACTTCGCTACCCCTCCATACTGTTGTTTCAAAAAGACCAAATAAACCTGGTTAATCAAATACTATGGTGCCGGCGAAAGGACTTGAACCCTCAACCCCCTGATTACAAGTCAGGTGCTCTACCAGTTGAGCTACACCGGCGCCAAAATGCAAATCGATAAAAATATGGTGGCTCGGGACGGAATCGAACCGCCGACACGAGGATTTTCAGTCCTCTGCTCTACCGACTGAGCTACCGAGCCAACATGTTGTTTCACATATTCATTAGAATAAACGGCGGAGCTGACGGGACTCCGACGCACAGGATGTGCCAGGTTCTGCGTTAGGCACACGACGTGCCTGCTTTTAGCAGAACTTCCTCTCGGGTGAGAGGGCCGTCATACTTCTTGAATTAAATGGCGGAGCTGACGGGACTCGAACCCGCGACCTCCGGAGTGACAGTCCAGCGTGAACTCCAACTTCACCACAGCTCCATGATATTTAACGCACTTCATTCCAGCAATGATGACAATTCGACATAGTTGGAATGAATATATTAGTTGCCCTTCCAGGACAACGATTCCATTTGAACGAAGATGATTAATCGACGTAGTCCAAATGGTTTTGGTTGCGGGGACAGGACTTGAACCTGTGACCTTCGGGTTATGAGCCCGACGAGCTGCCAACTGCTCCACCCCGCGATAATATAGCTGAAAAAAGTCT
>NZ_KE387173.1:0-77275 GCF_000430625.1 Aneurinibacillus terranovensis DSM 18919
GACTGGGTCATTATGATCGTGCACAGGTTGACGAGTATGTGGCACGGCATCTTCACTATGCAGGAGTAGACCAACAAATCTTTTCTGACGGTGCATTAGATGAAATCCACCGCTATTCCGGAGGGGCCGCAAGGCTCATCAACAAGGTATGTACGCACTGTTTACTTTATGGAGCACAGAACGGACATCGAATTATTGATGATCACATGGTCAAACGGGTGATTGAGGGAGAATTATCATGATTCTCCCTTTTTTCAAATGACACTTGGACAATAGATTCGTCAATTTGCGGACAACTAACGCCGTCACCTTCGGGACGATATACTACGTCATTAACATGGGAGTAACCAAAGGTACAGATGCTGAGGATGGATATGCTTTATTATGTAAAAAATCAAAGGAATCCACAGCATAAATACTGTACCAGTAAGTAAAACTGAAATCCAAGCATCACGTCCTGCGGTTTGGAGCAGAACTGGAATAATAATGACATGATCTAAGATTCCGATGGAAGAAATGATAAGCAAACAAGCTTGGAGCATGGTTATATTTTCAGACTTCATATGGAAGAACCTCTACTTGGGATTGTTAATAACCGATTTCAAATTTTATGGTTTCCAGTATTGAGAATTTTATGTATTTAACAGTTTCTGGCATGCGTATGGTATAATAACAGGAGCGGGAGAGTGGTAAAATGGGAGACAAGCCGAAGATTTTAATTGTCGATGATGACACCGATATCTGTTTTTTAATTGCTACAGCGATTAAGTCAGATGAAATAAATATTTTAACCGCCCATTCCGGGCAGGATGCACTTACTATTTTTATAAAAGACCAGCCCGATCTCGTCCTGCTAGATATTCAGCTTCCTGAAATGAACGGGATTGAGATACTTAAACGAATAAAAGACCGGTGTCCGGATTGTCAGGTTATCATGGTGACCGCATATGCGACCATTGAAACAGCCGTTCAAGCAATGAAAATCGGGGCACTTGATTATATTTGTAAGCCATTTAAACTGCCCGAATTGCGCGTAACCGTTCAGCAGGCGCTGGAATATGTGAAAATCAATAAGCAGGGAGAGACTGTTACCTTGGAACAGATGGAACGCGCCCACATCGAAAGGGTTCTTCATGAAGTGAATGGAAACCGCCGGCTGGCAGCCGAACGCCTCGATATTTCCTTACGCACGCTCTACTACAAAATTAAACAGTATAATATTCAATAAAGAAAACCAGAAACCCGGATTGTGAAACTGAATCTGGGTTTTTTTGCAATTTTTGCACTTCTATCCCGTATCAATAAATGTTTAAATAATACCGTAGATATGAGGTAAGGAGTGCCTTATTATGAAAAAATTATGGCTGTTTTTAGTGCTCTCTCTGTTGACGGGCTGCTCCTCGCTTTTTCACGTGAATCAATCAAAACAAGAGACACCTTTTCGCGTGGCTTTGCTGGTTGAAGGCTCTATATATGATCAAGGCTGGGATGAACAGGCGTATCTGGGATTAAAGCAGATTGAACGGACGATGGGCGCACAAACAAGCTATCTCGAATATATTAATACAACAAGCTTAAGGCGGAAGTCTGTGGAAACATTCGCCAAACAAGGATATTCGCTTATTTTTGGAAATGGAAGAGGATTTGAGAAGACGTTTAACGAACTGGCGGTTCAGTACCCCGCTACTCATTTTGTTTTCTTCAATGGACATCCCTCCGGTCCTAATGTTTCCGCTGTTAATTTTACGCCGGAATCGCTGGGATACTTCTCGGGAATGGCTGCGGCTCTCATGACAAAAAGCCATGTAATAGGGTTAATTCCTGCCTTTGGAGACTTAAAGGAAATCCAGCCGTTTATCATGGCCGCCAAAGCTCAGAATCCGAAGAATCGTATTATGATTCAGTCTGTAAACGATTGGAATAACCGCATGAAAGCGGGTTGTATTGCGCGAAAGATGATTAAGGGCGGTGCGGATATCCTGGTGCCCATGGGAGACGGATTTAGTATTCAAGTGATTATGGAAGCGCACAACGCGAACGCTTTGGCGATTGGGTATATCTCCGACCAGTCGTTTGTCTCAAAGAAAACGGTGATCACGAGTACGATCCAACAGGTGAGCAAGCTCTATCTTGAAGTGGCAAAAGAATATAAAACGCATACACTCCGCAGTGGAAGCCTGTATTTTGATTTTAAAGACGGGGTACAGGAACTGGCTCCGTTTGGGCCGATGGTTCCTTCTCAGGTTCAGCGTAAATTATTTTACGAAATCCAGCGGTACAAAGAGGGAACGTTTGTCTTACCCGTACAAAGGAACATAGAATAAAACATGCGGGGTAAATAAAAGATGACAATTTTGCAAAGATGGATGGATTTATCTATACGTTTTAAATTTTTCAGCGGATTTATGGCTATCCTTCTGTTTGTGGGAATTAGTATGGTTGTCTTGAACATCCAATTGCTGCACGTTGTACGCGATAATGAAACGGTGATTAATCAATCGGTCCCTAAACTTGTTACACAATTACAGGTAAAAAGCAGCATTCTTGAACGGATTAATTTTGTTACCCTTTACATTACAACCGGAAGGGAAGACTTTAATCAAAAGTTTCAACAGTCCTGTACGCATGCGGACAAAATTGAAAAAGACTTGCTGACAGGGGCTGCGCCCGGCGAAAAAAAACAAATAGAACAGTTTATTCAAAAAAGTGAAGACTGGGAATTTATTTTGCGCGACCGGGTTATACCGGTGTATCAACTTGGCAATAAAGAAGGGGCTATTACTATCCTGAAGAGCGAGGTTCAACCGATTGCGGTAGAATTAATCAACCGGGTAGAGGGGCTTTCCCAGCATAAAACAGAGGAAATTAACAAAACAAATAACGACTCCCTGCAGGACGCATGGTATTCGGTCAAGTTGAGTTATGTGGTGATTGCTGTTACTCTGATTCTTGCTGTTTACTTCGCTCTTTATATGTCTAATACGATGACGAATCCCCTCGTTCTCGTGCTTACAGCTGTTCGAAAAATGGCAAAAGGGGATTTTACCGCCCGCATCCCTGTGCAAAACCGGGATGCGGGCGGGGAATTGGGAAACGCATTTAACCAAATGTCAAGGAGTATTAACAAGCTTATAGAAGAATTGAAGGAAGCGAATGAGAGGCTTGAAGAAGAAATGAAGCGGGCTCAGGAGTCGACACGGTTAAAATCGGAGTTTCTCGCTAACATGTCGCATGAGTTGAGAACACCGCTTACCGGAATTATTGGATTTAGTGAACTGCTGCTCGCTGAATCCGGCGGAACACTTTCTGCTCAACAAAAAGACTTTGCCGGCAACATTATTCTGGCGGGTGAACATTTGCTTGCCATGATTAACGATATCCTTGATTTATCAAAAATTGAGGCTGGTAAATATGTACTCGAATACGGTTGGTTTAATATGGTTGACCTTGTTGAAAATACAATAAAGGTCGTTCCCGCCCATCAACACGATATTGCTGTCTATTATTCGACGGAAGATTCGTGGAAGATTAAAGCGGACGCGAAACGGCTGAAACAGGTTTTATTTAACTTGTTGAGCAATGCGATTAAGTTTAGCTCTCCGGGGACCCGGATTGATATCACGTTAACAAAGAACAGTAAAGAGATGATGGGGGTGACCGTTGCAGATCAGGGGATCGGAATTGAAGCGGAGAAACTGGACAAAATTTTTGAACAATTTTATCAAAACGACGGGCAGCTTGATCGGAAATATGACGGAACAGGTCTTGGCTTAACTCTTTCCAGGCAGCTGATCGAGCTGCACGGCGGAACGATTCATGTGGAAAGCACCCCGGGGGAAGGGAGCAGCTTTACGATTTTTTTGCCCATCGATTCCGGCTTTATGGATCAGAATATTCCCATTATGCCAACATCCTCCTATCCAAGTTCTGTTGTCCTGCATTTGCCTACCTTCAGCCCACATATTGCCTGTTTAAAAACTCATTTCCAAAAAAACAAGATCCAACCGGATATTTTTGTGGTAGAATCAAAAGAAGATGCGATAGGTATCCTTCAAAGAAACAGGTATGAATCCGTGTATTTTGCAGGGAATAATTATAACGATATGTATTTAATGATGCTTGAAACGATAAGAGAGCATAAGATGGGCCGGCTTGTCGCATGCCTGGCGGGATCTTTACGTCTGGTAGAGCGGGGACAAGTTATGCGTTTGGCTGATGAGCTCATTCATGTATCTTCGGATGAAACGAGAAAGTAAAAGGAGAATTGGATATGACGAAGCAAATTTTACTCGTGGAGGATAATTCGTCGAATCGGGAATTATTTGTAGAGATCATCCGTTTAAATAAAAAATATGAGGTACACGTGGCAGACAGCGGCTTGAAGGCCTTAGAAATGCTGGAAACGTTTCATCCTGATCTTATTTTGATGGATATTCATATGCCTGAGATGGATGGATTGGCAGTAACCCGGACGATAAAATCCACTCCGGAACTATCGTCCATTCCGGTGGTTGCCTTATCCGCGCTGGCTATGAAATCCGATATCGAATCAGCGATAGAAGCGGGCTGCAGTGGATATATCACAAAGCCGGTGCGCATCAAGAGCTTTATGGATGAACTTGAGATGTATACGAAATGAGATATACAGTCATTTTATCCGCGCTGGGCACGCTTATTATTGTTTTGACCGGCCTTCTCTTGTATATCATTCGCAAAATGAGAGGCCAATATCGCATTCTTGAACAAACGAATAAACAGTTGGCAGAAGTCGACCGGTTGAAAACGGAGTTTCTTGCCAACGTATCGCATGAACTTCGCACACCGCTCACAGTTATTATGGGATATTCGGAACTTCTTCTTGAAAAGTTAATCATCGAGCCGGAACGGGCGACTGATTTTCGATACGTGGAAACCATTCATAGAAAATCTGAAGATTTATTAAACCTGATTAATGATTTGATCGAACTGTCGCGTATTGAGTCTGGACGAGTGGAGATGAATATCAAGCGCTTATCGCTCGATGAAGTGGTCAGGGAGACGGTTGAGGAACTTTCCACCAGTGCGGCAAAAAAGGAACATGCGGTCCATGTGGTGACCGGCCCTCGCCCGCTGTTAATTAAAGCAGACAGAGGGAAAATCAAGCAGATCATTAGCAATCTACTGCAAAATGCCATAAAATATACCCCTAAGAATGGAAAGATTACGATTCGGCTTTACAGCCGGGAACGGAAAAACTGGATTGAAGTGGAAGACAATGGAATTGGAATTGCACCTGAAATGATGGAGCATTTATATCAACCGTTTAAGCAGGGGGACTCCTCCTATAATAAAAAATATGAAGGATTCGGACTGGGACTGGCAATAACAAAGAATTTGGTCCTCTACCACAGCGGGACAATCGATGTGAAAAGCACACCCGGCATCGGAACAACCTTTATTGTTTCTCTTCCTGCGGCAGAAAAATAGCGTGCGGTTTTTCTGCCAGGGAACAAAAAGTGCCTCTATACTTTTCTGAATTTTCCGTGTACAATGAAAATAGCTGAATCTACTGAAAGAAAGGGATGATTATATGGCTAAACTGTCGGATGAGCAAATTACGATTAGTCTCTCTAAGATTCCCGGTTGGTATTTAAAAAATGGTGCAATCGAACGATTGGTCAGTTTTGCAAGTTTTCGTGAAGCACTTGAATTTGTGAATCGAGTAGGTGAATATTCGGAAGCTGCCAATCACCATCCCGATATAGATATCCGCTATAACAATGTCAGGCTCGCACTCACGACGCACGATGTGCGTGGCCTCACGGGAAAAGACTTTGCCCTTGCCCAACGAATCAATCAAATTGTTTCTGCCAAGGTGGAATTGGTTGATTAAATGGGCATTCAAAAGACAGGATATAAAAAAGCAGACCCGTCTGACGGGCCTGCTTTTTTAGTGCGCCCGGCATGGGTATTATCTATAGGGTTAGAGTCCTGAATGGTGAAGGCAGTAGTAGCCATTAGCTTAAGGAAAGGGTGTCGACCGTGAGGTCGAATCTGAAGGAAGCTGGCGGCAAACCTCCGGTCTGAGAAACACGAACCTCATATAAGGCTAGCATTCGTTGGATGAGTCTGCTAAACAAGGCAAAGTCCTTACTGTCGAAGGCGAATGAGAGTAAATGAGGCAGATAGGTGGAGGGGAAGATAATGCTCTTGCCCATGGTGAATTCCATGGGAAACTTCAAGAGGGCTGAGAATGATTGCGGCACTGACAGACCGTAAAAGCATAACGGACAGTGAGAGAAAAGACCACTGTCCGTCTGACTTCATGGAACCGCCGTATACCGAACGGTACGTACGGTGGTGTGAGAGGTCGGGGGGTTATCACCCCCTCCTACTCGATTATTATTGATTGTAATGGAGGCGTGGGGAATCAGCCCCGTATTGACCTGCATACTTTTTGTTGATGGCTTTTTCAATTTCTTTCAGCGATTTACCTTCTTCACTCATAGCAATTACGTCTGTAGCGACCGCAATCGCCTTACCGCTGTTCGAACCGTGAGAATTCCAGACAATGCTGCCGTCCGGATTGACTTTATACAGAAAAGCCTCAAAAATGTTTTTGTATGAACTCCCGTCATATACCGGTATCTTTTGCATGATATCTTTATGTGTTAAGGCAAGCTGATACACATTCTTAAGTTCTCCATCCGCATGCTCAAGAAATATCGGGGTATCATGGATGCTTGCTGTTGTTTCTAAGGTGTCCCCATTCGCTAATTGCTCCTGTTTATTGCCTGTTGAACAAGCTGTTACTGCTAGAATAAGAATAAAAAGTAATAGTCCTCGTATACCTTTATAGACCATAATCCAGACTCCTCCCCCCACGTTTCATTATAAGGGAGGTTGGAATATTGAGAAACGTAAAATTGTTACAATTAAGTGGCTAAAATGCCAGGATTATCTTCTGGCCAATTCCGCACAACTCCGGTGAAATGGCACATAAAATTTCTCTCCGTGCATACATAACAATAAGGAGATGACGGTATGTGGCTGCGAAACATTATCTGGTTTATTATTCTGATTGGCATCATTATTTTTAGTTTATTGCTGTTCATCCTTATTATGAATCCGGTGCCCGATAATAACCAGTTAACCACGGATAAACAAATACAAAATAACACTGCGTCCCCATCGTCACCCATTCCGTATATGCAGGGGAAAACGGAAGTCCAACCTGCGGGTAAGGAACAGGTGGGCAAAGAGCCTGCACCGTCACAGGATGGGACTGGCGCGGCCGATGGGTCAATGCAGTCGAATAAACCATCACCCGGTACACAACAGCAGGAAGCCGTGAATGAAGCTCCAAAACCAACCGCAAAAACCGAGGTGGCAGTGTCCATGCCGGTGCTTTATTTTATGGGAAAATTCGTCGGCTATTTCGTTGTAGTAACAGCGGTTTTCCCGGTGTTCTTTTTAACAGCAGGCAGGATGCCGCGCTCCGCGTACATGCGGCGTTTTTATCGGCAGGCTTCTACCTGGCTGCCATTTAGCGCGATCCTTTCGTTAACCGTAGGCGCTCTCCATGGAGGTATTATGCTGCGGCTGCAGGCGGCGTCGGGGACGGCCGGGATCATCGGCATGGTCGCATTCTTTTTTTACGGTTTTTTATTGCTTCAAGAAAGCCTTACCTTTATTTATGAATCAAACAAGCGCCGCAAGCGGCTGCTTCCCGTATTAATTTTACTACTGCTGTTAATCCTTCATTTGTGGAATTGAATTTCCTGGTCGTAAACAAGAAAATATTTCTTTTGTATTGATCAAATAAAAGGTAAAATAAGTATGAATGATCGGAAGTGGAAGGAGAATGTGTGATGGAGGTAGCTTCCCCTCAATGGTTTTATGAGAATATGCTTGTTCAGATGGCTCAAAAAAATCCGCAGCTGCAAAAAAGTTTAGGTGATCAGGCAGCGTCCGGACAGACGGGTTCATTTGCTGATATACTGGCATCCGCCCTGAACGGTGAAGGCGCTTCGCTGGCCATGAATTCAGGCTCGTCTATGGAGTCCAGCCCTTTATCTTTGCTTTTAAACGGCCTTGCTGGCAACGGTTTAACTACAAATTCATTTGTCGATTCGATGAGCACAGGAGAGGAAACTTCCGGGTCAGGCCAGGATCAGCAGAATGATGGGCTGGACATGCTCACACCGATGACGGGGGCTCTTCTGCCAAATGTGCAGGATGTGCAGCGTTTATATACGGGAACTTCTGTAAAGGCACCATCCTCCAGCATTGCTCAGGCAATTACCGCGGCCGCTCAGCGGTACGGAGTTCCTGAAAAACTCATTAGCGCCGTCATTAAGCAGGAAAGTGATTTTAATCCCAACTCCCGTTCAAGCGCCGGAGCCATGGGGTTAATGCAGCTCATGCCGGAAAACGTTCAGGAACTTGGCATCCAAAATCCTTACGATGTAGCAGAAAATATCGATGGAGGAACGAGGCAGCTAAAGTCTTACCTGGACAAGTATAATGGCAATTTGCAGCTGGCGCTTGCTGCATATAATGCGGGGCCGGGAAACGTGCATAAGTACGGAGGCATTCCACCGTTTAAGGAAACTCAGGACTACGTACGAAAAATAACCGGTATGTTGGCGTAAGGTGTATGACATAACAAACTGCAAATCTTGAAAAGTCATTAGAAAATGATGAGAAAGCAAATATTGTCATTATATTGTAAACGATTCTTACTAAAATGTTCACCCACAAATTAATGGTAGAGACGGATAATATGTTTGTAAACAACGAAAATCAATAGGGGATGGTTCGAAATGAAAAAGAAAAACATGTTGAAAGGGGTCATTGCATTTGCTGTACTTGCTTCGCTTTCCGTAACCGGGTGCAGCCAACCAACAAGCGGCACTGCAAATAATACAGCTCAACCAGCACAAAATGCCATATCTTCCCAAAAAACACCAGTCACAACCACTACTTCAACAGCAACGAATTCTATCACGCGTACAGCGGCAAGCAATACTAAGTCTGATAATGTGTACATAACGGTAGAGCCTGGTGTGAAGTTAGGATCGGATAAAAAACTTCATGATGCCTTTATCAATGGAGATATTAAAGTAACAGCAGGGAAATCAGTGACCCTAAACTTTTACAATTATGATGATGGAACACATACGATGACTTCACCGGAACTTGGACTTGCTGTTAAGATAGCCGGCAGTAAGAAAAAAGGTGAGCCTGCTTTAACCACTTACACATTTACGCCGAAAAAAGAAGGAACATATTCCTGGTATTGTGCCGATCCTTGCGATGGTCCAAACAAACAGTGGGCCATGAGCCAGGATGGATATATGAGGGGGAAAATCACAGTTCTTCCTGCTTCCAATAACGTTCAGCATGTATCTTTAGTGATTAACCCGGATTATAAATTAGGTCCAGACGGGAATCGACACGATGCGTATACACCTGGTGATTTCACTGTACATGCAGGGCAGCCTGTAGAACTGACGATTATCAACTACGGTAAAAACAAGCATCCTTTCGTAAGCCCTAACCTTGGTATTAACGTTCCTGTTACAGGCAGAAAAGCTGCTGGAGATCCTGGCATATTTACCACAACTTTCACTCCGAAAAAGTCGGGAAAATATCAATGGAATTGTATGATGCCTTGTGACGGGAAATATAACGATTGGGCTATGGCACACGACAATTATATGATGGGCTTTATAACGGTTCAATAAAAAAATATAAGTAGCTATGAAAAAAATACGGGCATATCACATATAAAGTGAGTAGAAATTCGCTATAGGGATGTAAGGATAGAAGAGCAGATGAATGTCTGCTTCCGTCTATCCTCTTTTTTTTTCTTCAATGTCTAACGTGATTTATTTCCGAAATTTTTCATCTTTTTTTCAGTAATACGAATTACATTTATGCCAATATAGAGAGGGGAGTGATGAGATGTATGCACATATTGTTGGCAGAGGATGATAAAAAACTCGGCAGGTTGATTGTTCATATGCTTAAAGCAGAAGGGTATCTTGTTGATTGGGTTATTTCGGGCCGCCAAGCCTACGAGTATACGTTGTTTGGAGAATACGATTTGATTATTATGGATTGGATGATGCCTGAAACAGATGGAATTAGCGTATGCAAGCGTTTGCGAGAGGACAATTATCAAGGTGCAATTTTAGTGCTGACAGCGCGCGACGCTTTGGATGACTGCGTTACAGGGCTCGATGCGGGGGCGGATGATTACTTAGTTAAACCCTTTGAATTTGATGAACTGTTTGCACGTATTCGTGCGCTAACGAGGCGAAGTTATGTCGAAATTAAAGAAGAAATTATTCAAGTGGCTGATCTTGTCCTGCACTGTAACCAGCGTTCTATCATTAAGAAGGGGAAAGAAATTCGACTTACTCCTCGGGAATTTCAACTACTGGAGCTTTTGGCGCGCAATCGTGGCCAAGTTATCCCACGGGATATTATTCTGGATCGGATTTGGGGATATGACTCAGAAGTAACCAGTAATACACTAGATGCGTTTGTTCGTCTGCTTCGAAAAAAAATTGACCGGCCCGGAGAAAATAAACTCATTCAAAATGTACGCGGGGTTGGGTATAAACTTGAGGTAAAGAATGTTTAAAAAAATAAGAAATCAATTGACGATTTTATTCAGCATATTAATGATTCTGTTCCTGGTTTCTTTTATTATCATTAGTTATTTTCTGCTTTCGTTTATTCTGTATAATGACAGCAGGAATGACATACAAACTCTTGCGGTAAGCGAACTTGCTGACCATAAAGCGGAGTTGATGCACAACGTCAGTAAGAACGAAAGTCACAGTATTGAATATAAGGAAAATAGCCATTCGTTTTACTTTGTCATAAATGATCAGAATCAAATCCTAAGCGGGCATGAAATCATGCCAGAAATACGGGCAGATATTTTAAAGCGAATGGAGGGTTGGAAACCTACTGCTGAAGAAGTTAGAATGGAAAAATTCAAATTAAATGGAAGAGGTGATGTTTATTTTATGATAGCAGGACGCGAGGTATATAACGCAAATCGCTACCTTGGTGTCGTTTATACGGGGACCGACATTACCCAGCAGCGAAACGTATTTCAGCGAATCATTTGGATTCTCATATATGTGTCAGTGGTTTTTATTTTACTTTCAACTGTTCTAGGGTATTACATGGCCGGGAAAGCCATGCGGCCGATCATGCGGTCGTTTTTACGCCAACGGGAGTTTGTTGCCGATGCTTCCCATGAGCTGCGGACTCCGTTGAGCGTTTTACAGTCATCGCTAGAAGTACTTAAGAAAGAACAGGAGTCGCTATCTGATTTTTCGCACCAGATACTTGATGATATGAAAGAAGAAGTGGGACGCATGACTGGACTGGTCAGGGATTTATTGACGCTAGCACGGGCGGATTCCGGGTCGGTTGAGTTGAGTTGTGAAAGATTTAATATCGTTACACTAACTGAACAACTAGTCCGTTCGTTTCAAATGCTGGCTAGAAAACGTCAGCAGCACCTTACACTCATTGTTCCAAATGAATTGCATGTGTATGCGGATAAGGAAAGAATCGCCCAATTGATATATATCTTGTTGGATAATGCGAGCAAATATACGCCGGCTAACGGTGAAATTACGCTTCGCATTGATGAGGAGGAAAAAGGGAGGGGAAACAAGATTCGGATGATTGTTCAGGATACAGGCATAGGTATTGCTCAGGATGAGCAAGCTCGCATTTATGACAGGTTCTACAGGATAGATAAGGGACGGTCTCGCGAGCTTGGAGGGACAGGTCTCGGTCTTTCCATTGCAAGTTGGATAATTAATGCACATCGAGGTTCCATACATCTACAAAGCGCACCCGGTCAAGGAAGTACATTTACTGTACGCCTCCCCATTCGGGAAAACTGAAGCGAACATTGACTTTAGGAAGCCTGAGAACGGATGGCCGTTACTGGATTTGTAGAGGGGATGTTTTCTCCCGCGCGTTGACTCGTAGTCCCAACCTTTGATCCAGTAGGCTTCTCCTTTTTATAATTATAATCATGTTCGCTTTGCTCATGGTTTTCATCCTCACCTTCCTCATATCCTTGGCCTTCATTTTCCGTTTCCGTATAATTTTCTATAATGTCTTGTTTTACCTGGCCAGATGACATCCATTCATCAAACACCTGGTCGCGAGTTTGAACAGCCGAAGGGAGAGAATTTATCGCGTTATTCTGCTGAATGGGTTGCTGAACCGCTTTTTTATGCTGTTTCTGTTCATCATATTGTTTTGATAATCCTACAAAACCAGTGAAAGCTGCAACACTTGACAGCCCGATGATCCATTTTGGCCAATTCTTATTTTTCATACCGTGTTTTCTTCCTTTCATTTGTTATCTATCATTACTATATCCTTTCTAACTGAAAACAAAATGAAAAGGGAAAACGTAACTTTCTTATACGCTATCGTCGGCGCCTTTGGCTTGGCGCTAGCCAAGTTTTCTTTATCGTTAAGGAAAGTATATGTTGCTTTACAGTGTTAAAGCAACATTACTTTCCTCCATGGGTCACCTGAGAAAAACTCACGGGAGTGTGCCGAACGTTGCTTTTTCGATGTGGAGCGTGTGGTCGAAAGGTCGATCAGACCGACAATTGTCTCCATCATGAGGTACCCGGATGTTTTGTCGGTCCGACCTTCCGGTCACTAAGCGGCCGTTTCGCTTCCCTGCAGAAAAAGGACGAGCGGCAACGCCCGCGAGTTTTTCTTATTTAAAAAATAAAATGAATAAGAAAATAAACAATAGATGCTATAAGTGCAGAAATAGGGAGAGTAATAATCCAGGTAATCACGATGCGCTGGGCGACACCCCATTTTACCCCCTTTACGCGTTTGGCTGAACCTACACCCATAATCGCGGATGAAATCACATGGGTTGTACTTACCGGAAGACCGAGCTTGGTAAAAGTCAGAATGATTAAGGAAGAGGATAAATCGGCAGCCGCACCGTTCACGGGTTCGATTTTCATGATTCTTCCACCAACCGTCTTAATAATTTTCCAGCCGCCAATCGATGTTCCAAGACCCATCGCAAGAGCACAGCTTGCCTGCACCCAGAAAGGGATATGGCCTATGTTTGATTGGTATCCGCCTGCTACAAGGGCGAATGTGATGATCCCCATTGATTTTTGCGCATCGTTTGTACCGTGGGTGAAGGATTGTAGAGCAGCGGTAAAGACTTGAAACCCGCGGAATGCACGGTTTACTTTAGAAGGTGGAGCCGTTACGTTTTGCAGGATGAGAAAAAAAAGACTCATAATTAGAAAGCCCACGATGATAGCAGCGATCGGCGAAGTAATTAACCCTTTAAAAATATCGCCAAACCCGCTCCAGTTAACGGCTGAAAATCCGGAAGCCGTTACGATAGCCCCGACGAGCGACCCGATAAGAGCATGGGAAGAACTGCTCGGAATCCCGTACCACCAGGTAATCAGGTTCCATATAATAGCGGCGATTAAAGCGGCAATAACAATAACAACCCCATGTTCTAATTTTCCCGGGTCCGCGATTTTACCGCCAATCGTTTTTGCGACACCGGTGAATGTCAGCGCGCCAATGAAATTCATCGTGGATGCGAGTAAAACGGCTAATTTAGGTTTTAAGGCTCTTGTGGATACGGATGTTGCAATGGCATTTGCCGTGTCATGAAATCCGTTTATAAAGTCAAAAAACAGTGCGAGAGCAACAATCAGTACGATAATAGCTAAGCTTGTCCCCATAAATTCAGTCGTCCTTTAAGAATTTCTCATGATGATAGTTTCCAGCGTATCCGCCACATCTTCACAGCTGTCGGACACACCCTCTAAAATTTCATAAATTTCTTTATATTTCATAATATGTATGGCGTTTTCCGAAGATTGGAATAGTGTCCGAATGCTTGTCCTTAATAATTCGTCCGCGTGCGATTCCAAATCGTTGATGCGAACCGTATATTCGCGAATAGGTAATAATTTGCGGTCGCGGAGAAGTTCGATACCCTTTAATATTTCTTTTGTGGAAGCTTCAATAATCTCCCCGAACTTGACCATATAATCATCGCCTTTAGTGATGTCATACATGTAAAAGCGGGAAGCACAGGACTCTATACCGTCCAGCACATCATCCAGCGTAACAGCCAGATTGAGGATGTCTTCTCTTTCGATTGCCGTAATAAATGTTTTATTTAATGCATTGGTTAATTCATGAATATACGAATCCCCAAGACTTTCATATTCTTTGATTCTATCTGTGAATTCTTTGACACTTTCGGACGATTCAAGTTTGAATTCATTAAAGAAATGAGCCGCTTCTTGAATGTTGAGAGCGATTTTGTACAGGGTTTCCAGAAAGACGTCCTTTTTCTTAAAGACCATGATTTTACCTCCAGTTGAATAAGACAATTAAGATAGTAAAAAGTTTGCGCGTGTTTCTACATCATTCGCCAATACATACAATCATTATTATAATGTAAACAATTCGTAAAGTTTGTTAAGATTTTGTTAGCTAATTATTAAGCCGGATATAATCTATTTCATTCCATTGCAGAATGATAGAGGATAGCACGTATGTTTCCCTTAAGTCGAATAAACTAATCATTTGTAATTTTTTAGATTTTTTGCCGGTATATGGGCAAAAAACCCCGCCAGCCAACAGATGATAGGCTAGCGGGGTTTTCATTGTTACACTATTACACTATTACACTATTACACTATTACACTAGTTTCCTATTTAACCATGCTTTCCATCGGGCTGCTCGCCTGCGCGTATCGTTTCTTTGCGATGCGTCCCGCTTCATAGCCAAGGCGGCCGGCTTTGACAGCCAGCATCATCGCTTCGGCCATTTTTACGGGATCTTTCGCCCCTGCTATTGCTGTATTAAGCAGCACGCCATCAGCGCCAAGTTCCATCGCAATCGTGACGTCTGATGGGGTGCCGATTCCCGCATCGATGATAACAGGAACGCTAGCTTCTTCAATAATAATACTAATGCTAAGCGGATTTAAAATTCCCTGCCCGCTGCCGATGGGGGAAGCGCCCGGCATCACTGCATGGGCTCCCGCTTCCTGAAGCCTGCGCGCAAGAACCGGGTCATCATTCGTGTAAGGAAGAACGATGAACCCTTCATTCACCAGTATTTGTGTTGCCTTTAATGTTTCAATTGGATCGGGGAGCAGGGTTCTCGTGTCGGCAATGACTTCAACTTTAATCATGTCACACAGGCCGGAAGCTTTGGACATTCGGGCAATTCGTACCGCTTCCTCCGCTGTGGACGCGCCGGCTGTATTGGGCAGCAGTTTGTATCTTTGCAGATCAAGCTGTTCCAGAAAATTCGGCTGTGCAGGGTCGTAGATGTTCATGCGGCGGACCGCAAACGTTAAAATTTCTGTTTCGGAAATATCCACAGCCTGGCGTTGGATAGAAAAGTCAGGAAATTTCCCCGTGCCGAGAAGCAGACGGGATGCAAATTTATAAGGGCCAATTTTTAACATAGGATTCAACCTCCTCCAACAAAATGAACAAGTTCAATGGTGTCGCCGTCCTGAACCGGCGAAATGTCATGTTGATTTTTTTCGAGAATAGACCGGTTTACTTCAACGACCACGATGCGATCCTGGAGCTGAAGATATTCCAGCAGTTGTTTCACGGTTTGAATGGAAGCTGGCAATGTTTGAGCTTCCCCGTTAATGATGACATGCATGGATTTGTCACCTCCTTCTTGGGGCTCAGTTCCATAAAACGTATCGCGCACTTTATCTATACAGGGGAGGAAAGGCGCCGCCTGTCTGAAAAAGCCTCTATGGGGAAGTCCGGGGTTTCCCCGGATACGATCTGAGCGACCAGATGCCCGGTTATCGGGCTGAGCAATATACCGTTGCGATAGTGTCCGGCCGCAATAATGCCGTTCTCAAATGAAGAAAGACGGCCAACGTACGGAAGTCCGTCTTCCGTTTGCGGTCGGAGGCTCGCCCATGTCTTATCGAGCGGGCAGTCCTTAAGGGCGGGCAGCAAACGAACTGCCTTCGCCATAAGCTCTTGCATTCCACCGACAGTTAACCGGGCATCAAATCCGCTATTTTTTACCGATGCACCGACCAGAAGACGATGGTTGTTTTTGGGTACGATATAGCAGCCGTGTGAATAGATCGTTCGCTGCACCGGATGCGGCAGTGTAAACGCCGAGAAGGCTTCCCCTTTTATCGGAAATATCGGCAGGGACAGGGAAAGCAATTCGGCGATTTTACCGCTCCACGCTCCCCCCGCTATGATGTATTCGTCCGCTTCGAAAATGCCGTGCCACGTTTCAACACCGGTAATGCGGTTGCCTGTGTGCTGAATCGATGTCACTTCACACTGTTCGACGATTTCCGCGCCGTACCGGGCCGCTGCCACGGCAAACGCCATGGACAGGTCAGGAGCGGAAACCTGGGTATCATCCTTAAGGGAGAGTGCCCCGGCAATTTCCACGGAAACAGCTGGCTCCATAGCAGTCACTTCGGCGGGTTCGAGCCATTCGGCAGACAGTCCGAGCCTGCTCTGCCAGGCTGCCTGGCTGGTCAGCAAGCTCTTTTCTTCTTCGCTAAAAGCAATGCGCAGCATTCCGGCTTTCCGCAGCTGAAAATCGATGCCTGTAAGCGTATGTAATTCCGGCTGCAGTTCATCAAACATCTTCCGGCTTGCAATGGAGATTTCAACAAGTGGACCGTGCACAGGAAACTCCACCTGTGCACCCAGCATTCCACCGGCCGCTCCGGATGCATGGGCGGCGATTGTGTCCTTTTCCAGAATGGCAACCTTTTTTCCACGTTTGGCTAAGGAATAGGCAATTGAGCTCCCGATGATTCCTCCGCCTATAATTACGACATCACAATGCTTCATTCTTTTCTTCCTCCCTTATATATGTTTTTGTATCCGGACAGGATGGACCGTTACTTTGTCCATTTCACGGCGAAACGCCATGATGGTCGCTTCCGGATTTTCAGCCTTCATGACAGCAGACATCACGGCCAGCCCTGCACACCCTGTAGCCAGAATATCGTAGACTTTCTCCAGGGTAATCCCGCCAAGCGCAATTACCGGAATGGAAACGGAATGCACCACTTTTTCCAATGCGTGTATCCCCCTCGGTGCCATGCCCGGTTTAGAATGGGTCGGGTAAACGTGTCCGAAATAGAGAAAGTCCGCACCATTTTCCTCGGCCAGTTCCGCTTCCTTTACATCATGAACAGAAACGCCCAGCTTCTGGCCCGGGAACAAGAGGGGCTTCGCTTCAGACGGGGGCAGGCTGTGATAGGCCAGATGAATGTGTCCGGCCCGCACAGCAAGCCCCACGTCCAACCGGTCATTCATAGACAACTTGGAAGCGGGCAAGCCTTCGGCGAGAAGCGTTTGGGCCCAGGCCATAAGGGTGCGGGCGGTTTGCTGCTTTTCTCGAATCTGAAAAACATCCAGGTAGGGGTGAATGGAGTGGATAATTGTTTTCACTCGTGCGAGCGTTTGCTTCCCGCTGCTGATAATATGCAGTACATGAGACTCCACTGCTGCTACCTCCCTCTGTTATGAAAACTAAACAAATCAAAAAGGCCAGACCCCGAAGGACCTGACCTGTATTTGTACGAGCGGCACTGCTTATCGACAGTTGTGCCGAAACTACTTTTCCTACGCTGGTACAATCCAGATCAGGTTCCAAGAGTTTAGAAACTTCCTCGCGTTTCATTCTCAGCCTGGCTCACAGGCTCCCCTAGTAGTGCTGTTATTAAGTTTGTTTCCATTATAAAGCAAGCGGTGAAAATTTTAAAGGTTTTGATGAGTAATTTATTCCGGCTTATTGATCATATGCTGCGCAACCTGGGTTAATCGTTCAAACATATAGTCGCGGGCATGGCCTTCCATGCCGATTTCGTCCATCGATTCCTTCATAAGTTTCAGCCATTGCCGCGCGCGTTCCGGCGTGATTTCAAACGGCATGTGGCGGGCCCTCATCATTGGATGACCGTAAACATCAGAATAAATGGTTGGGCCTCCGAGAAATTGAGTGAGAAACATAAACTGCTTTTCCGCAATAAAGGTTAAATCTTCCGGAAAAAGCGGACTGAGGATCGGATCGGCGCCAACCCTTGGATAAAAAGCGTTGACAAGCTTGCGGATGGTTTTTTCCCCTCCGATTGCTTCATATATACTCTCTTGAGAGAACGAAAATGTCATAATGTAATACCTCCAGCTAGTTACTTCATTTATTATACCCTATTCTACCTACAGTGGATGTAAAAATCGGTGATATTCATCACATGCAGCAAACTAAATCGATGACATAAAAAGGGGCCCACATCAGCAACGATGGGGCCAGTAGGTGGAGTCAATGAAACCAATACGATCCGATTAGCAGGGCAGCTAAAAGGAGTACCTTTCATATTATGGCATACCGCGCAGGAGAATTTTGTCATATTGTGATTGGTTGATACATGAATATTTTTTCTTTTTTTGTCGAATAGAACACTGGCCGAGTACATCATTTTTTTCTTACGGCACAACAACGTTTGTATTCTTTACGCGTTTCGGATAAGGCAAGGTGTGTTATAGTAAAAAAAACAGACTATGGATGTTCACGTAAGGAGAGGAGAACATGCGAAAGCAAGTATTTGCGGAGTCTCTCATTTTACTGCCTGATTGTACCCTGCGCCTTCTTAATGCACTGCTGGAAAAAGTGAACGCAATTGAATTATATACGGGTAAATTGCCGGCATCGCTTGAGAAGGAGTCGGCAAGGCTGAACGGCTTAAGCCACGAAGAACTGGTGTTGAAGCTGCTCATCTGGTTAAATCAACTGGTTCAAATCGAAAAGCTCATGTATTTCTCACGCGAAGATTTTATAAATAATACGACATCCGTTATAGAAAAAACCGTAGAGCTGCTGGCAAGAAATGAAAAAGATTTTCAAGGTGAAAATCTACTTGACCTGCTCGTATATCAGAATGAAAAAGCGGAAAAAATCCGTGAACAGGGCAAAGCCGGAGAATCACGCGGCGCGCTTATACCGGAACCCCGTTCCCTGGGGATGTTTCTTCACTATTCCTTGGAAGGAAGCGGCGCCGTTCTCCGATCACTCTCAAACCAGCGTCTCCGCGAACAAATTCTCCCGTTTATCGTTTACTGTGTCTTCCAATGGAGTGAAGAAAAAAGCGAGGAGGACGTAGAGAAGGCCATCGGGCGTTTCGTTTCATTCTGGCTGGAAAAGAAAGGCGTTTATGATCACTTGCAAAAAAAGCTTCAGGATCATACGTACAAAATTGAACTGGAAGAGCGGCTTCTGGAACAAAAACAGAGCAATAGTAAAGTCCTGCAAAAGCAGCTTGATCAAATCGTCGATGAAAAAGAAAAAATTCGCGCGGTTTTAATTCAGCGTCTGCCCCATGATGTCCATAAATTACACGGCGTGCTGCAGGGAAAAGCCGGCACCATTCTAGATAAGCTCTTGGATCTTATTGAAAGCAAACAGGAAATTCCGGAAACGGAGGAGAAGGATGAAGGGCTGCTCCGATCCCTTTGGAACAAAATTGATTCGAGTATTGCCGACCACAGTACCGATAGAGAAATCAAACGGCTGTCATCGAAGCTGACCGATGAAATGCTGGGTAAAGACATTACGCAGCTCCCCGTCTACTACATGGATCGGATAAAAATGATTTATGACAGCGACAGCAAAATACAGGAAATTAGGCGCTGGCGCTATCAGCTTGACCAGGAAATTGAAGCGCATAAAGATAACATTAAGCACTACAGGGCGCATCGCGCTACGATTGAACAGCAGGCAAAACTAATTGAAAATGAAATACATTACTATGGAAGCTAGTTCACGGCTTCCTTTTTTCTTTATCTTTAAGCATAAACGCCGGGAGGACAAGAATAAAATGTAGAAAAATGATGCAGAAAGGTTGGTGTAGGAGAGGTGGCCAAAAAACTTGGTAAGAAGATTTTGTTCTATACATTAATCGCAGCTGCGGTTTATTTGGGATTCATTAAATATCAGAGTTATGTTTCGCACCAATATTTAAATGAATTTCGCGCGCTAAAGGGCGAAGAGACGGTCGAACATTTGGCAGGGCTTTATAAAGAAATTATCGATTACCAGTCAACATATAAACTCACGCCGCAAACGCAGGCAAATCTTGTCCAGGCCGTGCTGAAAACGGGGAAGCAGCTAAAAGATATCGACAACAAACTGAAAGCAAAGTACCCCGAACGCCATATTGATTTTTCCTACGTGTACCAGGATTTGTTTCTGGTTGTCAAGCAAATTCAGGATAAAGCCAATGACGCAAAGTTGAGTGCAATGGTTGTTCACGCGGTCGAGGGGTTGGGTAATCTAAAGGTACAGCTTTATATGACGGTTGATTAAAACCACCTGACCGTTTCCGGTGAATAATGCTGCATGCTATAATGTAGCTAAAATAACAGACAGGGATGAATGTTAATGACGACCGTGGGATTCATTGGCGCGGGCAGGCTGGGTACGTCTTTCGGTATCTATCTTGCCCGGAATGGGTACCGGATTCAATTCTATAATCGCACCTATCAAAAATCCTGCCATGCGGCCAGACTTGCAGGCGGCAAACAGGTGCAAACGATAAAAGAACTAGTTGCGGCAAGTGATTGGATTGGGATTACGACGGGTGACGACCAGATAGACAACGTGGTGCAAACATGTATCGTGGAAGATTTATCTGTCGAAGAAAAAGTCATTTTCCATATGAGTGGAGCGGCCACATCTGACAAACTCCGGCCTCTTGCAAAAAGAGGCGCCCATATTGCGTCCTTGCATCCACTGCAATCGTTTAGTGATCCGGTTGCGGGCGCCGATGCGCTGACGATGACCTCGTTTAGTATGGAGGGAACGGAAAAAGCGCTGGAAACGTTAACGAATTTGCTTACCTCTTTACATAATCCGTACTTTATTATTACATCCGATCAGAAGCCGATCTACCATGCAGCGGCTACGATGGCGTCAAATGCGCTGGTAGCGGTTATCGACTACAGTCTTGTGCTTATGAAGGAAGCAGGTATAGAAGAAACAATGGTTCTGCCTGCTCTTCTGCCTTTAATAGAAGGGAGCATAAAAAACACTCGGACAATGGGGCCTGCCAGAGCGCTTACCGGTCCTATCGTGCGGGGGGATACCGGAACGGTAGCGGCGCATTTGCGTGCGCTGGCAGTGCAGGCACCTGAATGGCTTCCTATATACCGGGACTTGGCCCGGCTCATACTTATGACATCCATGCGTGAACAGTTAAAGGAACCTGACAAAATCAACGCACTGCTTCGGCTATTAGCAGAAAAGGAGGATTAGCTGCTGCTTTCTGGCAGCTTCGGCGCTCCCTTTTTTTCTTGTTCTCTTAAACACACGTCGAGATTTTCTTTATCGCAAAGGCGGAAGGAGAGTGTTGCAGGATTCTTGCGCAGTTGTATGGACATCAGATTGAGCAGGATTGTTAATAATCGTCATTTCGGCGTATAAAAGTTTTTTCAAATAGTTGCGAAAATATTTCCGCCTGTTTTTGTTCATTTCTTCAAAACCACCTTGTAATGTCAGCCTTATCTTCCTATTTTACACTGTAAGGACTTTATCAGTCATCATACTTTTAGAAGGTATTCGTTTTCTTTATGTCCCTGCGGCGCTGCCTGTGTCAAAACAATAGAGTAGAACAGCACAAGCCGTTCAATTAAAGCCAGGAGGTGTAGGAAATGAGTGTTGTGAGTACGGTGAAACCGGTTCAGCTATCGCTCGTTCTGCAGGATGGTGTCGACAGTAAAGGGAATGCCCGCTATAAGCGGCGGATGGTTGGGAAAATTAAGCCGGGCGCCAACGAGCAGGATGTGTACGAAGTAGCATCGGATATCGCTTCGCTGCAAACACTTCCGTTTATTCGGGTGGAACAAAGCGCCCAAACGGAGTTGGACAACGTCTAATTATTAACAGCGTCGGAAGACAAAAGTCGACAAAAAGAATGGAGGTTATCTAAATGGAAACCCAGACACTTGAGCTCGTTTTTACCACGGACAAAGGGAAGACATGCCGTTTTACCATTCCTCAGGCGGCTGTACCTGTTAATGAGGCGAATGTAAATCGTGTGATGGATAAAATCATAGCCACCAATATCTTTACAACAAACGGCGGCGGGCTTGTCGCCAAAAAATCTGCGCGTCTTGTCGGCCAGACGATTTCGGAAATTGCTCTGGCATAAAGGCGCAAAAGGAGGGGGCAGACATGAGTGATTGGGTTTCGGTGGTCTCGAACGTCGGATTCCCGGTTGCCGTCACGCTGTATCTGTTGCTCCGTATTGAAGGAAAATTAGATATGCTGAGCGGTTCGATTGGAGAACTGTCGGCCAGTATTCATCTTATGAAAGAACGGTAGGAAAAGGCAAAAGGGAGGTGCGTAATAGACTGCATCTCCCTTTTTGACCGTTAAAGAAAGTATATGTTGCTTTACAGTGTTAAAGCAACATATACTTTCCTCCATGGGTCACCTGAGAAAAACTCGCGGGAGTGTGCCAAACGTTGCTTTTTCGATGTGGAGCGTGTGGCCGGAAGGTCGATCAGACCGACAATTGTCTCCATCATTGAGGTACCCGGATGTTTTGTCGGTCCGACCTTCCGGTCACTAAGCGGCCGTTTCGCTTCCCTGCAGAAAAAGGACGAGCGGCAACGCCCGCGAGTTTTTCTCATTTAATCAAACAAAAAGTTTACATTTTTTCCACACAATTAAGTGTACAAATAATGATATAATGTTAATAAAAGCGTTTTCAAATAGGAGGGCCACCATATGTATGAACCGGTTAGTGCCGCAGAACATCCACAAGTATATGAAATTCGCCTGCTTATCTGCGTTGCACAGGCTGATGGATATTTGGATAAAGAAGAAAAGGAAAAAATATTTCAACAGGTCCACCTTGATATGTTTTCGGTTCGAGAGAGGCAAATTTTTCACGATGATATAGAAAACCCTAAAGATCCGATTGCGATAGCCAACGAAGTAGGTCCGCATCTGAGCTATCATGCCAAATTGATGCTTACAAGAAAAATGTTCAAGCTTGCTGACATGGGAGAAGGGCTAACGGAAGAGGAGACAACGGCGATCTATCAAATAGCCAGATGTCTTGGGCTTAAGGAAGAGAAAATCAGGGAAATCGAGCACTGGGTAGTCGAAGGGATGGCCTGGATTGCCCGTTGGGATGAGATTGCGGCTGAATAAAACATTACAAATCAGGTGTTTGCCGATGTTCAGTTCTTGTTAAAGATTAGATATAGAAGGCGGGATGCTGCAGTGGGTGAGAGGAAAATTGTTTTTGAAAAAGAGGGGTATCTGGGACTGGTCACATTGAATCGCCCCAACGAGCTCAATTGCTTTGACTATGATATGCTGCATCAACTGGAGCAGACGCTTGACCGAATTCAGTTTGACAAAGGGATTCGGACCGTTATTTTTACCGGGGCGGGTGAGCGCTCATTCAGTACAGGGGCGGATTTAAAAGAAAGACGAACCATGCCGGAACAGGAGGTTCAGCACTTTGTTAACAAAATTCGCCATGTGTTCGATCGGGTGGAGGAACTGCCACAGCCGACGATCGCAGCGATTAACGGATTTTGCTTCGGAGGAGGATTTGAACTGGCTCTCGCCTGCGACTTTCGCTATGCGACCCGAGCGGCAAAGCTTGGGATGACGGAAGTAAGCTGGGCCATTATCCCGGGGGCAGGCGGAACGCAGCGGCTGCCGCGCCTGATAGGAAAAGGGAAGGCGAAAGAGCTTATTTTAACGGCACGCAAGATTGACGCCCCTACAGCGGAAGAACTCGGGATTCTCAACGGAGTGACCGATCAGGCCGGGCTATTGCCAAAGGCGAAAGCACTCGCCGGAGAAATTATGCAGAACGGTCCGCTGGCGGTGATTCAAGCGAAATACGCGATTAACTACGGAACGGAAGTCGATTTAAAAACCGGGCTTAAAATTGAATCCAAAGCGTACGAGGTGATTATACCGACACGTGATCGGATGGAGGCCCTGCATGCATTTAGTGAGAAGCGCAAGCCTGAGTTTAAAGGGGAATAAGGAGCATAGATATAATAAGAAAAGAGGTCTGTCGCAGGAAAGAATCCCTGGGGCTTATCCGGCGACAGCCCCGGGATGCCGTTGTCATGCTAAATTGGCAGGCTACGATTAAAAAGTGACAAGACCCATATTTTTGCGGACGGTGGCCATTTTCTTTTCGGCGATGGCTTCCGCACGCACTGCGCCGTCTTTTAGAATGTCAATTAAATCAGGGCTTGAAATCCACTTTGTAAATCCTTCTTGAATCGGAGTTAACGTGTTAATAACGACTTCAGCCAAATCCTTCTTAAAGTCACCGTACCCCCTGCCTTCATAACGTTTTTCAAGCGTTTCAATCGATTCGCCGGAGCAGGCGGAATAAATCGTTAACAGGTTGCTGACAGCCGGCTTACTGTCTTTATCGTATCGAATGATTCCTTCCGAATCCGTCACTGCCCGTTTGATTTTCTTTTCGACCTCCTTCGGTTCATCCAGCAGGGCAATGTAGCTCCCGGCGTTCGGATTGCTCTTGCTCATCTTTTTTGCTGGGTCGTCAAGCGACATAATGCGGCCGCCGAACTGCTGGATCATCGGTTCGGGTATAACGAACGTTTCTCCGTATTTCTTATTAAAGCGATCGGCCATATCGCGGGTAAATTCCAAATGCTGTTTTTGGTCCTCGCCGACCGGTACATGGGTGGTATTGTACAGCAGGATATCGGCTGCCATTAAAGCCGGGTAGGTAAGCAGGCCGCCTGTCACAATATCTTTGCCGGTTGATTTTTCCTTGTATTGGGTCATTCGTTCCAGTTCGCCGATGTATCCCGTACACTGCATCAACCAGCCAAGTTCCGCATGCTGCGGTACTTGAGACTGAATAAAGAGAATCGATTTCTCAGGATTAATCCCAATGCTCAGATACATGGCTGCCAATTCCATCGTATACTGCCGCAGAAGTTCGGGGTCTTTCGGCACGGTAAGCGAGTGCAGGTTGACGATGCAGTACAGGCAGTTTCCCTCATCCTGCAAATCAACAAATCGCTTCATTGCACCGATATAATTGCCAAGCGTGAAGCTTCCGCTCGGTTGTACCCCTGAAAAAATTTGCTTCATGTCTTGTCGCTCCTTTATTGCAAAATAAAATAAAAAGGCCTCCCGTCCGCAAAGGGACGAGAGACCGTGGTACCACCCTAATTAGCCGAATGAACGGCTCACTTCTATTCTTGTTAACGGGGAGTCCCGCCACCGCCTACTTACGCTTCAGCGTGGGGCTCAGAAGTCCATTCAGCCAGGAGTCCGTACCGGATTCCCACCTGCCTCCGGCTCTCTGTCAACGCCTTTCCTGCTTACTATTCTTCGTCATTGCCAATTATATGGTATGATTTTTTATATCATACCGAAAAATATCGCCTTTGGTCAAGCTGAACAGAAACAGATTTCCTTAAACCGGGGAAGTCTCTTTTTCTTCGCATTCAGGGCATGCTGTCGTGTAGGATTCGGCTTGTTCATCCATTAATGTACCGCAGTGCGCGCATTGTTTTTTCGGAAGGTTATTGTAAAATTCGGATACAGGTTTCATGAGCAGACGCCTCCTTTTCTTAATTGTAATATAACAGCAGTGGAAAATTAAAACTTTGTTATACAATAAAATAGCGTAAATAATACGGGTTTTCTCTGCTTTTTCCCGTTATTCTAAATCTATCTGACTATTTCAACGAGTAGAAAGGCGACATTTTAGTGTGTGTGCATCAAATAATTTTTATCCGAAAAAAGCATCCGATTGTTCCTCCTTCATTTACACCGGACGGGTCTCTAAGTACAATAAGGTAGGAAAACTTCACTCCTTGTCGAATATAGTATGGAGCGGAAATACGATCATGATGAAAGAGCCTTACAGTAGCAGGAGGAAATGTTGAATGGTAAAACAGTTCTTGCGGAGGGTCTTCTTTACAGGAAAGACTGATACGGAAAGAGAAAACGTGCCGGTTTCTGCGGAAGAGTATGATCAGGAAGCAGCGAAGAATGACTGGATGGAACAGACTGGTGGCCAGGAAGCGCCCGGCACTTTAGGTTCCGAACCGAGAGCAGAAGTTGAGGAGAAAGAGGATATTCCGCTGCCTTTTGTTATAACGCGCGACAAAATTGAAAAGCATAATTTCAAAGAAGCGCAACAGCTCATTGCTAAGGTATTTCATGAAATTGAAAACGGCGAACGCAGAAAAGGGAGGATTCGCCTTAGCGTCGATCCGGAACTTGCAGGCGAAATGGATGAATTTTTAGGCAAGCGCCTCGGCAAATATATCGAATTACTTGAGCGGGAAACGTACGACATCACCGCTTTTTTAGACTGGGGGAATGAGGAAACAAGCACCCTTTACGCCACGTATGTACTGCCATCCCAGACGGAAAAACAGGATGCATTTATTAAAAGTCGAATCCTTCTTATCTATGATACATGTGACGCCATCGGTTGGGAATATCGGAAGGTGGCACGCGAATTTGCCGCCGCATTGGGTTTTCATTTACCGGATGACTACTTTATCGATTTCGAAGCGTGGCTGGGGCGTATGGATGAAATCATGGAAGAGCAGTCTACGGAGGCCGTAATAGAGCCTGTGGAGGGGAGTGCGAATGAGCCCGCCGGAGCGGACGATGGGGAAGGAAGCCATGAAAAAGAAGAACCATTTGCCCGTATGATCCCGTTTCAAATATCGCGTGATGAAGTAGAACAGGAAGACATTAGCCAATTCACTCGGTTTTTTGACGGTCTAGACAAACAAAATGCAGCCCGGAAAAAAGAAAAGATGGTTTTTTCCTTTTACGGATTTGCCGGTGAAGTGGAAGACCTGGTAAACAACCCCGCCGTTAATACTTGGGCGAGCCTGCTCGTGGAGAAGTATCCCTACATTTTTTATTTTTTAAACGATGAATATGTACCGATGACCTCTTTTCTCACGTCGCTCGTCGTTCGTTCACGGCTGGAAAATGACCAGGTATTGTTTGACCCGGACGAACTGCAGGAACTTACTCATTATATCGGTGATGCGCTTCGCCAAGTCGCTCTGTGGACAGGGGAAGACGGCGACAAACTGATCAACTTGTTTGAAAGGAAGCTCAAGCAATAATCGCGGAATTTCACAGGGCTAAAAACTGTAATCGGGGTAAGATAAGCCGAAGCAGAACGTGAAGTAAGGAAGGAAACAAATGGATAAGAACAATTATAAAAACAGTTATAAAGACAATCGTAACGATAAAGGTAAACATGATAAGGATAAACATGATGAAGGATTGGTACAAAAAATAACGGAAGCGGTGGCGGAAACATTAGGCTCTTCATGGTTGGCCCGTGTAGTTGAAGATGAGCAGCCGCTCCTTCAACTCAGCAAAGAAGGGCAGCCGGCTCCTTTCACCATTAAGCTGGATGCCCTCCTTGCCAGGATGGCGAATAATGAGTCCGAACAGGAATCGATACTGAAAGATTTTGTTGCCAAACTCGGCCGGGTGATGGACGAAGCACGGAATGATCCATCACTTATCGGACAGGAAGAGCGCATATATCCCGTCGTCCGCCACCCGTCGTTTTTAAAAAATGCGCTGGCAGAGTATGTGTACCGGGAGCATACGGCTGAGACTGCGGTATTGTATGCGCTTGATTTTTCACAAAGCTATACGCTTATAACGGAGCATATGCTGCAGAACGCCGGCTGGTCACGCGATCAGCTGCATACGCTGGCCATTCGCAATTTGGAAAGCCTCAATACATCTTTTAAGGAAGACAGGGTTGGCGGTAACCGCTTCTATTTCTTCGCCTGCAAAGATAGTTACAGTGCCAGCAGGGTACTGCTTCCGGCCCTCCTTAAAGAGATGGCCGGGAAATGTGAAGGACAGATGGGCGTAGCCGTTCCCCACCAAGATGTTTTGATTATCGCTGATTTGGCCGATGCAAAAGGAGCTTCCTTGCTTTCCCGGATTGCAGTGGATTTTGCCATGCGGGGCAACGTCCCCATTACGCCCATGCCGTTTATGTATGAACAAGGCGGCGGGCTTGAGCTGTATATGGTCATGCATCATACGCAGTCACGTCATAAATACCCCATTATGGGCGGGAAAAATAAAAAGAAAAAATAGCACTTGGAAGCAGCATACCACAAGCGGGATGCTGCTTCTTTAATCTACATAGGGGCAACTAAGGCTATTGCCGGCGCCTGAGGTTTGGCCAGCCCAAGTTTTTTTAATGTCGAAATAACCTGTCGAGAAGTTATGTGTAAAAATAAACCAAAATATATTTATTTTATTTTATGTTGTGTGTATAGTTAAGCTGACTGAGAGGTGAACGCTGTGGAAAATGAGACTTCTGATTTTTACCGTTGGAGTAAGTACTTTCTTCTAGTTGTGACCGCTGTCATCGTGTTCCGTCTTTATGTGTTGACCCCTTATGTTGTGGAGGGCATATCAATGGAGCCGACGCTTGAGAACAACGAACGGATTGTTGTAAATAAATTTGTCTACCTGTACAGGGAACCGTCATACGGAGACGTCATCGTACTGCATGCCACCAAAACCGATGACTATATTAAACGGGTCATCGGTGTGGCGGGCGATACGCTTGAATTAACAAACGGAATTCTCTACCGAAACGGCAGGGAGGTCAATGAGTCGTATATTTCCCAAGTAACAATGGTCGGATTTAAAAAATTGACGGTGCCTGCCGGAAGTTATTTCGTGATGGGGGATAACCGAAACCACAGCCTGGACAGTCGTGAAATTGGCTTTATAAAACGAGGCAATGTAGTAGGGAAAGCGGAGTTAATCTTTTACCCCTTCGACAACGCGAAAGTGATTCGCTAACGTAACGGATAAAAAAACGAGCATCGTCACGTGCTCGTTTTTATTATTTCCACAGTCGGCTGCCTGTGCAGGCTGTTGCTTGTGGAGGTTTGCTTATGTTTAATGCGCTTCCGCATATAAGTATTTTTTCATTTGCTGCCATTTCACTTTGAAGGCCAGTTTATTTTTCGCGCCGTACCCCATCATCCAGAAACCATACGATTCGTAAAGAAACGTGGAAAAGTGCATTTTCTGCCAGAATAAAAGATTCTCAGGGGCACTTTCCAGTATGATAACCCAGTGGTTCTCCTTCGCGAATTCTTTCATGACAAGGACAAGCTTGGCGCCTACCGATTGATTGCGATAGCTGTGGGGGATTCGAATCATGCCGAGAAACAATGCCTCATTTTTTTGATCAAGGTTAAAGTCAAGCATTACGTTATCAGGAGTGATTCCTGCATCCCGCATTTCCTCGTTTGTGCGATAAATATAGTGGTCCTCCCCTTTACTTTCAAAAGTATAAGGGATGGCATGTTCCTCGAAGATACGTTCGAATTCCCGAAAAATATTCATGGTCTTTCGTTCCTTTCCATTAACGGAATACAGGATTGTTCGGTTGTCAACTGGATTCTAAAGTAGATTTCTCAATCACTATACATTGATTTTACTGCCGTGGCAAACCTATATTATCGAATAAAATGTGAACATTTGTAAAGCGTTTACCGGTGTTCGATGGCGGCGTTTACATAACAGCACCATGTATATTCGGATGCTTTTTGAAAGGATAAATAGTAAAATTGTAAAAGAATCTAATGGAAGCTGGAGGACGTAGGACATGTACAAAGTTGTAGTAACCAATGATGATGGGATTGAAGCGCTCGGTATTCGCAAACTTGTCTCGTCTCTTGAAGGTCTGGCGGAAATTGTTGTAGTTGCACCTGACCAGGAGCGAAGCGCTGAGGGGCACCGTATTACAGTCAGAGAAGGGCTCACCGTGAAAAATGCAAAATTTCCTGGGCAAAACGTGGAGGCGTGGGCAGTAAACGGTACACCGGCCGACTGCGTAAAGATGGCTGTGCATGTCGTTTTAAAGGAAAAGCCTGACCTGGTCATATCAGGAATTAATGCCGGGTTAAATATGGGCAAAGATATTTATTATTCAGGTACCGTTAGTGCGGCAAGAGAAGCGGCGATTAACGGCATTCCGGCCATTGCTGTTTCTTATGACAATTATCCTCATCCTTTTGAATTTGGCGAAGTGGAGAAACTCCTGCGTCCGATCTGGGAGGAAATTCGCATCCGCGATATTCCTGTTGACGTCCTGCTAAATATTAACGTACCGCATGTTAACCAGAGCGCTTTACAGGGGATTGTGACAACAGGTCTCGACATTCATCATTACAGAGACCGGGTGGATGAAAAGAAAGCGTCAGCAGGCAGCGAATACTGGCTTGAAAGGGAATATCTCGCTGGAAGTGATGTAAATGACGATTACCAAATGGTTAAAAAAGGGTACATTTCTATTACGCCGATACATATCGATTCGACAGACAGAAATTTTATGAAAGAAATGCAGAAATGGAGCATTATTACCAAAAAAAGTGTATAGGAATGCGGGGGTTTTTATGAATTCGTCTATAGAGGCTATTAAGCCATCGATTGCAGTACCCGCACAACGGATTTCTCCCAGTCAAAAAACGATGGGGGAGGGTTTGAACCACCTCACCTTTCAGGATATCTATCAGGCAGTGGAGGAGGAAGGGTTCCGTTATTTTCCCCGGTTGAACGGGAAAGGCGATGTTGAGATTTATATCGTATACGATAATATTGAGCGTTTCGCCGAGCAGGCGGAAGCAGAAGTGTTTTTGGAATTTACGAGGCATAAAAGCCAATGGATAGCGGTATTGTGGACGATTACCAATCCTGATGACCCGCTTGGCTATCCGATAACGTTTGCCGTTGAAGATGAACAAGCGCGTTATCTTGCCATCCGTTTTTTAGAGCAAAAACAAATATGGATTCATTATATAGCGCTTGAGGACTCTTACCTTGTCCATGTTTATTCGGAAGCGATCGCGTTTTCTGATGAGGAAAAAGGAGAAGCAGAGCGCTTGCTGCTTGAAGCCTATTCTTACGACCCTGGTCGTGAAGAGGATGAGGAGGAAATTCCGCAGGAGACGGTCGATGCCGGGTCCGTGACGGACGAGAGGTTGCTGGAGAAAGGAGTTTCCTTTTATCTCGACTACAGCGCGATGGAAAATCGTCTAGGTGAGCAGGGGGCCCGGGAACTGTCCATGGGTTTGATCTACCGTTCGATCTGGATGATGCGTCGCCATCCAAATGCCGGGGTGAGGGAAGCGGCGCTGCTGATCTGGGTAAGCCAGATTGTCGGCAGGAACCGTGGAGGGGAAATGACCCGGCTGCTGGTTGTGACAATGACGCCTTTGCTGCGCGATATCCTAAGGGTGGTAAATCTGTCAGCAGATGATGAAAACCCGCTGGCCAATATCCTTATGGCTGTAACGGAATTTCAGAAAACCGAAGAGGAATCTCCATTGGTGCATGGGGGATTGCCAATTATCGGGTATGCAGGGGGATCCATTCAGCACATTGAATGGGACGAGGAGTCTCTCCTCCGTTTAAAGAAACTGTTTATCCACACGTTTCCTGAAGCCGCGTCCAATCCGTATGCGGGATCGTAAATCCAAACCGTCACGTATTACTGTATGGATGGTACGTTTTATGGTAAAATGAATGTAGAAGGGGCAAAAATAATTGAGGAGGAATTGGATCCGTGTTATTTACAGCGTTAACCCCATTTATTTTGGTGGCTTTCGCGTTATCTCTCTGGGCTCAGTTTCGTGTAAAAGGCAATTTTGAGAAGTGGTCGAGGGTTCCGGCTTATTCCGGTTTAACCGGTGCGCAGGTGGCGCGCCGTATTCTCGATGACAACGGACTGCGTCATGTGCCGGTCGAACCTGTTGCAGGTGCGCTTACCGACCATTTCGATCCAGTTTCAAACACAGTATGTTTATCAGAACCTGTTTATTATGGAAACTCGATTGCTTCGATTTCAGTGGCCTCACACGAGGTTGGTCACGCGATCCAGCATAAGGAAGGCTACAGTATGCTTGTGCTGCGCCATCGCATGTTTCCGGTAGTAAACTTCGCTTCAGGGATTGCACCTTTGCTTTTCATAGGTGGATTTTTATTTAAAGCTTCAGGGCTTATTCTTGTAGGCATTCTTTTCTTTCTTGCAGCGGTTCTGTTTCAGGTAGTCACGCTGCCGGTGGAATATAATGCGAGTTCCCGGGCGAAACAGCTAATGGCTATGGAAGGGTTTGTAACAGAGCCGGAAAAAACGGGGGTAAACAAGGTGCTAGGGGCAGCGGCTCTTACGTACGTTGCTGCCGCTGTTATGGCCGTCCTCCAGCTGCTCGAATATGTATGGATTTTCAACCGATCAAACGATGATTAAAACGGGCTAGCTATTAGCCCGTTTATAAATCGCGTTAGATGTGGTATACATATATTAATACTTGTCATATTGTACAACATAATATACAAAACGGAAGGCAGGTGTATCTGTTGCCAGGTACGGCAGCGGAGACCAGTTGAATAATGACCCTCTCTCGGTATTATTTTCTCTTATTGCTATTTTGGCACTCGTCCTCTTAAACGGTTTTTTTGTAGCCGTTGAGTTTGCCATTGTAAAAGTAAGAAGTACAAGAATTAATCAATTAATCACCGAAGGAAATAAGCGGGCTGAAACCGCTAAAAAACTTGTTGATAATCTGGATGCCTACTTATCCGCTACGCAATTAGGGATTACGCTGGCGTCGCTCGGCCTTGGCTGGATTGGGGAACCTACGATTGCCACTCTTCTCCGTCCTGTTTTTTCATTATTTTCTATTTCGGATACGATTCTTCATACCTTGTCTATCATCATTGCTTTTTCTGTAATTACCTTTCTTCATATTGTACTCGGAGAGCTTGCTCCGAAATCGTTTGCGATTCAGAAGGCGGAGGAAACGGCTCTGTGGACGTCGGGAATTCTCGTTATGTTTTATAAGGTAATGTATCCGTTTATATGGTTGTTAAACAAGGCCGCCACCTTTTTTCTTCACATCGTCGGGATTGAACCGAGCGGGCCTCATATAGCGGCACATACGGAAGAAGAAATCCGTATTCTTATGAAGCAAAGCCATAAGAGTGGACTCATTGATCAGACAGAGCTGACGCTTGTGGATAATGTATTTGAATTTGCGGAGAGAAATGCCCGCGAAATTATGATCCCCCGTACAGACATGGTCTGTATGTTTCAGGATGCAACATTTGAAGAGAACTTTGGTATAGCGATGAAAGAAATGCATACGCGTTATCCGATCGCTGCCGAAGATAAGGATAATATCATCGGCTTTGTTCATATAAAGGATATTTACAATCTCTATATGAGTGACCGTAAAAATGAGATGTCTTTAATTATTCGGCCGGTTGAAACGGTGCCTGAGTCGATTCATATTAGCGATCTGCTTAAACTGATGCAGCGCAAACGAAGCCATATGGCTATCGTTATCGACGAATACGGCGGAACAGCCGGGCTTGTAACGATTGAGGATATTCTCGAAGAGATTGTGGGCGAAATTCAGGACGAATTTGACGAAGAACGCCCACACATAGAGAGAAAAACCGACCATACTTTCTCTGTTGACGGACGGCTGCTGATCGAAGAAGTAAACGACCGCTTTGGTGTGGAGTTAAATTCGGACGACTATGATACAATTGGCGGCTGGATTTTTTCTCAAGTGGAATTCCCGCCTAAAGTTGGCCAGACGGTCACGTCCCATGGGTATGAGTTTAAAGTAACGGAAGTCGACCATCTGCGTATCGTACGCCTGTTGATGAAAAAGCTGGAGATAGATTCCGAAAATGTGGAGGGTGAAATCCGTGCAAGCGGTGCAGGCGTCCACGAATAGTTAAATAAACCACGCATTGGGCTCACTGGACATTTGGTTGGCAAATGTTTTAGCGGGCCTTTTTTGCATCACCTATAAGCGTTGTTTGCGACGCGCAACGAAAAACTACGCGGTGGCAATGGAATGGCCCTTTTTTATTTTTTGTAAGGGTCTTCCCTTGTGGGGATGTTTAACTGCCCAGTGTTTTTCTGGAGTTTGGGGACGTTTTTAGGCCCGACTGACTACATCTTCGAGCTACCCAAATGTTTCGGGCCGGTCCCCAAACGGAAGAGAAGCACGGACACTAGATACTTCCCTGCAAGGGAAAACTGGCAAAAATAAACAGATTCGATGCATCACGTTAATACTCGGATGAAATCCGCGGGGCCTTGCGGAAAAGAGACCATTTAAAGAAGTGGGGTTTTTTGTGTTTATTCTTCCTTTTTTCTGTAACAGAAAGCATCTGCAGTTCGAAATTCATTTTGCGCATTTCCAGGCGAATATTTTCCTGTTTTTTTTCTATTTCCTCCATTTTTCGCATAATATCCTTAAAATGGACGTCTGATAAAGGAGAGGATGTGGCAGTGGGCAGGGAAGGCCTGGGTATCTGCCTGGCAGCGGCGGCTTCGAGAGCCGTTTCCAGTGCGCTGCCGACTGCCGTTTCAACCCCGGCCGCTGTTTGCCGGTATGATTCTGTAATTTCCTGAATTGTTTGATAAAACTGTCGATTAATATGATCTTCAAGTTCCGTAATTCTTTCCACAACGCTTTCCTCCTGAATACCGTTCAGGGAGGACTCGAAAGGATGAGTCGGTGATTCGTTTTCTTTTCCGCTCTCCTTTCTTTCCGCCAGTATTCCTTCCGCCAGGAGTCTATCTTCTACTTCTTTCAATGTTTGAACACCGGTGTCTTTCACCCGTTTTATCTCAATTAGCAAGTGAAAGGCTTGTTCACTTAAGTGAAGGTGACCCTGGCTGTTTTTTTGCAGCACCATATACGGGCTGAAAAAATCAATCCAGTTTCTCAACGTCCGAACATGTACATCAAGTGTAACCGCCACATCCTTTGAAGTCATCCACGCACCATTGTTTTGCATAATGAATCGCTCCCCCTTCACGTTGTCTTGTTGTAAATTAGCATACGGCAAAATGCCGCAACTTCCAACCACCTCGACAAAGGTTATCAAAAGAAGTGCCTATTCGCTATTTCCGACATCAACTCGCATAAAAGCACACACATTTGGCATACTATGACTATCATTGCCGGAGGTGGTTTATCATGGCTTTTATGCGCGGTAAACAGCAGGTAGAAGAGGTAGAAAAATACGACATCGCGATTTGGAATTGCGACAATCCCGATTGTAACGCCTGGATGAGACAATTGTACTCCTTCGAAAAAGATCCGGTGTGCCCCCTGTGTCAGTCAACCATGAGCCAGGAAATTAGACTTCTTCCTGTTCTCTCCCATTCCATCAGCCCTTGAAAAGGGCTTTTTTTATAACGTGAACATTTATGTTAGTAATTTAGCGCCAGGCCATTTTCTGCAATTCGCTGATTAATTTTGCCTTTAAGCCCTTTATGAAAATGAATTGGAAGAGTTCTCTTATAAGTTAAATAATATGAATTAATTTTATTAGATTTTAAGCCTTTAAGTAAAACGAGGAACCAAATTAGGTTCCTCAGTTCTGAGTTTTGACTTCGACCAAGTAAAGGGTATTCCCGTCAGGGTCGCCGAAGTATGCTATCCGGGTTGCCTTGTCTTCCATTACAGGTGAGAAGACAACACCCCGGGATTGCAGTGTTTCGGTCGCAGCTACCAAATCCTGTACTTCAAAGCCAATAGAGAGGCTCTCAGATTTTCCTGGTTGGGGGCCGTGCTCTCCAGCGGGGTGTAACCCAGTTAACCTTGGGGCTTGTACCTGAGCCCAATGTCCCTGCACTTCGTATTGTAGCCTCAACTCAAGCGTTTTCATGTAAAACTGGACTGCTCGATTTAAATCTGACACCATCACCGTCACATTACCATTCTTGAACAAACCATTACCCCCTTTTCAGTTTGTCTACATGATAACAAAAACCAGTATTTTCCACGATTTAATAACAGATCATCAATTCTTAAGGGGTTTTTATATATTATTGCTTGCGGCGAGGAATGAGACGAGCACTCCCTTTAGAGATGCATGCGCAGCCTCTTTACCACTCTTAACTCGGCGGGCTGACCTGCATAAGCCCGTGATTAATCGCATATTGAACAAGCTCTGCCCGGCTTGTTAAGGCGAGTTTTTTCATGATGCTGCTTTTATGGTTTTCCACCGTTTTTACACTAATGACAAGGCGATCCGAGATTTCCCGGTTGGTATAGCCTCTTGCGGTCAAGCGCAGGATTTCTTCTTCGCGTACCGTTAATGTAACCGGACGGGTTTCTAACTGTATTTCCTTTATGCAGCGGGTTACCGTTTCCTCAGGGAAAAAGGCGTCATAATATTTCTTTCCCTGAAAAAGGGCATGAATCGCTTCAAGCAGCTGGTTCGGGTCGGTCTGTTTCAGCACAAGGCCGTTTGCCCCAATGCGAATGGCTTCCTTCAAATAAATTTCATCCTCATACATCGTAAGGACAAGGACCGGTAAATCAGGGTGGGATCGGTGTATTTCCTGCAGGGTAGTAAACCCGTCCATTCCTTTCGGCATCGATAAATCGCAGATAACAATATCGGGCTCGACGACGTAGATTTTCTGGAGACCTTCCGTACCTTCCGATGCTTCCCCAACCACAATCAAATCAGGCTGACTGTTTAAAAAGGAAGAAAGCCCGGAACGTACAATGTTATGGTCATCTATTAACAGCAATTTAATTTTCATTTTTTCTCACCTTTCCACGCCCCGGGGATATATAAATGAAAGCTTGACCCTTCGCCGGGTGCGGAGTTAATTTCCAAATGGCCGTCCAGAAACACTGTCCGTTCTTTGACATGCTTTAAACCAAGGCCGGAATGAACCTCATTTACATTAAAGCCGATACCTTCATCACGAATGGAAATAACAAGGTCGTGTCTGTTCGCAAAATCAACGGATACGTAGGCGGTAGGGCTGTTAGAATGCTTCACGATATTATTTAAAATCTCTTGAATAATCCGGTATATATTAAGTTCAATATGCGGGGCCATCCTGTGTTCGGTACGCAGGACAGACTTCAACGTAATTTTAATAGGAAAATGGCGCTCCATGCTGTGGATCAGAGAGGATATGGCTGCCCCCAAACCAAGCATATCGAGTGTATCGGGCCGGAGGTTGGCGGATAAACGTTTGACTTCGCTCATCGTATCATTCAGAATCGTCTGCAGTTCAGCAACGGTATTTTTGGCTTCTTCCTCATCGATTTGCCGGACGAGGCGGTGCAGCCCCATCGACACACTGTATAACGATTGACCGACACCGTCATGCAGTTCCTGGGCCATCCGTTTTTTTTCGGCTTCCTGGGCTTCAATCGTTTGCCGGGTAATAAGCTTGGCCATCCGGGCTTCTTCTTCTTTTTTCTTTTTTGATATATCCCGGATCATCAGCACCATCTGTTTCTCCATATCATTTTTTCCCGGAAGATACGTAGTGCTAAAGGCTACGGGAAGATTTTCGCCATAAACAGGCATTTCTGATTCAAAATAGGGGACCGGCTCTTTTTCCGCGAGAAGGCATCGTTCCTCCCCTGGCATCAGCTCGCGTTTCTGACAAAATGTACAATAAGGGACCTTTTCACCGATCTGCCAGCCGGTCAGCTTACGGGCGGCGGGGTTCATTTGCTGGATAATGCGGTCCCTATCCATAATCACAACACCATCCGTTAAATAGTGAAAAAGCTCCCTGGTAAACACGCGGCAGTTCCTCCGATCCCAATGAAATAAGTAAAAAGTGAAGTTGATCATCACAATACTTTCTATTTCCATTATACCATTTTCTGTGCCTGCCTGGTTACGTCGTTATGTATAATCCTTGCGGCAAATCAGCGGCTATAGTACCATACTATACAGGTAAAATTGTTGAAGGAGAGAAAACAGATGGATTGGTTAACGATTGTTCTGCTTGTTTTAATTGTTGTTTTTGTCATTTTCCGGTTGATGCCGCCGCGTGGAATAAAGAGTATTTCCGCCGGTGAACTGCAGGAAGCGATGAAGGAACCGAAAGGGAAGCAGCTCATAGACGTACGGGAACCGCAGGAATACCGTGGCGGACATATTCAGGGAGCACGCAATATTCCGATTGGACAAGTCCAATCCGCAGCATCCGGCATTCCGAAAGATAAAGACACCTACTTAATTTGCCAGAGCGGGTTACGCAGTGCCCAGGCAGCCCGTATACTGAAGAAGAAGGGGTTCACGAACCTGTACAACGTGTCCGGAGGCATGAAGCAG
The DNA here is from genome assembly GCF_000430625.1 of Aneurinibacillus terranovensis DSM 18919. Lineage (GTDB taxonomy): Bacteria > Bacillota > Bacilli > Aneurinibacillales > Aneurinibacillaceae > Aneurinibacillus_B > Aneurinibacillus_B terranovensis. The sequence goes on from NZ_KE387173.1 coordinate 38,297, forward strand.
TGGAAAGGGAAAATTGTAAAAAAGTAAGTTCTTACAAAGCGTCGGGCGTCCGGCGCTTTTTTCAATCTATACAAATGTATGGAACACGTTCCTTCTTTTCATACTAGGAATTGAAGGAGTGATGAACATGCTTTCCGTATTGAGAAAGAGAAGGGGCATCATTCATGGACGGGTACGATGCGGGAAACTAACAAAGCAAATCGTCAACCAGATTCAGCCGGGGGAAATAGCGGTTATTTCCCACGCGGACATCGATGAAGTAACGGCCCATAGCCTTGTCTCGCGGAGAGTGAGGGCGGTGATTAATTGTTCGCCTTCCTTTACAGGCCGCTACAGTACGGAGGGGGCGCGTCTGTTGCTCGACAATCACGTTCCGCTGTATGATTGTTCACCCTGTTCCGATATCATTTCATACTTGCATAATGGGCAACTGATTACAATAGACGGCCATTATTTATTTAATGAGAACGGACAAAAACTATCCCGCCTTACCCTCGTCACGATGTCTATCTGGAAAGAGAAGCATAAGATAGCCGAGGATAATGGGCAGCGTCTGCTGGAAGAGTTTATTAATAATACACTGGAGCACGCCATCCGTGAAAAATCATACTTTATCAATCCTTTACCGGAACTGCCCTTGAATACATCTCTTATCAACCGAGATGCGGTCGTTGTCGCGCGCGGCAATCACTATCGTGAGGATTTACAGGCGATTCGCGCTTATATTCATGAAGTGAATCCGGTGCTGATTGGCGTGGATGGAGGGGCGGATGCGCTGCTTGAATTCGGGCTTACCCCTGATATTATAATCGGGGATATGGACAGTGTGAGCGATAGAGCGCTTGCGGCGGCAAAAGATATTGTTGTCCACGCTTATCCTGCCGGAGGGGCACCGGGCGAGCAGCGTGTCCATGGGCTTGGCCTTCCCTATCATCTGCTTCATGCGCCGGGAATGAGCCAGGATATCGCTTTGCTGCTTGCTTACGAATACCAGTCCCGGTGCATTGTGAGTTTAGGCACCCATTCTAATATGATTGAGTTTTTAGAAAAGGGGCGAAGCGGGATGGCCAGCACACTCCTCGTGCGAATGAAAATTGGGACGCGCCTTGTCGATGCCAAAGGAATAAGCCAGCTTTATCCCCGGCGTACGGCGGGAAAATCTATCCTGCATATGTTCGGGGGGATCGGATTCCCGGCCGTGATCGCAGCGGGCTTCCATCCGGTTTTTCGCAACAGCCTGCTCGCTGTTTGGCTGCATGTGAAAGCGATTGTAGGCGGGTGAATGAAATGAGCGCACATACCGCCATCATTATCCCGGCGTTTAATGAGGAAGCACACCTTCAGGCTACACTTCAATCATTGAGGCATCCCGCATTTTCCGGCAGCGAAGTTATCGTGGTCAACGACGGCAGTACGGACAAGACAGGCGATATTGCACAGGTGTGGGCCCACCGCGTGATACATAATGAGCGGAACCGGGGAAAGGGGTATGCGTTATTTCGCGGTGTGGAGAAGACGGACGCGGATTATTTCCTGTTTATCGATGCCGACCTTGGGAACAGCGCCTGCCATACCGCAGCACTTTTGCAAAAACTTCGTGAAAATAAAGGGGTTGACCTTGTGATTGCGTCTTTTCCGCCCGGGAAGCAGAGCGGATTTGGATTGGTGAAACAGGCGGCACGGCGTTCCATTCGCCAGCTGACCGGCGTAACGCTTGGCGAACCGCTGTCCGGACAGCGGGGATTATCGCGCAGCGCCGTGAAAACCATCCGTTCTTGGGACTGCGGTTTCGGGATTGAAGTCGCGATGACGATTGACATCGTGCAAGCCGGACTTGCGGTGTGCGAAATTCCCCTGCCGCTTTCCCACCGTGAAACAGGAAAGACGTTACCGGGATTCCTCCATCGCGGCCGGCAGTATGCGGCAATCTGTAACGTACTTATACAGAAGCGGATAAGGGGGTGATGAGAGATGCACGTTCTGCTTCTACCTGTGATATGGTTTTTGGTCCGGATGAGCATGATATATCTCCTGCATGTTTACATAGAAAAAGGATGGGTTGCCGCCAATTACCGGCAAAAAAACATCCCGGTTGGCTACGGAACGGTTGTTCCTGTGTTTTTATGTATCTTTTACGTGCTGTGGATACAGTTAGACGGAAGTGGTGGTACGGCCATTGTCAAAACGGGCGGAGAGGTACTTCTTTGCAGCCTCATCTCTCTTGTCGGCTGGGTGGACGACAGGAAAGGAGACCGCGGTATAAAAGGATTAAGGGGGCATCTGGGGGCATTGCAGAACAGCGGACAGCTGACCACCGGCATGATAAAAGCCGCAGCAGGGCTGCTTGCCGCAGCCGGCGCGGCTTTTACTATAAACGATGGAACGCTAAATATTGTGGTAAATACTCTGATTATCACGCTGGCAATCAATGCGATTAACCTGTTGGATGTACGTCCCGGGCGCGCCCTGAAAGGCTTCTGGTTCCTTCTTTTCCTTAGCGTATGTTTCGGGTCTGTCCCGCCTGCGTCATGGCCGCTTGTTCTTATTGTATCCACGATTACCGTGGCGGCCGCTCCCGATGATTTTAACGCGCGGGCCATGATGGGTGACGTCGGTTCAAACACCCTTGGATTTCTTGCGGGTATTTTTTGCGCCGCGGCCCTGCCGTTTTCCGTGCGTATCTGTTTGCTGGCCTTGTTTATTGTCCTGCACTGGCGGGCGGAAACGTCTTCCCTTTCCCTTGTCATCCAAAATAATAAATGGCTCAATCGCCTGGATCACGTGGGTCGAAAAACGTAGAGTTATATTTTTTTCTGAAAACGCGACTGCACACGGTTTTTTTTGCGGTCCTTATGGAGGATATAACCGGCGATAAAACAAAGGCCAAACAAAAACATGGCCAGCGCCGCAAAAAAACGTCCTGCCATAAAATGGTGAATAGTTGGGTCAAAATACAAAAAAACGGTATCACGCATCATCTTAAACCCAAACACGGCGATGGCGCCCGGGATAACATAAACGATCATAACAGCGAGAAAACGTGCCAGCATGCAAATCCCTGCTTCCTTCATAAACGGTTATCTTTTTACTTGCCATCATATTACTTGTTTACCCGGTGTTTGTCTACCGTTGTGTTACATGAAAAAATTTGCTTAAATATAAATAGAAATCTGCAAATTTTTTCACATTTGGGAGAGGATCCGATGAAAGTGGTGATTGTTGGAGCCGGGCGCGGCGGAACCGCACTGTTGAAAGTGCTTTCACATATGGACAGCCTGCGGGTTGTCGGGGTTGTGGACCGCTGCGAAGACGCGCCCGGCATGAGGTTAGCCCGCGAAATGAACATCCCTGTTGCCGCTTCCGTTCTGTCTTTTTTGGACGACGGATTATCCGTTATTTTTGAAGCCACAGGTGATGAAGCGGTTTACGAGTGGTTAAAACAAATAAAGCCGTCTGTGACCGTACTTATACCGGGAATGATCGCTTCCATCATCGTAAAATTAATCGAGGAGCACGAGCGGCTGATTTTGGTATTGCATAATAAAAAGCGCGAATTGGATGCCATTATTAATTCAACCCATGATGCGATGGTGGCTGTCAATCAGGAAGGTGTTATTACTTTATATAACCGGGCGGCGGCACGCATTCTTGGTATCGCGATGGAAACGGCCATGGGGCAACCTGCCGAAAAAATTATTCCGAACACCCGTCTCCATGTTGTACTGGCTACGGGAGAAGCGGAGCTCAATCAAGAGCAGCGGCTTACAAACAGGCATCGCATTGTCACAAACCGCGTGCCGATTACGGATGAGGGCGGACAGATGATAGGGGCGGTGGCTGTTTTCCATGATATCACGGAAGTGACTGCGCTTACGGAAGAGATTATGGATTTAAAGGATATTAAGAGCTTACTGCAGGCGATTATCCAGTCTTCCAACGATGCCATTTCCGTAGTGGATACACAGGGGAACGGCCTGATGATTAATCCTGCATATACCCGGCTTACAGGTCTGACGGAAGAGGATGTGATCGGTAAACCGGCCGATGTGGATATCTCGGAAGGGGAAAGCATGCATATGCAGGTGCTGCGCACGGGTCAGCCGGTACGCGGAGTTCCTTTAAAGGTTGGACCGCGTAAAAAAGACATTATTGTCAACGTGGCGCCCGTTATCGTAGACAACATGCTAAAAGGGAGTGTTGGTATCATCCATGACGTTTCGGAAATCAAAAAGCTTACCGATGAGCTGGAACGCGCAAAACGTTTAATTCGTACACTGGAAGCGAAGTACACCTTTGATGATATCGTCGGTTCGAGCGAAGGAATGGTGCATGCGATAGAGCAGGGTCGCAAAGCAGCCCTTACACCCGCAACCGTGCTGCTACGCGGTGAATCCGGTACGGGAAAGGAATTGTTCGCCCACGCGATTCATAATGAAAGCAGCCGTAAGTATAACCAGTTCGTCCGGGTCAATTGCGCAGCCATCCCGGAAAGCCTCTTGGAAAGCGAACTGTTCGGCTATGAAGAGGGCGCGTTTACCGGCGCGCGTAAAGGAGGAAAGCGCGGACTGTTTGAAGAAGCAAGTGGAGGAACGATATTTCTCGATGAAATCGGCGAATTGAGCATGAGCACGCAGGCAAAGCTGCTGCGTGTGCTGCAGGAGAAAGAAATTGTCCGCGTTGGCGGAGGGAAGGCTATCCCGGTGGATGTCAGAATTATTGCAGCAACGCATGTGAATTTGGAGAGAGCGATGCAAATGGGACTTTTTCGTGAAGACCTTTATTACCGGATTAACGTACTACCTATCGTTATTCCCCCGCTGCGCTACCGTACGAAAAAGGATATTGAAATTCTGGTGTACCACCTGCTTGATAAATATAACATCGAATACGGCCGCAATGTAACGAAGATTGACCCCGAAGCGCTGGACATTCTCTCACGCTATACCTGGCCTGGGAATGTGCGGGAGCTGGAAAATGTCATTAGTCGGTCGCTCATAACGATGCGTTTTCAGGAGACTGTCATTACTGCCCGCCATTTGCCGGAATTGCATGCTGCTGAAAATCAGGAAACCGCGGATTCCGGCATTCCGCCTACAGCGGACGGAGCGATAAGGCCGCTCAATGATATACTGGAAGAGGTGGAAGCGAAGGCCATTCAGGCCGCGGTTGCTCGCTGCAAAGGGAATAAAACCGCTGCGGCAAAACAACTGGGATTGTCAATTCGCAACCTTTACTATAAAATTGAAAAGCATGGTTTGTGACAAAAATTGCATGCATTGAATTGCGCGGTATGTAATTTTTTGCAGACTAATAAGAACCGATAGCTTTACCGAACCAGGTGCGTAATCTTTTCGGGTATATATTTTTTAGGGAAGCGTTTTCAATGTTTGGCTTGGCATATGTTTTGCATAATATAACTGGTGTGCGGATACGTAATTCAGTTTGCAGTTCATATACATTGGGAGGCTTACCATGAAAATTTTTGACTATCTTACGAAATATGATTACGAACAACTTCTCTTTTGTCAGGATGAAAACTCCGGCTTAAAAGCGATTATAGCTATCCATGATACAACGCTTGGCCCTGCTCTTGGCGGAACGCGGATGTGGACGTATGAAACGGAAGATGACGCGATTGAAGATGCGCTGCGGCTGGCCCGTGGAATGACGTATAAGGCAGCAGGCGCAGGGCTCAATCTGGGCGGCGGGAAAACGGTGATTATCGGCGACCCGCGCAAGGATAAAAGTGAAGAGCTGTTCCGCGCATTCGGCCGCTTTATTCAGGGGTTAAACGGACGCTACATTACCGCTGAAGATGTGGGGACAACGGTAGCGGACATGGACTTAATTCATATGGAAACCGATTATGTAACAGGCGTATCCCCGGCGTTCGGCAGCAGCGGAAACCCTTCACCGGTTACTGCGTACGGGGTGTACCGCGGCATGAAGGCGGCGGCGAAAGAAGCATTCGGCAGCGATGATTTGTCTGGAAAAACAATCGTGGTACAGGGTGTAGGGAACGTCGCATACAATCTATGTCGTCATCTCCATGCAGAGGGAGCCACGCTTATTGTAACCGACATTAATAAAGAAAATGTTCAGCGCGCTGTCGATGACTTCGGGGCGAAAGCAGCAGACCCTGCGGATATTTACAGCCGGCCGTGCGATATCTTCTCACCGTGTGCGCTGGGCGCCGTCATTAACGATGCGACCATCCCGCAGCTGAAGGCGAAAGTCATTGCCGGGGCGGCGAACAATCAGCTTAAGGAAGAGCGGCATGGGGACACGATTCAGCAGATGGGCATCGTATATGCGCCGGATTATATCATCAATGCGGGCGGCCTGATTAACGTAGCCGATGAATTGCAGGGCTATAACCGGGAGCGGGCGATGAAAAAAGTCGAAACGATATATGATAATATTCAAAAGGTAATTGAGATCGCCAAGCGCGATAACATTCCGACCTACCGTGCCGCCGATCGGATGTGTGAAGAGCGCATCGCTAGTGTGCAGAAATCACGCAGTATGTTTTTACAGAACGGCAAGCACGAGCTATCCCGTATCCACCACTAAAGAAAACTTTGGCTAGCCAAGCGAAAGGCGCAGGCAATAGCCTTAGTTGCACTTATGCGTATAGAAAAGCTATACTTTCCTATACGCAAATAAAAATGAGGTGACCGTATGTCAAATCAATATGATGTCGTCATCCTTGGCGGCGGAACCGGCGGCTATGTAGCCGCCATTCGCGCATCGCAGCTGGGATTGAAAGTAGCGGTAGTAGAAAAAGATAAGCTTGGCGGCACCTGCCTGCACCGCGGGTGTATCCCGAGCAAAGCGCTGCTGCGCAGCGCCGAAGTGTACCATACGCTTAAACATGCAGAAGAATATGGCGTAACCGCAAGTGAAATCGGACTGAATTTTGCCCGGATGCAGGAGCGCAAAGCGAAGATTGTCGAGCAGCTCCATAAAGGCGTCCAGCATTTAATGAAAAGCGGAAAAATTACCGTATACGAAGGCATAGGTCGGATTATGGGCCCTTCTATTTTTTCGCCGCAGGCCGGAGCCGTCAATATTGAATATCCCAATGGAGATTCTGAAATCATTACCCCGAAGTTTGTGCTGATTGCAACCGGATCGCGTCCCCGGATGCTCCCCGGGCTTGAAGTGGATAAGGAATTCATCATGACAAGCGATGAGGCGCTCCAGCTGGAAACCCTGCCGAAATCTGTGGTGATTGTAGGCGGCGGTGTCATCGGAGTCGAATGGGCGTCCCTGTTTAATGATTTGGGGGTAGAGGTGGAAATCGTCGAATTCGCCGACCGGATTCTGCCGCTCGAAGATGAGGATATCAGCAAGGAGATGGCCCGCCTGCTTAAAAAACGCAAAATCAAAATACATACCGGGGCGAAAATTATGCCGGAAACGCTTGAACGCGGGGAAGGCAGCATTACCATTAAAGCCGATCAAAACGGAAAAGAAATCGTGTTAACGGCGGAGAAACTACTCGTTTCTGTTGGGCGGCAGGCGAACATTGAAGACATTGGGCTGAATAATATAGAAGCGGAAATTGACCGTGGCGGCATTAAGGTCAATGACATGTACCAGACAAGGGAGTCCCATATCTACGCGATTGGGGATGTAATCGGCGGGTTACAGCTCGCGCATGTGGCCTCCCGTGAAGGCATTACAGCGGTTGAACATATGGCTGGATTACATCCGGAGCCGATTGATTACAGTATGATTGCCAAGTGCACCTACAGCCGTCCGGAAGTTGCCAATGTTGGCTTAACGGAAGCGGAGGCGAAGGAGCAAGGATATATCGTAAAGGTCGGCAAATTTAATTTCCGTGCGATTGGCAAAGCGCTCGTATACGGTGAATACGACGGTTTTGTCAAATTGGTTGTGGATGAGCAAACAGGTGATCTGCTTGGTGTCCATATGATCGGCCCGCACGTAACCGATTTGATTGCCGAAGGTGCGCTGGCCCGCGTGCTCGATGCAACCCCGTGGGAAATCGCTCATACGATTCATCCGCATCCTACGCTTTCCGAAATTATGGGGGAAGCCGCGCTCGCTGTCGACGGAAAAGCGATTCATTCGTAGGAATCGAATAAAAGGAGGGTTTTATATGGCTGAGAATCGTCACCAACCACTCGGGTTAACCGATGAGCAGGTGTTGGATATGTATTATTTGATGCTGCTTGCCCGCAAGGTGGATGAGCGCATGTGGCTTTTAAACCGCGCCGGAAAAATTCCGTTTGTCATCTCGTGCCAGGGACAGGAAGCCGCACAAATAGGAGCCGCTTTCGCGTTTGACAGGGAAAAAGATTATGCGTGTCCATACTATCGTGATATGGGTTTTGTCATGGCGTTCGGCATGACAGCGAGAGACATGATGCTGTCCGCGTTTGCGAAAGCAGAAGATCCGAACAGCGGCGGACGGCAGATGCCGGGGCACTTTGGAAGCCGCAGGTACAATATCCTTACAGGCTCAAGCCCGGTTACGACCCAGGTTCCCCATGCGGTAGGACTCGCGCTTGCCGGGCGCATGGAAGGAAAAAATCCGGTTGTGTTTACTTCTTTCGGAGAGGGATCGAGTAACCAGGGCGATTTTCATGAAGGGGCGAACTTCGCCGGTGTGCACAAACTCCCTGTTATTTTCTTCTGTGAAAACAATAAATATGCGATTTCCGTCCCGCTCGCGAAACAGATCGCATGCCAGAGCGTGGCGGACCGGGCGATCGGGTATGGTTTTCCCGGGGTCAGCATCGATGGAAACGACCCGATTGAAGTATATAAAGCGACGAAGGAAGCGGTGGATCGCGCCCGCCGCGGAGACGGACCGACATTAATTGAGGCGGTAACATACCGGCTTGTCCCGCACTCCAGCGACGACGACGACCGTGCATACCGCTCCCGGGAAGAGGTTGCCGAAGCGAAAAGCAAAGACCCGATTCTTCGTTTCCGTACTTATCTGCAGGAAGTGGGCCTTCTAAGCGAGGAAGTCGATAACGAATTAAATGATCGTGTAGCAAGAGAAGTAGATGAGGCGACTGAGTACGCCGAGGACGCGCCATATCCGGAACCGGAAGAAACGCTGCGCCATGTATATGCGGAAGCGGAATAGGAGGGGGAAAAATTGGCGATTATTTCTTATATTGATGCGGTAACTCAAGCATTGCGCGAAGAAATGCAGCGGGATAAGCGCGTATTCGTAATGGGGGAAGACGTCGGGATACGCGGTGGCGTGTTCCGTGCCACGAATGGATTGTATGAAGAATTCGGGGAAGAGCGTGTCATGGATACGCCTCTCGCTGAGTCGGCGATTGTTGGGGTAGCCATCGGAGCGGCCGCATACGGAATGCGCCCGGTTGCGGAAATCCAGTTCGCGGATTTTATTATGCCGGCCGTCAACCAGATTGTAAGTGAAGCGGCAAAGATGCGCTATCGGTCCAATAATGACTGGCACTGTCCGCTCGTCGTCCGGGCGCCTTATGGAGGCGGCGTACACGGGGCTCTCTACCATTCCCAGAGCGTGGAATCCATGTTCAACAGTACGCCGGGATTAAAAATCGTTGCGCCCTCTACTCCCTACGATGTGAAAGGCCTGTTAAAGGCGGCCATTCGCGATGAGGACCCGGTTTTATTCTTCGAACACAAGCGTTGCTACCGCTTGATTAAAGGGGAAGTGCCGGAGTCGGATTATACGGTGCCAATCGGAAAAGCGGATGTGAAGCGTGAAGGAGAAGATATTACGGTTATCAGCTACGGATTAATGCTTCACTTTGCCCTGCAGGCAGCAGAGAAACTTGAGGCGGAAGGCATCAGTGCCCATGTGCTGGATTTGCGCACGTTATACCCGCTTGATAAAGAGAGTATCGTGGAAGCTGCGAAGAAGACCGGCAAGGTTCTCATTATTCATGAGGATAATAAAGAAGGCGGCGTAGGCGGTGAAGTCGCCGCAGTGATCGCAGAAGAATGCCTGTTTGACCTCGACGCGCCAATCAAGCGCCTTGCGGGACCGGATGTACCGGCTATGCCGTACAGCCCTCCGATGGAGAAGTTTTTTATGCTAACGCCTGAAAAAGTATTGGATGCAATGCGTGAGCTTGCAGAATTCTAAGTGAAGAATCAATAAGGGGGCTTATTGTATTATGGCAACGGAAGTGCTCATGCCTCAGCTTGGCGAATCCGTGACAGAGGGCACGATTGCCCGCTGGCTCGTTAAGCCTGGTGACCATGTAAAAAAATATGAACCTCTTTGTGAGGTCACGACCGATAAAGTAAACGCGGAAGTCCCTTCAACGATGGAAGGCACGGTTACAGAACTCGTGGCCCAGGAAGGGGATACCCTCGCGGTAGGCCAGCTTATCTGCTATATGGATGCGGAGGGTGCGTCTGCTGACGGGAACGCGGCTTCCACTGCAGCTCCGGCAGGTACGAAGGAGAACGCGGTGGAAACATTGGCAGAACGTCCGCACCAAACTGGGGTAAAACCAGCTGAACAGGCTGCATTCGCTGACCCCGCGCCGAATCTGTCTGCTCAGGCGGCAGCCCCGACAGCGCAACCGGCCACGGTAGACAAGAAGCAGCGTTATTCTCCGGCTGTACTGCGTCTGGCGCAGGAGAACGATATTGATTTGTCCTTCATCCAGGGAAGCGGCAGGGAAGGTCGGGTAACGCGCAAAGATGTGCTGGCTTTTATCGAAAACGGAGGGGCGGTGCAGCAGAATACTGCCGGGCAAGTTCAGAGGCAGGAAACACCTTTCCGGGCCATTCCTGCCGTTTCACCACAGCGGCAGGCTGAAATGCCGCTTGATAGCTACAACTCCCGATCCACAATGGAAATCGTTCGCTCTAACGCCCCGGTGTGGGAGGAAGCGCAGCCGCAAACAGCGTTGTATCCGGGCGATACGGAGATTCCGGTAACGAGCGTGCGCAAAACAATTGCTTCCCGCATGGTGCAGAGCAAGCACGAAGCACCCCATGCATGGACAATGGTGGAAGCTGACCTTACAAATCTGGTGAAGTTCCGCAACTCCGTGAAAAATGAATTTAAGACAAAAGAAGGCTTTAACTTAACCTTCCTGCCATTCTTTATTAAGGCGGTCGTCGAGGCGATCAAGGAATTCCCGATAATGAATTCGACCTGGGCCGGTGACAAAATCATCATGCGCAAGAATATCAACATCTCGATTGCGGTAGCAACCGATGATGCCCTTTATGTACCGGTCATTAAAAACGCCGACCAGAAGAGCATCTATGGCATTGCGCGGGCGCTTGATGAACTCGCGCGGAGAACGCGTGAAGGTAAACTTACGATGGAAGACATGAGCGGAGGTACGTTTACGGTAAACAATACCGGTTCATTTGGTTCCGTGCAGTCGATGCCAATCATCAATTACCCGCAGGCTGCGATTATCAGCATCGAATCGATCGTAAAACGACCGGTCGTGATCGATGGCATGATCGCGATCCGTGACATGACGAATTTTTGCCTTTCGTTAGACCACCGAATCCTTGACGGACTTGTGTGCGGCCGCTTCCTGCAGCGTGTAAAGGAAAAAATGGAAGCCTACAGTTCGAATACAACGATATATTAGGATTTTAGGATTGAAATGAGGCCGATTTAGCAGGATCCTGCTAAATCGGCCTATCTTTTACACCTCGTGTAATTTTGTATAAATGGCATTTTCAGTAATCATCTGTCTCTATCTCCTTATTTTCTAAAAACGTTGAAAATCTCAAACGTAAACAATGCGGCGGCTAAAAAACAGCTCCCTGACATACATCCGCCATGACCGGGCTTTTTTACCAGGAGGCTAAAGGAGTACCTGGCCATCCTGATAATCATCAGGCAGAACAGCCAGCGGCCTATTCTCTCGTTTGTTAAATCTTTTAACAGGGGAACATTGGTTTTTCCCATTTCCTGGCTATATTTTTGTGTCCACCATAGGAACGGAACAATTTTGTAAAGGTATCCTAAAAGGCTTAGCGAGATCCACCCGTACAGATACAAATACAATACAGGCAGCACCAGCCGGCTGCCGTCGCCCCATATAAACGAGAAAGGCAAAAGCAGAAAGGAAAGGAGCGCGAATAACAGCATTCCCGCAGCTATCAGGAGGATTCCTGCCAGCTCTAGAAACAGGATCCCGCTTATCATGGCTGTAATCGCTGCCGCGATTCCGCCATGAAATAATCCCAGGATCCATTTTGGAAGTGCGTCCTTGTATCCATGAGACAGGGAAAACATCGGAACCATTTTAAATTAAATTTTTTATTCTCCCTGAACTTTTTTGTGTTCCTCCCAGTCTCTTTACTTGACTACATTAAAAAGTGGAGGAACAACGATGTCTTTTTCGCAGTTTGACTACCAGATATTCCAGTCTATCAATCATTTAGCAGTAGTTTTTCCTGCTTTAAATCCGCTGATGCGGTTTCTGTCATTAGATGGAGAGTATTTGTTCTATTTGGGGATTATTGTGTACTGGTTTAGCCGCAAACACAATCGTCCCATGGTTATCCAATCTCTGTTATCCGCATGTGTTGCGTTAGGGATTAGCGCGGTTATCGGATTACTGAAATACCGGGACCGCCCGTTTATTTCACACCATGTAATCCAATTAATTCCCCACGCAGCAAACGCCTCTTTTCCAAGTGACCATGCAACCGGCGCCTTTGTTATTGCCACATCGATTTGGCTTTTCCGCAAGCGGGAAGGACGGGCGTGGCTTGTATTGGCAGCTTGTGTCGCTTTCTCCCGTATATGGGTGGGCGTTCACTATCCGAGTGATGTCATTGCAGGAATAATTCTCGGTACAATTACGGCTTTGAAAATTAACGACTGGCTTCCACAATGGAAAATGATCGGCTCTATTTTAAATTCCGGTCTCTCCTTTTATGAAAAAATAGAACAACGCATTTTCCCTGTCCAACATAAAAGGAACAGCCGGTAAGCCAGGCAAAAAAACAGCTATCCTTGTTATGGATAGCTGCGAAAGCCAGGTTATGAAACTTGGTCAATGCTTGTCAAGGGAATGACCCGGATGACCCCGCCTGTTGCAATGCCTACTGCGTTGTCGTTAACAAAAGCAACGGTACCGGTAATCGTTGTATTGGTTCGGCGAACAATAGTGGTTGTCAATAAAGTATTGGCGCGGTTTCTTAAAAGTTCTCTAATAAATTCGAACTTTTATTCCCCCTTTCATTTTTTATTACTATATTGTATGAACGGACGGAAGACCTGTCCTAGTCGATCATCTTGCAAGAGTAAATTATCGAAAAAATAATAGATTAGCGGATAGGAGTCCGGGCAAGACTATATTGAACCATATACAAGGCGGCGTCACCCACCATTTATACATCGGTATTATTGGAAATCTTCCTAAATGGATACGATATTTGCTTTTGTAATGGCCATAGTGCTGATATTTTATGTGATGTCAATTTTAAATGATTGACCATAAAAGCGCCTGATAGTACACGTGTGGATTAACTAGTTCTAGGAGCACAAAGAACAGTCACACTTCCCGGCAAGGAAAACCGAAAAAAATCGGGAGAATTCCTCAAAATAAAGCAGGAGTCTACATAACAAAAGACGAATATGTAATATTGGAACAATTTTAGATAATGAAAAGAGAGAGATGAAACCGAGGAGTTATAAGGAGGAGAAACCATGGATACAATGGAGAATTCCAAACAGCAGCCGATTATGGAAGCGCCTAAAAAAATTGAACATATCGGTATTGCCGTTAAAAACCTTGATGAATCCGTACATTTTTATACGCAAATGTTAGGATTAAAGCTATTGGGTTATGAAACGGTCGAAAGTGAACACGTGCGCGTTGCGTTTCTCCAAATTGGGGAAACACGTCTTGAATTATTGGAACCTACGAGCGAAGAGAGCGCGATCGCCAGATTTATTGAGAAAAAAGGCGAGGGAATTCACCATATCGCTTTAAATGTGGACCATCAGCAGGAGCGCCTTACCGCGTTAAAGGATGCAGGGGTGAGGCTGATTAATGAGACACCTAAACTTGGAGCTCATAATAATCTGGTAGCGTTCCTCCACCCGAAATCAACGAACGGGGTACTGCTTGAACTTTGCCAACAGGCAAGCAGCAGCCATTGACTGTTTAACCGCAACACTAACCGTTCAGCTGTGAGACTACCTGGATAAAAAATAAATAGAAAAGCCTGTGTTTGGATGGGAGGACTTTACTAACAATGAGCAGTATGTACGAAAAAATTGATGAACTATATGAACGCCGCATGAAAGTGGAACTCGGCGGAGGCGATAAGCGAATCGAAGCCCAGCACAACCGCGGCAAACTTACGGCCCGCGAACGGATTGACCTTTTCCTTGATGAGGATACATTTGTCGAACTCAATCCTTTTATTGAACACCGGGCCACAAGCTTCGGAATGGATAAAATGGAAGGTCCCGGCGAAGGGGTTGTAGTTGGATACGGAAAAGTAAACGGCCGCCAGGTGTTTATCTTCTCTCAGGATTTTACCGTATTTGGCGGTGCGCTCGGTGAGATGCACGCGTTGAAAATTGCGCGCATTATGGACCTGGCAGCGAAAAATGGGGCTCCTGTCGTTGGACTTAATGATTCCGGAGGGGCGCGTATCCAGGAAGGCGTGGAATCGCTGGACGGATACGGCCATATTTTCTACCGCAATTCCATTTATTCCGGCGTTGTGCCGCAAATCTCAGTCATCCTCGGACCGTGCGCGGGTGGGGCAGTGTATTCTCCGGCCATTACGGACTTCGTGTTTATGGTCGAAAAAACGAGTCAGATGTTTATCACAGGGCCAAAAGTGATTGAAGCGGTTACAGGTGAGAAGATTTCATCGGAAGACCTGGGCGGGGCGAGCGTACACGCCTCGATTAGCGGCAATGCGCATTTTACCGCACCGAGTGAACCGGAAGTTCTGGAAGAAGTACGTCGGCTTTTAAGCTTTTTGCCGCAGAGCAGTATGGAAAAGCCGCCGGTGATCGAGACACCTCCCGACGACGGATGGGATGATGACCTGGCTGAGATTGTACCGATCCAGACAACAAAAGTGTACGACGTGCGCAAGGTGATCGACCGGGTTGTAGATCATCAGGATTTTATGGAGGTACAGCCCAATTTTGCGAAAAACATCGTCGTAGGCTTTGGCCGCATTGATGGGCACAGCGTCGGAATTATCGCCAACCAGCCAAAGTTTATGGCGGGCGGACTTGACATCAATTCGTCAGACAAGCTTTCGCGATTTATCCGCTTCTGTGATTCCTTCAATATACCGCTCATTACATTTGAGGATGTTTCCGGCTTTTTCCCGGGGGTTAACCAGGAGCATGGCGGTATCATCCGCCACGGGGCAAAAATTCTGTATGCGTATTCGGAAGCGACGGTGCCGAAAATCACGGTTATCCTACGGAAAGCCTTCGGGGGAGCTTATGTGGCGCTTAACTCCAAATCAATTGGAGCGGATGTTGTCTATGCATGGCCTAATGCAGAGATTGCCGTAATGGGTGCCGAAGGGGCGGCCAACATTATTTTTGCGAAAGACATTGAAAACAGCGAAGACCCGGGTGCTACCCGCGCCGCGAAAATTACCGAATACCGGGAACGGTTTGCCAACCCGTATGTTGCTGCCAGCCGCGGTATGGTCGATGATGTGATTGACCCGCGTGAAACGCGAAAAAAACTGAGCCAGGCGCTGGAGATGCTGCGCAACAAACAGGAAACCCGTCCTGCGAAAAAACATGGGAACATCCCGCTGTAAGTTTTTTCCTGAAAACCTGGATGGACATTGCCACGGTTGTGTATAATGGACAAGTGAGTTCGTGTACATAATTTGTCGGAGGTGTTTTGCATGGTAGATCAGGAACGGATTGTAAACGAATTTATGGAACTTGTGATGGTGGACAGCGAGACAACGCATGAACGTATGATATGTAATGTGTTGAAAGAAAAATTTGCAGCTTTAGGGCTTGAAGTAATCGAAGACGATGCGGCGGACAAAACCAGCCATGAAGCGGGCAATTTGATTGTTACTTTAAAAGGAACCGTTGATTGCCCGACGATTTACTTTACCTCCCATATGGACACGGTCGTGCCCGGAAAAGGGATTAAGCCAAGCATTAAAGAGGGGTATATTGTATCAGACGGTACAACCATCCTTGGCAGTGATGATAAAGCGGGAATTGCAGCTATGTTTGAAGCCATTCGGATTTTACAAGAGAAGAAGATTCCGCACGGCACGATCCGGTTTGTGATTACGGTGGGCGAAGAATCAGGGCTGCAGGGGGCTAAAGTACTGAACCCCATTCATGTGCAGGCCAAGTATGGATATGCGCTCGACAGCAATGGCAAAGTTGGCGATATTATTGTGGCAGCGCCGACACAGGCGAAAGTGAAAGCCATTATTAACGGAAAATCCGCGCACGCGGGTGTGAATCCGGAAGCCGGGATCAGTGCAATTCAGGTGGCAAGTCAGGCGATTTCCCGCATGCCGCTCGGCCGCATCGACAAAGAGACAACCGCAAATATCGGCAGCTTTCAGGGCGTAGGGCCGACCAATATTGTGTGCGACAGAGTGGAAATTCTGGCGGAAGCACGCAGCCTGGTTCACGATAAAATAATAGCACAGACGGAAAAAATGAAGCAGGCGTTTGAAAAGACCGCGGCTGAATTCGGCACAACCGCCGAAGTGCACATTGATATTATGTATCCGGGCTTTAAGTTTTCGGCAGAAGACCTCGTTGTACAGAAAGCCATGGCGGCGGTAAAAGCTGTCGGCCGGGAGCCGCGGGTTCTCTCCAGCGGCGGTGGAAGCGATGCGAATGTAATCTCCGGGCACGGAATTCCGACCGTAAACCTTGCCATTGGCTATGAGGACATTCACACAACGAATGAAAAAATTCCGGTAGAGGAACTTGTGAAAACAGCCGAACTAGTCGTTGCCCTTTGTACAGAAGCGACGAGATAAAGAAAAAAGTTACCAGGCAGAGGTAATTGAAAGAAAATGTCGAATAATGAATAATAGAGATGGGGTGGAAACACAGATGAAAATCGATGATGGCCACCCCTCTTTTACATCTTTCAAGGCGGAAAGGAGTGGCGGGGCGTTCTGTCCCGTACGAAAGGGGGAACACCAAAATACTATGGATAAAGTAGAGAGAAAAAAAACACAGCTAACGTCTGAAGAAGAAAACGAATTGTTTCATGCATTTCCGCTTCCAACCTACGGGCAATGGAAGGAATCTGTTGAAAAGTCGCTTAAGGGGGCGCCTTTTGAGAAGCTAATCACGCCCACATATGAAGGGATCGATGTTAAGCCGCTGTATCAGTTGGAAGATGTGGAGCATCTGCCGCACGTTTCGTCCTTTCCCGGTTTTTCACCGTACCTTCGCGCTACGGATGTTCTTGGGTATGGGGAAACATCGTGGGGAATTTCACAGGAACTCACGGCAGGTACTCCGGAAGCATTCAACCGCAGTGCACGCCACGATTTAGAGCGTGGACAGACGGTGCTTCACATTGTCCTGGACCGGCCAACACGCTCAGGTCTCGATGCAGATGAAGCGAAAGGAGAAGACGTCGGAACGGATGGTCTTTCTCTTTCCACCCTCTCCGATATCGAAACAGCCGTGGCTGGAATCAACCTGGAAGAAGTACCGGTATTTGTGCAGGGAGAAGGCGCGTTTTCCTTTTTGGCTCTTCTTGCTGCTTATATGCGGCGAAACAAAGCGGCGGTTGAAAAGCTCAGCGGCTGCATCGGAATGGATCCGCTCGCAGCTCTTGTAAGCGAAGGGTATCTGCGGTCGTCGCTGGCCGACCAATACGATAAAATGGCGGCGCTTACTTTCTGGTCAATCGAGAACGCCCCGGCTCTGCGGACGATCACGATTCAGGGCCATCCGTACCATGATGGCGGGGGCAGTGCTGTACAGGAACTTGCTTTTGTGCTGGCGACTGGTGTTGAATATGTACGCGAGATGCTGGCGAGGGGCTTCTCCGTCGATGAGGCTGCTTCGCGCATGGTGTTCTCCATGTCTATCGGGTCCAATTTTTTTATGGAAACCGCTAAGTTCCGTGCGGCGCGTTTACTGTGGGCCACCATTATTCAAGAGTTTGGCGGCAGCGAGGCTGCTGGAAAAATGAAAGTACACGGCCGGACATCGGCTTGGACAAAAACTGTTTACGATCCGTATGTCAACATGCTTCGCGGAACGGTCGAAGCGTTTGCAGGTGTAGTAGGCGGTGTTGACAGCATGCATGTGAGCCCGTTTGATGAAGCGATTCGCCCGGCGGATGAATTTTCACGCCGGATCGCCCGCAATGCGCAGCTTATTCTTGAAAAAGAAGCCCATCTGTCAAGGGTGATTGACCCGGCCGGCGGCTCCTGGTATGTTGAGTCGCTAACCGATTCTCTAGCACAGAAAGCGTGGGCCCTGTTCCAGGAAGTTGAAGCAAAGGGTGGCATGTATAAAGCGCTCACGGCGAAATTTCCACAGGCACAGGTAGGCGAAGTGGCAGCCAAACGCGCTGCGAACATCGGACGCCGTAAAGATAAATTTGTCGGAACAAATATGTATCCAAACCTTAAAGAACCCCCGTTAAAAAACAACGCGGCGGAACGTATATCGTGCCGGGAAGAGCGGGTGGCTGATCTGAAGAAGGCGCGCTCCCTTGTCAACCAGGCAGCGCTCAACGAGTCGCTCGCTCAGCTTGAACAAACCCGGGGTGAAGCATCCGCCGCCGTGGTGGAAGCTGCAATCAACGCAATGGACAGCGGCGCAACGTTGGGGGATATTGCCAAAGCTTTTACCGTTGGAAAGCAGGAGGAAGTAAAAGTAGAAGCGATACGCGCATGGCGCGGCGCCCAACCGTTTGAACAACTGCGGGCTGCAGCGGAACAGTACAGGGAGAGAACGGGGGCGTTCCCGACCGTATTTCTTGCCAATCTTGGCCCGGTTCCGAAGCACAAAGCCCGGGCTGACTTTGCCGCCGGATTTTTTGAAGCGGGCGGGTTTGCCGTCCTGACAAACAGCGGATTTACGGGCGCAGAGGAAGCCGCCCGGGCGGCTGTTGAGTCCAACGCATCGATTGTTGTCATATGCTCGAGCGATGACCTGTATCCTGAATTCGTTCCACCGCTCGCAAGCAGAATTAAGGACGCAAATCCGGACATTACCGTCCTGCTCGCCGGAAATCCGGACGAGGAACAAAGACAGGGCTATCAAGAGGCAGGCGTCGATGATTTTATCAACATTAAATCGAACTGCTATGAAATACTTGCAGCTCTCCAGAAAGAGAAGGGGGTCGCCCTATGAGCAACACACCTGATTTTACTAAGATTGCGTATCCGAAGGCAGAGCCTGCCGGTGATTTTGCCGGCTGGCGTGAACGCGCCGAGAAACAAGCGGGAAAATCACTGGATGAGATGATTTGGCGCACGATGGAGCAGATTGATGTAAAGCCGCTTTACACAGCACAAGATACAGCGGGGATGGAACATTTGGGTTATGTAGCGGGCCTGCCTCCTTATTTCCGCGGCCCTTACCCTGCCATGTATGTTACCCAGCCATGGACGGTACGGCAGTATGCCGGATTTTCCACAGCTGAAGAAAGCAATGCCTTCTACCGGCGCAACCTGGCGGCCGGCCAGAAAGGTCTGTCTATTGCGTTTGACCTGGCGACACACCGCGGCTATGATTCCGACCACCCCCGCGTGGTTGGCGACGTAGGGAAAGCCGGGGTGGCGGTCGATTCGATACTGGATATGAAAATCCTGTTCGACGGGATTCCGCTTGACAAAATGTCGGTTTCGATGACGATGAACGGAGCGGTACTGCCGATCATGGCTTTCTACATCGTGGCGGCCGAGGAGCAGGGCGTTAAACAGGAACAGCTGGCGGGTACGATTCAAAATGATATTTTAAAAGAATATATGGTGCGCAATACGTATATTTATCCTCCGGAAGCTTCGATGAAAATCATTGCGGATATTTTCGAGTACACATCGAAGCATATGCCGAAATTCAACAGCATTAGCATATCCGGCTATCATATGCAGGAAGCCGGTGCGACGGCTGATATTGAGCTGGGCTATACGCTGGCAGACGGCTTGGAGTATGTGCGGACAGGATTAAAAGCGGGCATTGACATCGACGCGTTTGCTCCGCGTTTATCTTTTTTCTGGGCGATCGGGATGAACTATTTCATGGAAGTGGCCAAAATGCGTGCGGCCCGTTTAATCTGGGCAAAATTAATCAAGCAGTTCAATCCGCAGAATCCGAAATCAATGGCCCTTCGCACACACTGTCAGACGTCCGGCTGGAGTTTGACCGAGCAGGATCCGTTTAACAATGTAACTCGCACATGTATCGAGGCAATGGCAGCAGCTTTAGGCCATACGCAATCCCTCCATACAAATGCGCTGGATGAAGCGATTGCGCTGCCAACGGATTTCTCCGCCCGCATCGCGCGCAATACCCAGCTCTATCTGCAGGATGAAACCGGGATTTGCCAGACGGTTGACCCGTGGGGCGGATCCTATTATGTGGAGTCGCTAACGGCTGAACTCGTGCGGCGAGCCTGGGCTCATATCAAGGAAATTGACTCGCTTGGCGGCATGGCGAAGGCGATTGAGACCGGCCTTCCGAAGATGCGAATCGAAGAAGCGGCGGCCCGCCGCCAGGCGCACATTGATTCCGGCAAAGAAACGATCATCGGGGTAAACAGGTACCGTTTAGCGAAAGAAGACCCGCTTGAAATCCTCGAAGTTGACAATACGGCGGTGCGTGAGGCGCAGATTAAGAGGTTGGGCGAACTGCGCGCCAATCGCGATGAGGCGCGGGTTCAAGCGGCATTACAGGCCATTACGGCTGCCGCTGAAAGCGGGGAAGGCAATCTCCTGGCCCTTGCCATTGAAGCGGCCCGTGCGAGAGCCAGCCTCGGGGAAATATCGGAAGCATATGAAAAAGTCGTCGGCCGCCATAAGGCAGTTATCCGCTCGATAACAGGCGTGTACAGCGCCGAATTCGGAGAGGCCGAAGAAGTTGCGGCAGTAAGAAAATTGACCGATGAATTCGAGGCCAACGAGGGAAGACGCCCCCGGATTATGATTGCCAAAATGGGGCAGGACGGACATGACCGCGGCGCGAAAGTGATCGCTACGGCTTTTGCGGATTTAGGCTTCGATGTCGATATCGGACCGCTCTTCCAGACACCGGAAGAAACCGCGCAGCAGGCCGTCGAAAATGATGTGCATGTCGTGGGCATCAGTTCACTTGCAGCCGGGCATAAAACGCTCCTGCCACAACTCGTAGAGGAATTAAGAAAACTCGGCAGAGAAGATATTTTAGTTATCGCAGGGGGAGTTATCCCTGCGCAGGATTATGAATACCTTAAGCAGCATGGAGCCTCCGCTATTTTTGGACCGGGCACGGTGATCCCAGTGGCCGCGCAAAAAATCATGCAAGAGATTAACCGGCGTCTAGAGGAAGCGATGTAAATGAGCAATAACAACAACCAGCGGCCGGAGTGGGTTCCGGCCGATGCCGGGGAAGCTTTTACAACCCGTGTAATGAAGGGCGTGGAGGGGAGGCATGACGGAATGCCAGGACGCAGTGAGCCGGCTTCGCCACGCCCTGCCTCTCCCCGACGCCGGAACCTTTCAGTAGATGAGTATGTGGAGGGCGTGTTATGCGGTAATCGGACGATCCTCGCCCAGACCATTACACTTGTGGAAAGCAACTCTCCTAAACATATGGAAAAGGCCCAGGAAGTCATTAAAAAACTTCTTCCCCATACCGGCAAATCGATCCGTGTCGGGGTAACCGGTGTACCCGGGGCAGGAAAAAGCACCCTGATTGAGGCGCTTGGCTGTATGCTGTGTGAATCCGGTCATCGGGTAGCCGTACTCGCCGTTGACCCGAGCAGCAGCGTGACACACGGCAGCATCCTTGGAGATAAAACCCGAATGGAGAAACTTACCCGGGAAAAAAACGCCTTTATCCGCCCTTCTCCGTCCAGCGGGACGCTTGGGGGCGTGACCCGGAAGAGCAGGGAGACCATGCTCGTATGCGAAGCGGCCGGTTTTGATGTGATTCTCGTGGAAACGGTCGGCGTTGGGCAGAGCGAGATAACAGTGCGCTCGATGGTTGATTTCTTCCTGCTTGTTATGATTACCGGGGCAGGGGATGAACTGCAGGGAATGAAAAAAGGCATCATGGAACTGGCGGATGCGATTCTCATTAATAAGGCCGATGGGGATAACCGCCTACGGGCCAATGCGGCACGGGCGGAATATAACAATTTTCTTCATTATCTTCAGCCCGCAACCGAAGGATGGGAGACGAAAGCGTACACAGCCTCTGCTGTCACGGGTGAAGGAATTAAAGAAATCTGGTCAGTGATCGATACATTCTACCGCCAGATGAAACAGTCCGGTGCCCTTGCGAATCGACGCCAGTCCCAAACTGTTGAGTGGGTCTATACGATGGTGGAAGAACATCTGCGTTCCAGCTTTTTTAACAATCCGGCGGTTAGCCAGGTCAGGCCTCGTGTTGAACAAGCTGTCGCAGACGGTGCGATATCGGCCACCGCAGCGGTTCATGAACTGCTTGCGGCATTTCATTTCAGGGAGAATTGAAGTAAGGCTGTTTTCTGTAAAAGATGGAATGTTGTATAAAAATATCGTGCTTAAAAAACGAGGGTAAAAAGAGCGCAGCGCGCCTTTTTACCCTCGTTTTATTAATTTTCGAATTTACTTAACGATTACAACCGGGCAGGCTGCTTCATGAAGGACTCGATGGCTGACACTCCCAAGAATGACTTCACCTAACGCCCCGAGTCCGCGGCTCCCCATTACAATCATATCGTAATTCTCTTTGCGTGCAAATTCGCTGATTCCCTCGGCAGGGAATCCCGCAAGATGCACAATCTCTACCTCGATTCCGTTATCCGGGATCGTTTGCGCGATCATCTTCAGCAGCGTTTCCCCTTCCTGGTGCGCGGTCTCGTCAATATCGACATTGAGCGCGATCCCTGCTTCTGCATAACGGGAAGCTTCAATCGAAACGTGCAGCAGGGTGATATGGCATTCGTTTTCCCGCCCTTTGCAGATGGAAACGGCGGTTTGCACAGCACGATTGGCCTGACTGGAACCATCAATGGGAACTAAAATCTTATTCATGCACTGTGCCTCCTAGTAACGTGTCGGAATGGCCGGGGCATCCCCAGATGATCGCATCCATATCCACCAGGTCGTTTACATCTGCATCGTCCACGTGATGGATATAAACCTGGGCGCCTTCGACACGGCGTGCCCCTTCAACAATAGACTCAGCCAGTGCTTCTGTATGATGGCTCTCACTGTCATACACCACATAAATTTTCATTGGATTACTCCTCCTCCGTAACTCGTGGATTGTTTATTTCCCGCAGCACCCTGCGGAAAGCATCCGCATTGGTTCCAACTGCCGCTGCCGTGTGGCACGCCGGAGTGGCAAATCATTTTGTTTCTGGCGGGTCGCTTTTTTTGACTTCCCTGTGCAGGACGTTCGTTTCACGGACGGCATCGCGGTGAGGCCGCACAATTGCTCTGTAGAGCACACGGGATTCGAAAGCCAAGCCAGGCCGCGGTTGAGCCGCTCCACGTTCCACGGCCTGCCGTTCCGAACTGGCAGCCGGTTGAGGTTCAGGTGAAACCGCCAATGCCTCTTTTACATATTTGACCGGAATGAGCATAATTAGAAATCCTACCACCGCAACAATGCCGGAAATCATAAATGGAGTATGCGGCGTATACAAATCGCCGATGGCTCCGGACAAAATAGGAGCGATGGCCGCACCTAACCAGCGTACGAAATTGTATACCCCTGAGGTAATTCCTCTGGCGTAAGGGGATGCTTCCATCACATAGCTGGTAAATAAAGCGTTGTTTATAGGCCGGAAATGAGCCCGGATATAATGATGATGGTGATGAATAACCACATCGTTTTCACAAAAAACAGCAGAACGAGTAAGACGGCAAACACAAACAAACCAAACCGAAGAAGTGGTTTGGGTTCCCATCTCCGTTCCAGTTGATGAGAAAGGACGGCCGATCCGTACGCAAGGCATAGCCCCCATCCGAAGAAAATAAGCCCGAGTTTAATCGCGGATAATTTTAAAACGAGAGGTGAATAGGCAAGAACGGTAAAAAAGCCGTAATAATATAACATGCCGGCGAAAGCGCCCTGAATAAAGGGTTTATGTGTAAATAAATGCCCCATTTCCTTAAGCCCGGCAGTTTTTCGTTTTTGTTTAATTTGAGGTTCTTTTACCAGAGAGATAACGAGAATAAAAGCAACAAATATTAAGACGCCGGTGGCATAGAAAGGATACCGCCAGGTAAAACCGCCGAGGATGCCTCCGACCAGCGGTCCGCCAGCCATTCCTAATCCAATGGCTGCTTCGTAAAGGCCTACCGCCGAGCTAACCTCATCGGAGAGGGCAATCAGCAGGGTCATCGCTGTCGCAAAAAACATGGAGTTTCCTAGGCCCCAACCTGCACGGTAGATGGAAAGTTCAGCGATGGAGTTGGAAAATCCGCAGAGGAAGGCAAAAACGGTCACAATGGCTAATCCAATGATCATCAATTTCTTGTCGCCGAGTTTTCCTGCCAGGAGCCCGGCTGGGAGCATCATAATCGCCATCGTAAAGATATAAGCGGTAAAAAGTAGTTCAACCTGCGATTTGCTCGCTCCGATTTGTTCAGCAATGACAGGCAGAAGAGGGTCTACAACGCCAATGCCCATAAAGGCAAGGAATGTTGCAAAGACGGTAATAATCTTTCCGCGCCGCCGTTTACCTTCTGTCAATTCCAAATTATTCACTTCCTTTACCTATATGTAATTTTTTATTTAAAAAATTGACGTTCTTCAGTATAATACCAGCACTTGCATATGTCAATAATTATATATATAATTTTTTATATATAATGTGCTACACAAGTATGATTTCTTTTTTTTAGTAAACAGGAGGACAAAATGAACGCACTCGGATACGCATTGCTTGGCATGCTGGTTAGAAAACCGTGCTCAGGGTATGAGCTGACGCAGCTTCTCGAAGTATTCTGGCAGGCCAAGCACAGCCAAATTTACCCCTTATTAACGAAATTAGAACAAGAACAATTTCTTTCGTATGAGCAGGTACAGCAGACCGGAAAACCGGATAAAAAGATATATTCCATTACAGAAAAAGGGCAGGCGCTCCTGCAGGACTGGATTGCACAGGCGCCGGCCGCTCCCGTTATACGCGACGAATTTCTCGTCAAGGTGTATGCTATCTGGCTCACCGATGTCCACACCGCGAAAAAACTGTTTGAAGAACGCATTTCTGTTTATGAAGAAAAGGTATTGTTTCGCGAAACAGAGATTAAGAAGATGAAACAAGAGCACGGAAAAGATATTGAAGACATTACATCCAGGCACTTCGGGCGCTACATTTTATTTCAAAGAAAGCTTAACCAGGAGAAAGACGAGATCGCCTGGTGCCGATGGGTTATGTCCCTGTTAGAAAAAGGGGCCCCGACAATCGGATAATGTGCCGGCTGAATGGTATTTTTTATTCCGCGTGTATTTTTACCAGATGCAGAAATTATTACTTGAACGTTACGCTAACAAAATCGGGATGAACATTGTTAGCGGTGAATTTTATGTCCCTCCAAATCTCTGAATGCTCCATCGTACTATAAGGTGGGTGCAGCTCCCGAATAGAATTTCTTTATGTGGAAACTATAGGGTGGAGAAGTACTTAACTGGAATTCAATAAAAGGAGTGGAAAGAGTGTCAGGACCGGCCTTGAGACAATTAGAAGCCCATCGGTCGATTCATCAGGCGGCCAACGGGGAGGCAGAGGAATTATTGTCCATTGTTCAGCGGCTGCATCATGATGGGATACGTGACCGTGCACTGGAAACGGCTCATGTTCTTATAGAACATTGGGAAACCCGGACACTTCGCCATGCGGAATCGGAAGAAGAAGGTTTTTATTTGGAAAAGGGGAAGAAAAACCCTCATCTATTGGAAACCATTACGAAACTTACACGCGATCACGATCTAATGCGTCTTTTAGTAAATGAGAGTAAAGACATCTTGCAAAAAGATGGGGTAAATAAAGAGGTTATCGTTAGATTTGAGGCCTTATTATTACTCGTGGAAATACATAGTCGCGAGGAAGAAAAGTATTTGCTTTCCAACTGATTATGCTGCAGCTAATTCGTTGCTGATTTTGACTATGTCGATAGCACGGACGCCATCACCAGGACACACTTACTACGACATACCCATAAGGAAAGGGGAATAGCGGCATGACGCCCGAACAATTGCAAAGTGTACTACAAACTGACAGAAACGACTTACTGGCTGTTTTGCGTCTGCGATTTGGTACGGTACCAGAGGAAATTCTCGAAAAAATTGAGGCGATAGCAGACATCGACGTGCTCGAACGGCTCATTCTGGCAGCGGCCAATGCAGCGAGTTGGGGAATATTTATGTCTGAATTGTATGAAGGCAGAGATGCGTTTCGACTGGTTGGAGAATCATTTAATCCGATAGCGAAAAACCCGGGGGGTGTGTAGCAGTGCCGAAAAAGCCAATCAAATTAATTCAATCTTTAAAATACTTAAGACGCGGTGAACGATTTAATAATGACTGGTCTGAAGAAAGTCCGCGGTCGCGTGAATGGGAGAAACTGTACCGGCAGAGATGGCAGCATGACCGGGTCGTCCGTTCCACACACGGTGTGAACTGCACCGGTTCATGCAGCTGGAAAATTCACGTAAAAGACGGGATAATCACGTGGGAAACACAGCAAACGGATTACCCGACCATCGGCAAAGACTTTCCAGAATACGAACCCCGCGGGTGTCCGAGAGGAGCCACTTTTTCCTGGTATACATATAGCCCGCAGCGTGTGAAGTACCCGTATGTGCGTGGTGACTTAGTAAAGCTGTGGCGAAGTGAATATGAAAAAACGAAAGATCCGGTGCTTGCCTGGAAAAACATTGTATCCGACCCCGAGAAGAGGAATGCCTACCAGGAATCCAGAGGAAAGGGAGGATTCGTCCGTTCCAGTTGGGAAGAGGTAACGGAATTAATTGCGGCAGCTACCATTCATACGATTAAACAATATGGGCCTGATCGGGTCACGGGATTTAGCCCGATTCCGGCTATGTCAATGGCTAGTTATGCTGCCGGAACCCGTTTTCTGTCTCTCATTGGCGGGACGATTCTAAGCTTTTACGACTGGTATGCCGATTTACCGCCCGCATCCCCCCAGATTTGGGGTGAGCAAACGGATGTCCCGGAAAGCGCTGACTGGTATAATTCGAAGTATTTTATTATCTGGGGCACCAATTTACCGATGACCAGAACGCCGGATGCCCATTTTATGGTAGAAGCCCGCTACAACGGTACAAAAGTCATCGGGATAAGCCCGGATTATGCCGAATACGACAAATTCGCCGATATATGGCTCCCGGCTAAGGCAGGAACGGATGGAGCGTTAGCGATGGCCATGACTCATATCATATTGAAAGAATTCTACGTGGACCGGCAGACCGAGTATTTCACAAGTTACGTAAAGAAGTATACAGATCTTCCGTTTCTTGTCATATTAAAACCCCATGAAGACGGATATATGGCAGATCGGTTCTTGCATGCGTCCGACCTTACTAAAGAACATGACCTTGGAGAATGGAAAACCGTTTTTTGGGATAAAAACAAAAACAAGCCGACTGTTCCTAACGGCAGCCAGGGCTTTCGATGGGATCAATCAAAGAAGTGGAATTTGAAGCTGGAAAACGAAGATGGTACATCGTTAAATCCTTTATTGAGTTTTCTGGATGACTCGGATGAGAATGCGATGGTTTCTTTTCCTTACTTCGGTGATGAAAAAGGTGAATTCATCCATCGTGCTGTCCCTGCGAAGAAAATAAAGGGGATACATGGAGAAAAATTTCTCGTAACGACGGTATTCGACTTGATGATGGCCCATGCAGGCGTCGATCGTGGACTGCCCGGTGACTATCCGAAAAGCTATGACGATATGCTGCCTTATACGCCAGCCTGGCAAGAAGCGATAACCGGCGTTGATCGCTCCCTCGCGATCCAGGTTGCAAGAGAGTTTGCGGATAATGCAGCCCGCACCAAAGGAAAGTCGATGATTGCGATGGGGGCTGGAACGAATCACTGGTATCATAGCGACCAGCTTTACCGCTGCATTCTAAATCTCGTGCTGCTGACAGGCTGCCAGGGGGTGAATGGCGGCGGGTGGGCCCACTATGTCGGGCAGGAAAAAGTTCGTCCGCTGGAAGGGTGGACCCAGGTTGCCTTTGCCAGCGATTGGGTGAAGCCGGCGCGCCTGCAGAATGGCACATCGTTTTTCTATTTTGCAACGAACCAATTCCGCTATGAGGAATTGGACACGACAACCGTAGGATCACAGGTTGGCGGGCGTTTTCAAAAGATGCACCCTGCCGATATGAACGCCCTGGCAGCGAGGTTAGGCTGGCTCCCATCCTATCCGCAGTTTACGCAAAACTCGATTGGTATCGTAGAAGAGGCACGCAAGAATGGGGCGGGAACGGATGAAGGAGTTATCCAATATGTGGTAGACGAAATTGAAAAAGAGAACATTAACTGGGCTATCGAAGACCCGGACAATCCGAAGAACTATCCGCGCATTTTGTTTAACTGGCGATCCAATCTATTAGGGGCAAGCGCGAAAGGCCATGAATATTTCCTGAAACACCTGCTTGGCGCGGATAATCAGGTGCTGTCAGAAGAAACAAAGTCATGGCAGCCGGAAACGGTCCGTTTTACCGAAGACATTCCGAAGGGGAAGTTAGACCTGTTTGTTAATATCGACTTTCGCATGACAAGTTCATGCCTTTATTCTGATATCGTGTTGCCGGCATCAACCTGGTATGAAAAATACGACATCAGCAGTACCGATATGCACCCTTATATTCATCCATTCAATGCAGCAATCACAAGCCCCTGGGAAGCACGGAGTGATTGGGATGCGTTCCGCTATCTGGCCGAAGTGTTCTCAACACTTGCCAAGAAGCATTTACCTGCCTGTGATGATTTAATGGTCGTTCCTTTAGGCCATGACACAATCGACGAAATTGCTCAGCCCAACGGAAAAGTGCTCGACTGGCGCAATAAAGAAGTAAAGCCGATTCCCGGCAAGACGATGCCTAAAATGGTCATACTGCACCGTGATTATCCCAATGTTTATGAGCAGATGATCACAATCGGCCCCAACATCGAAAAAAATATTACGACAAAGGGAATCACGATATCGGGAGAGAAGGCGTACAGCGACTTGAAGAAACGGCTTGGCGTTTCAAAAAGAGAGGGTGTCGGCAAAGGAAGGCCGGATTTATATCACGATAAGCAGGCGATTGATGCCATCCTCACTTTGTCAGGGGCAACGAACGGGGATCGGGCGGTTGAAGGATGGAAATCGTTGAGCAATGTAACAGGATTGGACCTTACAGGGATCGCTTTGGGCAGAGAGGAAGAAGCCTTTACCCTGTTCGATCTTACCGCCCAGCCTAAATCAGCGATTTCTACCCCCGTTTGGAGTGGGCTTGAGAAGGATGGCAGGCGCTATTCCCCGTTTACCGTAAATACCGAATACCAGGTACCGTGGCGAACGTTAACCGGCCGCCAGCATTTCTACCTGGACCATGAAGTTATGCTTGATTTCGGGGAAGGCCTACCCATCTATCGTCCGCCGCTGCGGTTTGGTCCGTATCTGCCGGATGAAAAGGAATTGGATAATAACGAAAAATACATCGTGGTCAGATACTTAACCCCCCACCAAAAATGGGGAATCCACACAACGTATACGGAAATACCGAATATGATGACGCTGTTTCGCGGCGGACAGACGATTTGGATTAATGAAAAAGACGCTGCATCGATCGGTGTGAAGGATAACCAGTGGGTGGAGGTGTATAACCGGAATGGCGTCATTGCGGCCAGAGCCGTACTCACGTATCGTATTCCTGAAGGGATGGCGATGATGTACCACGCACAGGACCGCACGATTAACGTTCCCGGAACGTCCAATAAAAAACGCGGCGGAACCCACAACAGCGTCACGCGGATCATTCCAAAACCGACACACATGATCGGGGGCTATTCACAATTAAGCTACAACTTTAACTACTATGGGCCAACCGGCCACCAGCGTGACATCATCACGATTATACGGCCCTTAAAGGAGGTTGACTGGCTTGAGGATTAAATCACAGGTTGCGATGGTGATGCATCTCGATAAATGCATTGGCTGCCATACATGCAGTGTCACCTGTAAAAATACATGGACCAATCGTCCGGGCGCGGAATATATGTGGTTTAATAACGTGGAAACAAGACCGGGGCCGGGATACCCGCAGGAATGGGAAAACCAGCAGTATTATAAAGGTGGGTGGACGCTGCAAAACGGCAAGCTTCGCTTGCGGGCGGGCGGAGCGTTCCACAAATTATTAAATATTTTCTACAATCCCGACCTGCCCGTAATCGATGATTACTATGAACCATGGTCTTATGATTATGACAGTTTAATTGACAGTCCGAAACGGAAGCATCAGCCGGTTGCCCGGGCGCGTTCCCTTATCACAGGTGAACTGATGGATCAACCGGAGTGGGGCCCGAACTGGGATGATGATCTGGCAGGAGGGAATGAGATTGCGCCGCGTGACCCCAACTTCAAACAACTGCAAGAGCATATTAAGTTTGAGTTTGAAAAAACATTCATGATGTATTTGCCGAGGATTTGTGAACACTGCCTGAATCCGCCGTGCGTGGCTTCCTGCCCGTCGGGTGCGCTGTATAAGCGGGAAGAGGACGGGGTTGTCCTGGTTGACCAGGAAGCGTGCCGGGGATGGCGGTTTTGTGTGAGCGGCTGCCCATACAATAAAGTTTACTTTAACTGGAATTCACAAAAGGCGGAAAAATGCAATTTCTGCTATCCGAGAATTGAAGCCGGACTGCCTACCGTATGTTCGGAAACGTGTGTCGGCCGCCTTCGCTACCTGGGCGTTGTGCTGTATGATGCCGACCGGGTAAAAGAAGCAGCCTCTGTAACGGATATAAAACAATTATATCCCGCTCAATTATCTGTTTTCTTAAACCCGCATGACCCGGAAGTGATTCACGAGGCTAAAAAAGCAGGAATAACAGATGCATGGATTGTCAGTGCGCAGGATTCTCCCGTCTATAAGCTTGCGATGGAATGGAAAATTGCGCTCCCCATCCATCCTGAATACCGGACCCTGCCGATGGTGTGGTATGTGCCTCCGCTTAGCCCGATTATGAATCATATTCGCAATGAGGACAGCCTTTCTTCTGATGGCTACATACCGACAGTGGATTCAATGCGGATTCCTGTTGAATATCTCGCATCGATTCTATCTGCAGGAGATACAGGGGTGATTCGCCGCGTGCTACTTAAGCTGACGGCAATGCGCGTCCATATGCGCTCGAAAACCGTTGGTGATTTGGAAAGCAGCAGGCTGCTGGCAGAGGCAGGAATTACGATGGACCAGGTAGAGGAAATGGCGCGTCTGCTTGCGGTAGCAAAATATAATGAACGGTTTGTCATCCCAACGGGAAGACGGGAAATGGACGAATACCTGCCTTATAAACAAGGGTCATGCAGCATTGAGGAACTGGCGCCACCGGAAGGTATGATTCCATCGGTGCACAGGAACAGGACAGGAGGAGAAAAATGATAACTTCCCAGCACGAACTGGTAAAAATAATTTCCTTTTTACTTGGGTATCCTGACACATCATTTTTTGCAGCCATGGACGAAGCGGAAGAATGGGTAAACGGCCTGCCGCTTACCCGTGCAGGCGACTCTCTTATCAAGGGGATTGCAGCTTTCCGTTCCATGGAGCCACATGAACTGCAAAAGCACTACGTATCTGTCTTTGATTTTCGGGAATCAACCTCCCTTTATTTAACGGCGCACGAACTAGGAGATAGCAAAGAACGCGGCCAGGCCCTCTTAGAACTCCGGAAGATGGTTAGAGAGGCCGGCTTTGAGGAACCGGATGGCGAGCTTCCGGATTACATGCCGCTATTGCTTGAATTGCTGGCGGTTAAACCCGAATACACTGACATGGTGAGCCTTGCAGCGCGCATCGCAGCCGCATCGCTTCGCATCAAACAAAAAATAAGCAACACCAGTCCGTACTACTATGTTTTTGCAGCGATTGAAGCCGTTCTTCCCAAAGTTTCGCCCGCTGATATTACCCGTGAGCAACAGCAAAGAAACGAAGCCGATGTAGATGAATTGCCTTACCCGCTTTACTATGAGCATTAACGGCTGTGGTACGGTGTATAAGTTAAATGAGGAGGTTTTTCGATGATAAGCCTGTTTTTATGGGTCATTTATCCTTACCTGGCTCTTTGTATTATGGTTGTTGGGCTGCTGTTTCGTTATAACTATGGACAACTTCACTGGGGAGCCCCCTCCACTGAATTGCTGGAAAAGAAAACGCTCCGCGTGGGCAGCCTGCTGTTTCACTGGGGAATCATTTTTGCCTTCATCGGGCATGTCATGGGCATTCTCATTCCCCGGTCTGTCTACGATTATTTTGGTGTAACCGAAGCACTCTACCATTTTAATGCGATCCTGTTTGGGGGAATTGTCGGTGTCATTACGTGGGTGGGCTTACTGGTTCTTATTTTTAGAAAAATATATTTTAAGCGGGTCCGGAAAAAGGCCGGGCTCTCTGATTTTGCTACACTGGTTTCTTTATTAATTATCGTCACTCTTGGAACATCCATGACGATTGGTTATAACGTAATGGTGGAACCGTATGAATATCGTAATACAATCGGTCCCTGGTTCAGGGGAATTCTTACCTTCCGGCCGAATCCGCTGCTGATGGTGGGCGTCCCTTTACTGTTTCAAATTCATGTCATCCTTTCGTTCGCCCTGTTTGCCCTGATTCCTTTTACAAAGCTGGTTCATTTCTGGACCCTGCCTGCTCGTTATCCGGCCCGCGCACCGCTGCAGTATCGTTCACGCGTCAACTACCGTAAAGAATAAAATTCTGAAAGCATTTATCCTGAAAGTATTTATAATGGATAGGAGCAATTTCATTATGAATATCCAAAAAGTACAATTGCCGCTGCAGACGCTTAGTCTGGTCGCAGGGTTTATGGTGTGGGTTATTCTCTCTTCATTAATGCCATTTATTAAAGAAGATATACCGCTCACCCCGAATCAATTGACATGGGTTACGGCGGTGCCCGTTATACTGGGGTCTCTCTTAAGGGTTCCTCTCGGTTATTGGGCGAATCGATTTGGAGCCAGAAGGCTTTTTTCCATAAGTTTTCTTGTGCTGATCCTTCCGGTTTATTATGTGAGTATTGCTCGTTCCTTTGTGGATTTAATCATTGGGGGACTATTCATAGGGATAGGCGGGGCTGTTTTTTCGGTGGGTGTCACTTCTTTGCCAAAGTATTATCCAAGGGAAAGGCATGGATTTGTAAACGGAATATATGGTGCCGGAAACATTGGCACCGCTGTCACCACTTTTTCTGCCCCTATACTTGCCAATCGCTTTGGCTGGCAGGTGACTGTGAAATTTTATATTGTGCTGCTCGCCTGTTTTGCGCTGTTGAACTTGTTACTGGGGGATCGAAAAGAACCGAGAGTACACGTTTCGTTAGTTGAGCAATTTAAAAGTGTGTATCGGAATGACCGACTGTGGTTTTTGTGCCTGTTTTATTTTATCACATTCGGGTCTTTTGTTGCTTTTACTGTGTATTTGCCGAACTTTTTAGTGGCCCACTTTCATTTAAGCAAGGTGGATGCGGGTATGAGAACGGCTGGTTTTATTGTCCTGTCCACGTTGTTTAGGCCTGCCGGCGGGTGGATGGGAGACCGTTTCAACCCATTAAAAGTCTTGATGTTTGTTTTCGCAGGATTAACGATCGCTGCTATATTATTATCTTTTATGCCTTCGATCCGGCTGTACACTTTAGGCTGTTTGACCATTTCCATTTGCGGCGGAATTGGAAATGGCGCCATTTTCAAATTGGTTCCTTCCTATTTTGCCAAACAAATCGGGATTGTAAATGGAATTGTAGCGGCTATGGGCGGATTGGGCGGATTTTTCCCACCGCTTATCTTAACGGCGCTGTTTACGTTAACCGGACACTATTCGATCGGCTTTATGGCCCTTTCCGAAGTAGCTTTGGCCAGCCTGATTCTTGTCGTGTGGATGTTTCAGCAGGATAAGTTACGCCTGGCGGACGCTATTATTAAACACACAGTGGAAGGGATTATGGTAACGGATACGAAGGGGGTGATACGTTCTGTCAATCGTTCGTTTACAGAGGTAACGGGTTATACTGCCGATGAAGTGGTTGGTAAAACGCCAAGCATCTTAAAGTCAGGCTGTCAAGATGCCGATTTCTATAAAAATATGTGGCTTTCCATAAATGAATCGGGACACTGGCAGGGTGAGATTTTGAACAGGAAAAAGAATGGACAGATTTACCCCGAGTGGCTGACGATTAGTGCTATAAAGGATGAAGGGGAAGAAGTAGCGTTCTATGTAGGAATGTTTAGCGATATTTCAAAATAAAAGTCCAAATATCCTTTCTTATCTGTAAAACAAAGAGGGTGAACAGATGCAATGGGCAGTCGGTCGAATTATCCGAATTGTAGAGGAAACAGATGCGATTCAATGTCTTGAAGTAGACGTCGGCGGGAAAATATCGTCAGCCGTGCATTACCCTTTTTATAAGGGACATGTCGGGACGGGAGACTATGTATTGTTAAATACGACCGCTGTGTCGCTTTCGCTTGGGAGCGGGGGATACCATTTTGTGATGGCCCGTTTTCCTGCAGACAGCCCTGTTTCTGACAATTTTCCGCTTAAAGATGCGGATGGGAAGCGCAGCACTGTGGAGAGTCACACCGGGGAGAAAAGCGCTACGCAGAACATCACCACAGAGAACAGCGGCAGGGAGCGGGGACACATTATGAAGCTGCGCTACACCCCGTATCAATTTCCCGTATTGGCCGCCGAGGAACCGGCCAGCATGTGGCATCCGTTGTTCAATCAGGCTACGACCAGCATATTAATGGGCATCCCCGTCATCATCGGAGAACTCCACAGCATGCTTCCTGTTGTATGCCTGGCGCTGCGCCACTTATCCTCGAATTCAATCAAAAATAAAGATAGTACGGTTCCTGCGGGACAACGCTTGCCGCGGATCTGCTACATCATGTCTGACAGTGCCGCGTTGCCGATGGCGTTAAGCCGCCATGTTGCGCATTTAAAAGCGGCAAATGTTTTATCCGGAACGATTACATATGGCCACGCCTTTGGTGGGGACAGCGAATGTGTCAACATGTATACCGCGCTCCAGGCTGCCGTTCTCATCTGGCGGGCGGATATTATTGTAATTACACCGGGAGTTGGCGTGGTGGGAACGTCGACAGCATTAGGATTTAGCGGGATGGAACAGGTTTCGATTCTTCAGGCGGTCGTTCTTCTCGGTGGGACACCCATACTCATTCCCCGCGTAAGCTTTCAGGATGGGAGAGAGCGCCATTATGGAATCAGCCACCACACAAAAACGGTACTTCAATATGCCCGGAATATACCGCTTCATATCAATATGCAGAATCATTCTGTTTTACTGGACCAATGGCCTGCCTGTTCCCCGCATCACAAGCTGGCCCTCCATGAGCCTCCGGAGGCAAATGTATGGACACAAATGATGGCCGCTTATCCTGAACCCATTACAACGATGGGCCGGGATTATCAAAAGGACCCCGATTTTTTTGCCCACTGTTATTTTGCTGCCGTTGACGCCCTGGGCCATATATAAAATTGCTGCGATGGCCGCAAAATGATAGCGTGAAACTCGACGAATGGAATTATCGGCCAAACTATGGTTCAATAGATGACGTAGTAAAATTCGGACGAGAGGGTGGGAAAGTGATGCTTGAGAAAACAATTGAGAGCCGATCCATT
Organism: Aneurinibacillus terranovensis DSM 18919; assembly: GCF_000430625.1. Lineage (GTDB taxonomy): Bacteria > Bacillota > Bacilli > Aneurinibacillales > Aneurinibacillaceae > Aneurinibacillus_B > Aneurinibacillus_B terranovensis. The sequence continues at coordinate 74,372 of NZ_KE387173.1, forward strand.
TATGACGGAAAAATAATCAAAGTAAAGGTAGACACTGTGGAATTGCCCAATGGCAAGACGGCAACCCGTGAAATTGTTAACCATGCGGGGGCAGTTGCGGTCATGGCACTGACGGATGACAACCGTATGGTGATGGTACGTCAATTCCGTAAACCACTCGAACGGGAACTTATCGAAATCCCGGCCGGCAAGCTTGAAAAGGGGGAGGAACCCGAAGCGTGTGCGGTTCGCGAACTGATGGAGGAGACCGGTTACACGGCAGACTCGATGGAACTGCGCGCTTCTTTCTATACCTCACCAGGCTTCGCTGATGAGATCGTCCATCTTTATCGGGCGAAGAACCTTACTGCCGGACAGGCCAGACCTGATGACGATGAGTTTGTCGAGGTGCTTCATCTCACGGTAAACGAGGCGCTGCAATTCATTGAAAACGGCGACATCCGGGATGCAAAAACCATTATGGCCGTTTACGCATGGCAATTGGAGCAGGTCAGAGGATGAACTTTATGAACGAGTGCGTCGCCGATTTGCATATTCATATCGGCCGAACCCTGCATAATCGCCCTGTGAGAATTACAGCATCCCGGAATCTCACGTTCAGCGCGATCATGGAAGAAGCACTTACGCGTAAATGAATGCATATGGTTGGCATTATTGACCGCCATTCACCGGAAGTGCAAGAAGAAATCGATTTACGTCTAACGCAGGGAGTTCTTCTCGAACTGCCTGGCGGCGGCATATACGGGAGAATTACAATGTAACCCGTCATATTTTCCCCCTGTCCGTCATATAACGTTTGTAAGAGGCGGATAGGAGGTTTACCCGTGAAAAGAAAATTGGGACAAACATTGCAGCAGGATGTACGCAATAATTTTTCGCTCTACTTGTTTACGATTGTCTTATTCGTTATGGGCGTCGGCTTCGGCGCAGTCATTGTGAATTCAATCGGGCTTACGCAAAAACAACAATTATTTATGTATGTGAGCCAGTTTTTTCACGAACTTTCCCGGGATAACATTGCCGACCCGAGCCGGGCTTTTCAGAGCTCACTCGGCCATTATTTAAAATATATCGGTTTTATGTGGATACTTGGCCTATCGATTATTGGTTTGCCGCTTATCCTCGTTATGGTATTTTTAAAAGGAGTGGTTGTTGGTTTTACAGTCGGCTTCCTGGTGAATCAATTGAGCTGGCACGGGCTTTATTTTGCCATTGTTTCTGTACTGCCGCAGAACTTGCTGATCGTGCCATCAATTATTTTAATCGCAACGGCGGGCATCTCTTTCTCTCTGCAGCTTATCCAATCCCGGTTTAAACACGGACGGGCGATTTATCCGCAATTTCTCTTATACAGCAGCCTTATGGTTGCGATGGCGATTGTGTCCGTTCTGGCCGCAGGGTTTGAAGCGTTTATCTCCCCCTCCCTTATGAAACACGCGAGTGCATTGTTAAGTTTAATAATTATTCTAATTTAAAATTAATTATAATTAAAAACTAATTCTATTTGACGTTAATTGGATACTCTACTATAATTGTAATGTATGAAGACGCTCGGGAGGTCCTGTTATGTCCTGTTATATGGAAGAGAGAATTGAGAAAATCAGAGAGCAGTTGCACAACCGCAGCTATAAGCTAACCCCGCAGCGTGAGGCCACACTTCGTGTCCTGTTGGAAAATGAAGAGGACCATCTTACCGCCGAGGATGTATATTTGCTTGTTAGAGATAAATCGCCGGATATCGGGCTTGCAACCGTTTACCGGACGTTAGAACTAATGAGCGACCTTTCCATCATCCATAAAATTAATTTTGGAGATGGCGTATCACGCTATGAATTTCGTGACGAAGATGCAGAACACCACCATCACCATTTAATCTGTGTACAGTGCGGGTCGGTGAATGAAATTCATGAGGATTTGCTCGGTGAAGTAGAAAAATCCGTCAGCAGCAATTTTCACTTTAAAATTTTGGATCACCGGTTAACGTTTCACGGCATCTGTCAGAAATGCCAGGAAGCGGCCGAACAGAACGGAACACCCGTAGTAAAAAAAGCAAACATTTCGGGTTAAAAAAGCAGCGTGCTTCTAGTATTACCTACTAGGCACGCTGCTTTTTTATAGGCCAAATCTAAAACGGAGAGAGGGGAATGAAGGTTAGATAAAGTGGGCTGCTATTCGGCAGTACACAAGTCAACCGGGTTTCACTACCCTAATTAAGAGCATACATTATTTGATTAGTTACTTTTTCTGAAAGGGAATTTGTTAATTTAAAGTGAAAAAGTTCCTTATACGAAACAATAACATATCCTAGTTTCAGTATTGGTGAAGTTAGAACTATATCATCATATATAACATCAATCTTTAATTTATCATGTGTTACTGAAACCTGATGCTCTTTAATTATTTTTTGTATTTCCGTATATAAGTCTATCTTTTCTAAAAACATTTCAAGTAATAATTGTGCTCCAAATCCGTCGGGTTCCCACCATGCTAAAAAAGATTTATAGCTTTCTAAAAGATACTTGTCCCTTTCATCATCATTCTTAAAAAGATTGATAAATATTGAGTCATGTAAATTTTCAAGTAACGGTTCAAATTGAGAATTAATACGCTTATTAATTAACACTTCTAAAGAATTTCCCCACTTTTCTTTAAAATTTTCTGTATTCAGTGGGTTGTTACAACTTGTATTACAGAAAGGAAAAACGGGATTGAAATTTTCCTCATTTCCGTGTTGATAGTTCAGAAAAATATTTTGCATATAAATCAAATAATTCAATGAAAATGACAAGTTGGTATGAACAATCAATATTTTCTCTCCCTCGTATGATATTAATAGAACTTCAATTATCTGTTTTTCCAGTTGATCCGGACAACAAAAAATAGTGGATTTGAATTTCCAGAATC
>NZ_KE387173.1:77285-88403 GCF_000430625.1 Aneurinibacillus terranovensis DSM 18919
AGTACTATGCCAAAAAGAAAGCGGAGCCGAAAGAGTTTGCCGAAAAACGTGCCCTTGCTCTTACAGCCCGTAAATTAGTGCGATTGGTCTTTTATCTGCTGAAGACGAATCGACTTTACGACCGGAAAGGAGGAATCCGACAACACATGTAAGACATAACTCTTTCATCCAATTCCACCAGTTCCTTGGATTTTGAGGAAATATTTTGAATTCAAGGTAGGGTGGGCTTAGTTTGGTATTGCCTTTTTTTGGTTCACCCCCCAAAAAAGCAGCTTTCGACAAAATATTATGTTAACTTAGGGGCTTGACATCATACCGCTGCTCTTTTCTGTTTAATGCTTCAGTTGAAGCCTCGCTCCCATGTCACTAAGGCTGTACTAATTCTATGGATACATCACTGGTAGAAACCGTATCTAAAAAGGCAATTTTAGATCCCCTTCCGCCATCCCTGGGAGATTGGTCCAGCAGCGGTGCATTATTGGCCTTCAGGATTTCTAATGTGCCTGCAATATCTTCAACTCTCAAAGCGATATAATGAAGTCCTTCACCTTTAATCTCCAAAAAATCTCTAAAGCTGCCTTCACCTTTAGGTTCAAGTAACTCGATAAGGGTTTCTCCCGAACGCAAAAAGGCTATATCAACATTAGCCCCGCTATGATGCTCAATTCCCTCGAACGGCAGACCCAAAACATCACGATAGAATAGCAAGGCCTGCTCTAGATTCCTTACTACAATGCCGATATGATGCACACCTAAAAAACTGAAGTCATTTGCCCCTTTCCGGAAATCCTGGAACTTACCCGCTGAGAATACGGGTCCACCGGCACTTGGCTGGCCTGTGAACCCAAAACATCCCCGTGGCATCGCTAAACTTTAAATTACATAGCAGTGTTAAAATTTTTAAGTCTAGTTATTAACAAAATCTATAACTCTTCCAACATCGCTTAAGTTTTCTAAGCTTAGTATTGATTCATAAAGATCTCTGATGTTTTCATCTGGTAATTTCCCTGCTGTGTATAGCTTAAAAATATCGATATGCTCTTCTCTTTTTAATGGACTTTCAGGTCCGCCAAAAGCCTGTTTAAGTCTCATTTCATGTTGCTCACCATTTTTTAGGGTCAAGGTTAAATGAGCTATACCCGAATTGAATTCCCTTGGCCAATCTTCATTTATCTTAACTTTCACCCTGGATCGCATTTGCTGATATCTTTCATCAGCTATTTTAGCTTCTGAAAAAATGCCGTAATGCATGTCCTCTTCTAAAAGTACTCCCGATAAAATATGCTGCAGGCTAAATCTACTGTCCTCTATATCCACCGGGTTTGGTCTATCACACGTTCCATCAATGGGGCCAACCTCTAATTGGATTAAATCAACATCCTTGGGATCAATATTTTTTTCTTTTTTTATCTGACGCAGCATATCGATTTGACGATGAGTTAAAAAGCAACATGGATATTTTTTAATCCAGATATTATGAATAAACCATGTTTCACCTAAGCCGTTGGTAATTTGAGATAAGTCATAATCCCTACCTTGCAACAAATTAGTTAGCCATTGCTCAATATTTGTACCGCCAGTCATACCATTTTTGGCAAAAACAGCAGCTAGGTACCCATCTCTGCATGCAATAGCTGATTCTAAATAATGGGCATCGGTACCAAAATTCGAGATATATCCGCCTGCTCTTCCAATGGCTATTCCTATTGCTGATTTTATTTGCTCATGATCCAAAGATAATGCTTTTGCCGTGGCAACTGCTGCACCAATTACGCCATAAAAGGGCAAATCGGTTACTCCTATTGGCGTCAATGAATACATTCCCAATCTATTCATGACCTCTAATCCTAAAGCAGATGCCTCTAAAAATTGTTCACCTGTTAAGTGTAGTCTTTCAGCTAAAGCGAATGTTACAGGAAAAACGGTGATATCGCTGGTAGCGGACGGAAATTGATCATCTTCCAACTCTGCAGCATGCGACGTGTACCCGTTAACAAAAATGGCAGTTTCTAATGAACTTTTAAAATCGCAGCCGATGACACCTACCTCTGGAGCACCCAAATTCATTTTTGCATACTCAATAATTTTTTTCGTTGACTCGGTTTTGGAACCGGCAATCATTCCCGCCATCGTTTTCAACGCTAACTCTTTTGTAAATTCAATTGTTTTTGCAGGAATATCCTCATAATTTGTTTCCAAGATAAATTTGCTAATTACATCTGCAATAGCCACTTTGAATACCCTTCCTTTCGTTTCGCTCAGGCACAAAACGTTGTGAACATGCCGCCTGTTCGCTTTCTAATTCCAAAGTTCGCCGTGAGATAGATCATCTACTTCACTAGTCGTATAAGTCCCCATCCTCAAAAGGTGGGGACTACAACTAATTACCATTTATCTGATGTCTCGATAATGCAGCAAACGGAATTTATCCACGCCTACTTCCTTTCCAGGCGGGATTACTACAGTAGTCATGGGATCCTGGATAATAGCGGGCCCCTGCACAACATTCCCTGCATGCAGTTCTTTCATTTCCCAAACGGAAAACCCTTGCCACTTTCCCTTATGGAAAACTTGACGGGTAGAAACATAAGCAGAATCAGAAGGCATAGCATCTTGCAGATCGTACTCACGAATCACAGGAACCGGTTTTGGTGCTACCGCTTGAACATAAACCTCGGTAATGGCATACCCGGATTCAGGGAATCTCGCGCCCTCAGGGAAGATTTTTGTGTAAACGTCTTCAAACGCTGAAGTTAATCGCTCAATATCATCAGCCGAATGAATTTCACCAAAAGATAATGGTGTATCAAAGCTTTCAAGCTGACCGATATATCTTGCATAAACCCCATATCTAAATGTGATCTGTGATGGATCCAATCCTTCATTCGCCATTTCGCGAATAGCGTTAGCTTCAAGTCTGCGCCAAGCATGATTGATGCTTTCAGCGACACGCTGCTTTTCTTCCGATCCGAGTGTATGCGGCAAGAGAACCACTAAACTTTTGTCATAGCGATGAGTATATTCAGCACAAGCTGCGCCAAAGGCGGAGAAAGCCGCTGCAAATGGAGAAGTGATGATATTGCCAACCCCAGTCCCCTCACTATACCCCCACATATGAACGGGACCAGCACCTCCATAGCAAAGGAGGGTAAATTCCGATGGATTGTAACCGCGAGACTGAAGGGTCACGCGAATCAAATCTTTCATCTGCGTATGGAAAACTTCCAGTATTCCTTCGCCTGCTTTATAAATGTCTAATCCCAAAGGATTGGCTACACGCTCTTCCAGTCCGGCCAACGCTTTATCCCGGTCCAATTTGACCTTACCGCCCAAGAAATAATTAGGATCTACGTAACCTAGTGCAACATTGATATCCGTGATGGTTAAATCAGGATACTGATGGCAAAGACCGACACGATAGCCGGCACTTTGCGGGCCTATGTGCATCCGGCGATAATTATCAACGCGAACAACAGAACCTGCACCCGATCCGACGGAATCCAAAGCAACCATCGGCAGCGCCAGACGATGTCGCGCAAAATCAGCATCCTTGCGAATACCAATCAACCCATCCACGACTAGACCTACGTCGAAGCTTGTACCGCCAAGATCCGCCGTTACGATGTTTTTGTATTCCGTAATCTTCGCAATCTGCTGTGCGCCGGTTAGACCTCCGATCGGACCGGAAAGCACCGTTTCGTACAGACGCGGATAGTGAATCGTGACTGCTCCTCCATAAGACAAAAGGGTTTGCAGAGGGGCACTATATCCTTCTTTTTGGGCAGCTTCTTCTACTTGTCTCAATTGATCCCGGGTTTTTTCTGCCGCGAACGTCTGAAACAGGACGCTTTTTACCCGATTATTTTCTTTCATTACAGGAGCTACTTCTGCAGAACAAACGACTGGAACATCCACGCCGTATTCCTGCACAATACGCTCGGCAATCTCTTTCGCCTTCAGCTCGTGCCTAGGGTCAACATAGGAATTCACAAAAAGAATGCCAATCACTTCGACTTTGTTCTTTAGAAGGGTTTTTACCGCTTCTTCCACTTCTTTTTCATTGAGCGGAATCAAAATATCGCCTGAATCTGCTTCTGCTGTGAGATAGGTAGGACCCGCAATCCTCTCACTTACGCCTATAACATTTCTGCTGTCAACCAATGGAGTCGTGTGCCGACGTAATTGTTGGTGTAAAATCTCCGCCTGGCTTTCCCCAAGCCAGGTCAAGCCGCCTTCCATGACGGTGATGTGTTCAAAGCCTCTAGTGACAATCAGTCCTACATTTGCTCCTGTTCCTGTAAGCATTGTATTTAGCATACCTGTACCTGCATAAATGGACACGGCACAATTACTGTGAATGTCGGTAGAAGTCAACCCCAAATAGCTGGCCGCATCACCTACAGATTCTAAATAGCTGGATTTTTCATCTTCCCTGTTTGTCAAGGATTTGCCCACAATAAATGAACCGTCCGGTTTAACCAAGATGGTATCCGTCATCGTTCCGCCTGCATCAAGCGCAAGAATGAAATCTTTTTCCTTTTTTATCGTTGTCATGATATTGACCTCCTCTTCGGCTACTTTACTGCTTGTTCCCATTTGGTCAAAAGATCTTCGGAACGATCTTCATACCAGTCAGGTGATTCATCTTCAAGAGGTTTACCCAAAAAATCTCTGTAGAATCGATCTAAATCCGGAAGCATTTCGAACACAACCGGATATCCTGGGGGAACCACTTCAACAGCTAATTGAGCCGAACAATTTGGACAAAAGAATTCTCGAATTTCCTGCCACTCCGGTTCCGGACATGCAGGTTCGGGAGAATAGACCTGTTTAAATTCATCCAGTGTCTTTCGGACTCGAACGAGACTTTGAAGCTTCCAGTTGATTCGGTAATCGCCATATTCATGTCCGCAGTCGCATTTGACAATGCGGTTACCTTCCTTGTCCTTTACCACATACAGATGATCCGTTAACCGCAGTAGGATCTTATCATCCCATGGTACACTTTCTTGCAGAACTTCAAGGTATTGCCAAAAACGTTCCGCATCCTTTTGCGGCATTCTTTGCAGCCTTTGCACATTTTCGTCACTAATAGTGCCATTCACTAGTTGTCTTATCAGGTCCTTATCAATGGAATCAGTCATTAAAATTCACTCCTTACCAGGAAAGATTAAAGTTGCCAGAAATTATTTATTTCATTTTTGAAAGATTCGAAACTCATTGAACTTTCGTACATATCCCGAACAGGATCAATAAAATCTTGTTTTTTGACAATCTCTCTTTCCCTCTTCCACCATTCAAACACCGGCTGGGCTGTTTGTTTTCTTGCCTCCATCATTTTCTTACGTAAGCTTTGAGTACGCTTATCGTCTACTTCTAAAGAACCGGAGACATTTTCTTTTAATACAACGCCATACAATTCCTCTGAAAATTTACGATCTACCCAACCGTAAATGACATCTTCCAATACAGAGTGAGGATCACGTTCGATTGGATCCCCCCAACCTCCTGCTGCCCCTGCGGCATCCGCTAACATATCGCCATCTTGGAAGCTTTGTTCTGGCATATCGAATTTCCAAACATCCAAATTTTCCGATTTTAATATCCCTTTTTCTGTATAATCCAACACTTCGGATGCATCTCTCGGAAGGGCAACTCCCTGGTCGACTAGTTGGTTTGAATTGGTTCCTCTTGCCGAAACATGAAAGGCACTTGGAGCCGGATAAGCTCCGCTCATACCGAGTGCGACAAATGTGGTAGCCGCCACCTGCGAGCCTCCTCGGCTGATTCCGAGCCGTTGCCCAGGGTTTTTAATCCAGTGAACGGACGAATCACCAATGCCGCCGCGATATTTGCCGTGCCCGCAGAAGTTAGGTAATAATTTCCTGCCAATGTAATAGAGAGGCGGAATTAAATACTCAAATTCTTCGGCGTTACCAATATTGGGAAGCTGCGTCCATTCTGCCCAGGCCAGCGGTAAACCGTCGCGGTAACTGAAGGCTCCCATGGCTACGCCGCCAACCGATTCAAAGTTGGTAAATCCGTAAGGAGTGCCATCTTCAAGTTCACCGGAACCTTGAATCCCTTCCCAGTTACTATCAGCCGTAAATGCTTCTTCAAGATAACCGCGGGCAAACAAGGCGCGGTTAACGGCATTAAAGCCCAACGCGTTCATAGCCATGGATTGAGCCCAAATATTTGAAAAGCTGGCAAATGAATTTTCCGGATTATAAATAGATCCTTCAGGATAATGCGATTTGGCTACATAAGTAATGGCCCCTGTAGGTTTGGTATTATGAGCAAATTGATTGATCATGGCCAGATAAAAGGCAACGTCTGCACCGCCCGGATAGCCATTAAAGGCGTGGTACCCCCATCTGGATGTACCTTCAAAGTCGGCTATTATGCCGCCGCTTTCATCCACTTCAAAGCGCTGACGAATATGAATGAGGGAATCTTTATCAGCATGAGCCCAAAGCTTTTGCAAACCTTTGTATTTCACCGCACGAAACGCAGTACTTGTGTATCGGCCCGGAACCATAATCGTTTTAATGTTCTGTAAAATTTCCAAACGACTTTCTTCGATGATTTCACGAATGGCCTGTTTATAATAGTCGACTCCAAATTCCTCTATAATCTCATGCACAGCTTTAAGAATCATCGCGCAACCGGCCAATCTCATCTTGTCGTCTAAGTTATTTAACGTACCTGCACGTGTCCGTTGCTTCCAAACGTGTTCCCACCAGGTGTATTGGCGCAAGTTTTCCCCCGTTTTCATCGGCGGGACAACCAATCCATCCATAAATGTGTCTACTGCAAAGCCGGGCCAGCTTCCGGCAACAGGGGCACCAGCCTCCATGATGTGATTCACTGCCATTGCCCAACCGACTATTTCATTCTCGACAACGATTGGAACGTAAGTATACGTATCCCCTGGATGAGGAGCTCCCCCAGTCTTCCCATCATCCGTAACAAAAACATCACCATCATTAATTCCAGGGTTCAGATCATAGTTATTTTCCGCCATAAACCGGATGGCAACTTTGCTAGAGTTAAGGTGACTAAAGAAACCAAGCGATATAACCAAGGTATCTCCCTCAGGAGTAGTGAGCGTCCAAAGGGACTCTCCCATTTCCCGCGCACCTGGTGATGCAGTAACATACCTTGCCACTTCTCGCGCTGCCAAAACAGATGCATGCAGTCTTGAATAAAAACGTTCATACTTCACGGGATCATCTTTTTTGAGTCGCAACTCACTGACACCATAGTAATGCCCCGTTTCTTCCGTAAGTTTATCTCGACGGGCAACTTGCTCCTTCAATGAATATACTTTCTCTTGGTAATTAACAGACACTTTATTATTAGCTAATGTTTTGATCACAGATTCTGATCTCCCTTCTATAGAATAGGTTGTGGAAATCGATAATAGTTTTTTCTACTTAAAAAGCAAACTTTATCAACTTATTTTCAATGTGTATATTCCAATGAAGGATTTCTGTTAAACCTTTTCAGATCACCGTCCCCAGTGCATATGGTTTTTATTGTGGAGATTACTATTTTTCGTTCAACCTCTCACCCCCCTTGCTTGATAACTTAAACAAGCAAAAACCATGCCAACGAATATTGCTATGAAAAATAGCATTAGATGAACTGAGAGCCATCTCTGTATTTACACTTGTAAATATAAATGTTTAACAATTGTAAGTTTTGTAAACAGTTTAACAATTGTTATTGATGTGTCGAATAGAATTTGATAATATCTTTTTGACTGCAGGATTAGTTTGAGAAAGTAAATTCAATAGATTGGAGGAGATAAAATGCATACTATTAAGCTGGATTATTTTGATATCCATACCAGCAAGGAATGTATCCGTAGAATAGATAAAGCCAAGGAAGATTTTATTGTAGGGAAAAATATTACCACTCGAATCGATCAAACCGTTATCGATTCATGGAAGCGCTGTCAATCCCGAGGCTTTAATCATAATAAATTCAAGGCTCCAATTACGATATCAAAGGAATTTCTCGATAATAAGATTAATGAAGAATATTGGATCCGCACGGCTATTGGTATAATAAGAGATTTTAATAATATACAAAATCATATCATCATCCTTACCGATGATATAGGAAACGTCCTCTGGATGGATGGGGATAAACAGGCGATCAAAAAGGCTTATGATATGAATTTATTGCCAGGGGGAAATTGGAGTGAAGAATACACGGGAACAAATGCGATCGGAACAGCGATTTATACGAAAAAACCGGTACAAATTGTTTCCACGGAGCATTTTTGGAATAACTTGAGTTGTTGGGTTTGTTCCTCGGCACCCATTTTTGATCCGTCAACGAATCAATTACTTGGCATCGTGGATATAACCGGCTTCACGGAACATTCGACTCCTCACTTACTCAAAACCGCGATTGCCATCGAAAAAGCGATTGAAATCAAACTGAGCTATAAAACGATGATTCATCAAAACAAACTTATTGAAGAATACGGTTCCGCCTTTGATAAATGGGGACAATCCAATGGAATATTAGTCGTTAATAAAAACGGTAATATATTGCGTTTGAATCCAACAGCCCAACAAAGCCTAGACCAATATCAAGAGTATTTGATGCTGGACTCCCTAGGCCGGATCCAAAACGATTTTATCAAAATGGGAAAGGAGAAAGGAAACTTCCGATTAACGAATCATATCGAATTAAATGTCTTGCCTGTTGAATACGATAAGCAAGTAATCGGTTCGATTCTTGTTTTTTCCGATTTAAATAAAAAAGTACACCCATCAGTTGGGTTGCATCCGTTTAAGTATTCATTCCGCCACATTATGACGAATAGCGCGGAATTTAGGAAAACCGTTTCCAATGCTATACGTTTAGCCCGCCATCCTATCAACATTTTAATTGAAGGAGAAAGTGGAACAGGAAAAGAACTGTTTGCACATTCTATTCATTCGGAAAGCAACAGATCACATCATCCTTTTATTTCTATTAATTGCGGGGCAATACCAAAAGACTTAATTGCCAGTGAGCTATTCGGTTACGAACCAGGTGCATTTACCGGTGCATCTAAAAATGGACAAATCGGTAAATTTGAAGCTGCAAACAACGGAACTCTATTTCTTGATGAGATCGGAGAAATGCCTTTAGACCTGCAAGTATATTTGCTTAGAGTGATTCAAGAAAAAGAAATATATCGGGTAGGCGGGAAAAATCCTATACCCATCAATGTGAGAATTATTTCTGCTACCAATAAAGATCTGAAAAGTCTAGTGAAAAAGGGGGAATTTCGAGAGGATCTATATTATCGACTTAGTTCTGCTACAATTAATCTCCTCCCTCTTCGAAAAAGAAAAGAAGATATCCCCATGCTTACTGTATATTTTCTTCAAGAAATTTTCTCACAAAAGCAAAGAAAAACACCTTTTTTTTCACAGAGAGTAAAAGACATTTTATTAGAATATCATTGGCCTGGAAATATTCGTCAATTAAAGCATGCTACAGAATATATGTCCATATTTTGCGAAGACGATGAAATTACCGAGGAGCACTTACCTGAATTTTTATATGATCTCACATTGGAAAGCACCGACAATTCTATATGCCAAGGCGATAATATAGACCCACAGCATTCAAATGAAAAAGCGGAAATTGAAAGGATCATTGAAAAACATCGCGGTAACTTAAGTGCTGTATCAAAAGAATTGAATATTACCAGGCCTACCCTTTACAAAAAATTAAAACAACTGAATCTTGCAGTTATAAAAAAATATTAAAGTACACAAATCCTACCTTCGGAATCCGGGTTCCTTCTAAGGGGGGCCGATCCGGCATTAAACGAAATCCATTACGGACTGAGGCTTCTTTTGCTTTCATATATAAGCCCTCCGCACTAAAGTACGAAGAGCAAAAGTTTTTTTCATACAATGCTTTATGGTAAATATTTTAGTGGGAAAGTGTCATTTTTACGGCGAATAAATAACGAATACAAATGGATTTTATACGAACAACAGAAGCCTGATCTACCTCTTATTAATAAAATTAACAACCGAAAATTTCCGCGTATAATTCTTTAAGAGGCTGTTCAAAAAGCCCAATTTCAGTTTGAAGACAGCAGCATAAGTAGCCAATAGATACTCCAAAATTGGAAATGAAAGGGGCGGCATGGCATCGAGTAATCTTCCTCGGCACTGATTCCATTTCAGTCCCTAATTTTTGACAGCCGTATCCCTTGTGCCGTGAGTTTCTTTTTTTCAGTTGCGTGTGGAGGGGATTTACCCTGCCAGTGGCAGCGAGATCTGCCCCACTTGGATCTCTTGAAGCTTTTTAATGTTTGCCACATGATTCGGTGGCAGAACCGTCTCCCGAACATGTACAATCATTCGCTCAATTAACCTGTGGGTCGCCACTGAAAGTGATAAAAAACTCCACTTTACTGATAAAATTGGCGGGATTTGAAGTCGGCACTTTCCGAATATTCATATATTAAACCGAATATACATACATATTTCGGTAAGTGTCAAATGGTTCCCACATAGTTTCATATTTTTGAGTGTGAGATAATCTTCCTCAGAACACTAAGGAGGATTTTCTTTATGACAAGAATAGAACGACTTAAAGAATGGGAGGAACGGATCGCCACATATAGGGCGAGTGGACAAAGTACGAAAGAGTGGTGTGAAGCCCATGGTGTAAAACCTCATCAACTATGGTATTGGCTCCGGAAGCTTAAATCCACAGAAGACCCTGTGCCATCCTCATTTAAGTGGGTGTCGGTAGAATTGGACGAAAAGTCTCTGAGTCAAGGAGCACATTGCTTGTCAGAGTGGGGCCTGTAGTTGTAGAGGTACAACCCGGCTTTGATCCCACGCTACTCGCCGACGTCGTACGAACACTCAAAACGTTATGCTAAGCGAAGCGAACGTTGAGCGAATGTATCTGGCCTGCGGAAGCACCGATTCGCGGAAATCAATTGACGGGTTAGCCGTACTTGTAAAGGAAGAGTTCGAACTCGATCCTTTCTCTCCCTCGTATGATATTAATAGAACTTCAATTATCTGTTTTTCCAGTTGATCCGGACAACAAAAAATAGTGGATTTGAATTTCCAGAAT
>NZ_KE387173.1:88704-111269 GCF_000430625.1 Aneurinibacillus terranovensis DSM 18919
ATGATTTGTAAAACCTGTTAGAGGATATTTTGTTACTCTGTTTCTTTGTTGTGCCTTAATTTATAAATGAAATTTGAAAACGGCATGCTCACGCGTAATGAGCATTGCTTAAGTATGTCGTTTTCCTATAGCCACTCGGATCTGCCTATGGGACATTGGGATCGACAAGCTTTCCTCGGGATATTTCTTAATCTCCTTGCGGACCTTTTGGTACTGCTGTTAAAAGCCTGCTACCCGTGATCCACCACTCATTTTCTAACCGCTGGTTGCGCCTCTTACAACGATGAGGAGTAGTGTCCTGAATTGTCATCGCTGTAAGGTGAGTGCTAATGACGAGGCTGATGTTGGTGGTTCCCATGGGCGCCCAGGTCCGAGAAGACGTTTGATCTTTTAACCAGGAGGTGATTTCAATGTCGAAAATGTTGATTGGTATTGACGTAAGTCTTCGTTCTCACCATGTACAATTCATGGCTGAGGATGGAACTTCAATCGCTTCATTCTCGGTTTCTAACGATCAGCAAGGGGCCGATACCCTCATTCAAAAGATGATCGAGCAAGCTGAGAAAATAAATAGCCAACTCCTTCAAATCGGGATGGAGGCTACTTCGAATTTAGGTTGGCATTTGGCTCATTACCTAAAAGAGCAACTGGATGTCGTTCACCCAAACTATAAAGTCAAAATTTACGTCATAAATGCAAGCAAAGTGGCTCGTTTTAAAAAAGGATACGATTCTCTTCCTAAGAAGCGGATTGCGGCAGGATAATCCTTTCTCTAATCCGTTTGGAAATACAAGCCTGGCTGTGATTCAGGAATTGGACCTGTTTATGCAGCAGGCATCATTGCCGAAATCGGAGACATCAAAAGATTCAAGAGTCATCACGCATTAGCAAAATATGCCGGTCTGGTTTGGAACCAGCACCAGTCAGGTGAATTTGAGGCCGAAGAGACCAGCCGAATACGTACAGGAAATAAGTACCTTCGGTACTATCTCGTTCAGGCAGCTGATTCCGTAAGGAAGCATGATTCCGAATACAAAGCGTTTACCAAAAGAAGTGACATATCACCGCTGGGCTTTAAACATAATAGGGGATTTATAAAAATATAAATCCCCTATTATTAATTTTTTTCTAAATTCTAAAAGCGGTGTTGGGAGATAAAATAGTTGCTTCTCCAAAATCAAAGGATGCAGTACCTGTTAATACAGCATCATAATTTCCTTTTGGTAAATAACCAACATCAACTTGGGCTGATGTCGACCCACCTAATAATTTACCAGTACTCACAGGAATTGTTTTTACAACTTTTTTGGTAGATATATTTGTAATAGTAATTTCTGCACTTACATAGTACGGACCAATAAAAGAAGGATTTAAGGACCAATATAAGGTATTAGGTCCTTTTCCCGTATAATATATTGTTGCACTACCAGCATTACCGCTAATTGTACTCCTTGGAGATACAGTTTTATTATTGCTTTTAAAGATAAGTGGAGCTGTACCAATAGAACTTTCAGGATCTGGAGATGGGGCCACCGATATATTTTGAGTATTATTTGTATTTATTGAACTCGAATTTGTCGTATTTGCTAATACAATTCCAGGGACTAGCGAAGAAACGACAGCCATACTTGCTGTTAAGGTTATGAATCTTTTCTTTAAATTTACCATAATCTGATCTCCTTTAGTTTTATTAGTTGCACAGTGGCTACTGAGTTTTTTACTTTACCAATCACCACCTTTTCGAAAAGAATCATTATACACCGTTTTTTTGCTTATAAGTAAAATTTGTAGGCAGCCAGCCGGTCCCTCCTGTATGCACGACGTACACCTGGTTTTCAATGGCCCGGGCATGGCATGTATACCGTACACGGTGGAAGCCTTGCTCGTCGTCTGTACTGGACGAACAGAAAATAATGTTCGCCCCTTCCGCACAAACCTTTCGTGCTGCCTCAGGGAACTCTATATCATAACAGACGAGAATGGCGATTTTACCGTAACGTGTCTCGAAGACATAAAATTGATTGCCAGGTTCCAACTGCCATTCATTCTTTTCATATGCTGTAAGATGCACTTTATCCTGCATATCCACTTTTCCATCCGGATGAAACAGAAAGGCCGAATTAAAGGTCTTGTTTTCCTGTGTGCGGATATGTGTGCCGCCCACAATATACAAAATCGTATTCGCTGGCAAGCCTACTAAACAAAGCCCGATATTTTTCCGTATGCTCATCAAGAGCACGAATGGATTGAGAGGGTGCGCCAGACGTTGGCAAAGAAAGGAGTTGGTCCGTTAAAAATTCCGGGAAGAGCACAAAATTCGCGCGCCCCAGTCGGACGCAAAGCGCACATAGCTCGTCACCTGGCCATAATTATTTAAAAGACGATTGCTCCGGAAATAATGCCTTACTCATGGAGTGGGTGAATCCTGACTACAGCTAGCTGATAGTACATCACATCTATGATTAAAAGACCCGAATCACTAGGTAAAGTGGCTCGGGTCTTGTGCTTTTTGAGTCATTTTATTAGTCAAAGCGGTCGGCAAATTTTCAGCATGCGAAATGGGTGGGGTGACTCTTTCTTAGCGACATATCCGACATGATATCCATCTAAGATAGAAAAATGTATTATTAATACATAAGTGTCCATTATTGATACAAATATTCTTTGCATTCGGATGTAAAAGAAAAGAGGGGATGACCACCATTATTTTAATACGTAGTGAGTATTAACTCGTATACAGAAAGGGCTTGAAAATATGAAACGTGGAATTGGACTATTGGTACTTGCTACGATCCTTTGGGGTGGCAACTATATTTGCGGACGATTTTTGGCACTTGCGCTGCCGGCAACCTTACTTAATACCGTTCGATGGGCAATTTCTACCGCGCTGCTTTTTGGTTTACTTTCCCTAAACAAAAAGAACATTCCCATTTTTAAAAAATGGAAGGAATTTTTGATCCTCGGATTCTTTGGTGTGTTTGCATTTTCAACGTTAAATTACCTGGGGTTGCGATCCGTTAGTGCATCACAAGCCGGCATGATTTCTGCCGGTATTCCAATTGCTATCCTCGCCTTCACTCCCTTTGTTCTTAAAGAACACATAAAACTAAAGGCCTGGATTGGCACCTTTGTATCCATATTAGGCGTGATCCTTTTATTTCAGGGAAAACATGCATCATCTTCCCAAAGTTCCGTTATTGGAGACATTGAAATCCTCCTGTCATGTTTGGCCTGGGGGTTGTATACCGTCCTTGGTAAGAGATACGGAAAACAGATCGATCCGCTAACCATGACGGCAGGAGCATCCTTCTATGGTACGCTGCTCAGTGCCATAAGTTGTATTGGGACGGTACAACCAAACATGATCCATATGTCCGTGAACGCATGGTTTGCGGTTATGTATGTCAGCACATTCGCGTCGGTGGGTGCGTATCTGGCATGGAATGCTGGTGTAAAAATTCTTGGAGCTGGTCGGGCAGCACCATACATCAACCTGCTTCCGGTTTGGACGGTTGTATTTGGTGTTCTGTTGCTGCATGAACAAATTTCCGGAACATCATTGGTGGGAGGAGCCATTACCATTATTGGCGCGGTGTTGGCTACTCTATAGTGGGTTCATAAAAAAAGAGCCTGTAATCACTGAAAAAAAGTGATACGGGCTTTTTTTTACCGTTAAGGAAAGTATATGTTGCTTTACAGTGTTAAAGCAACATATACTTTCCTCCATGGGTCACCCGAGAAAAACTCGCGGGAGTGTGCCGAACGTTGCTTTTTCGATGTGGAGCGTGTGGCCGGAAGGTCGATCAGACCGACAATTGTCTCCATCATTGAGGTACCCGGATGTTTTGTCGGTCCGACCTTCCGGTCACTAAGCGGCCGTTTCGCTACCCTGCAGAAAAAGGACGAGCGGCAACGCCCGCGAGTTTTTCTCAATAAAGGTTTATTACTACAGCGGAGCTCGAAATTTCCCCGTTATTTCGTCCCCAATCCCACATACTTGTCATAGCTTTCATAGATGTGGCGGGCGATGACACCGGCGGACGAAGCGCCGTATCCGCCTTCAGGGACAATGACAGCAACGGCAAGTTTCGGGTTGTCCAGCGGAGCATACGACATGAATACACCGTTTGATACGGAGTCATATTTATACCATTTTTTTGTATCAGGATTCTGGGCGTAAATATCCTGGTCGGATGTTCCCGTTTTCGCGGCTACCCTGTAGGGGAAGCCTGTGAACGTATAACCTGCGGTTCCCCCGCTTTCGGTAACCATTCCCATCCCTTCGCGAATTGTGTTCCAATAGATGTCAGGTTCATTTAGCGTGTTTAATACGACAGGCGTATACGGGCGCACGACTTTCCCTTTTGGATCCGTGATGTGATCCACGATTTGCGGCTTTATTCGTTTCCCGTTATTAGCGAGGGTTGCTGCATACTGGCACAGCTGCATCGCTGTAAACCGTTCCTGCTGCCCGAAGGAAGCCTGCACCATCGCTGCCAGAGGGCCATACGTTTTATTCATCTTAAGATAATCTTCAATCCCATTGTCCTCAAAAGGAAGATCTATTCCTGTTTTTACGCCCAAACCGAATGCTTGCTGATAGCTTTGCATAATGTCAATCGATTTTTTTCCGTATTTTTGCGCCGTCAAATCTCCAATGCGGGCCATATACGTATTCGAAGACTTCTGTAAAGCGGTCTGTGGTGTTAAGTAACCGTAATTATGGTTATTATCATTATGAACCGTATCCGTACCTCGTCCGTAATGCCATGCCCCGGTATCTTGCCAACCATCGTACGGAGAAATTATTTTTTCAGCGAGGCCCATCATAACGGTGGACGGCTTTATAACCGACCCTGAAGGCACAATTGACGATGGATGTTTTTGTCCCTCGGTAATGGCCGCTTGTCCTGTCAAAGGACGCACATCATAGGGAGCGCTCCGGATCGTGCCGTTATTCACAGAATAGCTGATTTGGTTGTAATCGTTGGTATCAAGGTTATCCTTTACCCATATGTTCGGGTCATACTCCGGGTAACTGACCATGGCGACAATTTTCCCCGTTTTAACCTCCATGGCGACCGCATACGCGGTTTTAGCGTTTGCGGCCTTCTGCCAGTTCGTACTGCGCAGCTGAGGCAGAAAATTTTTAATGAAATCGCGCGTATCAAGCTGCACGCGTTCATCAAGAGTCAGGTACAGATTATCACCCTGCTTGGGAGGAACTTCGCCCAGTTGTTTAATAATCGTTTGGTCGGCCGCAACCTGGTAGGTTCGCCGGCCGTTTTCGCCGCGCAGATAGTTTTCATAGGCATATTCGACACCGTCGAGCCCAACAACCTGGTCCGGTTCGTACATGTTTCCCTTATCTTTGTAATAGCTCAAATTCGGGTTTGCGGATGCTACGCTGAACTTGCGGACGAATCCAATCGCCTGAACGGCCACTTGTTTGGCATCATAGACGCGGATTGGTTTCGTTACAACGTTCACACCGGGAAATTCCGTGCGGTGTTCGGCAAGATAAGCGATTTCCTGTTGCGAAAGATTATGTTTTAAATCTTTTTCCATAAATTTCGAACTGCTGCGGCCTACCCACACGAGCTGATTATTTTTCAGGCCCCAGCCCACATCCATCTGTTTAAGCAGTTCGTCTCTTTTAATGCCGAGAACTTTTTCAAGCTTCGTGGCAAGAGCGAGGTACTGAACTTTCGTCAGTCCGTCCTGATCTTGAAAAACTGCTGTTAAAGAGCCGCGGCTGTATACAATTAAATTTCCGCTTCGGTCGTAAATATTGCCGCGCAGCGCCGGAATGATCACATTCCTGTCCGACTTGCTTGTAGCCTTCTGGCTGTATTCGTCTCCTTTGACAATTTGCACGTAGGAGAGGCGAATAATAATAATCGCAAAAACGAAGAATACGAGAAATAACAGCACATTCAGCCGTTTTGAAATCCTATTCGTCCGTTGTGTTTCTTTTTCCTCATGATTATACATTCATTTCCCCCACCCACTACTCTTTACTAAAAACCTATTTTATCACGGTCCATCCAAAATTAAAATGAACACGAGTATAAAATTACTCTGTAAAGAATAGGATGGGGAATAAAAACACTTGGACGGTGAACGTATGTATATCTCCTACAAACGGATGATTGAATGTGTTAGACTTCTTATTATATTTGTCGTGTGTACTTTTATCTTTTATCATGCTGTATCATATGTAAACGAAGTAATCCGGCCGGCGAATCCGTATAAAGAACCGGAGGGGAAAGCCGTAAAAGTAGCGAAATTTCATTCATCCGATGAAATCTCATACAAAAATGTAAAGGAGCGTTTGTTCGCCTTTTATTGGTATGGAGAATAAAATTTCGCGAAGAAAGCAGGAAACAGCTGCGTGATTGTGGAATAAATTAACGAAATTGAACCACATAATTTGGAAGTTTGAGGAGAATTATAATGGAGAATCTAATCACCCAATTCATCCATTATTTAACTGTGGAGAGAGGGTTGGCTGCCAATACGTTAGAGTCGTACAGGCGGGATCTCGTGTCGTACTGTGGATATGTGAAAAAAGAAGGAATAGCGAATCTAAAATCTACGAATCGAATGCAAATTATCGGATATTTGTTAAACCTGCAGCAGAAAGGACGAGCCACTGCCACCATATCCCGTAATCTGGCTTCGATTCGTGCCTTTTATCAGTTTCTTCTTCGCGAGAAATTCATAGATAATGATCCCAGCGTTAATCTGGAATCGCCGAAGATAGAGAAACGTTTGCCGCACGTGCTTTCTATCGATGAAGTAGAGTCGTTGCTCAATGGACCGCAGATCCAGACACCTGCGGGACAGCGGGATAAAGCCATGCTTGAACTGCTGTACGCGACCGGAATCCGGGTGTCCGAGCTTGTCAACCTGAATGTTACGGACATTAATTTGGGAATGGGTTTTGTCAAGTGCATGGGTAAAGGATCGAAGGAACGCATTATTCCCATTGGCCGCGTTGCGATAGAAAATGTTACAGCGTACATAGAGCGTGGCAGACCTTTTCTAAAGAAGAAAAGCCAGGAAGAAGCGATGTTTTTAAACCACCATGGGCGCAGGCTTTCCCGGCAGGGGTTCTGGAAAATCATTAAGAAGTACGCTTCATTGGCCCGAATCGAAAAAGAGATCACTCCGCATACGCTGCGGCATTCCTTTGCCACTCATTTGCTGGAGAATGGCGCGGATTTGCGTTCTGTACAGGAAATGCTTGGACATGCAGATATTTCTACGACCCAGATTTATACGCATGTGACGAAATCCCGCCTGAAAGAAGTGTACGCCAAAGCTCATCCAAGAGCGTAAACCGCCGGGGGTGGACACATTATGCCCCGGTTCGGTTTATTCCCGGTAAATTTAGGAGGAAATGAGATGATATCATTTAAACGTGTATTTTTAATTGTCCTTGACAGCGTCGGGATCGGCGAATTGCCTGATGCAGCGGAATACGGCGATAAGGGGGCCCATACACTGGGCCATATCGCGGAAAAAATGAATGGCCTGAATGTCCCTAATTTGGCCTGCATGGGGCTTGGCCGGATTGAACCGTTGCAAGGAGTGGAAGCCGTGGCATCTCCTGCAGCTTTTTACGGAAAAATGAAAGAAATATCCGTAGGGAAAGATACGACGACGGGTCACTGGGAGATAATGGGCCTGCAGGTGAAAATCCCTTTTAAGACATGGCCGAACGGATTTCCAGACAGCTTGTTAGCTCCTTTTAAAGAGCGGATTGGCCGCGGTGTGCTTGGAAATAAACCCGCATCGGGCACCGAGATCATTGAAGAACTTGGTGAGGAGCACATGCGGACAGGCGATGTTATCGTCTATACGTCAGCCGACAGTGTATTTCAGGTAGCTGCCCATGAAAAAATCGTGCCGCTTAAAGAGCTGTATAAAATTTGTGAAGTGGCCCGGGAGCTCACCCTTGATGATGAGCATTCGGTTGTTCGCGTCATTGCACGCCCGTTTGTTGGGGAACCGGGCCATTTTACGCGCACGCCAAACCGCCATGATTATTCTGTTTCACCTCCGGGCATGACCGTCATGAATTCGCTGCAAGACGCGGGGTACACATCGATTGCTATCGGTAAAATCTCGGACATCTATGCCGGACAGGGGGTTACGGAATCAATCCGAACCGAATCCAATATGGACGGCGTGGACAAGCTGCTGGAAACGATGCAAAGAGATTTCACCGGCCTTTCATTTGTCAATCTCGTCGATTTCGACGCGAAATATGGCCATCGCCGAAACCCTATCGGCTATGGGGAAGCGATTGAAGAGTTTGACAAACGTCTGCCGGAGATTACCGGGGCGTTAACGGAGCAGGACTTGCTCATTATTACCGCTGACCATGGCAATGATCCGATTCATCATGGAACCGACCATACACGTGAATATGTGCCTTTGCTCGTTTTCCATAAAGGGATTGCAGAAGCCGAAAGCCTGGGTGTTCGTTCGACTTTTGCCGATCTCGGGGCAACCATTGCTGACAACTTCAGTGTAGCAAAGCCGGAGATTGGTGAAAGCTTTTTAGCACAAATCAAATAAAACGATGTTTCCCGGGGGAAGTTATATATTTATTAACCCATTCAGATAGTAAGTAAGAAAGACACAGAGACGGAGGATAAACAGGATGTCAAATACTGCACAAATTAAGGAAGTACAGGCATACATTGAAAGCAAGATAAATGAGAAACCCGAAATTGGCCTGATTCTGGGTTCCGGCCTTGGCGTATTGGGGGAGGAGATTGAAAATCCAACAGCCATCCCGTACGAGAATATCCCGCATTTCCCAACCTCCACGGTAGAAGGGCATAAAGGACAGCTGATAATTGGGAAACTAAAAGGGAAAACCGTTGTAGCGATGCAAGGGCGTTTTCACTTTTACGAAGGATACTCGTTAGACCTTGTTACATTTCCCGTGCGCGTAATGAAAGCAATGGGCGTAAAGAAAATCATTGTCACGAACGCTGCGGGCGGGGTAAATGAGAGCTTCTCGCCCGGGGATTTAATGTTGATTAAGGACCACATTAACTTGACGGGCCACAATCCGTTGATTGGACCTAACGATGAGAGTTTTGGCGTGCGCTTTCCCGATATGTCTGATGCCTATACCCCAGCCTTGCGGGAAATCGCCCGTAACGTAGCGGAAAAAAACGGGATTGCGCTTAAAGAAGGAATTTATGCCGGTTTGACGGGACCTAGTTATGAAACACCGGCCGAAATACGAATGCTGCGTATTTTGGGTGGTGATGCGGTCGGCATGTCGACCGTACCTGAGGTGATTGTGGCTCGTCATGCAGGGATGGAGATACTTGGCATTTCATGTATAAGCAATATGGCCGCGGGGATTCTGCCGCAGCCGCTTTCCCATGAGGAAGTAATGGAAACGGCGGAAAAAGTAAAGAACACATTCCTTACGCTTGTTAAGGGCATTATCGAAGAAATGTAACCTTCAGGAGGACGACTATGGAAAATCGTATGCTTCATATAAAAGAAGCTGCAGAGTATATTTCGGTCCGCATTCAAGCAAAACCGGAGATTGGCCTGATTCTCGGATCAGGTCTTGGTGTGCTTGCCGATGAAATCGAGGATGCCGTACGGCTGGATTTTGGCAGCATTCCTCATTTTCCCGTTTCCACCGTGGAAGGGCATGCAGGCCGCCTGGTTGTCGGACGGTTGAACGGCAAAATGGTGGTCGCGATGCAGGGACGCTTTCATTACTATGAAGGGTATACGATGCACCAGGTTACTTTACCGGTGTATGTTATGAGGCAGCTGGGGGTTCATTCGATTATTATCACAAACGCGTGCGGCGGGATGAACCGCAGCTTTGCAGCCGGAGATTTAATGCTCATTACCGACCATTTAAATTTCACCGGGAATAACCCGTTAATCGGCAAAAACCTGGATGAATTCGGACCCCGGTTCCCGGATATGTCTGAAGCCTATACGCGGGAATACATCGAGCTGGCGAAAAGCAAAGCAAAGGAGCTGGGAATCAACATCCAGCAGGGAGTGTACGCAGGAGTTTCCGGACCTACATATATGACCCCGGCTGAGCTCACTATGCTTGCTCGGCTTGGCGGAGACGCTATTGGAATGTCAACCGTGCCGGAAGTTATTGCCGCATGTCATGCGGGGATGAAAATTCTCGGCATATCGTGTATTACAGATATGGCGATCGGCGAGGAACTTCAACCGCTTACACACGAACAGGTGATGGAAACGGCTAACAGAACCCGCCCGCGTTTTATCGGGCTTGTTACGTCAGTTTTGCCGGAGGTTAACGGTTGATGCGCGTCGTTGATATGATCCATAAAAAAAGAAATGGGTTCTCTTTATCGAAACAGGAGATTGATTTTATTATTAAGGGATATACGGACGGATCTATTCCTGATTATCAAATAGCAGCGCTGCTTATGGCGATTTATTATAAGGGAATGAATGAACAGGAAGTCTCTGACTTGACGATAGCCATGGTGAATTCGGGGGACACAATAGATTTATCCCCAATTAAAGGAATTAAAGTTGACAAACACTCCACCGGGGGTGTAGGCGATAAAACAAGTTTGATTCTGGGGCCGTTAGTGGCTTCTGTTGGTGTTCCCGTCGCTAAAATGTCGGGCAGAGGATTAGGCCATACAGGAGGAACAATCGACAAGCTGGAATCCATTCCAGGCTTTAAAATCGAACTTACGGCAGGTCAGTTTATACAAAATGTTAACCGCATTAAAATAGCCATTGTTGGCCAGAGCGGAAATTTAACGCCTGCCGACAAAAAACTGTATGCGCTGCGTGATGTGACAGCAACGGTGGATTCCATTCCTTTAATTGCAAGCTCCATCATGAGCAAAAAAATTGCCTCCGGTGCGGATGCGATTGTTCTCGATGTAAAGACGGGATCCGGAGCCTTCATGAAATCTCTTTCAGACGCCAAACAATTGGCCAGAGTAATGGTGGAGATT
The DNA here is from genome assembly GCF_000430625.1 of Aneurinibacillus terranovensis DSM 18919. GTDB lineage: Bacteria > Bacillota > Bacilli > Aneurinibacillales > Aneurinibacillaceae > Aneurinibacillus_B > Aneurinibacillus_B terranovensis. The sequence goes on from NZ_KE387173.1 coordinate 99,714, forward strand.
GGCAAGCGGTTAAACCGGAAAACCATTGCCGTGATTAGCGATATGAATCAGCCGCTGGGTTACGAAATAGGCAATGCCCTTGAAGTGAAAGAAGCGATTGAAACACTGCAGGGCAGAGGTCCGGATGATTTAACCGAAATTTGTTTAACATTAAGCTCACATATGGCGGTTCTGGGCGGAATTTATCACGATTTCGAAGAGGCACACCGTGAACTGGAAAAAATTTTGCGGTCGGGAAAAGCTCTGGAAACGATGAAGCAATTTATTGAAGCGCAGGGCGGCCTGCCCGATGTCGTAGAAAATGTGCAAAAACTTCCGCAAGCCCGCAGTCAAGTGGAGGTAATCGCTTCCGAATCAGGGTATGTTCACTTCATTGACGCTGAATCGGTAGGTCTCGCCGTCATGCTGCTGGGAGCCGGAAGGAAAATAAAAGATGAAAAGATCGACTATGCAGTAGGAATCACGCTAAAAAAGAAGGTCGGAGATCAAGTAAGAAAAGGGGATATCTTCGCTATATTGCACACCAACAACCGGGATCACCGCGAAAGTGAAGAACTTCTCCGGCATGCCTATAAAGTAAAAGCGGAGAAACCCGACCAATTGCCTTTAATTTACGATATCATTAAATAATGGAAGTGAAACAGCGGAAATATAAAAGAGATCGATAGGATGCCTATCGATCTCTTTTATATCTTTCATTTTACGAAAAATCAGCAATAGTCCCTCAATTTAGTGCGAAAACCGCATTAATTCATAAATTATACTTTTAAAAACGAATAAATATTCATATAAATAGCTATAAATTCACTTTTTATACTAATGTGACAGTAAAATTACGAATCTCGCAGTTTAAAATTGGTAATTTATACATATTGAGTGTTAGGTTATCTAACGTTGAAAACGCTTACTATACGATAAAATCTCAATTTTCTCTTTACAAATTCTTAACGATACTTTATATTTAAAATGCTTGTTCAGAAAATAATTTCGAAAATCGTAGATTTTTTTCTGAATAATGCTATAATCGTATTTAATGATTTAGCAATGAATCACCATTCATTAGTTTGTTTTTTAACTTGTTTAAGGGGGGAGGTGCCGCGGGTGAGAAAACTGGATATTCTCGATTTTCAGATCCTTCAAATGCTTCAAACCGATGCGAGGCGAGCATACACAGATATGGGGCATCAGCTTGGAGTGAGTGAAGGAACGATCCGGGCGCGGATAAATCGCATGCTGGAAGATGGAATATTCCAATTTGTCATCCATACTGTTCCTGAAAAAGTTGGACTGGATGTACAAGCTATCATCGGAATGTCGACAAAACTAGGGTGCCAAGAACAGGTGGCTTATCATTTGGGAAAGTTAAAACCGGTTCGATTTATCGGAGCTTTTTCCGGTCGCAATGATCTAATTATTCAGGCATATTTTCAATCAAATGATGAATTAGTAACGTTTGTTAATGAAGAGCTGTCGATTATCGATGGAATTGTCTCTGCTGAAGTTTCCATTGAGCTTAAGCAGTACAAAGATTCATTCTCGTATGTAAGATGTGAAGAGTTAGAGGACGAGGTCAGTGAAAAATAGCCGTGTTCCTGCTCATATAAAAGTACAATAAGGAGGTCAATCTAGTGAAAAAAGTTTTTGCAGTTATGGTTAGCCCGGTGCTTGCACTATCCCTGGCACTTACAGGCTGCGGCGGGGGAGCAAGTTCAAATGGTGGCGGAAGCTCGTCGGGCAACATTGCATCCGTTCTACATATAAACAACCAAGACGAACCGGGAACTATGCATCCGGGCAAAGCGGAAGCCATGACAGAAACATGGCCGATCGAGCATTTATTTGAAGGACTCATGACAAAGACGCCAGATGGTAAAATTGTACCGGGCATGGCAAAAGAAGATCCGAAAGTCAGTGCAGATGGAAAAACGTATACATTTACTCTTCGCGACGGTTTAAAGTGGTCCAACGGTGATCCGTTGACCGCTCACGATTTTGAATTTGCCTGGAAATATGCGCTAGCCCCTTCAACCGCTTCTCAATATGCGTACCAGCTGTACAGCGTGGTTGGCGGTGAAGCCTATAATACGTCTAATGAAAAAGACCCGGCCAAACTGAAAAAACTTGAAGATGCTGTTGGCGTTAAAGCAACGGACGATAAAACGCTCGTTGTTCACCTTGTATCACCGATGCCATATTTCCTTGACCAGCTTACACAGGCAACGTTCTATCCGATCGATGAAAAAGTGCAAAAAGCGAACCCGAAATGGGCGGATGACGCATCCAGCTATGTTTCCAACGGACCTTACAAGCTTATTGAATGGAAGCATAAGCAAGACATGAAGATGGTCAAAAACGACAATTACTATGACAAGAATAAAATCAAAACGCAAGAGCTTGACTGGACAATGATTTCGGATGAAAACACCGCTTACCAAATGTTCAGATCAGGTCAGATCGACCTCGGCTTTACTCTGCCAACCGATGTTACTGCCAAGTTGAAGCAGTCAAAAGATCCAAGCCTTACAATTGCGCCAAATATCGGTACGTACTATTACGACATTAATGTAAACAAAAAACCTTTCGATAACGTGAAAGTACGCCAGGCTCTCGCACTAGCGATTGACCGCAAAGCGATCACTGAGAAAGTCAGCCAGGGTGGGGAAGTGCCGGCCTACGGTTTTGTTCCGCTTGGAATTCCGGATGCCAACGGCAAGGACTTCGCAAAGAATACCGGTGATCTGTTCCAGGAGAATGTAGCCCAGGCTAAGCAGTTGCTGGCTGAAGGTCTGAAAGAAGAAGGAATGACTTCTGTACCACCGTTTACGATTCTTTATAATACGCTCAACCGCCATAAGAAAATTGCAGAAGCAATTCAGGAAATGTGGCGCAATAACCTTGGCATCAACTGCACGCTGGAAAATGTCGAAATGAAGGTTAAAATCGACCGCGGACATAAACATGACTTCACCGTGATGCGTGATGGCTGGAACGGGGACTATGTTGACCCGATGACATTTATGGATACACAAACGTCTGTAAGCCCGCAAAACTATGCCGGCTGGAAAAATAAAGACTATGATGCGCTTATCAACAAAGCAAAAGCAACAGGCAACCAGGAAGAACGTATGAAGTATATGCATGAAGCAGAAAAACTACTCGTTTCTCAAATGCCGGTAATTCCGATTTACTATTATACAAACCCATATGCTGTAGGACCGAATGTTAAAGGGGTATTCTGTGTTTCCAACCGTTATCCGGACGTGATGTACGCTTACAAAACTCAATGATAAAACAACGATAAAACAATAATGAAACAATAATGAAACAATAATGAAACAATAATGAAACAACATTTGCACGGGGAGTATGCCTTCCGGGTATACCCCGCATGCGAATGTTAGCCCACTGACTAGGAAAAAAATACACCCGTTTATATAAATGACCTACTTGGTAAGTTTGGAGGTACCTTACGTGTTAAAGTATATTTTAAAACGGTTGGGTTGGGCCGTGGCAACGTTGTGGACCGTCATAACGGTTACATTTATTTTCATGCATATGATTCCCGGCGATCCTTTTGCAAAAGAGGGGAAGATGCCGCCCGGAGTCTATGAAAACCTGTTGAAGTATTATCATATGGACCAGCCTTTATATATTCAGTATCTTCTATATTTAAAGTCCCTTTTAAAATTAGACTTCGGCCCTTCTCTTAAATCTGATGTGATGACCGTGAATGACATGATTTCACAGGGGTTTCCCGTTTCGCTCGAACTGGGGCTTGAATCCATTATTATCGCTGTAGCCCTGGGTGTTATTTTTGGTATGATTGCAGCCTTATTTCATAATAGAGGGCCGGACTACCTGGCAATGATTTTTGCTATTATCGGAATTTCCGTACCAAGCTTTGTGCTGGCAAGTTTATTGATTAATTACCTGGCTGTGGAGCACCCCATTTTCCCGGCCGCGATGTGGGGGACATGGAAACATACGATTCTCCCGTCTATCTCCCTTGCTGTCATGCCGATGGCCTTTATCGCAAGATTGATGCGTTCCAGCATGCTGGAAGTACTCGGACAGGATTATATTAAAACAGCGAAAGCAAAAGGATTGTCCCGTCTGCTCGTTATCACCCGCCATACGGTGCGAAATGCGATTTTGCCGGTTGTAACCGTCCTTGGGATTATTACGGCGAACACAGTTACAGGTAGTTTTATTGTTGAACATATTTTTGCTATTCCAGGCATGGGCGAATTGTTCGTTAAGGGAATTTTCGACCGTGACTATCCTGTTATTCTGGGTTCTACCGTTTTTTATAGTGCGATTCTTATCTTTTTGATATTTATTGTCGACGTAGCATACACATGGATAGATCCACGCATTAAGCTGACAGGGGGGAGCAAATAATGCAGCAAGAAGTAAAATGGTCACCTGATTTGTTCCAACCTGTAACAGATAATTTTAAAGACGCGGAGAGTATCAGTCGTCCCAGCATTTCTTACTGGGCAGATGTATGGCGCCGCTTGAAATTAAACAAATTGGCCATGGTTGGCTTGTTTATCATTATCGCGCTTATTATTATGGCCATCATTGGTCCAATGATTAGCGGACATACGTATTACAGCCAGGATTTTAATAATCAAGACGTCCATCCCGGGTCAAAGTTCTGGTTTGGGACAGATGATGCCGGGCGTGACATTTTTACCCGCGCCTGGTATGGAGCAAGATATTCCTTATTTATTGGCGTGATGGCCGCGTTTTTCGATTTTCTTATTGGAGTTCTGTATGGCGGAATTTCGGGTCTTAAAGGCGGCACCGTTGATAATGTGATGATGCGCATCGCCGAAGTATTGTACGGAATTCCCTATTTGCTGATGGTTATTTTGCTGATGGTTGTAATGGGGCCTGGACTGTGGACTATTATCATTGCCATGTCCTTAACCGGGTGGATACCGATGGCCCGCCTTGTTCGCGGACAAGTGCTCCAGTTAAAAGAACTGGAATATGTTCACGCCTCAAATGCACTCGGAGCGAGTTCGTGGTGGGTGCTTAAAAAGCACATTATTCCCAATACGCTGGGCCCGATCTTAGTTAATGTGACGCTGACCATTCCAACGGCTATCTTTTCGGAAGCGACGCTCAGCTTCTTAGGTTTGGGAATACCGGCTCCTAAAGCGAGCTGGGGAACGATGGCAAGTGATTCGCTTAGCAGTTTATTAGTTGGAAATCTGTATCAACTGTTTATACCCGGGTTCCTCATCTCATTAGCTATGTTTGCATTTAACGTACTCGGTGATGGATTACGTGACGCGCTCGATCCAAGAATGCGTAAATAAAGCGAAGAAGAAGGTGGAACACCGATGGAAAATATATTGGAAGTAAAAGACCTGCATGTTTCGTTTCATACGTATGGTGGTGAAGTAAAGGCCATACGCGGAATTAATTTCGAAGTAAAAAAAGGGGAAACCGTGGCGATTGTTGGAGAATCGGGCTGTGGAAAGAGCGTTACCGCCCAGTCGATTATGCAGTTGATCCCGTCTCCTCCTGTTGATTATAAGCAAGGCCATATTATGTTTAATGGTCAGGATCTATTGAAGAAAAGCGAGAAAGAGATGGAAAAAATCCGCGGCAACGATATCGGGATGATTTTCCAGGATCCGATGACTTCATTGAATCCTACAATGAAGGTCGGGCAGCAAATCGCGGAAAGCCTAATCAAGCACCAGGGGCTGTCGCGGGCTGAAGCACACGAACGAGCTCTGCAGGCCCTCAAGCTGGTAGGTATTCCGCAGCCTGATAAGCGTGTAAACCAGTATCCGCATGAGTTCTCCGGCGGGATGCGCCAGCGCGCCATGATTGCCGTTGCGCTTGCATGCCGGCCGAAATTATTGATTGCGGATGAACCGACGACAGCGCTCGATGTGACCATTCAGGCGCAAATTCTTGACTTAATGAAGGAGCTGCAGATGCAGACCGGTACATCGATTATCCTGATTACGCACGACCTTGGTGTTGTTGCTGAAATGTGCGACCGGGTGGTCGTCATGTACGCGGGTGAAATTGTTGAGACCGGAACGATTGACGACATTTTCTACCATCCACAGCATCCGTATACGAAGGGGTTGTTAAATTCTGTTCCCCGTCTTGATATGAATAAAAATGAGCCGTTAAAACCAATCGTCGGCACGCCGCCTGACTTGATCGCTCCTCCGGTTGGATGCCCGTTCTTTGCCCGTTGTGAGTATGCAATGGAAATATGCAGGGGCCATAAGCCGGAACTTGAGGAAGTGGGCAGAGGTCAGTATTCCGCATGTTGGCTTAATCACCCGATGGCAAAAATGGCAAAGGCAAAGTAAAAAAAGGAGGGGAATTGACCTTGGCTGTAAAAAGCTTCGATTCACCTGTTCGTAACGAGAGCGACCAAGAGTATCTTGTTGAAGTGAAAAATCTAAAAAAATATTTTCAAACCGGTTCCGGCGTGGTCAAGGCTGTCAACAACGTGTCGTTTGGGATTAAACGAGGTGAGACACTCGGTGTCGTAGGCGAATCCGGCTGTGGTAAGTCCACGATGGGAAGAACCGTTCTTCGCCTGTATGACGCCACGGAAGGGCAGGTGCTGTTTGAAGGGAAAGATGTTCATAAATTAGGACAGAGAGATTTAAAAAAGATGCGTCGGGATATGCAGATGATTTTTCAGGATCCGTATGCATCGCTCAACCCCCGTATGACGGTTGAGGATATTATCGGAGAAGCGCTTGATTTGCACAATCTCGCATCAGGCAAAAAACGCAGAGAGCGGATCCAGGATCTGTTGCGGCTTGTCGGATTGAAGCCTGAGCATATCAATCGTTTTCCGCACGAGTTCTCCGGTGGACAGCGCCAGCGGATTGGGATTGCCCGTGCGCTTGCTGTTGAACCGAAGTTCATTGTTTGTGACGAGCCGATTTCTGCCCTTGATGTGTCCATCCAGGCCCAAGTGGTAAACCTGTTAAAAGATCTGCAGAGAGAAATGGGACTTACCTACCTGTTTATTGCGCATGACCTGGCAATGGTTAAGCATATCAGTGACCGTGTGGCGGTAATGTACCTTGGAAAAATGGCTGAATTAGCGAGCAGTGAGGAATTGTACGAGCGCCCGCTGCACCCGTATACCCAGGCGCTGTTATCCGCTATTCCGATTCCAGACCCGGAAGTAGAGCGCACAAGAGAGCGCATCGTACTCGAAGGCGATGTGCCGTCCCCGATGAACCCGCCGAGCGGATGCCATTTCCGGACACGCTGTCCGCATGCGATGGAATCGTGCGCTAAAATCGAACCCGTCTGGCAGGAAGTGCTTCCTGAACATTTTGTAGCGTGTCACCTTTACAACCAGGAAATCATGGGTGACAAGGTTCTCCGTCCGTAAATTTGGGGGCAAAAACATAGATTTGCTGTTGCAGGAGCTGAAAGGCTCCTGTTTTTCGTTTTTTTTGACATAATATCATAAGAAAAGTAGGCTGAAATTACTATAAAATGAATTATAATTTAGCAATTATAACGCAATTGCAGGTAATTAGTCCCTTTTGAGAGAGGGAAATGGACACGTTACAGAAGAGTGAAGAACAGCTTCGTGTGCTTTTGGATGCCAACCCGGATGCCGTCATTTTAAAAGACGGAGAAGGAAGATGGGTGCTTGCGAATGATTATGCTCTGCAACTATTTTGCCTTGAAGGTGTGCCATATAAAAACAAAAAAATGAAGAACTTGCAAAGTTGAGCAGGGTGAATAAAATAATTTTTTCCTGTTTTGGCAACTTTGATGAACAAGCCTGGCTTTCGGGCAGTACCATACGAACTGAGCAGATACTTTCTCAGCCCGATGGCATGAACAAGATCCTCGAAGTGATAAAGACTCCTGTATTCACCCCTGAAGGAAGCCAAAAGGGGCTCTTAATCATCCTGCGTGACCTTACGGAAAGCAAGTATCTAGAAGAAGAATTAAAACTTGTTGCGAAGGTTTTTGAAAATTCGAGTGACGGTATCATAATTACAGATACCCGTGAGGTTATTTTGTCTGTAAATCATACATTTACGCGTGTTACCGGATATACAGGTAAAGAAGCGGTCGGCAGAACACCCCGGATGCTGAAATCAGGCAGGCAAAGCCAGGAATTTTACAGGAAAATGTGGGTCACTCTTCTCAAAACAGGAAGCTGGCAGGGAGAAATCTGGAATCGGCGAAAGTCCGGCGAGATTTATCCGGAATGGTTAAGGATCGACACGATAAGAAATGAAAAAGGGGATATTACCCATTATATTGCTGTTTTCATAGATATTACCGATAAGGAGCAGCTCAAGAAAGAACTGATCTTGACCGGAAAAATACAGGCTGAACTGCTTCCTCTTGACTTTGAGAATGATACAATTCGAACAATTTATCAACCATATCATTATGTAAGTGGGGACTTATATGACTACAAATTGAAGAAAGAAAAAAACGTTCTCTTCGGGTATTTAATGGATGTAATGGGCCATGGGCTAGCAACAGCGCTGCAGACATCAGCCCTGCGTGTATTGTTTCACCAGATTTTACATAAGGATTTTCCACTGTCGGATAAGCGTAAGCGTAAAATAGTCCCCACCTTGTGACAGGACGGGGACTCAAGTATTCTTCGTATTAAATACACGATAGGTCAGGGGTAACGTCTGTGACCAAGGAAGCAGCTTATCCAAGGTACTGTGGTCTTTGGTATCGATCAGATTGGGGAGCTTCTCAAAGAGATAGCTCAGATAGACAAAGGGATTCAATCCATTCTCCTTGGCCGTTTCAATGATGCTGTAAATCATCGCGCTGGCCTGGGCACCGCGCGGAGTGTTGGCGAACATCCAATTCTTACGACCGATGACGAACGGCTTGATGGAGCGTTCACTGCGGTTATTATCTACTTCCAACCGGCCATCTTTCATAAAGGCCTCTAATTTATCCCACCGGTTACGGCAGTACGTTCGCAGCCAGTACCATAATTGTCGCGTGGTGCATTGGTGGGCGGCACACCATTCCGATGCACGCTGCCCACTGGCTCGATACGCGGCTACGCGGGCCTCCCATGCTTGTCTGATCTCTGCTTGTGTCATGTGAAAATCCTCCTCACTTCATTCTGAGGAAGATTGTCTCATAGACAAACATAGGTTAATAGGTGGGGAGTATTTGACGCTTACGCTGGCTATTTTGTGCACAGATCTTTCCTTAACGGAATAAGAAATCATTCAAACCTACGGTATCCGTTGGGATATTGAGGTTTTCTTTAAGTGCACAAAATCCTTGCTTCGTCTACAAAAGGAGTTTCAGGGGCATTCTTACGACCTGCTCATTAGTCATACAACGATTGTATTTTCCCGCTACATTCTACTGGCCTGGCAGCATCGTCAAAGTACGGATCAGCGTTCGTTGGGCGGTTTATTTCTTGCGCTTTGCGATGAAGTTTGCGAATTGGATTGGGCGATTGCATTACATCAACTCTTCGAGTTGATCGTCGATATTGCAAGAAAAACAAGCAAGAAAATCTCAAAATTAATTCAAAGTCAACTTCAGCAATGGATTTCTGATTTACCTAGCTACATCAAAGCTTACCTGCCGAATGTAAGCTGCAAAAGTTAAGATAATAAAAAATATTTTGTAAACAGAAAAATATACTGAAAAACCTATCATAATATATTGAAATTTTGTGTAAATTTAATATATTAAACCTCCCATTAAAATTGTATAGTTTAAATATTCTGAAATACAAGGGAGGGTAATTGGAATTGGAGTATAAAGGCGAGTTGAAAAGAGAATTAAGGCAAAAGCACATGACAATGATTTCTATTGGTGGTGTAATTGGCGGAGGTTTGTTTGTAGGAAGTGGAGCCGTTATTAGTTCAACAGGACCTGGAGCGATTTTCTCTTATATAACTGTAGGGATTCTTATAATCCTTATTATGCGAATGTTGGGAGAGATGGCTACCGTCTATCCTGTAAGTGGATCTTTTTCCACTTATGCCCATGAAGAAATTGGACCATGGGCCGGATATACAATTGGGTGGTTATACTGGTTTTTTTGGGCTATCGTCATTCCTATTGAAGCTCTGATAGGTGCTGACATTATTCACGGTTGGGTTCCTTTTATTCCTGTTGCAGCACTGACTTTTATAATCATTGGCTTATTAACCCTCACAAATATTTATTCCGCTAAGATGTTTGGAGAATTTGAATATTGGTTTGCCATGATTAAAGTAGCAGCGATTGTTTTGTTCTTAGTACTAGGAATTTTAATTATTCTTGGGTTAATACCTAGTATTAATAGCCCTGGAGTTTCTAATCTACTTGAGCGAGGCGGATTATTTCCTAATGGAATCACTCCTGTTTTAATTAGTATGACCATTGTTTTCTTTGCCTTTCCGGGAGCTGAGGTTGTTACGATTGCAGCTGCAGAATCGCCCAATCCTAAGAAATCTGTTATGGTAGCGATTAATAGTGTAGTGTGGCGTATTCTAGTATTTTATATTGGTTCCGTTTTTATGCTGGTGACCCTCCTTCCGTGGAATTCTTCTAGTTTGCTTAAAAGTCCTTTTGTTACAGTATTGAATATGTTGGGTATTCCAGCTGCAGCAGAAATTATGAATATAATTGTGTTAGTCGCTGTGCTTTCCTGTTTAAATTCCGGGATTTATACAGCATCTCGTATGTTATACTCACTTTCACAAAAAGCGGAAGCTCCGAGTATATTCCTGAAAGTAAATAGAAGAGGAGCTCCTATTTGGGCTATTTTGGGTAGCATTATCTTTTCCTGTACGTGTGTAGTTCTAAGTTTTGTGTCAGCAGATAAACTTTTTTATTTTCTAGTGAACGCTTCGGGCGCAATTATGCTGTTGGTATATTTAGTTATTACATTTACACATTTGCGTATGCGGAAAAGGCTAGAGCGAGAAAATCCCGAGGCGTTAGTTATAAGGATGTGGATGTTCCCTTATTTAACCTATATCACAATTGTAGCTTTGATGGGGATTCTCATATCAATGGCATTTATGGGATCTACACGTTCACAGGTATTTTTGACTTTAGTAATTACCGTGCTTATCCTGGGTTCCTTCTTATTTGTTAAATCTAAAACAGTACAGAATCCAGCTAATCAAAGGGGAAGTGAATTATTACAAAAAGAAGAGAAAAAAGTATAATAACGCATACGTATGCTAATTAATCATACAAAGTAATCGAGCAAGAGAGGGGTTTTTATCATCTCGTACTACATGTATCAGTGGATACATAGCGATTTACTAAGCATTCTATCTTGAAAATCTAAGTTCGTTTAAAGTAACTTTTTTGGCAATAAGAAACTAGACCCTTGGTAATCCATTTTTTGAAAGGGCCTCGTGTTGGACGATATGCATCAGCACCAGAATTAGGCCGTTTGTTCGATGCTGACTTTGACTCCTAAAGATTCTAATCGCTTGATCGCCTGTTTGATCACAATGTCTTTTCGACGCTGGTCGTAAAAATCGGCTCCGGGTTCAACATAGTCTTGCTCTCGAGTTAAAAGATGATAGG
>NZ_KE387173.1:111279-130744 GCF_000430625.1 Aneurinibacillus terranovensis DSM 18919
ACGGCTTTTGAACTTTGGAAATTCAGCACGACCAGAAAAGAAGCTCTTGTATGCCTTTTGCAAATGGAGTTAAGCATTTGCATTTTGTTGTAGGCAAAACGAACACAACCGAAGGTTTTTGCAAGAAGTTGTTCTTGTTTTTTTGTTGGGTACAGACGGAACTTATAGGCTTTGTTTGCCATATCAAATCCCCTTACTTCATTCCTTGATATTCTATATATTTCTTTATCACTTCAATAGGCGAACCGCCTTTTGTAAGTAAGCAAAAACTTCTTGACCAAAAATATTCTTTCCAAAGTTTCTTTATCGAACAAACAATCTTTTGCCTAGTCAGATAGGGTGTCATGATTTCCACATGAAAAAAACTCCTTTCACTATTGACTACTTTATAGTCTTTACTGTGAAAAGAGATTTATAAGCCACCCCTCGCTTATTTCCCTACCTATCCTATTAGCCACTCTGTGCACTAGTTGTCGAAAAAATTAAATTATTTGTCTATTTCTGCGCTTGCCCAGGAAATATTCGCTGAAGATGCATCCGACATCCGTTTCTTTTTGCTGGTTTTCCCTTGCCAGGAAGTGGTGACTGTCTGTGCTTCCCCGCAAGGGAAAACTCTTGCAAAAAATAAAAATGGTTCATTGCATTACCAACCAGCTTTCGTTTGCGCTCAATTAAACGACGTTAGTTAACATAATATTTTTATGGTCAATTCGAAATTTTCTTCCTGAAAGCCTTGCGCCACGGCTCGGCTAATTCCGGAATATTCGCCAGACGCGTCCATTCGTCGCTGGTGCAGTTTTTATGAAAAAGACAGTTGTGCAGTTCCCGAATCGTGTAATCCGCATTCAATCGTTCGACAAGGGTGACCGTGTCCCCCGCTTCTATTTCCCCTTCTTCAAGAACTCGCAGATAGAAGCCCGCGAAGCCGGTTTCGATAACCTGCAGATGAAGATTTGCCGCGTTCAGACGAACGCCAATCTTATAACAGGGCTGGCGTGGTTGGCTGACCTGTACGGTTGCTGAGCCGATACGCCAAATGTCGCCAATGAATACATCCTCTTCTGTTAAACCGCTTACGGTTAGATTTTCACCGAAACTGCCGTATGACAAAGGCCGGTTAAGCACCTTTTCCCAATACGGATAATGGGAAGCCGCATATATGCATACAGCTTTATCCGGCCCTCCATGATTTTTCAAATCCCCCTGAGCGTCTCCGACAAGGTTCATCCGGTCGAGAGCGACTTTCCCCGATACAGGCTGCTTAAAAATCGCCGTGACCACCTTGTTTTTATCCCACGGAACGACCGCCGGTTTTCCTACAGAAATTGTTTCCACTCTCATTTTTCTTTTCCTTTCGCTACGGGGTTATCCGAATATGTAATCCAGTCACTCCAGCTCCCCGGATACAATCTTGCGTTCCGAAAGCCGGCGCGCTCCAGGGCAAACAAATTCGCACAGGCCGTAACACCTGACCCACAGTAGACGATGATTTCCTTATCTTCAGGCAAAGCCGAAAAGTGGTTTTGCAATTCACTATCCGGTTTCCAGGTACCGTCGGAGTCGACCGCAGACTGCCAGTCATACTGACATGCACCGGGGATGTGGCCACCCACTTTATCAATCGGTTCCGTTTCGCCTGTATAGCGCACCAGCGCCCTCGAATCGACAAGCACAACATGCGGATTGTTGATCGCTTTCCGCACGTCATTCATATTCCGCACCATGTCTGTTTGTATATTCGGTATGTACTGCACGGGTTGAGAAGTTTGTATTTCACTCGTAACGCTCCCACCAGCCCGTTTCCACGCGCTGTAGCCTCCATCCAAAAGGGCTACCTGTTCATGCCCAAGATAGCGCAGCAGCCAATACCCGCGCGCGGCCATACATCCATTCTGATCATCATATAGCACAACCCTGGTTTGGCGGGAAATCCCTGCATTGCCCAGTTTGTGAGCAAGTGTATCGATGTCGGGAAGCGGATGCCGGCCCCCGTGTTCGCCTGTTTCAGATGACCAATCTTTTTCCAAATCAAAATAAATGGCGCCCGGAATATGCTCAGATTCGTAAGCCTGTTTTCCATGCCTCGGGCTGCCGAGAGTAAAACGGCAGTCAATAATAGCCAGGTGAAGATCTCCCAAATAATCCATCAACCACGTTGGTGAAACGAGCGAATTCATTATCATCACTCTCCGACTTTTTTCATTTCATTATATCAGATTAATCCGCTTGTACCCGAAATGTATTGCTGTTATTTCATTTGGATCCAATAAAGCTATCAAAAGCCCACTCCGTGAAAAGTGGGCTTTTTTGTAACCGTTATTTCGTATATTTATCGTATCGGTCGTCTACTTCTTTTGCCAATTTACGAAACTCTTTCGTTTCCTCTGCAACCGGGTCTTTATTTGTTTGGATGCGTACTTCATATCTTGGCGGTAAACTATCCACTGCAGCCTTTTGTGGATCCTGAACTTCTATTTCACCTTCCGTTAAGAATTGGGCAACTTCTTGCTCGAGTTTTTCTTTTTTGTTCATGTGTACCCTCCCATAGCGTCCTGTTTATATCGTTTAAAGTTCCCCCTATCCTGCCATGTTAATCGAAAACAAGCAGGAATAAAAGAATTGTTCGAGAACAATTAAATTAGGGAAGACTTACGTTATGTATGAAAACAACCGGATAAATTACTTTCATCTGCTTAAAGCAGGAATTTCACAACAAAGTCGATAATTGTTCACACATATCGTACTCCTTTACAAATATAATAATTTGGTACATCTGGATTTACTCAAGTCCATGCTACAATACAGGTTCGGTTAAATCGGAGGTGTCCGCCGTATAAAGGCGCAGTCATGGATCAAAAATATGTCTACTTTTTCAATGAAGGCAATGCTACAATGAGTGAACTTCTTGGCCGAAAAGGAGCAAATCTGGCAGAAATGGTAAATCTCAATTTGCCTGTACCCGCAGGTTTTACCATTACAACCGAGGCTTGTCGGCGTTTTTATGAAGAAGGTAAACAGATTCATCCGGTTATAAGCAGCCAAATTGAAGATGCCCTTGCAACACTTGAACAAATCACAGGTAAGGCGATCGGCCATCCAACGCGTCCGCTTCTCGTTTCCGTTCGATCCGGTTCCTCCATTTCCATGCCGGGAATGATGGATACGATCCTCAATTTGGGAATGAATGATAAAACGGCCGTTTCTTTAGCCGACAATACCGGTAATCCTTCATTTGCCTATGATTCCTATCGCCGCTTTATTCAAATGTTTTCCGATATTGTACTGAATGTGGACGGAAGCCTTTTTGAAGCCGAGTTAACTAAAATGAAGGAGCGGGCCGGTGTCGTTCGCGATTCCGATCTGAGCGCCGATCAGCTTTTTGAATTGGTTCACATTTATAAAATGATTGTAGCAGAAGAAACGGAAGAGCCTTTTCCGGAGGATCCGATTGAACAATTAATGCTGGCGATTGGGGCGGTGTTTGATTCCTGGTATAATCAGCGGGCGATGATTTACCGCCGCATTCATAAAATTCCCGACCATCTCGGTACCGCTGTCACCATTCAAGAAATGGTATTTGGCAATTGCGGAGATACATCGGGAACCGGTATCGCGTTTTCGCGCCACCCTTCTACAGGCAGTCCCCATCTATTTGGCGAATTTCTGCTGAATGCCCAGGGTGAAGATATTGTGGCCGGAATACGCACCCCGGAAACGCTTGACCTTTTAAAAGAAACGATTCCGCGCGCCTATCAGAAGTTAACCGCGGTTGCACAATGTCTCGAAAAGCATTACAGAGATATACAGGATATTGAATTTACCGTAGAAAATAATCGGCTTTTTCTCCTTCAAACCCGCTCGGCCAAACGCACAGCCGAAGCTGCAATAAAAGTAGTGGTTGACATGGCCAATGAGAACCTCATCTCGCGCGAGGAAGCGCTGATGCGTGTTGATCCGGCATTTCTATGTCCGCTTATGCAATATACGATCGACCCGCAGGCCGAGCTTGAAGTGATTGGCAGCGGCATGGGTGCCAGTTCAGGGGCAGCCACAGGCATTATTACATTTGACGCGGAGGAAGCGGAGCGTTTGCACCGTACCGGATTGTCTGTTATTCTCGTGCGCCCGGAAACAACCCCGGAAGATATCCACGGCATGGTGGCCAGTGATGGGATACTGACCGTCCGGGGAGGCGTAACGAGCCATGCGGCCGTTGTGGCGCGCGACCTTGGAAAACCGGCTATCGTAGGGTGTGGAACGTTTATCGTAGATTTGGAAGAACGCCGCTTATACACCGACACCCTTACATTAAACGAAGGAGATGTGATTACGATCTGCGGGAGTACCGGTCGCGTGATTAATGGAGAAGCGCCGCTTGTCCCGCCCACCTTTTCCGAAGAATTCCGTACACTGCTCATGTGGGCGAATGAAGTGAAAATCCTGCCTGTGCTGGGGAGCGTAAATACTCCGAAAGAAGCGCGTCTGGCACGAAAATTGGGAGCGGAAGGCGTGGGATTATGCAGGACGGAACAGATGTTTAAGGATCCTCACCGCCGCCCGGTTATGACGAAAATGATGCTTTCCCGCAATCAAATTGAGCGAAGAAAAATTCTTAACAAGCTAATACCGATGCAGAGAAAGGCTTTTCTTGGCATTTTCCGTGAAATGGAGGGACGACCTGTAACGATTCGTCTCATCGACCCGCCGCTTCACGAGTTTTTACCGAACGCGGAAACGCTGACACTGGAAATTGAACGAGCCAGTGTGGCCGGTAATACAACCGAAATGGAAGAAAAGCAGGCGCTTCTTGAACGGGTAAAAATTCTGCACGAGTCAAACCCGGCTTTTGGCCACCGGGGGTGCCGTCTGGGTATTACATACCCGGAAATATACGAATGCCAAACGCAGGCTATCGCTGAAGCGGCACTGGAGCTAAAAAAGGAAGGCATCTTTGTCTATCCGAGAATTATTGTTCCTCTGTTAAGCGATTCACATGAAATGCAAGCGGTGCGTGAAAATGTGCAAAACTCACTGGAACAGGTATTTACCTTATATGAGGATCGGATTGATATTCCTATCGGGGCTTTTCTTGAACTTCCGCGGGCTTGTCTGACAGCGGATAAAATGGCGGCTCATGCCGACTTTTTCGTGTTCGGCACAAACGACTTAACGCAATCAACGTATGGGTTTAGCCGGGATGACGCGGAAGGTAAATATCTGGCCTACTATCTCGACCATAAAATTCTGGCGGATAATCCGTTTGTCGTACTGGATCAGGAAGGCGTGGGTGAGCTGATTAAGGTCGGGGTTACAAAAGGGAGGCTTAAAAACCCGGATCTGAAAATCGGGGTTTGCGGCGATCATACAAGCGAAAAGCATTCCGTGGAGTTCCTGCAAAATGCAGGCCTTGATTTTATCTCATGCTTACCCCATAAAATTCCCATCGCCCGAATTTCAGCAGCGCAAGCCGCGATAAAAAGTTTAAAAAGGGGCTGAACGAAAACTGTAATTTGAAACTTCTTCATCCCCTACCTGGCAATAAATGATTCAGTAAAAAAGCCCGTACCACTGTTTACAGTGATTACGGGCTTTTTTCTTCCTGCAACATAGAGCTTAATCAAACGTAAACTAACATTCGGTGCGGCAATGTTATTTTTTGCGGAGTCTTTCCTTACAAGGAAGTATAAACTGTCCGTGTTCTGCCAAAAAGGGAGACACCTAAAAAATTACTTAGAATTCATCTACCGTGAGCTTTCGCAAAAAACAGATACGTTTCCTGGATGAATCAATTTCGAATGCATCCCACGAATTCGATGTAGCTTCGTTACGCAAGCGGTTTGATTTCATAACCTTCCTGAAACAAGTCCTTGTAGCGTATATCCGGAAATTTCATCTCCGTGTGCGTATAATAGCGTGTATCAATGATAATCCGGCCGTTCTCCGATAATCCAAGCACATCGAGATAGGGCTTCGCTTCCACTAGCCGCCGCTGGATTTCGTTCCATGATTCAAATTGCCAGCAAATCTCCAGTTTGTCATTAAATATGCTGAAATGAATCCCGGTTTCCGTCAGATACGGCATCAGCGCCGTGTGCATCACATCCCCGTTCCACACCGTTACGTCTCCATTTGCTTGAATAATACCTCGTGCGTACTTTTCCTCGCGATAAATTTTTTTTACATCGCGGCGGGTAGGGTTTGTACATATAAACAGATCATCTAAGTTACTCAACTTTATCTCCCCTTAGCAGCTGTTATGAATCGCCGTCATCTTCCAGCCAATTATAAAAAGGAAATTTCTGAGGTACTTCGCCCGAGGCAGCCGGTGATACCGGCAACTTGAAAATACCGTTTTTCTGATGCTTGCGAAATTTCAAGCTGTATTCCCGAGCCTGCTGGGGAGTTCGAATGTTGTTTCGGTGCCATTCAAACAAAATCCGGTCGATGTAACGGAAAAACAGCTTGCCGGACATGACAGCCTCCCGCAGAGCTGCCACAATCAGCGCTTCCGTGTATCCGTCCTGATCAAGCCACATAGCAATGTTCTCGCATTCTATCGGGGACAGGGGGCGTCCGAATTCCTCTTCGAAAACGGTATATAAACTTTTGGTGATTTCTCCAGCAAATTCGGCTCGTTGAACCTTCTGTACGGTGTCCTCCAAAAAAGCAACAATTTTCTTATGTAGCGGTACAAAGCAAAACCACTCAGACCGTATTCCCGTCTTCGGATCAATGTCTTCTTCAATCGACAGGTAATTCTGTTGAACCAATCGCTGCAGCATCATAACAATCGTTTTTGTATCGCCGGACATTCGCTGCTCTAACTGATGGATCGTTGGAAATAAATTTCCTTCCGTTTTAAAACTTAAAAGATGGATGATAAGCATCATTTCCTCATCCTTCAGCCCAATCTGGGTATAATGCTGGAGGATAAGATTAGGCAGTGCGGTCGTTCCTGATTCTAATATTTTGTAGACAAGTTCACTCATCGAAAATCCACCTCACGTATGTAACGATTATAACAGGTATGATTCGACAAGTTTAGACTTGAAATCCCGCGCAAGATCAGTTTACGGATAGAGACGATTGAGAAGACGTGGAAATGGAATGGTTTCCCGTACATGTTCGGTTCCACAGATCCAGGCAACCGTCCGCTCAAGCCCAAGGCCAAACCCGGAATGCGGTACAGAACCATATTTGCGCAAATCCAGGTACCACTGGTACGCTTCCGGATTTAACTGATGTTCTTCATAACGTTTTTTCATCAGTTCTAAATCATCAATCCGCTGACTGCCCCCGATAATTTCCCCGTAGCCTTCCGGAGCAATCAAGTCCGCGCACAGCACCACCTCAGGGCGGTTCGGGTCCGGTTTCATATAAAACGCTTTAATGCTGGTAGGATAGTGCGTAATAAAGACAGGCCGGTCGAACTTTTCAGCAATAGCCGTCTCATGCGGCGCACCAAAATCTTCTCCCCATTCAATTTCGTGGCCGTCTTTTTTGAGTATCTCAATTGCTTCATCATACGTAATGCGTGGGAACGGTGCTTTAATATTTTCAAGCTTTTCCGTATCACGTTCTAATCGTTTAAGTTCGAACTGACAATGGGTAAGTACATACTGGACCACATAACTTACGAATTCTTCCTGAATTCGCAGGCTCTCCTCATGATCAACAAATGCCATCTCCGGCTCAATCATCCAAAATTCGATTAAATGCCGGCGCGTTTTGGATTTCTCTGCACGAAACGTCGGGCCGAATGAGAATACACGGCCAAGAGCCATCGCTGCCGCTTCCATATAAAGCTGTCCGCTCTGAGACAAATAGGCTTCTTCATCGAAATACTGAGTATGAAACAACGTCGTTGTCCCTTCTGCGGAAGTAGGGGTTAGAATCGGAGGGTCGACTTTATAAAATCCTCTATCTTTAAAAAATTCATATACTGCCTGAATAATCGCTGAGCGGATACTTAATATAGCCTGCTGGCGGGAAGAACGTATCCACAGGTGACGGTGATCCATAAGAAACTCCACACCGTGTTCCTTTGGCGTGATTGGATATTCCTCCGCAATTTGAACAGGTTCCACTCCGGTAACGGTTAGTTCATACCCGGATTTAGACCGCTCATCCGCACGTACAGCACCCGTGATATATAAGGAACTTTCCTGAGTTAATGATTTAGCCGCCTCCCATACTTCCGGCGACACTTCATTTTTTACGACAACTCCCTGAATAAACCCAGTTCCGTCACGCAGTTGCAGAAATTGTATTTTCCCGCTGGAACGCTTATTCGATAACCAGGCACCCAGTTTAACTTCTTCTCCCACATGCTTTCCAATCTGTGCAATGGTTGTCAGCATCTTGTCTTCACCTCAAACTAGTGATGTAAAACCTACAGAATTATACTATTACAGGCCTTTTATTGCAAATCAAATCATTGGTATTTTTTCCCGTTGGAAGGCATTTGATTAAATATTTTTTTTGCGTTCGGGTATTACTAATTTCAACGACCCTGACATGCCAAAAGAGAAGAAAGGAAATGACGATGGAAAAAACGCAGACACCAACTATGTTTACCACGGTTACATTGGCCTTAATTCCGATTGTTATGGTATTGGGAAACTCCATGCTTGTTCCCGTCCTTCCCACAATGGAAAAAACGCTAAATGTAACAAAATTTCAAACGAGCCTTTTGATTACGCTGTTTTCTCTGTCAGCCGGAATCATTATTCCCATTGTCGGTTACCTTGCTGACCGTTTTAAAAGAAAAATGATCATTGGAATCAGCCTGTTAGTCTACGGAATTGGCGGTATTGTTTCCGGGTTGGCAGCCTGGTTAATGAAAGATTCTTATTCCATGATTCTCGTGGGACGCATTATTCAGGGGATTGGTGCGGCTGGTACATCACCGATTGCGATGGCGCTTATTGGGGATTTATACAAAGGAGGAGGAGAAAGCCGGGCCCTCGGAATTAATGAAGCCGCCAATGGCCTGGGAAAAATTCTTTCCCCTATCCTCGGATCCCTGATTGCTCTGATTACCTGGTATGCAGTATTTTTTGTATTTCCGATATTCTGTTTTATTGTTGCGGCCCTTACCTGGTTTGTGATAAAAGAACCGAAAGCGCCGGAAGCAAAACCGCTGCCTAAATATATAAATTCATTGAAAAACATATTTGCCCAAAAGGGAAAATGGCTCGTGCCTGCGCTTCTAGTAGGAGCAACGGGATTGTTTATTCTGTTTGGCGTACTATTCTATCTGTCGAATTTATTGGAAGACGATTATAACGTGGACGGAGTATTAAAAGGCGGAATTCTGGCCATTCCACTGCTAGGTCTTGTCACCACTTCGTATTTTACCGGATCCAAAATTAAGCAGAATAAACCGTTGATCCGTACTGTTATGTTAACAGGTATTGCCCTGCTGACCGCTTCTGTACTTATCGTTTCATTTTTCGAGAACATATACGTAATCGTTGGATTGCTCACGGTCAGCAGCGTAGGGACAGGTCTTCTTCTGCCCTGCTTAAACACTCTGATTACTGGCGCCATTAATAAGCCAGAACGTGGAATGATTACATCTTTGTACGGCAGCGTTCGATTTATCGGGGTAGCCATTGGACCTCCGTTATTCGGATGGCTTATGGACATCTCTCATCGTACCCTCTTTTTTACGGTGACCGCAATCAGCGCAGTTTCATTAGTTGTTACTTTTTTCTTCATTAATCCCGCGCAGAATAAAGGGCAACAGGGACAGGGTGGCCGGAAAACGCCTGCCAAAGACAAATCAGGGCGAAGGCAAGCTAAAGCTCCAACGTGAGCGTTATGCATTGAATTTTAAAGAAAACCAACTATCACCCCAAGCGAAAAAAAGAGGAGACGTCTTACAACCCGACTGTCTCCCTCTTAGACCTGCTCACATGTTTCGGGCAAGTTTCTTGGTTTACTCATGCTTTTGACCAAAGCAGCGTTCACACTCATAGAGATAAGATTCTGCCTGTTCTTCGAAATATTCGCCACATTCACGGCACTCTTTTTGCGGCAAATTTCTGTAAAAGTCAAGATTTTTTGTCATTTTTAATCCCTCCAATTTTTTTATTCGGAATTTTTTCTTATCGTTATTGTACTATAACAATTAACTAAATGTCAACACTGTTATATATCTACAGACTCGTTTTCTGGTATCGATATTTTTGTTTTTAATACAGTAGATGAAACAAATACGGTACAAGCACTGCTGTCATTACCCCGCATAGGGACATCGCGACACCGGCCATCGCACCTTCTATATGTCCCTGCCGCAGCGCCTCCGCTGTGGCTATGCCGTGTCCGGCCGTACCCATTGCCAATCCCCATGCAATTGGCTGTTCTACCCCCACCAGCTTGAGAATCTGCCGGCCGATCAAACTGGCAATCATTCCTGTAATTACAATAAAAACCGCGGCTAACGCGGGATCGCCCCCGAGCATGCGGGTAATTTCGATACCGATGGGAGTGGTCACCGATTTTGATGCAAACGATCGGACAATTTTTTCTTCCATATGAAAGGCGATGGCCAGACCAACAGCGCTTAGGAATGCTGTGAGGGCGCCCGCAGCCACACTCAAAAATACAACGCGAGCCTGAGAAAAAAGTATGTCTCTGTATTTATATAATGGAACGGCAAGGGCCACGGTTGCGGGCCCAAGACCGAATGACAGCATCTTCTTAACCGGCTCGTAGTCTGTATAGGTATGACCCGTTAGGACAATCACCGCGATTAGAAGCACTGTACCCAGTAAAATCGGTGAAAACCAAACTTTCCGGAATCGGCAGGCCAACCACCAGCTGCTAAGATAGCTCGCGAGCGTGCCTGCCAGAAACAATATTATCGTGAGCATCTTCACTTATAGCTCCTTTCTTCCTGCGCGCTAATAAAAACTGCCCGGTCCAGCCGGTCACTGCCAGGGAAATAGCTGTTCCACCGACGAGTATGACGAGCAGTGGTAGACCGTTCTTCCAAAATAGCGACATACAGGAAATAATTCCGGCGGTGATTGGCAGAAAAAAGAACACCATATGGCGCAGCAAAAAGTTTGCCGTCTCCTCTACCGCTTTTAGCGGGACAACGCCCGTTAACAATAAAACAAATAAGAGTAGCATCCCCAGAACATTTCCCGGGATCAGCAGGTGAAAGTGGTTAGTCAGCATGTTCCCTGTTTCAGTTAAACCGAGCAGCAACAGCAGCTGGCCAACAAGTTTACAAACAAACAGCAATTGAATCCCCCCTTATCCCCAAAAGAAAATTTTCACATCATCAATCCGCAGGTGTAGATGGTCGCCATAGTTGACCGGATATGTTCAAAAAACGTTCAGGATAGGGCAATATACCCTATCTTGAAAATCTAAGTTCGTTTAAAGTAACTTTTTTGGCAATAAGAAACTAGACCCTTGGTAATCCATTTTTTGAAAGGGCCTCGTGTTGGACGATATGCATCAGCACCAGAATTAGGCCGTTTGTTCGATGCTGACTTTGACTCCTAAAGATTCTAATCGCTTGATCGCCTGTTTGATCACAATGTCTTTTCGACGCTGGTCGTAAAAATCGGCTCCGGGTTCAACATAGTCTTGCTCTCGAGTTAAAAGATGATAGGCGATGGTTAAAATAGTATGGCCTACAGCTACCGCAGCACGATTGGCCCCCCTGCGAGCGGCAATCCGATGATACTGAGCAGAAAGATACGTGTTTTTGGTTCTCGCGGCAGCTCGCGCCGCTTCGACTAGCGCATGACGCAGCTTCTTGTTTCCTTTTCGTGTTCGACCGGACTTTCGTTTCCCGGCGCTTTCATTGTTACCTGGAGCCATCCCGGCCCACGAACACAAATGGGCAGCAGATGGGAATTGATTCTTTACGTCGGTACCGATTTCAGCCAATATCTGTTCAGCGTTACGTCGACCGACACCGGGAATCGTATCCAATCGCTCCAGGTCTTTCTCAAAAGGGAGCATCCGCAATTTAACTTCTTCATCCAATTTGGAAATCTGCTCGTCGAGAAAATCAATGTGCTTCAATTGGGCGTCTAGCATGAGCTTCTGGTGCGGCCCGATCAGCCCTTGTAACGCACGCTGGAGGTCATCTTTCTTGGTTTTTAACCGTCTCTTGGCTAACTCGGATAACTCCTTGGGATCCTCGATCCCTTGGATCATGGCTTCAATCATAGCCCGGCCCGATACACCAAGTGTATCCGTCGCCACCGAAGAGAGCTTGATATTCGCTCCTTCCAGCACTTTTTGAATTCGACTGACTTCTCGGGAACGTTCTTCGATCAAACTTCGGCGATAACGGACCAGTTCGCGCAACTCTCTCTGTTCTCGATTCGGTATAAAGCTGCCCTGTAGCAGACCGTGCCGCAAAAGATTCGCAATCCATTCGGCATCTTTCACATCCGTTTTTCGTCCCGGTACGCCCTTAATATGCTGAGCATTCACCACCATCACTTGAAGTTCTTCAAGCTCGAGAATGTTGTACACGGGCTTCCATAACACACCGGTGCTTTCCATTGCCACATGGGTGCAACGATGACTTTTGATCCAGTCGGCCATCTGCATCAAGTCATCTGTCATTGTACCGAAAGTTCGAATCTCTTTGCCTTTCGGTGTAAGAACGCATGCCGTAACGTTCTTCTTATGCACGTCAAGTCCGCAGCAATGTTTATACACCACTCTCACGAGTGTTCATCCTTTCTACGGCTGCTGGATTTAGAGGCTGGTGCAACAACCATATCCCGGTTATTCTATCTTGCGTGCTTCCGTGGAGGGAGCAACAATCTGTGGTGCACCTGGTCGCTGTGATCAGTCTATCCTGCGGGTTCGAGACACCATAGTAACACGACCTACCTTCGCCAGCCGTAAGAAAATTATACAACACGCACCCCATTTTCATCATCTGATGGTGCTGCGTTAGCGGCATGGATGTCTATCCTGAAAATTAACTCGTTGTACGAACTGAAAAAGGCAATACGAAACTGACCCTAACCTTACAAAAAATGGTTAGGGTTGAAGAAAGGCGATGTGTCTTCGTTAGAATCAAAATGCTACGGATTCTAGCGTGACCTTTAACCCCAAGGATTCAAGTTTTTTAAGTGATTGTCTGATAATAGTGTCGCGTTTTCGTTCCTCGTAATAGGTTGGACCCAATTCAATGTAAGGTTGTCTGCGTTTGAGAATGTAGTATGCGATCATCAATATGCTATGAGCTACGGCTACTGCTGCTCGATTGGCTCCCCGACGTGCGGCAATCCGATGGTATTGACAGGACAAGTACGTATTCTTCGTTCTCCCAGCGGCGCGTGCAGCTTCAACAAGAGCACTTCGGAGTTTCTTGTTGCCTTTACGAGTCTTTCCTGATTTACGTTTACCGGCACTTTCATTTTGACCTGGACACAACCCCGCCCATGAACACAAATGAGCGGCGGAGGGGAATTGATCCATATTGGTGCCGATTTCGGCTGCAATCGTTTCAGCCGTTCTTCTCGCCACTCCGGGAATCGTGTCCAACAGTTCCAGGTCTTCTTCAAAAGGGAGCATGCGCCTCTTGATCTCTTCGTCCAGTCAGCCGATTTCTTCATCAAGATAATCAATGTGACGCAGTTGTGCCGCCAGCATCAGCTTCTGATGGTTTCTCATCAGTCCATTCAGGGCGCGTTTTAAATCTGCTTTTTTGTTTTTCAATCGCCGCTGTGCCAGTTCCGAAAGCCATTCCGGGTTTTCTTCACCGGCAATCATGGCTTCGATCATGGCTCGTCCCGATTTCCCGAGCACATCGCTGGCGACAGACGACAGTTTGATGTTGGCACCTTCGAGCACTTTTTGAATGCGGTTGACTTCCCGGGCTCGCCCGTCGATCAGGCTGCGCCGATACCGAATCAACTCACGCAGTTCCCGCTGGTCACGGTTCGGGATGAAACTGCCTTGCAGCAAACCGTGACGAAGCAGACTGGCGATCCATTCGGCATCCTTGACATCCGTCTTGCGTCTGGGCACGTTCTTGATACTTTGTTGACGACAAGTGTCTGAATGTCCTCAAGCTCCAGCAAGTTGTAAATGGGCTTCCAGAACGAGGCGGTGCTTTCCATCGCGACATGGGTACACCCGTTGTTTTTGATCCAGTCCACGAGCAGGATCAGGTCGTCGGTCATAGTGGAAAAGGTTCGGATTTCTTTGATTTCCGGTGTGATCACGCAGGCCACCACGTTCTTCTTGTGAACGTCCAACCCGCACACGTGCGTATAAACGACGTCCATACAGCAGAACTCCTTGCGGCGGTAAAGATTAAGGGCTGGTGCAGCAACCGTCAAGCGATTATTCTATCCTGCGTGCTCCCGAAAGGGGCAACAATCTGTGATACACCTGGTCGCTGGGGCTCTGTCTAAGAAACGGGCTCTTGAAGCACCAAGATACGGCGACCTCCCTCGCCAGCCGCAAGTCCATTATATCGCACGCTCCCTATTTTCATCATCTGATGGTGCCGCGCCAACGGCATGGGAGTCTATGAAGGAGTTATGACGTCTTATAATACTTTTAGATGATGATAAAATTCGAAGAGGGATGTATCATCATCTAAAAAAAGTAGTGTTACTGACAATACATAATGTCCAGAAATTGACGATGAATAATGACCTCAAACTGACGGGTATATTGACCAATTATTGATAGGAAGCAAAGACTTATCGTCATTGCTTCCCTTTGTTTATATCTCCACTTTGTATGTCTCTTGGCTCCGTAAGTTCAGTCGAACTCCGTACTCACGACCCTCCAGAATTACGATCCAGCGCCCTAAATCTCGATCATACTTCATATCACATCATCCTCTGACAAGTAGAGTATCTTAAACTTCGCTGGATCCAAGGTCTCCGTTAATCGAAATAAAATTTGCGTTTATTAGAGTATTCAATAATAATGTAGAGACTGGTAATATTCCGGATAATTTGTACAAATTTTACGGAATATCGGCTTAATTGTCTCCAGATTTTTGTGTAATACTTACATAGTTATAGAAGTTAAAAAAGTATAAATTTAGCATATAAGATTTAAATTTTTCAGATTTAACGAATTATTAAAAATAAGAAAGAGGTGATTAAGAATATGAGTTACCAATCAAATAGAGTAGGACAAATTCCACCATATTTATTCGCAGAAATTAATAAGAAAAAAGCTGCGATGATTGAGGCTGGAATAGATGTTATTGATTTAGGAATTGGTGACCCCGATCTTCCTACGCCAACACATATTGTAGAAAAGCTGATTGAAGAAATGCAGGATCCGAAAAACTTAAAATATCCAAGCTTTATAGGGTGTAATGAATTTAGGCAAGCTGTAGCCGATTTCTACGAACGGCAGTATGATGTAAAACTTGATCCTAACACAGAGGTTCTTGCGTTAATAGGCTCTAAAGAAGGAATTGCACACCTAGTTCCTACATTAATTGATCCAGGTGATACGGTTCTTATTCCTGATCCTAGCTACCCGGTTTATCGTATGGCAACATACCTTGCTAATGGAAAATCTTATAGCATGCCACTTAAGGAAGAGAATAACTTTGAACCAGAGTTTAGTTCAATTCCAGAAGAGATTCTTGAACGTTCAAAACTCATATTTTTAAATTACCCTGGTAATCCAACTGCAGCTACTGTCGATTTAGAATTTTTTAATCGGGCAATTTCATTTGCTCGCGACCATCAAATTCCCATTGCGCACGATTCAGCTTACAATATGGTCACATTTGATGATTATAAAGCACCAAGCATTCTTCAAGTAGATGGAGCTAAAGAAATTTCGGTTGAATTTGGGTCTCTTTCAAAAACCTATAATATGACAGGATGGCGCATCGGTTACGTTGTAGGAAATAAAGAAATCATTAAAGCCCTTTCAACTCTTAAAACCAATATCGATACAGGGCAATTTACACCTATTCAAAAAGCAGCTGCGTTTGCTTTAAACAGTGATCAAAGCTGTATTACTTATCATAATCAGATTTATAGAGAACGTATGACTGCCATGTTAGACGGACTTGCATCAATTGGGGTAAAGGTGGATACGCCAAAAGGAAGCTTTTTTGTTTGGGCTCCTGTTCCAAAAGGATACACTTCAACTGAATTTGCTACAAGTGTCTTAGAACAAACGGGTGTTATTATTACGCCTGGAAATGCTTTTGGTTCTGGTGGTGAGGGATATTTTCGGGTGTCTCTATCTGTTCCGAATCAGCGACTTTATGAAGCGGTAGATCGAATTAAACAAAAACTTGAAATTACTATTGTTTAATCAATTAATAATTTAATAATAAAATCGGAGGAAAAAAATGAAAAAATACTTAAACTTTATCAATGGAGAATGGATGGAATCATCATCAGGTAGGTTCATCCCTGTTACTAATCCGGCAAACGGAGATGTATTAGGAGAAGTTACTCAATCTACAAAAGAAGATGTTGACCGTGCTGTTCAGGCTGCTAAAACCGCTCAAAAATCCTGGCGTTTAGTTCCAGCACCTGAGCGTGCAGAAATCTTGTATAAGGTTGCTCACCTATTAAAGGAAAGAAAAGAAGAGTTATCACAAATTCTTACAAGTGAAATGGGAAAAGTGATTGCCGAAGCAAGAGGAGAAGTTCAAGAGGCCATTGACATGGCCTATTATATGGCGGGTGAAGGTCGACGTCTTTTTGGTGATACCGTTCCGTCTGAGCTTCGTAATAAATTTGCTATGAGTATTCGTGTGCCTATAGGTATTGCGGGATTAATTACACCATGGAATTTCCCAATTGCGATTGCATCTTGGAAGTCCCTTCCTGCCCTTGTTGCTGGAAATGCGGTTATTTGGAAACCGGCATCTGAAACGCCAGCGATTGCCCAAGAATTTGTACGTATTTATGAAGAGGCAGGTCTGCCAAAAGGACTTATTAATCTAGTAAATGGTTCCGGTAGTATTGTAGGTAATGCAATGGTTGATCACTTAGATATCGACTTAATTTCCTTTACAGGTTCCAATGAAGTAGGAAAACAAATTAATGAACGTGCTGGTGTGATGCTAAAGCGGACATCTCTTGAGATGGGTGGAAAAAATGCAGTGACTGTTTTGGAAGATGCTAATCTTGATCTTGCAGTGGATGGAATCTTATGGGGTGCGTTTGGAACAAGCGGTCAAAGATGTACGGCTACTAGTCGTGTTATTGTGCATGAAAGTGTTAAAGAAGAGTTGGAAAGAAAACTAATGGAGCGCATTGGAGAGTTAAAGTTAGGTAATGGTCTTGACGAAAGCGTTAAAGTTGGTCCTGTTATTAACCGTTCCTCACTTGAACGAATTAATGAATATGTAAAAATTGGTGTCAATGAGGGAGCTAAACTTCTTACTGGTGGAAATATTGTCACAGAAAATAATTTAGATAAAGGTAACTTTTATGCTCCAACAATCTTTACGGATGTAAAAGCTGATATGAGAATAGCGAAAGAAGAAATTTTTGGACCAGTAGTTTCCATTATACCTGTGAAAAGTTTAGAAGAGGCTATTGAAGTGAATAACAGCGTAGAATTTGGTCTATCAAGCGCTATTTTTACTGCTGATGTGAATCGTGCTTTCCAAGCTATGAGGGACTTGGATACTGGTATTGTGTATGTTAATGCAGGAACGACAGGGGCTGAAATTCATCTTCCGTTTGGCGGGACAAAAGGAACCGGTAACGGACATAGAGATTCTGGTGTGGCATCGCTGGATGTATACACAGAATGGAAATCTATTTATGTAGATTACAGCGGTAAGCTGCAAAGAGCACAAATTGACAACTATTAATCACATATGAAAGTACCATTAAACCTAAAACGAGTTAATTAAAATAAAATACTTAATTTTCTAGTAGATTTCTAGAAGAGCCTGTTCAAAAAGCCTCAATAAGGTTTTGAAAGCATAGCAGATGCACGAAAGCGAACTAACATATGTGGAAATGAAAAGGAATTATTGTTGGAACGCCCATTCACAATCGGGTTCCCCTGATCAATGCCTGGTTTTGGACAGACGTATCCCGTGTTGGGAAGATTACTTTTTTAAAAAAATCCAGTAGATGATGCTTTATGCCGCGCTCGGCAGCGATAACTGCTCCACTCCCGCATGATGAAAAATTTCTCGACTCTCTTCGTTTGGCGAACCGGTACTTTTTTGTGCTTCATTACGGATGTCAGTTGATTCGATTCTTGAGCAAAAGCAAGCTCGACCTGTTTGCGGAAATTCAGCATGCGCTCCTGTAATAGACTTCCTTGCGGCACAGGGCCATGGAAAAAGGGAGTGTCCGTAAACGAGTAACCAAACTGCTTCTCGCATGTGCCCTGCAGAGGGCAAGCGGCACATTTGCTGTCGTCTCCACGAAACAAAGCAGTGTAGGTGTCTTTATCGAATCCATCAAATACAAGTGCGTGACCTTCCCAACATTCCGGTTTGCCTTCCGGCGAGCAGTGGTTGGGAATGACGGTATTCTTCTTGATTTCCGTCACAACCGCCACATCGTGCTTGACGAGCGCTTCGCGCTGATCATCGGCATCAAAATAGCCTAAATCGGCAACTAGATATTCGACCTTCAGACCCTCGATTTTTTTCATTATTTCGATTAGAGGCAACATGACTTTGATATCTGCCGTATCGTTAGGCAAGATGATGGAGAACAACACGATTGGCCCTTTCGGGGAGGGGCACACGATAGAATGCTTGCGATAGCCGATGAAAAATTTGTTTTGATTCGCTTTCGTCCGCTGTACCCCGCAGGTGGCATCCGGATCAGAGTAGGTCTTTTCGCAGTTGCACTTGCTTTGATCCGGGCAAGTGCAGCGCTTTTTCTTATACCCGTTCACATTTGCCCACACGGGTCTGGAATCGATGCCTGTCAGCGTGGGTTGCAGGAAATCCGTGAGCTTCAGGGCTTGTGCGATCAGGTCGAACAAGATGGCGTAGAAGTCCTCCACACGGACCTTGGTGCGAAAATGGCTTAGGCTGCTGTGAACCGGTACCTTCTTGATGTCGGGCGTGCCGATAAAATTGTGCCATGCTTGGTTCTTCGGATCTTTCAACTGCTCTTCCAGTTGCCGGAAAGAGGAAATCTCCGGGCGGGTAAAGTACAGGTAATGCATCCGAAAGTAGATTCTCGGATCAACCGGAGGGCGTCCGCCATCCTTGTACAACGGGCCAACCTTTTGCAAGACGATCAAGTCGTCTACATGCAGGAGTGGTTAGCCATCCTCTGTACGGATTGTTCCCTGACAGAAAAAGAAATCATCAAGATTTATGGCATTCGCTGGGATATCGGCGTGTCCAGTTAAGGACACATTATCTAGTCGGTGAAAGTCCGACCGGGAGAAAAGACTAGACTCACGTAGCCTGAGAGGCACCGTGGAGCGAAAGCGAGGCGGTGAAGCCCTCTGACATCACGTTCAAAGGAACGTGGGCAAAACT
>NZ_KE387173.1:130969-132703 GCF_000430625.1 Aneurinibacillus terranovensis DSM 18919
AACTGACCGAAAGAGTCTGAAACGGCAGTTCTCACCGGCGGGGTATCAGCGACGACATGGAGTGAAAGATGATGTGGAAACTGGAGAAACCCTCGACACCCGATGAAGAAAGCTCATCGAGGAGGCAGTCCCTATAACCGTGATCGGGAAATGGGACATGTAGGTGTCAGGGTGGCGGATCGGGTCGTAGTACTGTCGATCTGCGTGCAGCAAAACGCGTAGGGAGGGAAGGACCCGGACCGGTAAACAAATCCGTATGACTAAAGGAGGCAAGGGTGCCATGACAAAAACACCCATCAGTTTGCAGGAGCTGAGGCAGCGGATATATCAAAAGGCGAAGGCTGAACCTACGCATCGATTCTGGGGATTATTTACCCACATAACCAGTATAACGACCCTTCATGAAGCGTATCAACATGCAAAGAAAAACGGCGGTGCCGCAGGCATAGACGGACAAAATTTTGCAGACGTGGAACAAGAGGGCGTTATCCCGTTTCTCGAAAGCATTCAAGAAGAACTCCGGATGGGAACGTATCAACCTCAAGCCAATCGCAAGGTAGATATACCGAAGGCGAACGGCAAGATGCGGACTTTACAAATTCCTACGATTCGGGATCGCGTTGTACAAGGGGCGCTGAAATTGATTCTGGAAGCGATCTTTGAAGCTGATTTCTGTCCGAATTCGTATGGGTTTCGACCGAAACGATCACCCCATCAAGCTCTAGCCGAAGTAAGGCGAAGCGTACTACGCCGCATGACCATAGTAATCGACGTGGATCTGTCCCGATACTTTGACACGATCCGGCACTCGATCCTACTGGAAAAGATGGCGAAGCGCATCCAAGACCCGAAAGTGATGCACCTGATCAAACAAATCATAAAAGCGGCGGGAAAGATCGGCGTACCGCAAGGGGGGCCGTTCTCTCCTTTAGCTTCGAATATCTACCTGAACGAGGTAGACTGGGCATTTGATGCCATTCGGCGTAAAACGGCAGAAGGTAACTACGAAGCGGTCAATTACCATCGGTTTGCCGATGATATGGTGATCACCGTAAGCGGACATTCGAGCAAGCGTGGATGGGCTGAATTAGCTCTTAAAAGACTCCAAGAACAACTGGAGCCCTTGGGTGTCGAACTAAATTTGGAGAAAACCCGGATGGTCAACGTCCTAAAAGGTGAGGCATTTGCCTTCCTTGGATTTGACTTCAGAAGAGTGCCAAATCGCAGTGGAACCGGACACTTCATCCTCATGACGCCGAAAAAGAAAGCACGCATGGCAGTCAAGGCGCGGATACGTGAGCTCATCCAAAATGGAGGGGCAACCCCAGCGAAAGACATGGTGAAACGGATAAATGCCGTATTAGCCGGATGGGTAAATTACTTTCGCGTCGGGAACTCTAGCCGCGCATTCAGTGAAGTACGTGACTATACGGAAATGAAAATACGAACCCTGCTGACGAGAAGAAAACGGAGACGAAAGCGTAGTGTTGGATGGCGAAGATGGAGTAATGAGTACCTCTACAATGTATTGGGGCTGTACTGGGATTGGAAAGTCCATCCTCTTAAAAACGTAGAGGCATACCGATGAAAGTGGTCGCCATTTGATAGGTCACATAACCCTTTTGACGAAGTTTACTGGGTGAGCTGCTTGAGGGAAAACCTCACGAGCAGTTCTTATGGGGAGGGGCTGGAAACGGATTGCAAACGACACCGCGCCAGTCCTTTACCCGACAA
>NZ_KE387173.1:133088-189745 GCF_000430625.1 Aneurinibacillus terranovensis DSM 18919
CCGTTGGGTCAGTCCTAACTCTAAGCAGGCCAGTCGTTCCTTGGCACCAGCTTGTACCGCTTCTTGGATCAGTGTAATGGCATGCTGTCGATCTGAGGCACTGATCATGCGTCCTCTTGGTCCCCCCAAATCGACTGGGCCTTTTTTCGCAGCACGAGTAGGGCTGCTGTCTCCGCTAATGCGGCTTCCTTCCGCTTCAACTCACGGGTTAGCGTCTTCATTTCCCGCTCTTTATTCCGAAGTTCCTTTTGCAGTTGAGACGCCTGCTGGGCAATCCCGCCATTGGCTTGCATACATGCATCACGCCAAGCTTCAATCTGCTCGGCAAACAACCCTTTAGCACGACAGTACTCGGACAACTCGATTTCGCTTAACGTAGCGGTCTCCACCACGATAGAAAACTTATCCCGACTACTCCATCTGTCTGGCTCTAAACCGCCTCCGGGAACAACGAACCCATTGGCTCTGGCCTACTTCTGCCACTTATATAACGTTCCTTCTGACAGGCCACTGTCTCTAGCAATCTGACTTACAGGTTCATTATTTGGGGGTATCATTCGAAGTTGCATTTTCTGCTTTAATTCATCACTGTATCTAGCCATCGTCCGTCACCTCAACCTCTCTTTTTTTACTATACGTATTCATGAGGGGTACGGACAACTATTGTGACACAGGGGGTGGACAATAGTGTTTCCGTAATAAATATAAGCGTAAGGAAATGTCTGAACATACAGTAGAACCGTCCCCCTGTATCCGGCATGGTCGTGACAAATAAGGACCGTCTCTATGCGTATGCGTATGCGTACTGTTTTTTACCCGCTAAGCCAAGCGTCCGCGCTGTTGAAGTATGAATTTCGTGGATAAGCTCTGGGTTTTTCAATAGTGACACGCCATAAGAAGGAATCATTTCTTTTATTTTCGGTTCCCACGCTTTTAGATGTTGCGGGAAGCATTTTTTTATTAACTCAAGCATGACGAAAACGGCGGTAGAAGCACCCGGAGAAGCGCCTAGCAATGCAGCTATCGAGCCATCAGCGGCACTAATAACTTCCGTACCAAATTGAAGCGTTCCTTTGCCGCCGGCAGCAGTATCTTTGATAACTTGCACACGTTGGCCCGCTACCACTATATCCCAATCCTCGCTTTTGGCATTCGGGATAAACTCGCGTAACTCTTCCATGCGTTGTTCTTTCGATAACATAACTTGCTGGATCAGGTATTTTGTCAATGGAACGTTTTTTGCTCCTGCTGCCAACATAGTTAAGACATTATCCGGTTTTACGGAACCTAACAAATCAAACATTGAACCGGTTTTTAAAAACTTTGGTGAGAAGCCGGCAAACGGTCCAAAGAGCAACGATTTTTTATTGTCGATAAATCTTGTGTCAAGATGCGGAACAGACATTGGCGGAGCACCAACCTTAGCTTTACCGTATACTTTTGCATGATGCTGCGCTACAACATCCGGATTATTACACACCATAAATAGTCCGCTTACCGGGAATCCTCCAACATGTTTTCCTTCAGGAATACCGGATTTTTGCAGTAAAGGCAGGCTTCCTCCACCGCCGCCGATAAAGACGAATTTTGCAGTATGGCGTTCGACGGTACCGCTATCGACATTCCGCACTTTCAATTCCCACGAGCCGTCGCTAGTACGTTTAATATCATCAACATTATGTTTGAATTTTATTTCGACGTTTTTACTCTTTAAGTGGTCAAACAACATGCGTGTTAAAGCGCCAAAGTTGACATCAGTTCCAGAATCGATTTTTGTTGCCGCTATAGGTTCATTCGATTTACGGTCTTTCATAATAAGCGGAATCCATTCCATCAGTTTTCGAGGGTCATCGGAAAATTCCATCCCTTGGAACAGGGGATTGTTTGACAGCGCTTCAAAACGTTTTTTTAAAAACGTTACATCTTTTTCCCCTTGTACTAAACTCATATGAGGCAATGGCATGATAAAGTCCTGCGGATTACGTATCAGATTGCTGTTTACAAGATAAGACCAAAACTGTCTTGAAAGCTGAAACTGTTCATTAATTTTTATAGCTTTGCTAATATCTATGGATCCGTCCGGTTTTTCGACGGTGTAGTTAAGCTCGCACAGTGCAGAATGCCCCGTTCCCGCATTATTCCATTCGTTAGAGCTTTCCTCTCCTGCGTTTGCGAGCCTCTCAAACACTGTAATTTCCCAGTCCGGTACTAATTCTTTCAAGAGTGTCCCCAAAGTCGCACTCATGATTCCGGCACCAATTAAGATAACGTCTGTTCTAGTTTGTCTGTTACTCATTTTTACCGTCCTTATACCCTAAGATTTGCAGAAAGGATGTAGGCGCTCCTGCTTAGGCGCTACAGCAAGCCAGGCGCGACCTAATCACACACCTTTTCTGGATCAATGATAACCCTACCATAGTGTATCACTATTATTTATAGATTAAAAATATTTTTTACTATATTATATGATAGTTATAAGTTATTTAAAATCTGGTAAATTTCGGCGGCGACATACTGTTACAGTTAAGAATATTGTTGAAAAGCTTGAGTCAAGAAGCTATAATCTTTATTTTTAATTAAATTTTCAGTAATTATCCTGTATAACTGACCAAATTCTTTTCTTAGCCCACTGCGGTTACTAGTTTTTGATATTTTTATATATTCATTTAAAAATTCATAAAAGTTTAATGGTCAATCTTCAAATAAACTGAATAATCCCATACCTTTTTCAAATATTATTTTTCTTTTATGCACAAAGGACAAATCTTGGTTTTGTATATCTATAAAAAGCAAATTTAGTTATGTAACTATCTCAACTTTCGCAGAGCGATAAGCTATGCAGATCCTTACTATATAAGGCCTAATAGCCATTCAGAAACATAGGTTGACTACATTGTAAACTAGATACAACAAAAATAGAAAAACACCACTTTGTTTGGTAAAGTAATTGTGATGAGCAATCACTACCACACAGAAGAGGTGTCCTCTATATGATAGAACATAAACAACAAAAGAATCAACTCCCTAAAGAAATTCAGCCAGCTTTTACGCAGTTGAAAGTACTACAACACTTGAAAACCGCAGGTTTTAAAAAGCGATTTGGCTTTTCTTATTCGTATCTATTTCAACTTGTCTTTGTGCTCTTGTTTCACCATAAAAACTGGTTTCGTATGCTGGAAAGTGACCGGGGAGACTCTTTTCCTGGCAAAGATGCTGTCTATCGATTTTTGAACCAGGCGAGACATCCATGGCGTCGCTTTCTCACTTTGTTAAGCACTTTTACGGTGGAGAAGGTTCGCCCTTTGACTTCAACCCAACGTGTAACGGCTTTTATTGTCGATGATTCCATGTTTGAACGGAATCGAAGCAAGGCGGTCGAACTGCTTGCGCGGTTCAAGGATCATGCGACGGGCTGTTACTACAAGGGGTATCGCATGTTGACGCTAGGTTGGTCCGACGGCCATACCTTCATCCCCTGTGGATTTCTCTTTACTCAGTTCCCTCAAGTCACAAATCAATGGCATTACCGAAGGGATCGATAAGCGAACATCCGGCTACAAACGGCGAGAGGAGGCCTTACGACCCGCTCCAGAATTGATCCCTGAGATGCTTGATCGTGCCATGAAAGCAGGCATGACTGCTTCCCACGTACTCATGGACAGTTGGTTTACGCATGCCCCCCTCGTGAAGGAAGTCGTCGAAAGAGGACTCCATGTCATCGGCATGGTCAAAGCGGACAATAAACGTTACCAGGTAGGGATCAAAAGTCTTTCGTTACAGGAGCTCTACTACGCGGCAACGCCGATTAAAGGGAAAACGAAAGGGTTCCTCCGTTCCATCCGTACTACATTAGCAGGGGTCCCGATTACGATGGTGTTTGTCCGCCATCGTTCAAAGAAAAAAGAATGGCTGGCTATTTTGTGCACAGATCTTTCCTTAACGGAAGAAGAAATCATTCAAACCTACGGTATCCGTTGGGATATTGAGGTTTTCTTTAAGTGCACAAAATCCTTGCTTCGTCTACAAAAGGAGTTTCAGGGGCGTTCTTACGACCTGCTCATTAGTCATACAACGATTGTATTTTCCCGCTACATTCTACTGGCCTGGCAGCATCGTCAAAGTACGGATCAGCGTTCGTTGGGCGGTTTATTTCTTGCGCTTTGCGATGAAGTTTGCGAACTGGATTGGGCGATTGCGTTACATCACACTGATATTGCGAGAAAGTCAAATAAGAAAATCGCGAAATTAATTCAAAGTCAACTCCAGCAATGGATTTCTGGTTTACCTAGCTACATCAAGGCTTATTTGCCGAATGTAAGCTGCGAAAGTTGAGACATTTAGAATTAAAAAAATTTGGATATTATTTTAGTCAGTCTTGTTCAATAAACGCTTCGGGTTACTTTAAGAACATTTCTTCACAATCTAAAGCAATCATTTCTTTTACTCCAAATTCCTATCTAATAACGCCCCTGTTTGTTCTGCTATGACACGAGCCGGCAAAGGCATACCATTTTTAAACCACCATTCCACTGCACCTACGATCGCTGAGCCAAAAAATTGAAGAATCACATCTTCATTAAAACCGCCATTTTTTCCTTTTGTTACATCCACTTCAGCTTTATACTCTTCGATGATCAAATCAAGAAACCGACTACGAAAATAAGGAGCCCCCTTACTTGCCAACATTGTTGAAAAGAATAAATAATGACGTTCAAAATATTCGAACCATACGTAATTTCCTTCTTGAAACGTCATTTCAGAAGCTGATCGGCAAAGTTCTCGGAGATTGTTTATATGTTCTTCAATCATCTTATCCAGCAGATCATATTTATCCGTGTAATGAAGATAGATGGTTCCTCGATTAACATTTGCTCTGTCTGCAATATCCTGAATCGTAATGTCGTCAAAATTTTTTTCAGACATCAGTTCAGTTACGGCATTTTTTATCGCTTCTTGGCTTTTGGCTATTCTTCGATCTACTTT
Source organism: Aneurinibacillus terranovensis DSM 18919 (assembly GCF_000430625.1). GTDB lineage: Bacteria > Bacillota > Bacilli > Aneurinibacillales > Aneurinibacillaceae > Aneurinibacillus_B > Aneurinibacillus_B terranovensis. The sequence goes on from NZ_KE387173.1 coordinate 138,072, forward strand.
AGACAATTGAATCTCACCAATCTTTCTATAGATAATCAACAATTTCAATTGATTTGTTGAATAGTCAACAAATTGCGTTCATTTAACCATTGAAAGCATCCTGTTTCTTTTTATAATTATAAACAGGTGTTGATAAATCAATCAATATTCATTTTTTGGAGGTGAACGTATGAACCGTGTTGAAAAGAGCAAGGAAAAATACAAACAGCTATTCGGCGATGGAGTACCTGCCGCATACGCTACCGACCCTGATTTTCAGGACATCCTGAGCCGTTTCATTTTTGGGGAAGTATTTTATCAAGGTAATCTGGACGATAAGCAACGTGAGTTGATTACTCTGGTCGTGCTTACTACCACCCAGACGTTGCCTCAACTTAAAGCACACGTTGGTGCGGCACTGAATGTTGGTCTAACACCTGTAGAAATCAAAGAAGCTGTTTACCAGTGTGCTCCATACATTGGATTCCCAAAAACGTTAAGTGCAATCAATGAAGTCAACGATGTTTTCAAAACAAAGAATATCCCTTTACCGATTGAAAGTCAGAAGACTGTAGATGAAGATAGTCGTTTTCAAAAAGGTCTTGCAACTCAAGTAGAGATTTTTGGAGATGTGATTAAAAAAATGCAGGAGAGTGCTCCATCAAATCAAAAGCATATACAGGATTATCTTTCCTCTTTTTGTTTTGGAGACTTCTACACCCGTTCCGGTCTCGATTTAAAGACAAGGGAGTTGCTGACACTCTGTATCGTGAGTAGCCTGGGCGGTGCTGAAGGGCAAGTGAAGGCACATGTGCAAGGTAACAAAAATGTGGGCAATGACAAGGAAACATTGATCACCGCCATCACCCACTGCCTCCCATATATGGGCTTTCCGAGAACACTGAACGCATTAGCTTGCATTAATGAAATTTTTCCTGAAAATTAAGAAAGGGTGTTATTTATTATGTCAAATATTCAAGATAAAGTTGTTGTGATCATGGGTGCATCAAGCGGGATTGGTGAGGCAACGACCAAGAAATTGGCACAAGAAGGAGCAAAATTGGTCATTGCGGCACGTCGTGAAGACCGCTTGAAATCGCTTGTGGAATCATTACCAAATGCAGAATTTTCATATGCTGTTGCAGATGTAAGGAATAAAGAGGAAGTTCAAGCTGTAGTAGATTTGGCAATTGAAAAATATGGTCGTGTAGATGTACTTTACAACAACGCCGGAGTCATGCCGACTGCTGCACTATCTGAAAAACGCTTTGATGAATGGAGACTTATGCTGGACATCAATATCATGGGGGTTTTGAATGGGATCGCTTCGGTTTTACCCATCATGAAAAAACAACAATCCGGTCATATTATTGCGACCGACTCCATTGCAGGGCATGTAGTATATCCCGGTTCTGCAGTTTACTGCGGCACAAAATTTGCTGTTCGAGCGATCATGGAGGGACTCCGTCAAGAAGAAAGAGAAAATAATATTCGTTCAACGATTATTTCCCCAGGATTAGTGGATACTGAACTTTATACAACGGTTAACGATCCAGTCAATCGTGAATGGTTAAAGAATAACGCAAAAATACCAGGTGTTGGATTGAATCCAAGCGATGTTGCCGATGCGGTGGCATATGCCATTAGCACGCCTGAAACGGTTGCGATAAGCGAAATCATGATTCGTCCAACAAAACAAGTGATTTAATAGCCGTAACTAAAAATGACATGATTTTTCGCCCAACAGTAGCCCTGATGTCATGCTACATTAGGGCGTTTCTTTACAAGGATTTCATTTGGCAACTTCGAGAATTGAATTAAGCCAAAAGAAAGTGGGAATCAAATATGAAAAATGAACAATTAGCAAATAGCACAATTTTTCCGTTAGGACAAAAAGTTGAAGCCAATTTTACCGGGGATGCTTACTTACACACGGTGTTTACGGATCCAACACCTCTTAACGCATCAATCGGGAATGTTACCTTTGCTCCGGGGGCTCGCAATCACTGGCACTCTCATAAAGTTGGACAAGTTTTGTTAGTTACAGGTGGTGAGGGCTGGTATCAGGATGAAGGAAAACCGGCTCAATTGCTCAAAACGGGAGATGTGGTAAATATTCCGCCAAACGTGAAACATTGGCATGGTGCGACAAAAGACAGTTGGTTTGTACACTTAGCCATTACACCCGGACAAACGGATTGGTTTGAACCTGTCAATGATGACTGGTACGACAATCTTTAAAGTGAACGCATCGAACCCATTGGTTCGATGCTTTTTTACTGTTCGGGTCAACTCCGCTTATTACACATCCGTCTTATCCTGCACAGCAGGATAGTTTTGATACATCTTTATTAAAAGTTAACGCCGCCAATTTCAACCCTTCCGCCATGGTCAAATACGGTGCAAAACTTTCTCTTATATCTTCAATGGTTAATCCGAATTTCACTGCCAATGTGCCTGCGTAAATAACATCACCTGCATTTTCAGCAACCACATGAACCCCTAAAACTTTCAAGGTGCGGGCATCCGCAACCAGTTTGAAAATACCGGTGGTTTCCCGATTTACGATGGCTCTTGGCACAGCACTTAACGGAAGAACCGATGTTATTACCTCCAACCCTTTTTCTTTTGCCTGTGTTTCGGTAAGACCTACGGTTGCAATCGAAGGATTTGTAAATGTGACACCCGGAACGGATTCGAGGTTTGCCTTTCGGTTAGCTCCTCCGACGGCGTTATCTGCCGCAATCCCGCCTTCATAAGCGGCGACATAAACAAATTGCGGACCTAATGTAACATCTCCTGCGGCATACACCCTTGGATTGCTTGTACACAAATACTCGTCAACGACAACTTCACCACGAGAACCCACCTGAATGCCCGCCGCTTCCAGATGGAGAGCTTCGGTATTTGGTTTTCGCCCCGTTGCAATAAGTAATTCATCGGCTTCAATCACTTTATGTTTTCCATTTACCGTTACATAAACTTGTTTGATGTCCCCATGTTGTTCAATGCGTTCGTATGTTGCCCCGGTCACCAGGTTGATCCCTTGTTCGTTTAATGCTTGCTTGACTACATCTGCAATTTCGGGATCATATTTGCGTAAAAAGGTATCTCCTCGTTGTAAAATGGTCACTTCCGTTCCCAAGTTGTTAAAAAGGTTTCCTAACTCCAGTCCGATAAAACCTGCACCAATCACGACAAGACGCTTCGGAAGCCTCTTTCGTTCAAGCAATGTGGTGCTTGTTACATAGTCGACATCCTTTAACCCTGGGATATCCGGAATGTCAGGTGAAGCTCCCGTAGCAATCAAAAAGCGTTTTGCGGTCAGTTGGCGACCACCGACCTCTACTGTTTTCTCATCGATAAACTTTGCCTCGCCACGGATCAACTCAAAACCATAGTCCTCAATGAGATCTACATATTTTTGCTCACGAAGTTGGCTAACAAGTTCATTTTTGTACTTGATCAACGAAGCCAAATCCACATCACCAGCGGATGTATGTAATCCGATAAACGGATTTGTTTTCGCCAGATGATGAATCTCTCCCGCCCGCAAAAGGGTTTTCGATGGGACACAGCCAATATTGACACAGGTTCCGCCAACGGTTCCACGTTCAATCATGGCGACTTTTGCACCATATTCGACCGCTTTAATCGCAGAAGCAAAAGCCGCCCCTCCCGACCCAATGATCAGGTAATCGTATTCGCCTTCATCGCCTAAAACCACTTTTTGTAGCGGTTGGATCTCTTGTACTTCTCCAGGCTGATACTTTGCTTCACGAATCGCTTCTTGTGCTTTTGTTACGTCAACGTCATCCGGAAGTTCGAATGTTGCCTCCCCATGCCGGTAACTTGCGTTGATATGGACGGCTCCTATATTCCTTAATGCCGTGGCAATATGTTCTTCGCATCCCGTACACGTCATGCCTTGAACGATTAGTCGATACCTTTTCAAGCGAAGTCCCCCTTCATGATTCTTTCCCCTTTACATCACAACAATGGTCGGTTTGTTCCCGAAACATTTTTCTCCATCCCATATACAGAGATAAAGCAAATAACATAGCCAAAATGACAAAAGTAGCCGTTTGAAACTGTGCGATATATGAACCAATTGCTGTTCCTGCCAACAATGGAATCAGTAAAACCAAATGACAAGGACAGGTTACCAAAGCAACAAGAAACCAGCCAACACCTTTCATTGTCTCTTTCATCATCACCTCTATTTTTCCATTAACGTTTCGATGATAGGACATTCAAACATCTCTTTGTTTTCAGGACACTTTTCCTTTAAGCTAATGAGCATTCGTTCAATTTTTTTGAGATCGTCAATTTTACTTTGAATCTCCCGAAGTTTTAAATCAGTGAAATCGTACATATCCTTGCATTTGACTTCATCCCGATCTACAACACCCAACAACTTATCAATTTCTTGAAGTGTAAACCCCAAGTCTTGCATCCGTTTAATAAAACCGATCCGTTGCACCATATTCTCTGGATACATACGGTATCCAGAATCAGTACGAGTCGGTTCGGGAATCAACCCCAACCTTTCGTAATAACGAATGGTTTCTTTATTGACATTGCATTCTTTCGCCAATTGACTAATTCGATACATCATGTGGTGATCACCCATTCTCATTATAAACCCTGTACCATAGTACATGGTCAATCATTAGCTTATATACTTTCATCCGAAAAATTTAACCACATGATAAATTAAGGCAACAAATCACTATATACCTATCCCCTTTTCCCAATGCCATTCATTTATCAAATATCGCAGAATCAACTTTTGAAATCCCTACTATGTGCATTGCAAAAAAAGTCTGCCTAAAACCGCCCCATTCCCACGATCTCTCTCACGCCTTGTCCCACATGGCTTCTCCGCTCTCTACACCTTATCCACTTTCTCGCTCTAAATAAGTAAAGTGTGCCTAAGAATCAGGGGACAACCAGGAGCAGAACGGGGAAAATCGGGGGAAAAAATCGGGAAAAAGCTTGATATGGCGGGATTTATAAGGGCTTAGTGTATTAGCAAAATTAAATCGTTCCCTGCCTTCTCTTCCCCCACACCCCTCCATCCCTTGTCCCTGCATTCTCTGATTTTTCCATTTTTTGTCGCCAAATAGAATCCTTCCCTGTATCCCCCCTCCCTTACCCCTGTTTTACCCTACTCCCTGCTTTTTTAGGAAAATAAAGTTGTTCCCTGGAAGGCAGGAAAACAGGGGCGAGGGTTAAGGGGATTCGGGTCCATTTTCATGCTTTTTCTCCCGCTATTCTCAATCTTTTCCTCCCATTTCCCTTCCCCTTGACCCCCTCTACATCCCTGCTGTATCGGGCTTTCGCCCCCATTCCCTTACTCCTTAATCCTGCATTTACCCCTGCTTTTTCTCCCGCTTTAAAATAAAAGACACGAGCAAAATTCAGGATTTTAACCCGATTTTCACTCGTGTTCAGGGAACAGTTTTATTTACCCAGGGAAGGATTATATTTTACTGGAGTACATTTATTTTTGACGGATACATAAAAGGGTAAAGGGGGAAGGGATATAGGGGGAACCTCCACCCGTTCTCTTTTTTGTAGAAAACCCACTACAGATTGTTTCCCACATTATTTGTTAAACTTATGATTAGGTATCAAATCACAGGACATTTGAGGGATTCGTCATGAAGAAGCTCAATGAAAACCAATATATAAGAAGTATCGTGCTGAAACGAGACAGTATTCCTTCCTTCAATACATTTCCGTTTCATCTACCGAGTATAAGGACTTTAGATGAACTTTCCTTTCATCCGAATGTAACATTTTTTGTTGGAGAAAACGGGATGGGAAAATCAACGTTGTTGGAAGCTATTGCTGTTGCTATTGGATTTAATCCAGAAGGAGGTTCATTTAATTTTAACTTTTCCACCTACGATTCGCATTCATCTTTAGACAAATATCTTAGGCTGGTAAAAGGAATCAAAAAACCCAAAGACGGTTTTTTTCTTCGTGCAGAAACGTTTTACAATGTAGCCACAAACATCGAAGAATTAGACCGTGAACCAGTTCCCGCACTAAGAATCATTGATTCATTCGGTGGCACCTCTCTGCATCAGCAATCCCACGGTGAGTCGTTCTGGGCGACCTTTACAAATCGTTTTCGAGGGAATGGCATATACATATTGGATGAACCAGAGGCCGCCCTGTCCCCTTTACGGCAACTGTCCATGTTAGCACGAATACATGAATTGGTCTGTCGAAATTCACAATTTATCATTGCTACCCATTCTCCTATCGTTATGTCGTACCCAAATGCTAAGATTGTAGAGCTTACAGAAGAGGGGATAAAAGAAGTCTCACTTGAGGAAACGAATCATTACAGTATCATGAAACAATTTTTTGAGGACAAAAACAGTTTGTTACATCATTTGCTTAACGAGTAAAAGAATATAATATGCTTATAAAAAGCCGAAAGGTATCACTGTGGGAAAACGTATAACATAATCAATTGTACGAGGTGGTTATATTGTTCTTTTTCTTTTCACCTCTGGTCATCCCGCTCTGCCTGTAGATGTCTATAAGACCTTGGGGGATTTTTACAGGCTGAGCACAGAGTGTTTACATCGTCAACACGGAATAAAAATTTGATAATAGAACAATAAAAACAGCTTCCTTTATTTGGAAAATTGATTTGCGTGGTATTTACCTCTCGGTTCCCGTTCCTTATATAAAACGTACAATTACTTAAGCTCAATCAAGTAAAGGGGATTACCTTCAGGGTCAATGAAGTGCGCGAGCCGAGTCGCATTTTCTTCCATAAAATGCAGGAAATCAACACCACGAGATTTCAGTGTTTCAACTGCTGACTCTAATTCTTGTACTTCAAATCCAATAGAAATTCTCTCTGATTTTCCCACTTGAGAACCTTGTTCTCCTGCAGGACGTAGTAGCCAAATTGTTAATCCAGGTGCTTCGACCTGAGCTAAATGCCCTTCAACTTGGTGAGTCAACTTTAATCCAAGGGTTTCAACGTAAAATTGTACTGCTTTTTTAAAATCAACTACCATGACACTCACATTACCACTCTTGAACATTGTATATTTCCTCCCTTTTCCAACCTCAAAAGATTTCGTTGAAATAAATTGATTGTTCTCACTTACTTATTTTAAATTTTTCTACGTAAAAAACACATCCCATTGTTTTATTTGTACATTAAAATGGCAGGGGGAAGTATACCTCCTACCATTCGCTAAGAAAAAATTACGTAATTGTGTCATTCTTAATGGAACTCAACATCAATTCGTTTCTTGGTATCTGCTTTTAATTTCGGCATATGAATTTCCAAAACGCCATTTTTGTAAGTTGCTTTCACCCCTTCGGAATTGACTCGGCTTGGCAAGGCAACCGAACGTTGAAAACGACCACAGAAGCGTTCTTGCCGATGCATATGTTCTTCCTTTATTTCGTTTGTCCGATTTATGCTTCCGCTAATCGTCAGCATATTGTTATCAACGTCAATATTCACATCTTCCTTCTTTTCTAACCCTGGAATGTCACACGTTGCTACGATTTCTGTTTCCGTTTCATGAATATCTATACTGGGATTTCCAAAATGATTTCCGAGGGTTGAGCGAAATGCAGAAAAAGGAAAATCCGTAGGGAAGAAACGGTCAATCTCCCTTCTCATATTTTCAAGATGACGAAAGGGTTCATAAGGAATAAGAGACATAGAAAAATACCTCCCATATGGTTTTTACAAAGGATATACTGCCCAAATCATAATGAATCATTCAACTATTGACCCTTAAAGAGCAAAACGTTATTTCTTGTACCGTACTTACCTCCTTGTCTGACTCCTTTTTTCAAGGTGAACATTGTCATGTTTGATTTGTTCAATTAAATTCTCCAACCTATTTTTCAGCATCCATAAGTAACTGCCGTAAGTCATTTCTGGATTGTTCAGGTAACAATTGTACTAAGTGTTTCAATCCCATACTGTGAATGAGACAAATCGTAAGACGGTCTCTTTCGATTCCATCTTTAAAGAAGGGGATTCCATCCCACAGCTCCCATTTGTGCTCTTCTGACGTGTGTTCATCCCATATCTTAGCGTTTAAGGGTTGAGGTTCTCGTACAGGTATAAGAGGACTTTTCATTAGCATGTTACTACACTCCTTTTTCAATCAGTAACTCTCATTTTGCTAATCTCATTTTCCGCTTTTTCGCTACCGTTCCATTAAATACTCTGAAACTTCATTCAGTTTTGCAAAAAATGCTTCTTCCCTTTCGATTCCATCCACTATCAACTCAAATACTTTGTATTGATTCGGTAATATTCGTAGCCACTCTGATATTTCAACTTGAAAAATGTCCATGTCGGATGCTATTTCATCATGCATTATTTTTTGAACTATGCCATTTTCTACTTCAACCGAGGGATTCACTTTTTACTCCTCCTTAGGACTCTTCGCTTTCCTATACAGTTCTACACAATTTGCAAAGAAGAACAACCGTACCCTTATCCATTACATCAACATAAGTTTAAGGTAATAGCCTGCAACAAGAGCCATTACAATCATAAGAAAGTCCCCAATAAATTCAATCAAGGAGTTTATTAGAAAATTTTTGTCGCAAATTTTATTCAGTAACATGTTCTCCGCTCCTTTCTATACAGTTAGAAAACAAACACAATGAAAAACGCCCAGTCCTATGACTGAGCGTTAATTTATATAATATGGACTTTTGTTGGGAATCCTCAATACCTGCATTTTTTCCCCGTCCTTACTTCATTTACGTTTGTTCCTTATTATACGTTTATGATACCCGCATTGAAACTGGATATCAATACTTGTTTTCCCCTATCCCCTTACCCCTAAAAAAACAGAAACAAAACACAAAAATTTGTTTCTGTTTTTTCACTGCTACTATGTTACGGCATAATAATCTCCTGCAATTTCTCCCCCCTCCAACCCGCATTCCACCGTTCGCTGTGACAATAAAGTCCTGCACAAATCCCGCATTTTCTCGATTTTCCACTCACGTTTTTTTTGCAAAACATTATTTGTATACAAAAAAAGTCCTGAAAGAAAAACTGGGTCAAGGCTTGATACAAAAGGATTTCCCCTTTTTTTATCCCGCTTTGAATCCCGCTTTTTTCAGGACTTTATTATTCCGATTTCAGGGGTTTATTGTACTTGCAAGAGTTTATTGTTTCTTCACAATACTTCTCACTATCAACGCACAGCACTCCACATGCACCGTATGAGGGAACATATCCACCGGCTGAACCTGCACCGTCCTATACCCGCCATCCTCCAGCATCCGCAAATCCCTCGCCAAGGTCGCAGGGTTGCACGATACATACACCACACGTTCCGGTTTCATCTCTACAATCGTTCGCAGCAATGCCTCATCGCATCCTTTGCGCGGGGGATCAACGACGATCACATCCGCCCTGTTTCCTTCTTCATACCAGCGGGGGATGACGACTTCGGCTTCCCCTACCTCAAACGTTACGTTCTTCATTCCATTCAACCGGGCGTTCCGCTTTGCATCCTCTATCGCATCCGGCACGATTTCCACGCCGAATACATGCTTGGCTTTCTGCGCGAGAAACAAAGAAATCGTCCCGATTCCGCAGTAAGCATCAATCACATTCTCGCTGCCGCTTAAAGCCGCGTATTCGAGCGCCTTGCTGTACAGCCGCTCCGTTTGCACCGGGTTTACCTGGTAGAAGGAGCGGGCGGATATGGCGAATTTTACGCTGCCGATTGTGTCGTAGATATACTCCTGACCCCACAGCACGCGCGTGGTGTCGCCGAAAATCACATTCGTCCGCTTCGTATTGACGTTTTGGACGATGCTTTTCAGGCCGGGGATTTCCTGTACAAGCTCTTCCACCAGCGCATCTTTATGCGGCAGCCTGTCCCCGTTCGTGACAAGCACGAGCATAAGTTCACCCGTCGCAAAGCCTACTTTCGTTACCACATGGCGCAGCACGCCCCGGTGCGTTCCTTCAAAGTAAGCGGGGATTCCGTATTTACTCGCAATCCTTTTCACCTGCTGAACGAGCCTATCGTTGTGCTCGTGCTGGATCAGGCAGCTTTCCATATCGATGATTTCGTGCGTGCGCTGGGCATAGAACCCGCCAATCAGGCCGCCTTCCTCTTCACCAATCGGCACCTGGGCCTTGTTCCGGTAGCGCCACGGATTTTCCATCCCGATCGTCGGATGTACGGGTACGCCCTCGATTTTTCCAATCCGCCTGAGGTTATCCTCCACCAGCTTCCGCTTAAATTCAAGCTGTGCCGCATAATCAAAATGCTGCAGGGTACACCCGCCGCACCGTTTATAGATCGGACAGGGCGGTTCCTGCCGGGCCGGGCTTTGATCTATAATGTCAAGCAGCCGGGCATAGCCGTACTGCTTTTTTAGCTTTGTCATAGACACTGCGACCCGCTCGCCGGGAAGCACACCGGGGATAAAAATCGTGTAGCCTTCGTACCGCCCAACGCCGTTCCCCTCATGCGACAGGTCCTCAATCGTGAGTTCAATTCGTTGATTTTTCTCGACCGGCAAATCATATACCGGGATTGACGTGCGTTTCTTTTGTTGTTTGTGGGCCAAACTTGTTCACCTGAAATCTGTAGAGATTTTTTAACGGATGTGATTTACGAATTTAATCAATATGTTTTAATCAATGTTTTTTAAACGAATGTAAGAACGTAGCGTGGAGCAACTAAGCCCCCCTTACCGGTTCAACTCACCGTATCAACTGAATATGCCCCGGCAGAGCCGTAAACGTACACGGGAGCATGCCCCCGAGTTCACCGTCAAGGTTTAGTTTAACCTCTTTTGGCGAGGTTGCTTTAAAACTCTTCGTCTGAAAATACATGACAGCCGGGTCTTTGATATGTTCCCCTTTAATGGCCATGGTGGCAATCCGGATGAAATCAGCGAGAGATATTTTCTTCAGGATTAAGACATCAAACAGCCCGTCATCGAGCTTGGCATTCGGGGCCATTCTGACCATGCCACCGACCGAATTGCTGTTGGCGATGAGAAACAGCATGATTTCTTCGTCAATGATATGGTCATCCGTTTCAATCCGGATGGGCATCGGAGAGAGGAACGGGAGCTTCTCCATTCCCTTCATATAATACGCAAGCTGGCCGAGCACCGTTTTCAGCTTGCTCGGCACCTCGTACGTAAGGGTCGTGAGTGCGCCACCCCCGGCGATGTTAATAAAATAGCGATCGTTCATTTTTCCGATATCAACAGGGTATGGTTTTCCCTTGGCAATCACCTCAACCGCCTTCATTATGGAGCGGGGCAGTCCGATCGCCCGGGCGAAGTCATTCGTTGTGCCGGCAGGGATAATGCCAAGTGCCGGACGATAGCTCTGTTCGGCAAGGCCATTGACCACCTCATAGATGGTTCCGTCCCCACCTGCCGCGATCACTAAATCAAACCGGCTATCAACTGCTCTGCGGGCTGCCCTTGTTGCGTCCCCATCGCTTTTCGTCGCATGGCATGAGGTTTCATATCCGGCCATTTCCAGCTTGTTCAGGATATCGGGTATTCTTTTGCGGACTTCTTCCCGCCCGGCGGACGGGTTATATATTAAACGCGCGCGTTTCATACGCATCATCATCCCTATGAAAAATTTAACTATTTGTTCATTATTTATCCTATCACAATAAAACTCCTACCACAAAACCAATGGCAGGAGTCTTATCTTTTTATTATATGCGTTTACAACTGCTTTGTGAACCGCAGGAATCCACAAAATAGTAGTACCGTACTTTCATCCGTCTTTTACCTTTCTCTCCCTTGCTCTCCCTTGCTTTTACCTTACTTTTACCTTACTTTTATCACTTACAGCGCACGGTCCAGCAAATCCATAATATGAACCGCTTCCATACGGTCTTTCATCCCCGCCCGGATAATCCCCTGCTTCATCTGCAGCAGGCAGCCGGGGTTGGAGGTGACGATGACGACGGCCTTGGTTTTCTTCACATCCTCCATCTTGCCGTCAAGGATTTTCATTGACATATCAAAATTGGTGATGTTGTAAATGCCAGCCGAGCCGCAGCAGCTGTCGGCATTGGCCAATTCAATATAGTCCACGCCGGGAATGCTGCGGATGAGCTGGCGCGGCTGGTTGCGAATCCCCTGGCCGTGCGCGAGGTGGCACGAATCCTGGTACGTCACGCGCAGCGGCAGTTCTTTGCTGAATTCGAGCGGCGGAAGTTCCGCCAGCAGTTCATTCGCATCCCGCATCTTGGCGACGAACGCCATCGCGCGCTCTTTCCACTCCGGCTCATCGTGGAACCAGTGGTGGTACTCCTTGAGCGCAGCGCCGCATCCACCGGCGTTGTTCACGATAAAGTCCACCCCGGCTTTTTCAAACGCCTCAATATTGCGCTTGGCGAGCTCAACCGCACCGCTTTTTTCTCCGGAGTGCGCATGCAGCGCTCCGCAGCAGGCCTGATTTTCCACAAACACAACTTCACAGCCGGCTTTGACGAGAACGCGCGCCGTCGCCTGATTCGTCTCGTAAAACATGACATCCATAATACAGCCGGTAAACAACCCAATTTTTAGCGGCCGGGTTGCGGTTTCCGTCTCCGTTTTTTCGGAGGTCATTATTTCCTGTTCCACTTTTTCCGGCTTCATCACCGGCTGGCGCTTCTTCCTCTCGGCGGGCGAGGCTATTTTTTCCACCGCCTGCTGCATTTCCGCCATCGGACGGGGGAGCATGTTAATGAGGCCGGTCTTGTTTGCCAGCGTCTGCAGGCCGGCTGTCTGAGCTGCCCAGAGCGCGGCGCCGAGCTTTTCGACCCGTTTCGGGTGCGGAAACACCTTGTTAAAGATAATATCCCGGATAAAAGGAGATGTCTTCTGCTTCTTCTTATTCGTTTCCACGACCTCACGCGCGGTCTCCACGAGGCTGCCGTACGGCACACCCGCCGGGCACGCCGTCTCACAGGCGCGGCAGCCAAGGCAAAGGTACATATTGCTCTCAAACTCGTTATCGATGTCGAGATCCTGCTGGGCAACCCCCTTCATCAGGGCAATTCGCCCACGGGGGCTGGCATATTCTTTCCCCGTCTGCCGGTAGGTCGGGCAGGCAGGCAAACAGAACCCGCACTGCATACAGTTCATCATTTCGTCCATATCAAACTTGGCCAGCAGGCTCATGTTCGTCGTCGCGCATGCCGGCTGCTGTTCTGCTTGTTTTGTTTGTTTTATTTGCTTTTTTGGTTCAATTCTGTCTACTGATTCTATGCGATCTACTTGTTCTATTCGTTCCATTCCTTCTGTTTGTTCTATCCGCTCCGTTCGTTCTTTTCGCTCCGTAAATTCTATTCCCTCAGGCATGGTTGTGTTCGTGTTGGCATCCGCACGCATTCGTCTTCACTACCACCCTTCGTCGGTCGCTTTTCGCAAAAATTTTTCCCGGATTCATTATGCCGTGGGGGTCAAACGCTTCTTTAATTCGCTTCATCAGCTCAATGCCTGACGCTCCGACTTTTAACTCAAGAAACCCGGCTTTGGCCATGCCGACCCCGTGTTCCCCCGTGATCGTTCCGCCGAGTGCGATCGCGCTATGAAAAATTTCTTCAAACGCCTGCTCCACCCGGTGGATTTCTTCCTGATCCCGCTCGTCCGTCAGGCACGTCGGGTGCAGGTTGCCGTCCCCCGCATGCCCGAATGTGCAGATATGCACGCTGTATTTCTTCGCAATCCGGTTTACCTGTTCGACCATCTCCGCCAGGCGGGCCCGCGGCACTGTTGCATCTTCGAGAATCGTCGTCGGTTTCACCCGCGCCAGCGCCGAGAGGGCTGCCCGCCGCGCCGCCATAAGGCTCGCGCCTTCTTCCGCGGTCTGCGCCGTCCGTACATCAATCGCCCCTTCTGCGCGGCAAATTTCAGCGATTCTTTCGATATCCTGTTCCACCTGCAACTGCGTCCCGTCCTGCTCAATGATGAGCATTGCCTGCACATCAAGCGGCAGCCCGATTTTCGCGAAATCCTCGACAACGATCATCGTCGCCTGGTCCAGGAATTCCATCGTGGCCGGGATAATTTTTTCCGTGATCACTCGCTGCACCGTGCGCGCCGCATCTGTCAGATCGTTGTAATACGCGACCAGCGTTTGCTTCGCCGGCGGCAGTGGCAGAAGTTTGGCGGTAATCTCTGTCACGACGGCCAACGTTCCCTCGGAGCCGACGAGCAATTTTGTCACATCATAGCCTGCCACGTCTTTCGCATTTTTCCCTCCGACGCGAATCACTTCCCCTGTCGGCAGCACGGCCTTCAGACCCATAATATAATCTTTTGTCACTCCGTATTTTAAGCCGCGCATGCCGCCGGCACATTCAGCGACATTCCCCCCCATCGTGGAAATGCGCATACTTCCCGGATCGGGCGGATAAAAAAGACCCATCGATTCAACCGCTTTATGCAGATCGGCGGTTATCATTCCCGGTCCGAACGTCGCCGTCAGGTTCTCCTGGTCGATTTCACGCAATTGATTCAAGCGAGTCGTCAGCAGAACAATTCCGCCGTCCACAGGAACCGTCCCTCCGCTCAGGTTCGTTCCGGAGCCGCGCGAGGTAATCGGAATCCGGTATTCATTGGCTACTTTTAAAATAGCCGCAATCTCCTCCACTGACGACGGCATTACCACCGCATCGGGCATCGACTGGTACAGCGGGGTTGCGTCGTATGAATACGCATACAATTCATTCGGTGTATCGAGAAACCAGCCATCTCCGACAATCGCCCGCAGCTGGCCTTTTATTTCCTTATCCATAAAAATGGAAACCCTCCTCGTATTTATTCAGCAGGTCATCAGATGAATTTATCCTCACTCTATCATATAATCGGAAAATTGTGTAGAGTAAAGGGAGGAAAAAATAAATTATCGGATTCATTAGAAAGGGTTTCTCTTGGACATGAGTTTACTCAAAAAAAGTTATCAAGTTGTAGCGGAAGATTTAGAAAAAATGATTCATGAAGGCGTTCTAAAGCCTGGAATGAAAATCGCCACCATCGACCGGCTGGCAGAGCAGTACGGGGTTGGAAAATCGACAATTCGTGAGGCGCTAAGCCAACTAAAAGCGCGCGGCCTGGTGGAATCCCGGCAGGGGGAAGGGACGTACGTACAGAAAAGTGCGCAGTTTGCGCTCACATCGATGCATCCGCTCATCATCGGCAACCGGGAAGAACTTACGTATTTGCTGCAGGTGCGCAAAATTATTGAGACCGGTTGTGCGGAACTGGCTGCACAGCAGCGTGACTCATCGGACCTGGAGAAACTGGAGGACATTTTAAAGAAGATGTCGGTTTCGCTCGAAAATGAGGAGATCAGCCGGATTTACGATATTCATTTTCATATGGGGATCGCGGCCGCAACAAAAAACCCTTTCCTGATCAGTATGATGGAAGGGATTTCGGAAGCGATGAACCATACGATTCGCGATACGCGCAATTTGTGGCTGTACAGCAAGGATGAGTCAGCTACCCGCCTGTATCAGGAACATTATGAGATTTACGCTGCGATTAAAGAGCGGGACGCTGCGAAGGCGAAACGGCTGATTACCAAGCATTTGCTGCGGGTGGAGCATGCGCTGGCGGATAGTTAACGGTGAGGGGTACCTGAAATTTGTACGTAAAAGTTTAGCTCATAGCTGCACTTGAACAGTTAAACGTCAAACGTTGTATCTGGCAATTACTTGCTCGATCCATCAGGCTTGTACCTGGCAACCACTTGCTCGATCCACCTGGCGACTTTTTCATCGGGCAGATAGGTGCTTCCATCGTATTGGTGTGGAATGCCGGCGAGTTTCTGCGGAATAAGACGTTCCGTAAAATAGCCTCCACTTAAAAAAAGCGGGAGAACAATGAGGCGGTTTTTCCGCGCGACCGCTTCCGCCCGCTGCCGGATCGTATCCGGGTGAATCATCCCATACGTGGCGCCCTTAAAGCCAAGCTCCCGCCGCAAAGAAGCGGTCATCCTCCCAACAACAGCCTCCCATGTTTCCCGGTATCCGGGCAGCTCGCTCCCATGAGCGGCGACCATGAGTACTTCCTCCTCTGGCCTGGTGGATAGCCTGCTAATCCGCTCTTTAAGAATCTCAAGGATAAGCGGGTGATCATCCATTGGCTCCGCCCACGTCACGCGTGCCCGAAGCGGCAGCGGCTCTAAATCCGTTTCAAACGAAGGCCTGGGGCTCACGCCCAGCGCGTACCTGATTTCAGCTAAATGGGTGCTTCCGCTGCAGACAAAAAGCGGGACCGCGATGATTTCTTCGACACCCTTCTCTTCCAGGTGCCGGATGCCGTCATAGATGGCCTTTCCCTCCACTAACTCCAGATAGACTGCCTCTAGCGGGAGCCCGGTGTTTACCTGTCCAATCACATGTTCAATCCCGTCTACCCAGCCCTGTTTACGTGAGCCATGGCTGATGACAAGCACCCCTTGTTTCATGATAATTCGTGGTTCCTCCTTTTGTGAAAGGCCTACGAAAGGCCTAACCATCTTTTCCAGAAAGGAAGGCGGGCTTTCTGCTCCAGCCTTTCGATGCGTGCGGTTAAATCTTGTTCCTTTTTTTCAAAAGAAAGACGGTAGCGATTCAATTCGTCAATCACATCCGCCATTTCCTCCATGATCATCTGCACCTGTTCAAACACAGCGGAGACAGACGCGAGCAGCGACTTTTGCTGTTCCAGTATGTCTTTCTGACTTTCTTTTCTGCTGGATTTGTTTAATGCTTCTTCAATCTCAAGTACATTTAAGTCCTTTTTAAAGGCCTGATTAATAAAGCGGAAAATCTCAACCGATGCGGCATAGTAACGTCTGGACGAACCCTGCCCTACAAAAGGAATATATTTCTCAAATTTATTGCGGTAAAACCGGATCGTGCTTTCTTCCAAACCGAGCTGTTTAGAAATATCGGAAATCGTCAGCCATTCGCCTGTCTGCATCCTCCTTGCCTCCTTTATATCCGAATCGCATGCGTCCAACGTTGAGGGTTTGCCTGCCTGCTGTGTATTCGAAAAATTGAAAAAGTCTATATATCATAAAAGCCGATTTGCTATGACAAAACAAATCGGCTTCTCAGCATTTCTTTTACAACCGTTACAATTGGTACATCCTTTTCGCCGATTACAGCTGGGCAAGCTTATCTTTAAGCAGCTGATTGACAAGCCCCGGGTTCGCTTTCCCTTTGGTGGCTTTCATAATTTGACCGACGAGGAAGCCAAGGGCGCGATCTTTCCCCGCTTTGAAATCGGCAACCGATTGCGGGTTCGCATCCACAATTTCGTCAACGATTTTCTTAAGTTCGCCCTCATCGCTAATCTGCACAAGGCCTTTTTCTTCAACGATTTTCTCCGGTGACTTCCCGGTTTCAATCATTTCCTTAAAGACTGTTTTTGCGATTTTGCTGCTGATCGTGCCTTTATCGATCAGCTTGATCATCTCGCCAAGACCTTCCGGCGTCATTTTGATCTCTTTAATCTCCAACTGGTTAGCGTTGAGGTAAGCCATTAATTCACCCATGATCCAATTGGAAACAGCTTTGGCATCGGCGCCCGTTTTTACCGCGGCATCGAAGAAATCGGAAACGTCTTTAGACATGGTGATCACACCGGCATCATAGTCAGGCAGCCCATATTCGGAAACGTAGCGGGCTTTCCGTGCATCCGGCAGTTCCGGGATCGTACTGCGAATCTCGTCGACCCATTCGCGGCTGATTTTCAGCCTGACCAGGTCCGGATCCGGGAAATAACGGTAGTCATGCGCTTCTTCTTTACCGCGCATCGATACCGTCTTGCTGTTGGCATCATCCCAGCGCCGCGTTTCCTGTACGACTTCCCCGCCGCCGCGCAAAATTTCCGCCTGGCGGTATTCTTCATATTCAAGCCCCCGCTGTACGTTGCGGAAAGAGTTCATGTTTTTCAGCTCGGCACGTGTCCCGAATTTCTCCTGTCCTGCCGGGCGCAAACTAATGTTGGCATCACAGCGCAGCGAGCCTTCTTCCATTTTTACATCGGATACTTCGCAGTACTGTAAAATCGCTTTAAGCTTTTCCAGGTACGCGCGCGCTTCCTCAGGCGAGCGAAGGTCCGGTTCGGATACAATCTCAATCAGCGGCGTTCCCACACGGTTGAAGTCAACGAGGGAAGCATAACCGCTCTCCGCGTGAATCAGCTTGCCGGCGTCTTCTTCCAAGTGGAGGCGGGTAATCCCGATCCGCTTTGTTTTTCCATTGACTTCGATTTCAATCCAGCCGTTCTCGCCGATTGGCTGGTCGTACTGTGAAATCTGATAGGCTTTCGGCAGATCCGGATAGAAATAGTTTTTCCGGTCGAATTTGCTCTCATGGGCAATTTCGCAGTTTAATGCGAGAGCCGCTTTCATGGCATATTCAACGGCCTTTTTATTCAGCACCGGCAGTACGCCTGGGTGACCGAGACAGATCGGGCATGTATGTGTATTCGGCGGCGCGCCAAATTCGGTTGAGCAGCCGCAGAAAATTTTACTTTCGGTAGATAGTTCGGAGTGAACCTCCAGACCGATAACGGTTTCGAATTCCATCGTTTCTTACCCCCTTACAGCTTAGGACGAGCCTGGTGATGCTCCGTATTTTGCTCATACGCATGGGCAACACGAAGGACAGTCGCTTCATCGAAGGCCTTCCCTATGATTTGAAGGCCAACAGGCATCCCGTTGCCTGCAAATCCGCACGGAACGCTGATAGCCGGAATCCCCGCCAGGTTGACAGGAATGGTACAAATGTCTTCCAAATACATCGTTAACGGGTCATTTACTTTTTCGCCGATTTTAAAGGCGGTTGTCGGTGTGGTCGGTCCGATAATCACATCGTACTTACTGAATACTTCATCAAAGTCCCGCTTAATCAGCGTGCGAACCTGCTGCGCCTTTTTGTAGTAGGCATCATAATAGCCGGAACTTAATGCATACGTACCAAGCATGATGCGCCGCTTCACTTCCGGTCCGAGGCCCTGGCTGCGGGTTTCGCGATACATTTCAATGAGATTGTCCGCATTGTCGGCGCGCACACCGTAGCGTACCCCATCATACCGGGCAAGGTTTGAAGACGCTTCAGACGGAGCGATCAGGTAGTACGTTGGCACGGCGTATTCCGTATGGGGCAGCGTAACTTCCTCAACAACCGCGCCAAGCCCTTCCAGCACCTTAAGTGCAGCTGTAACTTTTTCTTTTACCTCCGCGTCAATGCCTTCGCCCATTAATTCTTTTGGAACGCCAATGCGCAAACCTTTCACATCGCCTGTCAACATGGAAATGTAATCCGGCACGTCTACATCGGCCGAAGTGGAGTCAAACGGGTCGTGGGCGGCAATCGCCTGCAGCACATACGCGGCGTCCTCCACATTTTTCGTAATCGGCCCGATCTGGTCAAGCGATGACGCAAACGCCACCAGACCGAAACGCGACACAAGCCCGTATGTCGGCTTCAAGCCAACAACGCCGCAATACGCGGCAGGCTGGCGAATGGACCCGCCTGTATCCGAACCAAGCGAAAAGTAAACTTCGCCCGCCGCAACGGATGCGGCAGAACCACCGCTGGATCCACCGGGCACGTAGTCAAGGTTCCACGGATTATATGTATTAAAAAAGCCGGAGTTTTCGGTTGAGCCGCCCATCGCAAATTCATCCATGTTCATTTTACCTATCATCACGGATTGGGAAGCGTGCAGCCTGTCCATAACGGACGCGTTGTAAATCGGATTGTAATTGGACAGCAGCTTGCTCGCACAGGTTGTGCGCAGATTCTCCGTGACGATGTTATCCTTAATTCCCGCGGGCAGGCCAAAAAGCAATCCTTTCTCCTCGCCGCGGGATTGCTGCTCGTCCAATTCTTTGGCCCGCTTCCGGGCATTCTCTTCATCAAGCGTAATAAAGGATTTTACCTTCTCATCCACCTGCTTGATTCGCTCAAACGAAGCGTCAACCAGGTCGGTTACAGTAATTTCTCCCTTATCGATATCAGTATGTATATCCATTAAACGTTTATCAAATAAAGACACGATGTATCCTCCTTTCTACTCCATTACCGCCGGCACTTTAAATTGCCCGTCTTCTTCATCCGGCGCATTGCGCAGGGCAAGCTCGCGATTGACAGACGGGCGTGCCTCGTCCTCGCGCACCACGTTGTACACATCCAGCACATGGCTGGTCGGCGCGATATTCGATGTATCCAGTTCATTCAGCTTTCCGGCAAATTCGAGAATCGCGTTCAATTGTTCCGTATATTTCACCGCTTCCTCTTCCGTCAGATTCAAGCGGGCAAGCTTCGCTACATACTCCACTTCCGTGCGGGAAATTGCACTCATCGTTTTACACCTCCTGTTTCCTTCATCACAGACAGATTTATGTCAATATAAATAACATGATACCAAAGAAGCAAAGGCCTCGCAACTTGAGGAATCTAAGGTGAACCGCGTCAAATATAAAAATTCTATAGTAAAAACAAACCAACACGTTCAAACTAAACACATAACTTATTCCTACATACGGTATGGTGACTGTTTATGAGGATAACACCGTTAACGCTTGGCCTCAAGTAAATACACCTATCGATATTGATGTAGGGCATGGTGGAATTGACGGAGGAGATAGACATGACTAAGTTGATTAAACACGCTATTCTAATCGGTCTTTTACTGCACTCTTTTGGGATGAACCAGAAAGTTGCAGAGGCGGCCATTAAAAACCGGGCATATTGGGAAGCAAAGGGAGATATTATTTGGGAAATAAATACAAAGGATAAAGTGATCGCTCTGACGTTTGACGATGGGCCTGATCCTCAATACACCCAACAAATACTGGATTTATTAGATAAATATGAGGCGAAAGGGACTTTTTTTGTGATCGGCAGCAAGGCCGAAAGCAATGCTTCACTTATTAAAGAAATGAAACAAAAAGGGCACGAAATTGCCAATCATACGTACCATCATCCGAATATGCGCACCATTAAGCAATTTACTTTACTAAGAGAAATCAATGATACTGATAATACTATTCATGCCATTATCGGTACCTATCCCGCTCTCTTCCGCCCACCAGGCGGGACATACAATGATAAAGTAGTCGAAGCCGCAAAAACCGGAAATCATTTGGTGGTGATGTGGTCATGGACACAGGATACGAAGGACTGGCGAAGTCCCGGTGTTCAAAAAATCGTAGACAAAGTATGTAAGAACGCTAAACCCGGAAACATTGTCTTGTTTCACGATTCAGGTGGAGATCGATCTCAAACAGTCAAAGCCCTGGAAATCATTTTAGATAAGTTATCGAAAGAAGGATACCGGTTTGCTACGGTTTCACAGATGATTTCCTTCCAAAACAAAAAGGTCGCTGCCTCTACCGGAAAGTAACCTTTCCTGTTTCATCATACTTCGTCATAGCAAAAGCGGCAAACGCTGCCCCGATTAGGGGCAGCGTTTTTACATGATTATTACTTGCTTTATTTTTACAGTAAAAATAGTACTAATTGAATAACTACGTTATACTCCTCTGCCTGTTCTTCCTTGATAATAGTGTACATGTCCATCTGCAACCGAGGTTTCACCATAAAATGCATGTACATGCCCTCCACCTGGCAGAGGAATGGCAGGTCCCGTTGTACCCCGGTAAGCATGTACGTGACCATCTGCAAATGTCGTTGTACCTGAATAATAATGAACGTGGTTATCTATGCCGCCTGGATTGACAGAAGTATACCCTTCCATAAAGTGCCTGTGTCCACGGGTGATGGTGGTATAGGTCGCATACGGATGTCTGTGCGGAGGCCCCGCTTTGACCTGCCAATTGATAAACTCAATATCATGCGAATGAGAATGGTTTCCTTCCATATCGTTCCCTCCATTGCTTTTGTATACAAATTTAATAAATTCAACGTGCGTAAAAAAGGAACGGCTAATTCACCTGGTTACTTAACTGTTTAGAAGAAACGGGAAATTTCGACACTAAAACAAGATGTATTTGCAAAAAAAAAAGAACATCAAGCCGCTTCAATGGGCTCGATGTTCTTTTATATCTTCAATCCAAATAAACGTTCTGTGCGCTTATATCCTCTATCCATGAAACGTGACTTCCCGTACGACTTAACCTGCTGGTGTTTTTAAGGCCACTGCCTCTCCTGCTCCCCGATCCACTCCAGGAAGGTTTGTTCATCAATCACCTGAACGCCGAGCTGCTCTGCTTTTTCCAGTTTGGACCCGGCTTCTTCACCGGCGATGACGAAGTCGGTTTTCTTGCTGACGCTGCCGGATACCTTTCCACCGCGCGCCTCGATCATTTCCTGTGCTTCTTTGCGCGTTAACTTTTCCAGCGTGCCGGTAAGGACAACGATTTTTCCGCTAAACGGAGAATCCTGATCGACTTCCTGCGGGCGCAGGCCTTTATATTCCATATTAACGCCAGCATCTTTGAGCCGGTTCAACGTATCTCCCACTTCAGGCATCGCAAAATATTTGCTGACGCTTTCCGCAATTTTCGTCCCGATTTCGTGGATGGCAACAATGTCATTGACCGGTGCATTTTTCAGCTCATCCATCGTCCCGAAACGCTGGGCAAGCAGCTTTGCGGCTTTCTCTCCGACAAAGCGAATCCCGAGGCCAAACAGCAGGCGTTCCAACGAGTTTTCCTTGCTTTTCTCAATCGCGGCCAGAATATTATCGACCGATTTTTCGCCCATACGTTCGAGAGCCAGCAGTTCTTCCCGGTTAAGGTAATAAAGGTCGGCCACACTGTGAATTAAGCCCTGTTCATGAAACTGGGTGACGACACGCTCCCCGATGCCTTCAATGTTCATCGCATTGCGGGAAACAAAGTGGATGATGCCTTCGCGGATTTGCGCCGGGCACTTCGGGTTGATACAGCGCAGCGCCACTTCTTCATCCAGCCGGACCAGTTCGCTGCCGCAGGCGGGGCAGTGGGTCGGCATTTCATACGGCTTCTCTTCACCGGTGCGCATGTTGGTTTTTACTTCCACGACTTCCGGAATGATGTCCCCGGCCTTTTTTACGACAACGTGGTCCCCAAGCATAATGCCTTTGCCGCGAATAATGTCCTCATTGTGGAGGGAGGCGCGCTTGACCGTTGTTCCCGCCAAGCTTACTGCGTCGAGTACGGCGGTCGGCGTTACGGCACCGGTTCGCCCCACGTTGACTTCAATGTCCCGCAGAATGGTTACCGCTTCTTCCGCCGGGAATTTATAAGCGATAGCCCAGCGCGGGGTTTTCGCGGTGAAGCCAAGCTGTTCCTGGTAGGCAAAGCTGTCTACCTTAATGACCATCCCGTCAATATCATACCCGAGAGTGTTCCGTTTTTCCGTCCAGCTTTGCACAAACGTAATTACATCTTCGATTCCGGTAAATTCCCGGCGTTCAGGATTAACTTTAAACCCGAGGCCTTCCAGCAGGTGCAGCGCGGCGCTGTGGGAAGCAACGGGCAGATCGTCCCCCACCAGGGAATACAGGAAAATGCTTAACGAACGCTCAGCAGCTATCTTCGGGTCCAGCTGCCGCAGCGACCCGGCTGCCGCGTTGCGCGGGTTGGCAAACAGCGGTTCACCCTGTTCTGCGCGGATAGCATTCAGCTTTTCAAACGCGCGGCGCGGCATATACGCCTCTCCCCGCACTTCAAAACTGTACGGCTCCTTTAGAACGAGCGGCAGGGCCCGGATCGTTTTTAGATTCTGGGTAATATCCTCCCCGGTTGTACCGTCCCCGCGGGTCGCCCCCTGCACAAAGCGGCCATTTTCATAGCGCAGCGAAACGGCCAGACCGTCTATTTTGAGTTCGCACACATAGCGAATCGGCTCCTCCGTCCCGATTGCCTGCCGGACACGCCGGTCAAAGTCCCGCAGATCCTGTTCGTCAAACGCGTTGCCCAGACTCAGCATCGGGGTCGTATGCTGAACTTTTTCAAAAGCATCCAGCGGTGTACCGCCGACCCGCTGTGATGGAGAGTCCGGGGTAAGCAGTTCCGGAAACTCTCCTTCCAGCGCGATTAACTCCTTCATCAGAAGGTCATACTCGTGGTCTGTCATTTTCGGTTCATCTTTTACATAATACCAGTAGTTCTGCTCTTCAATGGTTTCACGCAGCTCTTGGATTCGCTGAGTGGCCTGCGTCCGATCCATTCACGTTCGCTCCTATTCGTTAAACTTTCTCAATCGGGGCAAATTTGGCGAGCAGCTTTTTCACGCCAACCGGGTCAGGAAAAGCAATAGTGAGTTCGAGATCCACCCCATCGCCTTTTGCCATCACGACCGTGCCTTTCCCCCACTTCTTATGAGCCACTTTCTCGCCCGCTTTCCACTCCTGCGTCAAATCCGCACCCTGTGCCGCCTGCTGCTGTACGGCCGGACGGGAGCCGTAGGCGGATGTTTTCGCTGCCGAAACAGAAAAACCGGCTCGCCCTGCGGAAAAGGCGGACGCGCCGCCAGCGGACATGTCGGCGGATATCCCGCCTGCTGACATTCCCCGGGAACCTGTTCCCCATCTTTCCTCGACTGTTCCTTCTATCTGAATAAGGTGGGGCGGAATTTCCTCGATAAAGCGGGAAGGAGGATTCATTTTCGTCTGGCCGTACAGGGTGCGCATTCTCGCCCGGGTTAAAAACAAGTCATGCTCCGCCCGCGTGATTCCTACGTAAGCGAGACGGCGTTCCTCTTCCATTTCAACCTCTTCAAGAAGCGCCCGCGTATGCGGGAAAATTCCGTCCTCCATGCCGATCAGGAAGACAACGGGAAACTCCAGTCCCTTCGCGCTGTGCAGCGTCATAAGCACAACGGCGTTCCCTTTGTCCTCTTCTTCATCGAGCGTATCGATGTCCGCGACAAGCGCGAGGTCAGTCAAAAATGCAACGAGCGATTTATCTTCATTTTTCCGCTCGAATTCAATCGTAACGGATAAAAATTCATCTAAGTTTTCCAAACGCGAGCGGGCTTCAATCGTGCCTTCTTTGTGCAGTTCCTCTTTATAGCCTGTCCGGCTGAGCACTTCCTCAGCCAATTCCGTTACGCTCACGAATTCCTGCATCTGTTCGAGGTTGCGAATCAGCGTAGCAAAATCACGCACATACCCGGTTGTCCGCGCGGGCAATCCGATTTGCTCGACTTCCTGAATCGCCCGGTACATCGAAATCCCCTGCGACGCCGCATATGCCACAATTTTATCCACCGTAGCGGCGCCAATGCTGCGCTTCGGTACATTAATGATGCGGGTCAGACTCAAATCATCATCCGGATTGGAAATTAATCGCAGGTAAGCGAGCATATCTTTAATCTCTTTGCGGTCATAGAACTTCGTGCCGCCGACCATCGTGTACGGAATTCCGGACTTCACGAACACTTCCTCCACCACCCGGGATTGGGCGTTCGTGCGGTAGAGAACGGCAAAATCACGGTATCTCCGGCCTGTGCGGACCGCTTTCTGAATTTCTTCGACAATAAAATACGATTCCTTATGTTCACTGTCCGCCGTATAGACGCGAATCTGGGAGCCTTCATCGTTGTCCGTCCAGAGATTTTTTGCCTTCCGATTTATATTATTGGCGATGACATGGTTGGCCGCCTCCAGGATTTTCTTCGTGGAGCGGTAATTTTGTTCAAGAAGAATCACCTTCGCCGTCGGGTAGTCCTTCTCAAAGTTTAAGATGTTCGTAATGTCGGCCCCGCGCCAGCTGTAAATCGACTGGTCCGAGTCCCCTACGACACAGATATTTTCCGAGCCGGCAGCCAGCATCTGGACGAGCAGGTACTGGGCGCGGTTTGTATCCTGGTACTCATCCACATGAATATACTTAAATTTCTTTCGGTAGAATTCCAGCACCTCAGGCATCTGCTTGAACAGTTGGATCGTATTCATAATTAAATCGTCAAAATCAAGCGAGTTGTTGCTTTTAAGCTTTTTCTGGTAATACACATACACATCATAAGCGACCTGCTCGATCGGCCCCATCAGCGCCTGTCCGAACTGCTCCGGGCCTTTCAGCTCATTTTTTGCACTGCTAATGATGTTGAGGATCATTTTCGGGTCAAACTTTTTCGGGTCGATATTGAGCTCTTTTAACCCCTGCTTCACCACAGTAAGCTGGTCGCCCGAATCAAGAATGGTGAAGTTGCGACTGTAGCCAATCCGGTCGATATCACGACGCAGAATACGCACACACATCGAGTGAAACGTGGATATCCAGATGTCCTCGGCATCCGGACCAACGATGGCTGCCACCCTGTCTTTCATTTCGCGGGCGGCTTTATTTGTGAACGTGAGAGCCAGAATGCTCCACGGGGCAACTCTCTTTTCGGTTAGCAAATAGGCAATTCGCTGGGTCAGCACCCGGGTTTTTCCACTTCCGGCGCCGGCAAGAATAAGCAACGGGCCTTCCGTTGTGAGCACCGCTTCCTTTTGCTGCGGGTTTAAATCTTTTACAACATCGTCTTTATTTAAAAACGTATTCATCTCAAGGGCTCCTTTCTAAAAAACATGGCTGTTGCCTCTGTGCCGGTGAGACTATAGTTTCTCACCGCTAGCCGGACTTGCCCTTTACTACACTATTATATAATAAAAAGCGAACAAACGTATGGCTTTTTCGCAAAGAAAACTTGGCTAACGCCAAGCCAACGGCACCGGCGATAGCCTTAGTAAAAATCAGCCCATGCTGCTCTTATCAGACCGGGCTTCCCTTAACGGCTGCCACTGTCGAGAGGGCGGCAGCCACATCATCATATATGATATTTCCGACGACAATCGTGTCAGCCCATTGGGCCATCTCCGCCGCCTGTTCGGGTGTAGAAATTCCTCCGCCGTAAAAAATGCGGCTGTTATGTATTACTTTCTGCGCGGCTTTTACTTTCTCCGGGTCGCCGTAGACTCCGCTGTATTCCATATAAAAAATCGGCAGCTTCAGCATCTGATCCGCCAACCTCGCATACGCTTTGACACGATTCTCGGAGAGGTCCGTCTCGCTGCCTGTGAGGCGGGCCGCTGATGCATCCGGGTTGCCAATCACATACCCTTCGACAAAAACTTCGTCCCAGCGGATAAACGGCCCATACTCTTCCAACCCTTTCACATGCGCACCTAAAATCCACTCCGGGTCCCGGGCGTTTAAGACCAACGGGATAAAGTAGGCGTCAAAACCGGTCACGACCGCTTCGATGTTTGACACTTCCAGCGTACAGGGGACGGCATACCGGCGAATTCTTCCCAGTAAATCGATGGTATTGTCAAACGTAACATTCATCGTACCGCCAACGATGATAGCATCCGTTCCCGATTCACACACCGCTTCGAGCGTTGCTTCATCGATTTCTTTAGCCGGGTCGAGTTTAAACACATGACGCCATTTTTGAATCTCCAATATGACTGCTCCTCTCATCATCCTTATATCCTGCCTACATTATAAACAAAAATACGAGGGGGATACAAAATGAAAAGGAAGCCCCCATGGAAGCTCCCTCGTCTGATTTTAGTAAAGCTATTCTTCTGTCGCTGCCGTTATTCCTGCTTTTTTTGTGGTGTATGTACCCGTTCCAGCGCCATGAGGTACCCGCCGTTGCCATAGTTTAAGCAGCGCTTTACCCGGGAAATGGTCGCCGTGCTGGCGCCTGTTTCTTCTTCTATCTTGCTGTACGTTTGCTTTTCCCGCAGCATACGGGCAACTTCCAGGCGCTGGGCCATTGATTTCATCTCATTGACCGTACACAGGTCATCGAAAAACAAGTAGCATTCTTCCATTGAACTTAATGACAGCACAGCTTCAAACAACTGCTCCAATTCTTTTCCCTTAATTTTATCAAGCTGCATCAGGTTTGTCCCCTCCCCATAACGCTATAAAGATTCTTTATCCGAGTGATACTTTACAATTTTCACGAACTAAAGTGTTTCTTCCTTCTATCATAGGGGATAGGTGACATTTTGACAAGGAAATCGTTTTCTTTTAGTGGAATAACAGGTGTGCAGTTAACGTTGGCTGATTCGGCACAACATTTACCCACGTATGTCCGGGGTAGAGAGGCATTTCCTTGCCACTTCGGTACGCCCGGATTGCCCCATCCCTGCGTTCCCAGGTAATTTTCATCACTTTGCCGTGCTGGAATAAGTACCCGTCACCCGGTCCGTTGATATCAATTTCCAGCCTTCCTTCACTGTCGATAATTCTGTGCTGTGCCCCTACGACCAGCACGTTTACCGCCGATAACTGTTTTCCTGTCTCCCGGTCCAAATGCGGTTTGCCCGCTGTCCA
This sequence comes from Aneurinibacillus terranovensis DSM 18919, assembly GCF_000430625.1. Classification (GTDB taxonomy): domain Bacteria; phylum Bacillota; class Bacilli; order Aneurinibacillales; family Aneurinibacillaceae; genus Aneurinibacillus_B; species Aneurinibacillus_B terranovensis. The sequence continues at coordinate 166,348 of NZ_KE387173.1, forward strand.
TCTCATATACAGTTTTTTTTCAGGATCATACACATAGCCTGCCGTATTTTGCTTGGAGTAGTGGACGGTAATCGTAGATGCAGTCTGTCCCTGCACCTGGTCTGTTTCGTTCATGAACGGAAACGCCGGTGCCGTTCCATCCAGTTTATATCCCTTTTTTAGAGCGCCTCTGCGCAGTTTTTCAACGCTTGTATATAAGTTGTGCGGCGCTTTACGGGAAGAATCTCGCCAGTATGCCTTGGGGTACGAATAAATCTCGTCCATATCGGAAGATCTGCCGCCGCTGCGGAGCATACCGAGCGCTTCCACACTCCCGCCCGCGTGGGAAATGATGGCGTCAAATCCATTGCTAATATCAACGTTGTACGGGCGCACACTTCGCACAGGTCCCACGACTCTGGGCGCCTCGCTTTGATAGAAGGCCATAAAGCGGGTAATCAACCCTTCTTCCAGGAGTTCATACACCATGTCCGCTTTATCCAAGCCCGACTGGGGCCTGGCTTTTGAATGGTTATTGACCATCACAGCAATCACCCGATCGCTATTTTCACGCGTTTCCGGCAGTCCTGTTAAAGGAGCGGTCAGACCCGAACCGGGGCGGAATCCTTCTGCCATAGATACTCCGGGAGGATCGGCTTCTGGTGCGGGCTTTGCGGGGCTTTGTATATGGGCGGCCGGAGAAGTGGCCGCGTTATTATTGCAGGCGGTTATGTTGATAACAACGGTAGCTATCAGTAACATCATGACGGTTTTTGAACCCATATTTTTTCGCCTCTTTTACATACGGTATTTGCGTCCTCCTATCATTCTTGTTAATTATCTCCATTTTAAAAACCTTTATCCAATACTATTGTTTATTTGCGAAAAAGTCTTCACGTGATTTCCTTAAAACGAAATTCCACAAAGTCGTCCCACATCTCGAGAAATAAATCAATTAACCGCGGATCAAATTGTGTTCCTTTGCCTTCAAGTAATGTTTCTCTCACCTGTTCCAGAGAGAACGGTTCCTTATAGACCCTTTTCGATAAAAGGGCATCAAACACATCGACAATCGCGACAATTCTCCCTTCCAGCGGAATGTCCTCTCCTTTAAGCCGACTGGGATAGCCCTTTCCATTCCACCATTCGTGATGGGTTTGCGCAATCCGGGCGGCCATCTGGATAATGGGCAAATCCATGTTGGCTAATATTTGGTAACCGATCTGTGCATGGGTCTGCATGTACTCCCTTTCTTCAGGCGTTAATTTTCCCGGTTTATTCAAGATCGAATCGGGAATTCCGACTTTTCCGATGTCATGGAACTGAGCGGCTGTACGAATGTTCTTTACAAAACTTTCATCACACCCCGCGAGGCGTGCCAGTTCCTCCGACAACATTCCGATCCGGTACACGTGGGCACCGGTGTCGTCATCCCGGAACTCCGCCAGCTGCAGCAACCCGTCTAGCGTATCAAATATCATCTTTCGCTCCCGTGTTTTATCCTGGATAATTAACAGCGCATGGGATAACCCAAAGATTTCATTCTGTGGGGTATGAAGCGCTTTGGTCGTATGCTCGGTGCACAGAAACATTGTCGCATGGGTTGATTTGGTTAGAATTGCGCAGTCGGTGCAGGGAAAGTTCCGCTGCCGTATCACCTGGTAACAGCGTTTGCCAACCAAACTCCGCTCTTCGTCCCCCGCCGCTCCATAAGGGGATTTCTGCATCGATTCATCTACCCACGTAATTCTCCCGAAGTCGGAAACACTGATTTCACACGCATAAATATCAAGAAATTTAAAATGCTGAAAGGATTGATAAGGTTTAAGAATATCCTGCAGCAGAGAAATCGTGAATTTCATCAGTTTTTCAAAGGCAGTTACGAAGCGGTACATTTTTGTATCCGCTTCCGAATTCAGGAAAATGTCCCGCATCGTTTGATTCAGGCATTCCCCTAGTACAAAATAGAACGGATATTGTACGGTTCCATCCAATACGAGGCGCGACCAGTCGCGAATCACACGATGATACGCTTCTAAATCCATATAAATTTTATCCTGGAAAAATTGGAGAAGAAAATTAAAAGCAAAGTCCCGGAACTTCGTATAGTCAAAGGAGCCTTTCATTAGGAGAGGAGCACTTTTCTCCGCATGGACGCTAAACAGTTCCCAGAAACGTTCAATAATTTTGGAGACCCTGAAAGAAATAAACCCGCTGAATTCATCAATCAGCCGCAAATCTTCATCGGTAAATCCGATCAGATGGCGAATTCGATCCATTTCATAACGCAGGGGATGGACCGCGTGTTCCATTTCTACACGATTATACGATTCTAAAACAATTTGCGTATCAAAGGAAAAAACAGCTTGCAGCGCGTTAATTAATAGAATCGATTCTTCCGGAATCTCGCGTTCAATGACTTTCGACAGAATCTCTAAATATTTGGCATACGTCGCAATATACCACTGTAGTCCTAAGCCGATGGTAAAATGCACTTTCCCTATTAAATAGCGATTCTGAATATAACGGTCATCGATTTTTGCGGCCAGAATTTCTAGTAGGTACTGCTTTTGAGTCAATTTTAATTGCTCTAATGTACTACGTCGATTAATGATATTCCGCAACTCTTGCACCTGATAAATCTCGTTATATAACGACTCTACCACTCGATCCACATAGGGCATCAGAATCGTACTATATTTGTTTAGCAATTGTAATTTTTCTTCATTTACACCGGAATAGTCCAATTGCTGCTGTCTCGCTTCACTCGTCACATGTATATGAGTATTTTTCTTCACAGGATCACCTCCTCTTTTCATATTATCGTAATTTTCTATTTATGTTGATACTTTTTACCTAAACATTACCCAATCTTTTTATTGTTGCTTTATAATAGATAGTCATAAAAAACTATATTATTAGTGTGAAAGTTGATAATTGAAATATAAAAATGCGAAAAGCCTGCTCCCCGTCTATTCAACCGAGAAGCAGGCTCTTTGCCTGTCCAAGGCAGACTTATGCATCTGATTAGTGTCCACCGAGGTATGCCATTTTAATTTGGTCACTGGCATTTAATTCTTCAGGCGTACCCGAAAGCACCACACGCCCTGTTTCGATGACGTATGCGCGGCTTGCGATGGACAGAGCCATATGGGCATTCTGTTCCACCAGCAGAATTGTTGTACCGTCTTTGTTAATTTCCTGAATAATTTTAAAAATGGTTTTTACAAGGAGTGGGGCAAGTCCCATCGAAGGTTCATCCAGCAGCAATAGTTTAGGACGCGCCATGAGCGCCCGCCCCATTGCTAGCATTTGCTGTTCGCCCCCGGACAGCGTGCCGGACAGCTGTTTTCTGCGCTCAAGCAGCCGCGGGAACAGCTCATAAACTTTTTCAAAATCACTACGGATTCCATCCCCGTCTTTTCTTAAAAATGCACCGAGTTCCAAATTTTCCTCTACCGTCATATTGGCAAACACCCTTCGCCCTTCGGGAACATGGGAAATTCCCTGTTTGACAATCGTTTGCGCGGGTTTGCCGCCAATCGGGTTCCCCATATAAGATATGGCGCCTTGCTTCGGCTTCAGTAAACCCGAAATCGATTTGAGCAGCGTGCTTTTTCCGGCGCCGTTTGCCCCTATCAGGGTGACAATTTCACCTTGATTGACTTCAAGAGATACCCCTTTTAACGCGTGAATATTACCGTAGTAGACATCGATTTGGTCAACGTTAAGCATCAGGAAACCTCCTCGCCCAGATAGGCTTCAATGACTTTTGGATTGTTGCGGATTTCTTCCGGTGATCCATGGGCGATCAGCTGGCCGTGATCCAGTACGTAAATGCGTTCACAAATCCCCATTACTAATGACATGTCGTGCTCGATTAACAAAATGGTCAGATTGAATTCCTTCCGGACAAATGCAATCAGTTCCATTAATTGATTCGTTTCCTGAGGATTCATCCCGGCTGCCGGCTCATCGAGCAGGAGCAGATCAGGTCCTGCGGCAAGGGCCCGGGCGATTTCCAGGCGCCGCTGCTGCCCGTATGGAAGATTCTTCGCCTTCTCGTCTTTAAAGGGATCCAAATTGAAAATTCGCAGAAACTGGAGCGCCTTTTCTTCCATTTCTTTTTCTCCTTTGAAAAAAACAGGCAGGCGGAGGATGGAACTGAGGACGGAATGTTTAGCCAGCGAATGGTACGCCACCTTCACGTTATCGAGAACCGAAAGCTCCCCAAAGAGCCGGATATTCTGGAAGGTCCGGCTGATCCCTTTTCTGGTAATCTGATAGGGCGGCAGCCCGTTAAGTTTATCGTTATTAAACATGATGTTGCCCTCGGTAGGTACATAGACACCGGTTAACAGGTTAAAAAATGTGGTTTTCCCCGCTCCATTCGGACCGATTAAGCCGATAAGTTCTCCCTTGTTAATTTCAACGTTCACCCCGGAAACAGCCTTCAGGCCACCGAATTGTATTCCTACCTGATCGACTTTAAGCAGCGGTGTGTTTGCCATTCGACTTGCCTCCTTGTGCACCCGGTCGCTTGATAAATAATTGGGTCAGTTCCTTCGTGCCCATCAACCCTTGAGGGCGGTACAGCATCATCACGATCAAAACCAGACTGTAAATAACCATCCGTGTTTCCGGATAATCCTGCAGGTAGGTAGAGATGATCGTTAACAGAATCGCGGAAATAACAGAGCCGGACATACTGCCAAGCCCACCCAGTACCACAAATATTAAAATATCAAACGACTTAAGAAAGCCGAAATTGGTTGGCTGAATAATATAGAAGTTATGAGCGTAAAGCCCCCCGGCAATTCCCGCAAAAAAAGAACCGATAGCAAAGGCCAGAACTTTATATAACGTTGTGTTAATCCCCATCGCATCGGCGGCAATCTCATCTTCCCGGATCGAGATGCATGCTCTTCCATGAGTCGAATTCGTAAAGTTGACGATGACGATGATCGTAACAAGCATGCAGATAAATACGGAGGTCCAGTCTGTCATATGGGACACCTGCATTCCGCTGGCTCCCCCAACGTAGTCGACATTTAAAAAGACAATCCGGATAATTTCCCCAAATCCGAGCGTAGCAATCGCCAAATAGTCACCTTTCAGGCGCAAGCTCGGGATTCCAATTACAAGGCCGGCAAGCGCGGCCACAATTCCACCCGCGAGAAGAGCCAAGACAAAAGGAAGCTGAAGTTTCATCGTAAAGATAGCGGAAATATAAGCTCCGACCGCTAAAAACCCGGCGTGTCCAATGGAGAATTGCCCTGTAATCCCGATGATCAGGTGCAAACTTACCGCCAGAATGATGTTTATTGCCATATAAAACAGGGTATTCACATAAAAAGGATTCAGAGTAGAAGAAGATATTAAGTATTCCATAATTCCGTAGAAAACGAAAGCCAGGAAAATCGATAGCCAAAAGCCTTTTGTCTTTTTCATCTGGCTCACCTACACTTTCTCTTTCATATTTTTTCCGAAGAGGCCGGATGGTTTAAAAACAAGAATTAAAATAAGGACAACAAAGGCGACGCCATCTCTCCACAGCGAATAGCCGGCAGCACTTACCAGGGATTCAATAACCCCGAGAGCAAGACCTCCAACCATCGCGCCCGGAATAATGCCAATTCCGCCGAGAACAGCTGCTACGAACGCTTTTAAGCCCGGGATAATACCCATCAGCGGTTCGATTTTTATATAATAAACGCCAAAGATAACTCCGGCCGCACCTGCCAGCGCCGACCCGATGGCAAAAGTAGCGGAAATCGTATTATCTACATTGATTCCCATCAAGCGAGCTGCATCCGCATCATATGAAACCGCTCTCATTGCTTTTCCTATTTTCGTACGATGGACAATAAATTGCAGAATAACCATAAGCGCCAGCGATACTCCTAGAATAAGCAGGGATTGGCTGCTGACCGTAGCGCCAAAAATTTGAAAGTTCCTGGAAGGAAGCGCGTCTCCGGGATAGGCTTCCGGTTGGGCTCCACGGAGATAAATCGTGCCGTATTCAATAAACAGGGAAACACCGATGGCCGTAATTAACGCGGCGATTCTTGTGGCGTTGCGCAGGGGCTTGTACGCGATTCGTTCGATTAACACCCCAAAGGCGGCGCAAACGACCATCGCAAGCAGCAGTGCCGGAAAAAAGCTTAACCCCATGCCGGTAATGGCATAAAACCCAACAAAGGCCCCGACCATAAAAACGTCGCCGTGGGCAAAATTAATTAACTTAATAATTCCGTATACCATGGTGTAACCAAGAGCAATTAAAGCGTATATACTTCCCAGTGAGATACCGTTGATAAGCTGCTGTACCAGTTCCATCGTTCGCACTCCCTCTGTGCCGCACTCCACGTTATAATGCGGGAATGTATCTTGATAAATTCGGAATGGGGGTTGCCCCCCATTCTTTGATAAACACTATGAGTTACGGATTCACTTTTGTTTCGAATTTTTGTTCTCCGTTTTCATACTTAAGGACTGTGGCGGATTTAATCGGGTCGTGGTTTTTGTCAAGCGAGAACGTTCCTGAAACGAGAGATAAATCTTTCGTCTGAGCCAGGGCATCTTTCACTTTTACAGGGTCCAAACCGCCGGCCCGCTTGATGGCATCCGCGAGGAAATAAACGGAATCGTAGCCCAACGCATTAAAGCCGTCCGGTGTTTTTCCGCCGTACTTGGCTTTAAAGTCTGATACGAATTTTTGGATTTTCGGATCCTTATCGCCGGAGGAATAGTGGTTCGTAATGTACGTATTGTTAAGCGCGTCTTTACCGGCGAGCTGAACGAGCTTAGGCGAATCCCAGCCGTCTCCACCCATGATCGGTACGGTAATTCCCAATTCACGGGCCTGTTTTACGATGAGGCCCACTTCTTCATAATAGCCCGGGAGGAAGATAAATTCCGGATTGGCTGCTTTGATACGTGTAAGCGTCGCACGGAAATCGGTATCCTTTGCAACATACGCTTCTTCATCGACAATCTGGCCGCCGTTTTTCTTGAACTGGTCTTTAAATGCAGAAGCTAATCCTTTTGCATAGTCGCTGGAACTGTCCGCAAACACAGCCGCTTTTTTCACGTTCAATTTCTTGGCGGCAAAGTTAGCGGCTACGGTTCCCTGGAACGGATCGATAAAGCATGTGCGGAACATATATTCATTGACCTTGCCATCCGCTCCCACGGTAATCTTAGGATTCGTTCCGGAAGGGCTGATCACCACGGTCTTATTATCTGTGGCAACCTGAATCTGTGCAATCGTATTGCCGCTCGTTGCAGAACCGATAATCGCGTTAACTTTATTCTGACTTGTCAGTTTAAGAGCGGCACTGGTCGCTTCAGCGGCATCGGATTTGTTATCCACTTTCACAACCTCGAATTTTTTCCCGTCTACGCCGCCTTTGCCGTTAATTTCATCAATGGCTAAATCCACACCCTCGGCAATGGATTGACCATAAGAAGCAACGGCACCGGACAATTCAAGGTTTTCCCCTACTTTAATGGTGCTTCCGGCAGAGGCGCTACTTGCTGGCTGGCTATCTGACGAGGCCCCGGTTTGCTTGGCTCCGCCGCAGCCGGCAAGCACCCCTGTCATAAGAAAAGAAGTAAGTAAAAGACCTGTTATTTTTTTCTTCACTTTTTAACCCCCTGTGCTTCAACAATTTTTAAAACAGTAAAAATAATGGTACGACTTTCCTTTATTGTTAAGCAAAACTCACCCCCTATATAGTTGTTTGATTACATAATTTAAGTAACATTGTGAATAACGGTATTTCTCTGAAAATAATTTTAATGGATTATTCTTTCTGCGTCTAGTCATTCACGTATTTATTTTCAAAACAATTCTATTATTATGTTATAAAAAATATATTACTTCTTTACTGTACTACTAAAAAGCGAAAAAGCGATACTCTACAAACGCCTCGACGGATATAATACGTCCCCTGTTTTGACGTCCACGATTCCTTCAGCTGCGAGTCGAATCGACGGGAGATGGAAGGCGGTTAAAAACAGCAGAGAATAAATCGGATCAAGGTGGCGGTATCCCCGTTCCTCAAGCAATGCAACAAGCTGTTTAGCCTCGCGGATCAGGGTATTCATCGGGTCCATGGACATAAATCCGTTTAGTGGAAGAGGAAGTGAGAACAAGGTGCATTGATTTTCCGTTAAAACAATCCCGCCCCCCATGTTGATCACCTGATTAACAGTAAAAGCCATTTGTTCGTCATCTTTGCCGATAACGAGAATGTCTCCCGAAGCGGTATACGTGCTGGCAAGGGCACCGGGCATGTTCGTGAATCCCTTAACAATGCCCTGTGTCACGCGATTTCCCTTTTTATCTATCGCGGCAACAAATTGATAATCCGTAAGCTCACGCAAATCGATCTTTCCATTGGCCGCAGGAAGTCTTTCGTCCGATTTTTTTGTGATAACGGCGTTTGGCATGGTGATCACCGGAATCTCCTTCCCGGGATCGTCCATAGAAAACCAGTCTGCTGATGCCTCCCAATCAATTGTCAGCGGCTTCATCCCCCATTTTTTCCATTGGCCATCAGGAAACGGCTGCAGGATCCGCCCGCTTTCCGCGAGAATTTTACCGTTCACCATCACCCTGACCGGGGTTGGGTTTTCAATGTCTTCCAGGAAAAGAATGTCGGCGATTCTACCGGGTGCAATGCCTCCGATTTCATCGTCCAGACCATAATAAACGGCCGGATTCAATGTGGCCAGCCGGTAAGCAATAGCAGGCTCCAGCCCTTCCCGCATGGCAAGAGACAAAAGGTCATCAACCAGTCCGTTTTCCAGATACGGCGGAGTAGACCCATCGGTCGTCAGCATGATGCGATCCCACGCCGTGTGTCCTTTCGCCAGCAATTGAGAAATCAAATCGGGAACGTCCGGCCGAATGGAGGAATGGCGCAAATGGGCATACAAACCAAGCCGCAAACGCTGTATGACTTCATCCCCGGTTATTGCCTCGTGGCAGGCCGTTACGCCGGCAGCGGCTATCGAGTTTAATGTTTCGAATGAAGCTCCCGGATTGTGTCCTTCCACCCGCAAGTGAAGCTCTTTGGCCATCCGCATACCTTCCACCTGTACCTCATCCCCGGCTAACAGATTCACCCAGTCCGTCAATTCGCCCGCCTGAATGGCACGCGGGTGTTCCATAATTGTGCGAATGCGCTCCACCGTATATTGGTTTACTAAATCAGGATGCCTGGATTGGGCATCAAGCCTGGCCCACCAGAATATTTTGACCGGGAGTTCCATGCTGTAATCAAATAACTCCAGCACATTTTCCAGCGGAAGGTTATTAAAAAACGTAAGATTGTCCATGAGCAAGGTCGTTGTGCCGCGGGTTAATGCATATTCTCCAAGCGTTTTGACATTATAAAACTGAAAGGGATGCGAGTGAGGCTCTATGTAGCCAGGAACAAGCGTATAATCGTCCGCTTCGATAATGAAGGTATTCTGATCTATAAGCGGCTCTTTACTTCCTGCGTAAGCGATGCGATCCCGACACAGCGCTACGTGCTGGCGTTGAATTTCCCCGGTGTAAACGTTTAATACGTTTGCATTTTTAATCCATGTGGTTGCCGGGCGAATACGGCGGGACGTTTCAATCAGGTGAACAAGCCCTTCTTTGGAAAGCGGGCGAAGCGGTTTCTGTATCATGAGCGACCTCCTTTTTTTTAAATCGTATCATTGTAAAAATATTTTGTCATGTCTAAAAGAGTTCATAAGGAGGCAGTCAACGAATGAGAAAAAATGTTGGAACCATCGATGCTCTTATACGAATCATGATCGGACTGGCTGGCTTATCCTGGAGCACAGCGTATATGGTACGCCGTCCCAACCGGAGAACCCCTGTTATCATGTCGCTGATGTTTGGAATGAAAGTGGCGGAAGGAATTGTCCGGTTCTGCCCTATGCTGGCCGCCATGCGCATAACTACGATGCAATCGTGTGACGCGGACAAGAGCGGGATGCCGTATCGTATTAAAAAGTATCCGCGCAGTGAGCGGTAAGCGAATTGGGGGCCTAAAGGCACCTCCAAACGGAAGAGAAGCACTGGGTAGCGGGAAAAAAGCAAAAATAAACTATTCTCGATGCATCTCTCATACTTTTCTCTAACGGTGAATTCCCTTATCCGCTTGATCTTGGTTATTTTTCCGTTGATAAAATTTCCCTTACGCTAAGCCGCTGGCGCTTGCTTAGTTACAAGAAACCGGCATGCTCACGCTGTGAGTATGCCGGGTAAAATAGGAGGAAGTTTAATGGGTCGATTACTTTGGGAAGTGTTTAGTGATCGTTTATACGTTACTTTATCTATTATCGGGGCCGTTGCGGTTGTCGTTTATATGTGGGTGAAGGTGAACGACAAATCGAAAAGCCGCTATAAGTCGTAACCAATAGGGAAAGATTACGTGCAAGGTTTATCTGTAAGGCTTGAATAAAAGCGTTAGCGTTTTAGCATTAACGTTTTGCCCGACTGGCAGCCTGGCGCAGGGCTTTGTCGCCGATATCCTTGCGGTAGTGAGCGCCTTCGAAGGAAATGGTCAGGATGGCGTCATACGCTTTATCCTGGGCTTCGTACAGATTTTCTCCAATGGAGGTTACGCCAAGTACCCGTCCGCCGGCTGTTACGATTTCCCCGTCTTTTTCAGCTGTTCCTGCATGAAAGACCATCAGTTCTTCCGTATTTTCAGGCAATCCTTTGATCACTTTGCCTTTTGGATAGGAACCCGGATAGCCTTGTGAAGCCATGATAACACAAACAGCGGCTTCCTTTTTCCATTCCACTGCGCAATCCGCGAGCCGGCCTTCCAGTACGGCCTGAAAAATATCAGCCAGGTCACTCTCAAGGCGCGGCAGCACAACCTGTGTTTCCGGATCTCCAAAACGCGCATTATATTCAATCACCTTCGGCCCTTTATCCGTTATGATCAGTCCCGTATACAGAATCCCGCGAAAAGGACGGCCCTCTTTTACCATGGCACGGGCCGTAGGTTTTATAATCGTCTCAATCGCTTGCTGAATCAGTGCATCATCCATATGGGGCACCGGCGAGTACGTTCCCATGCCACCGGTATTGGGCCCTTTGTCGCCGTCAAACACCGGCTTATGATCCTGCGACGGAACCATCGGAACGACTGTTTCCCCATCCACAAAGGAGAGAATCGTCATCTCTTCCCCTTCGAGGTATTCTTCGACCACAACCCGGGCACCGGCCTCACCGAATACACCTTCCAGCATCATCGATTTGAGGGCGTCTTCCGCTTCCTCCAGTGAAAAGGCCACCGTCACACCTTTGCCCGCCGCAAGTCCGTCCGCTTTTATTACGATGGGGGCTCCCTGCTGTCTCACATAATCCAGCGCCTGTTCATAGTCGGTAAATGAGCGGTATGCACCGGTTGGAATCCCGTACTTCTCCATCAAATCCTTGGCAAACGTTTTGCTTCCTTCAATGATCGCGGCAGCCTTTCTCGGCCCGAACACGGCAAGTCCCCGCTCCTCGAAGTCGTCTACAATTCCCTGTAAAAGCGGATCTTCAGGCCCAATCACCGTCAGGTCGATGCCTTCCCTCTGGACCAGTTCAGCCAGCGCTGCAAAATCATTGACACCAATTGACACACACTCCGCCAGTTTAGCTATTCCCGGATTTCCCGGGGCACAGTATACTTTTGTAACACGGGGGCTTTGCGCCAGCTTCCACACCAGCGCATGCTCACGCCCGCCACTTCCGACAACAAGCAGCTTCATATTGTGTCCTCCCTCGATTAATGCTTGAAATGACGAACGCCTGTGAACACCATGGCGATGCCGTATTCATTCGCGACTTTAATGGAATCCTCATCCCGGATGGAGCCGCCCGGTTGGATAATGGCGGTTACACCGGCCTTTACCGCTTCTTCAAGTGTATCAGGCATCGGGAAGAACGCATCAGAAGCCATCACGCTTCCTTTTGCCTTGTCCCCTGCCTGTTCAATGGCAATGCGCGCCGAACCCACGCGGTTCATCTGCCCGGCGCCAACGCCAATTGTCATATGGTCTTTGCATAGAACGATCGCATTAGATTTTACATGCTTCACAATTTTCCAGGCAAAAAGCAGCTGTTTCACTTCTTCGGGCGTTGGCTTCCGGTCGGTCACGACTTCAAGGTCGTGTTCGGTTACCTGCTTGGCGTCCTCACTCTGGATGAGCATCCCGCCTTCTACCGTGGCCATTTTCCATTCCACGCTGTCTTTTGCCTTTACTTCACCGAGTTCAAGCAAACGCAGGTTTTTCTTCGATTGCAGAATTTCGAGCGCTTCGTCCGTAAAATCGGGTGCCATGATAATCTCAAGGAAAATTTCTTTTAACGCCAGCGCCGTATCCTTATCAATCGTGCGGTTTGCTGCAATAATCCCGCCAAAAATAGAAACAGGGTCGGATTCGTACGCTTTCTGGAATGCTTCGAAAATCGTCGCCCCGGTGCCTACCCCGCACGGATTCGTATGCTTCACAGCGACGACCGCGGGTTCGGAGAATTCCTTTACGATGCCGAGGGCCGCATTTCCATCGTTAATATTGTTGTACGATAGTTCTTTTCCGTGCAGTTGTTTCGCGGTTGCAATATTCCCTTTCGGGGCGAGCGGGGCGCGATAGAACGCCGCTTCCTGGTGCGGATTTTCCCCGTAGCGGAGGTCCTGGACTTTTTCATACGTCACCGTATACGTTTCCGGCATTTCTTCATCGACCTGTTCGGACAAATACTGGGAGATTAACGCGTCATAGGCAGCCGTATGGCGGAACACCTTTGCGGCAAGCTTCCGGTTCGTTTCTTCCCTGATGTTCCCCGATTTTATTTCTTCAATCACGCGGCCATAGTCGGCCGCATCCACGACAACGGTAACGAAGGCATGGTTCTTGGCCGCAGAACGAAGCATCGTCGGTCCGCCGATATCAATATTTTCAATCGCATCTTCAAACGCAACATTGGGCTTGCTAATTGTTTCTTTAAATGGATAAAGGTTCACTACCACGAGATCGATCGGCGTAATATGATGCTCCGCCAACTGCTGCTGGTGCTTTTCACTCGTGCGAACGGCGAGAAGCCCGCCGTGGATATTCGGATGCAGCGTTTTAACACGCCCGTCGAGAATTTCCGGAAACCCGGTGACTTCGGAAATACCGATTACGTTCACGCCGGCTTCTTTTAACAGGGCGGATGTTCCGCCGGTAGAGATGATTTCAACACCGAGTTTTTCGAGTTCCCTGGCGAATTCAACGACCCCTGTTTTATCCGAAACACTGATTAAAGCACGTTTAATGACACTCACGTTTTTTCCACTCCTCCGTTATTTAAGGCATACTTTGCTTCTATATAATTGTAACCTTTCGGCTCTCAATTCGTACGGTACGATTGACAATGGCCTGAATCACCTGCGGCAGAAGGATATGCTCCTCCTCATGGATGCGTTCGGCTAACGACTGCTCCGTATCATCCTCATGGATAGGAAGCGCACACTGGGCGATAATCGGTCCTGTGTCCATGCCTTCATCGACGAAATGAACAGTAATGCCCGTTATTTTTACCCCATAGCGAAAAGCCTGTCCGATCGCATCCTTGCCGGCAAAAGACGGTAGCAGCGATGGGTGAATATTAATGATTCTCCCTCCGTACGCCTGAAGCAGCGTCTCGCCGATCAGCCGCATATATCCCGCCAGAACAATCAGCTCCACACCGGCCTCACGCAAGCGTGCAAGAATTTCTTTTTCAAATTCAGCCTTGTCCGCATACTGCTTCGGCTGAAAGACAAAAGTCGGGACTCCATACGCGTCCGCCCGGTCAATGACATGCGCACCGGGCTTATCGCAGACAAGCAGCGCAACCTCCGTATCGGTTAGCCAATCTTCCCGAATTGCCTGTAGAATCGCTGCGAAGTTCGAGCCGCTCCCTGAGGCAAATACCGCGATCCTCATTCCCAGCTCACCCCGCCAAACTGGACGTCACGGCTTCCGGCGGCAATGCGTCCGATGAGAAACGCTTTTTCTCCGGCTTCTTCCACGATCCGGATCGCTTCGATTGCGTCTTCGTTTCGCACAACGGCAATCATGCCGATTCCCATATTAAACGTGCGGAACATATCCTTTTTCGAAACGTTTCCTTTTTCTTCTACGAGAGAAAATACAGGGGGAACCGGCCATGACCCGTATTCGACGATAGCGGATGTCCCTTCCGGCAGCACGCGCGGAATGTTATCATAAAAACCGCCGCCCGTGATATGCACAAGCCCCTTGACCTTCAGCGAATCAATCAGTGTAAGGCAGGGCTTCACATAAATCCGGGTAGGAGTCAGCAAGGCTTCTCCCAGCGTTGTCCCGAGTTCCGCCACTTCATCCTGTAAAGAATACCCGCCTTCTTCCAGCAGCACTTTGCGCACAAGCGAGAATCCGTTGCTGTGGAACCCGCTTGATACCATACCGATTAAGACATCACCCGGTTCAATACTTTTCCCATCAATGATGCGGTCTTTATCCACTACCCCGACACTGAAGCCGGCAATATCGTATTCCTCATTCTGATACATCCCCGGCATTTCAGCCGTTTCACCGCCGATTAAAGCGCATCCTGACTGCTCGCATCCATCTGCAATTCCTTTGACAATCGCTTCAATGCGCTCAGGTACTACTTTTCCACAGGCCAGATAGTCGAGAAAAAACAGGGGCTCGGCTCCCTGCACGACAATATCATTCACGCACATGGCCACCGCATCAATTCCGATTGTATCATGTTTATCCATGCTAAAAGCGAGTTTCAGCTTCGTCCCGACTCCGTCCGTTCCGGAAACAAGGACGGGATTTTTGTATTTTTGAATATCGAGCCCGAACAGCGCGCCAAACCCGCCTAAGTCAGTGAGGACTTCCGGGCGAAACGTTCGTTTTACGTGTTTTTTCATTCGTTCTACTGCTTCATTCCCCGCGTCAATATCAACACCCGCCTGCTTGTATGCTTCGCTCATCTGCTCTTCCCTCCAGCTATTTATCGGTACAATTTTTCGTATCTTCATAAATCTCGGTCGGGTAACATCCGTTAAAGCAAGCCAGACAGTGGCCGCGGTTCGGCCCAATGTCCGGGCGCCCGATTGCATCCACCAGCCCTTCCGGCGAAAGGAAGTACAAAGAGTCCGCCCCAATCGTTTCCCGGATTTCCTCCAGTGATTTTCTCGCGGCAATCAATTCTTCCCTGCTGGACGTATCGATCCCGTAAAAACAGGGGTTTTTAACCGGCGGCGAACTGATGCGGACATGCACCTCGGTTGCGCCGGCTTCGCGCAGCATGCTGACAATGCGGCCGCTCGTGGTGCCCCGCACAATCGAATCATCGATCATGACGACGCGCTTCCCTTCTACGACTTTACGCACCGCGCTGAGCTTCATTCGCACGCCGCGCGCCCGCATTTCCTGCGTTGGCTGAATAAAGGTCCGGCCGACGTAGCGATTTTTCACAAGTCCGAGCTCATAGGGGATACCCGCCGCTTCCGCATATCCGATGGCGGCGGAAATACTGGAATCCGGCACACCCGTAACAACGTCCGCTGCCACAGGCGCCTCTTCCTGGAGCTTGCGTCCGAGCTTCTTGCGGGCAAGGTGAACGTTAATACCATCTATATCGCTGTCAGGGCGCGCAAAATAAATGTATTCAAACGAGCAAATGGCCCGCTGGGTCTGGCCGGTAAACCGCTCGGAGCGCAGACCCTCTTCATCGATAATAATCATTTCTCCCGGCTCGACTTCCCGCAGGTACGTCGCCCCCACGGCTTCAAACGCGCACGTCTCGGAAGCAACGACATACCCGTCACCAATCGTACCTATCGAAAGAGGACGCAGCCCATTCGGATCGAGGGCGGCGATCAGCTTATTCTCCGTCATCATCACAAGGGCATACGCGCCTTTAATCATGCGGAGCGATTCCCGCACAGCCTGCTCAATGTCATAACCGGAGCGCGCAATCAGGTGAGCCACTACTTCCGTATCACTTGTCGTTTGAAAAATAGACCCCTGACGTTCCAGCTGGTGGCGAATTTGATCGGCGTTCACGAGGTTGCCGTTGTGCGCAAGCGCGAGATTGCCCTTGCTGTACTTGAAAATAAGCGGCTGGGCGTTTTCAATTTTGCTTTCGCCTGCCGTCGTATATCGCACATGGCCGATCGCTATCCGGCCATGAATTTTGCTGAGTTCATTGTTATTAAAAGCCTCAGTGACCAGGCCCATCCCGCGGTGATTCGTGAATCTTTCGCCGTCTGATGCGCAGATTCCCGCGCTTTCCTGCCCACGGTGCTGCAGGGCATGAATCCCGTAATACGTAATTTGCGGGGCATCGGGGTGATTATACACCCCGAAAACACCGCACTCTTCGTTCAATTTATCCCAGAGATCATCGTGCTCCTGATTCTCTATGATTACGCCATCAGACATGCAATCGCATCCTTCCAGGCCGCCTTCAGGTCTGAGAGCGGTGTATTCATAATTTCCCGCCGGTTTATTGTGATCCGGACATCGTTTCCGCCAACCGTGCCGATTCGTGTACAGACAATGCCGTTCTTTTCCGCAATCTTCCGCACTTCAGCTTCGTGATCAGGCTTTACGCTAAGCAGAATGCGGGATTGTGATTCGCTAAACAAGGCCGCATCGGGGCGCAAATCAATATTCCACTCGACTCTTACGCCAAGCCCAGGTTCAGCCGATTCAACGAGGGCGACAGCCAGCCCGCCTTCCGCCAGATCGTGGGCGGAAGCAACCAGCCCTTTTTGGATAGAAGTCAGAACCGTTTGCTGCAGCCTTTTCTCCACTTCGAGGTCAATAGCCGGCGGGCGTCCCGCGATGCTCCCGTTCACCATCTTCTGGTATTCGGAACCGCCGAGTTCATCCTTTGTCTCACCGAGCAGAAGGATCACATCGCCTTCGCTTTTAAAAGATTGAGTTGTAATATGGTCCGTGTCATGTACAAGTCCTACCATGCCGACAACTGGTGTCGGGTAAATTGCTTCTCCAAGCGTTTCATTATATAAACTTACATTCCCTCCGATAACCGGCGTGTCCAAAACGCGGCACGCTTCACTCATCCCGTCGACCGCTTTTTCAAACTGCCAGAAGATTTCCGGTTTCTCCGGGCTGCCGAAATTGAGGCAGTCTGTAATCGCAAGCGGTTCGGCACCGGAACAGACAACGTTGCGCGCCGCTTCGGCTACGGCAATCGCACCGCCCGCCTGCGGATCAAGATAAACGTAGCGCCCGTTGCAGTCGATGCTCATCGCCAGCGCTTTGCGGGTGCCGCGGATAGCAACCACCGCCGCGTCCGAACCGGGTCGTACGGCCGTATCGGTACGAACCATATAATCGTATTGGGAATAGACCCATTCTTTGCTTGCCACCGTCGGAGCCGCAAGCACCGCACGCAGCGCTTCGCTGTAGTCCGCCGGTTCATCGATTAAAACGGTATCAGCGGACGCGTTTTCCCTGTAATAAGCCGGTTCGGTACTTGGCTTATGGTAGACCGGTGCATCTTCGGCCAGGCTGTCAACCGGCACTTCCGCCGCGACTTTCCCTTTATGGAGAAGACGAAGTTTTCCGTCGTCCGTTACACGTCCGATGACAACAGAGTGAAGGCCCCATTTTTCAAATATGGCTTCCACTTCCGGCTCCCGTCCTTTTTTAACGACGACGAGCATCCGCTCCTGTGATTCAGAAAGCATCATTTCATAAGGGGTCATGCCTTTTTCCCGCTGCGGCACAAGGTCAAGGTCAAGCTCAACCCCGTTGCCCGCTTTACTTGCCATCTCGGCACTGGACGAGGTCAGCCCTGCGGCGCCCATATCCTGTATCCCGACTACAGCGTCGGTATTAATCAGCTCAAGGCACGCTTCGAGAAGAAGCTTCTCCATAAACGGGTCGCCCACCTGGACGGCCGGACGCTTCGCTTCCGACGCGTCACTCAGTTCTTCCGAGGCGAATGTCGCCCCGTGGATTCCGTCACGTCCCGTTGCGGCGCCGACATACATCACCGGGTTCCCGATTCCTTGCGCGACTCCTTTTTGAATTTTATCATGGTCGATTAATCCGACACACATGGCATTGACGAGCGGATTCCCGTCGTAGCAGGGGTCAAATACAACCTCGCCGCCCACAGTCGGAATTCCCATACAGTTCCCGTATCCCGCGATGCCGGCTACCACATTTTCAAAAAGGTACTTCATGCGCGGCGTCGTAAGTTCTCCGAAACGCAGCGAGTTTAACATCGCGATTGGGCGGGCGCCCATGGAAAACACATCGCGGATGATACCGCCGACTCCCGTTGCGGCGCCCTGGTACGGTTCAATGGCAGACGGATGGTTATGGCTTTCGACTTTAAACACAACTGCCTGATTATCACCGATATCAACGATGCCGGCTCCTTCGCCAGGTCCCTGCAGGACGCGCGGCCCTTTCGTCGGAAAACGACGCAGCACGGGCTTTGAGTTTTTGTAGCTGCAGTGCTCAGACCACATCACGCTAAACAGCCCGGTTTCCGTATAGTTAGGCTGGCGTCCAAGTATGCGGACAACCTGAGCGAATTCCTCATCCGTCAGTCCCATCTCACGATAAATTTTTTCATCTGCAATCTGCTGTGGATTAGGCTCTTTGTGCTGCACCGTGTTTCTCCCTCCAGTTGGATAGAATCGAAGTAAACATACGTTTTCCGTCTTCTGAGCCGAGCCACTTATGAATCGCCCGCTCCGGATGGGGCATCATGCCAAGTACATTGCCTTCTTTATTAATTATTCCGGCAATTGCGTCAACCGATCCGTTAGGATTGTTTCCTTCATAGCGAAAAACGATTTGCCGGTTTGCTTTCATTTCAGCCAGAGCAGCCTCATCACAGAAGTAGTTGCCATCCCCGTGCGCGATTGGAATTTGAATCACTTCTCCCGCTTCATATTCAGAAGTAAAAGCGGTGTCGGCGTTTTCCACGCGAAGCGGGACGATCCCACAGCGGAATTTTAGACTTTGATTGCGGCGCAGCGCTCCCGGGAGCAAGCGTGCCTCGGTTAACACCTGGAACCCGTTGCAAATCCCCATGATTAGCTTTCCGTCCTGTGCCGCCTTTTTGATGGCTTCCATCACTGGCGCCATCCCGGCCATCGCACCGGGGCGCAAATAGTCGCCGTACGAGAATCCGCCGGGAAGGAGAATGCAATCATAGGCATCCAGATCCGTCTGCGTATACCACACATATTCGACAGGCTGTTCCAGGCAATCTTCTACCGCTTTGTACATATCAATATCGCAGTTCGAACCAGGGAATACGATTACCGCACATTTCATTGCTTATCCCTCCGTCACTTCAAAACGATAATCTTCGATGACCGTATTGGCGAGAAGTTTTTCACACATTTCTTTCAGGCGTTCCTGCGCTGCCTCAAGGCTTGGAGCGTTGAGTTCCATTTCCATATACTTCCCGATTCGAGTATCGGAAACTTCATCAAAACCTAGCGAATGAAGGGAACTTTTAACCGCATTCCCCTGTGGATCAAGGACAGACTCTTTCAACGTAACATAGACAATCGCCTTAAACATGGATGTCTCCTCCTAAGCGAGTTAAGATTTCTTTGTAAGCATCCTCTACTGAACCGAGATCGCGACGGAAACGGTCTTTATCAAGTTTTTCTTTTGTGTCCGCGTCCCAGAAACGGCATGTATCCGGAGAGATTTCATCAGCAAGCAGCAGCGTTCCATCATCCAGCCGGCCAAATTCCAGTTTAAAATCAACGAGAATCACGCGGCGTTCTTTCATATATTCCACAAGCACGTCATTAACCTGGAGAGCCATGCTGCGGAGGGAATTGCGCTCCTCCCCCGTTGCGATGCCAAGCACATCGATGTGTGAGTCGTTAATAAGCGGATCTCCCAGCGCATCATTTTTGTAGTAAAACTCAACCACCGGGTGGGAAAGGGGCGTTCCTTCTTCCATCCCAAGACGCTTTGCAAGAGACCCGGCGGCGATGTTGCGGACGACGACTTCAAGCGGTACAATTTCCACCTGGCGCACAAGCTGCTCCGTGGCTGACAATTCTTCAACAAAGTGATTGGCGATGCCTTTCTCTTTCAGCATGCGGAAGAAAATCGAGGTAATGCGGTTGTTTAATTTCCCTTTTCCCGTGATCTGCGCCCGCTTCTCTCCATTGAACGCCGTGGCATCATCTTTGTATTCCACCCACAAAATACCGGGCTCATCCGTACGATAAATTCGTTTAGCCTTTCCTTCATACAACATTTCTTGTTTATTCACCTTGATTTCCTCCCCGCTTGTCGGTCGTTCTTTTATTTTATTTACAAACCAAGACGATCAAAAATCGTATCGACATGCTTTAAATGCCAGCTATAATCAAAGCAATCCGCAATCTCTTCCGGGGTTAACAGTTCCTGTACTTTCGGGTCCGCTTCAATAATGCCGCGGAAGGAGCGCTGTTCTTCCCATGCCTGCATCGCACGCGGCTGAACGGTATCATAGGCGGCTTCCCGGCTTAATCCTTTGTCGATGAGCTTAAGCAGCACGCGCTGTGAGTAAATCAGGCCAAAGGTGCGGTCCATGTTGCGCTTCATATTTTCCGGGAAAATGGTCAGGTTTTTTACGATGCTGCCGAACCGGTTCAGCATGTAGTTAATCAACTGGGTGGCATCCGGCAAAATGACGCGTTCTACTGAAGAGTGGGAAATATCCCGTTCATGCCACAGCGGTACATTTTCATAAGCCGACAGCATGTGGCCCCGGAGTACGCGGGCAAGGCCGGAAATGTTCTCGCTACCGATCGGGTTGCGTTTATGCGGCATGGCGGACGAACCCTTCTGACCTTTCGCAAACGCCTCTTCCACTTCCCGAGTTTCACTTTTCTGAAGTCCGCGGATTTCAACAGCAAACTTATCAAGGGAAGTGGCAATGAGAGCAAGTATGGCCATATATTCCGCATGGCGGTCACGCTGCAGCGTCTGTGTGGAGATAGGCGCAGGCTCAAGTCCCAGCTTTTTGCACACATATTCTTCAACGAACGGGTCAATGTTTGCGTATGTTCCAACCGCCCCGGAAATTTTGCCAAAAGCGATGTTTTTCTTCGCATGGCGGAAGCGATCGAGGTTGCGCTTCATTTCCTCGTACCAGAGCGCCATTTTTAAACCAAACGTCGTCGGTTCCGCATGAACGCCGTGTGTGCGGCCCATCATTACCGTGTATTTGTGTTCCTGCGCTTTCGCCTTCAGGATAGCAATAAAGCGTTCAAGGTCTTTTTCAATAATTTCATTCGCCTGCAGCAGCAGATAAGACAGCGCCGTGTCCACAACGTCCGTGGATGTTAAGCCGTAATGCACCCATTTCTTCTCATCGCCTTCAATCGTTTCCGATACGGCGCGGGTAAAGGCGACTACATCATGGCGCGTTTCCTGTTCGATTTGATAGATTCGGTCAATCGAAAAACTTGCATTCTCCCACAGTTTTTTTACATCTTCTTTAGGGATGACTCCAAGTTCGGACCAGGCTTCACAGGCGAGAATTTCGACCTTTAACCATGCATTAAATTTATTCTCTTCGGTCCAGATGGCCGCCATTTCGGGGCGGGTATAGCGTTCAATCATGCGAATTCCCTCCGTCTATTTCCAAATTCCTATTTTATCTATAATTTTTAAAGCGTCGTCAACGGATTCGGCCGCCACGTTCAGGTGGCCCATCTTCCGCTTCGGTTTGCTCTCTTTTTTTCCATACAAGTGTAGTTTAACCGAGTCCGGGAGATTTGCGACCTGCTCCATCAGCGGGTCAAGGTGTTCTCCCAATATATTGACCATCACTACCGGTGTAAGCAGCCGGGTTGAACCTAACGGAAGATTGCATATGGCCCTGACATGCTGTTCAAACTGCGACGTTACACACGCGTCCATTGTATAATGGCCGGAATTGTGCGGGCGGGGTGCCAGTTCGTTAACGACAAGTTCCTCATTTTTCGTGACGAACATTTCCACTGCAATCAGACCGGTGACATCGAGTTTATCGGCGATCGTTTCAGCCAAGTCGGCCGCCTTCTCCGCAAGGAAAGAAGAAATCCGCGCCGGAACGATGGAAAGGTGAAGAATATTTTCTTTGTGAATGTTCTCGGCGGCAGGGAACGTGCGGATTTCACCGGACAGGCTGCGTGCCGCAATAACCGATATTTCTTTGGTAAAAGGAATAAATTGCTCAATGATGATTTCTGTCTGAAACTCCTGCAGTGCAATAAAAGCGGTCGCAGCTTCTTCGGCCCTGCGAATCACGCGCTGGCCTTTCCCGTCATACCCCCCCGTCGCTGTCTTCATCACAGCGGGCAGCCCAAGTTCATCAATGGCCTGCTCTGCTTCTTGTTCGCTCGATATGATGCGAAACGGAGCGACGGGAATTCCATGGGAAGCAAGGGTCGACTTCTCACGAATCCGGTTTTGCGTCATGCGGAGCAGTTCGCTCCCCTGGGGAACAAACGCCTCTTCCTCCAGCACGGCCGCTACGCGTGCATCCACGTTCTCAAATTCGTACGTAATCACATCACTGATACGGGCCAGTTCGCGTACGCCGGCTTCATCCGTATACACTGCTGTAATCTGCCGGTCCGAAACCTGTGCGCTCGGCGCGTCTTCGACCGGGTCCAGAGTAGCGAACCGGTATCCCATCTCCCGGCCGGCTAAGGCAATCATCCGGCCCAACTGACCGCCGCCGAGAATCCCAATCGTCGCACCTGGTTTTATCACCGTATGTTTTCCTTTGATTTTTTCGTTCATTATATCATTCATAAGAGCGGGCTCGCCTCCACCACTTGACGCTTGATAGTTTCCCGCCTGCGCTCAAAATTTTCACGGATGTCCGGGTGCTTAATCCCGAGAATTTGGGCCGCCAATAATCCGGCGTTAATCGCCCCCGCTTTACCAATCGCAACGGTTGCGACCGGCACACCTCCAGGCATTTGGACGATGGACAGAAGCGAGTCCAGACCGTTTAAGGCGGCGGACTTAACCGGCACTCCGATAACGGGAAGTGATGTTTTAGCCGCCACCATCCCTGGCAGATGAGCAGCCCCTCCCGCTCCCGCGACAATCACTTCAAGCCCGCGACCCTGCGCCGATTCGGCATATTCGAACATAAGATCCGGCGTCCGGTGTGCGGACACAACCTTTTTTTCGTAAGGAACTTCCAGTTCATCGAGAATCGCACACGTCTCTTTCATCGTTTCCCAGTCGGAGGTGCTTCCCATGATGACCCCTACTAGCGCATTCGCCATCCTGCTTTGTCTCCCTTCGATTTTTCACTACGGTTATTTATCGCTTACGCTGAGAAAAACTCGCGGGCGTTGCCGCTCGTCCTTTT
Source organism: Aneurinibacillus terranovensis DSM 18919 (assembly GCF_000430625.1). Taxonomy (GTDB): domain Bacteria; phylum Bacillota; class Bacilli; order Aneurinibacillales; family Aneurinibacillaceae; genus Aneurinibacillus_B; species Aneurinibacillus_B terranovensis. The sequence continues at coordinate 189,737 of NZ_KE387173.1, forward strand.
TCTGCAGGG
>NZ_KE387173.1:190125-200011 GCF_000430625.1 Aneurinibacillus terranovensis DSM 18919
ACTGTAAAGCAACATATACTTTCTTTAACGGTAAAAAAGCCCAAACGGTAGATTCCCCCTTGACAGGCGTGAGAAACCTACCGCCTGGGCTTTTATCCCTACGGTGTAGTGAACGCACGATGCGCACACCCGGATCGCTCGGACCGTCCGGCAAAAATGCCGTGGAACCCTAGACCCGCTTTCCACTGCTACGGTGTTACAACTTAGTCGTTTATTTTCAACTTTAGTTTAACAAGACACCTTAATGGATGTCAATGTCATTTCCGAACATTGATGTTATTTGCAGGATAAACATTCGCTTTTAGCCTCAGCTGTGAGTTTTCTATTCAACCAACGTAAAAAACACCCTCTAGAAAGGGTTTTATAATTTATTGCTTTTTTCCCGCTACCCAGTGCTTCTCTGGAGTTTGGGAACGCTTTTAGGCCCAACTGTCTCCATCTTTGAGCTATCCAGATGGTTTGGGCCGATCCCTAAACGGAAGAGAAGCACGCACACTGGATACTTCCCTATAAGGGGAAACCTCGCAAAAAATAAAACAGTCCATTCCATTGCCCACCGCCACTAAGGGTTTACGTTCGACTAATCACGGCATTGCTTTTGAATATCCAGGATTTCAGGCAACGATTTCAAGAACACATCCACTATTTTCGGGTCAAAATGGCTGCCCCGTCCCTTGCAAATGATGTCTAAAGCTACTTCATTGGGGAAGGCCTCCTTGTATGGCCTGCGGCTTGTGAGGGCATCGAATACATCGGCTACTGCCACAATTCTGCCGCTTAACGGAATATCCTCTCCGGCCAGTCCGTTGGGATAGCCGGATCCGTCAAATTTCTCGTGGTGTGAAATCGCAATTTCACTCGCCAGCCGGAGGAGCGGCGATTCAGAACCACACAATATTTTATAGCCAATGGTCGTATGCTCCTTCATCTTTTCAAACTCTTCCGGGGTTAATTTTCCCGGTTTAAGCAAAATGTGATCGGGTACACCGATCTTCCCGATATCGTGCATGGGGCTGGCTCCAATCATCAACTCAATGTCTTCCTTAGAAAGGCCCATCGAACGGGTCAGCACGCCGGAGTAATGACTGATTCGCTGAATGTGCGCCGCCGTTTCGGGGTCTTTAAATTCAGCGGCAGAAGACAGGTGCTGCACAATTTCATAATGGCTATAGGAAAGCTTCTCATTAACCTTTTGCAGCTCAGAGAGGGTATTCTGCAGGGCAATGGTTCTGCGCTTCACTTCTTCTTCCAGCCTCTGGTTCGCAAAAGCCAGCTGTTTGTAGTAGTGCCTCGTTCGCAAAAGCGTGCTTACCCGGGCGTACAGTTCGTATTTATCAATCGGTTTATTTAGAAAGTCGTCGCTCCCGCCTTCAAGAGCACGAATTTTATCTTCCTTATCATCGAGTGCGGTAACGATAATAACCGGAAGAAATCTGGCTTTATTCTTCTTAATTTCCTGCAGCACTTCATAACCGTTCATTCCCGGCATCATGATATCAAGCAGAACAAGGTCGACCTCCTCATCTTCAAGTATACTAAGCGCTTCTATTCCTGTTGAAGCGCTTAGTGTCCTGTAGTTTTTAACTGAAAGCATTTGGTCGAGAATATCTAAATTAAACGCCTCATCATCCACAAGCAGTATGGTCGATTGCTCTACGTTCGGCTGCTCCAACGTTAACTTAAACGGTACAGAAAACACATTCATATTAAGCCTCCTCCATGTCCTGCTTTGCTTGTGGAAAAGTTGCTGCTTCTATTTCCGCCGGTAGTTTGACAGTAAAACATGTCCCTTTTCCGACTTCACTCTCAACTTCGAGGCTCCCGCCTAATATATGAACAAGGCTTTGCACGATAGAAAGACCAAGCCCTGTTCCGCTGTATTTACGAGACAAGGAGCCGTCCAACTGTTTGAAAGGCTGAAATATGGTGTCCAGGTCTTCCGGCGGGATTCCAATTCCCGTGTCTATTATTTTAAGGGAAAGAGAATCATTGTCATTCGCCACACGAATAGTGATGAAACCCTCCTCTGTAAACTTCACGGCATTCGAAATGAGATTCATAATGATCTGCTGAAGCTTCTGCTCATCACTTAAAATAACAAGCCGATCATCCCCTTCAACCGAAAGTGTGACAGGTTTATTCTGCAGAAGATGAGAAGTATTATATAGACAAAATTGTAATAACGAATGAAGACACACGCGTTGTACATTCACCCGCATATGCCCGGACTCTATCTTTGACAGATTAAGAATGTTGTTGATTAAGGTGAGCAAATGTTTCCCACTTTCTCTAATGCGCTGAAGGTTCATTCGTTGTTTTTCCGGGAAATTTCCCTGCAGGTTTTCTATTATAATATCGGAATATCCAATGATAGCGTTAAGCGGCGTTCGCAACTCGTGACTCATTGTAGAAAGGATTTGACTCTTTAACACCGCAGCTTCCTGAGCAGCTTTTCTTTCTTTTTTAAGTTCTTTGACATAGCGGCTGTTTTCGATTGCAACAGCGAGCGAACGGCTAAAAATAGTCACCATCTCTTCATCTTCGGGGGTAAATCTGACCGCCCCCGCCTTCTCAGTTAAATAAAAACTGCCTATAGACTGTCCGTTGCTTACAATGGGGACACCGAGAAATGATTCCATAACAGGGTGGCCTGGCGGAAAACCTGCCGAATCCGGATGATGGCTTATCGAGTGCGTCCGTACCGATTGTGTATAGATATGGTCGAGTAGCCCCTTCCCCTGCGGAAAAGACATGCCCTCTTCCCCTTCCCACCCTACAGGGATAAACCGTTCAATCCGGTGGCTTTCGTCGAAAAGAGCAAGAGCCGCGTATTTGGCTCCGATGACTTCCTTTACCGTCGACACGACATCCTTTAAAAAAGAACCGTCCATTTCTAAATTCCCGTAGAGTTTCTCCGAAAGTGTATGAAGGGAACGAAGCTGTTCCTGCTTTCGTTTTATCTCCCCGAAATAAAAACGCCGAATCGTGACAATGAGCATAATTAACGGAACGCCGATGATAATGCTAACGATCCCGGCGCGGTGAAATACATCATAAAGGGTAATATGATTTCCGAATGTTTTTGAAATAATATAGACAAAAAGCGTAGTGGTAATAAACACACCCGTCAGCGCAAAGACAACGGAAATCGCTGCGCTGCGGGACCAGGTGGCCAGGTCGATATACACGGCCGACCCCTGTTTATATAAGTATTTATGTATTTGAACCAAAATCCCGAAGTAGAAAGGGGAATACGTAGTCATCACTACACCGATACACGTGAGAAACGAGTAAATTTCTAAATTATAGGCGTGAAAGAGCTGAAAAGAAAGCGACAAAGCAATCCCCACAAAGAACATCGCGTTCCAACAAATAAAACCGCGTGACAGCCAGCGAAGGGCATAGTGTCCCCGGTCTATCTCCTCCTGCGCATCCAGTTCGTAAAGGAACTGTTCAAAACGATAAATAAAAAATAAACCGTATACAACGATTACAAAAAGAAGCAGAACAATTTGCACTGGATACATGACCGTTTCAACTAATTTGCTTATCGGCAGCAGATTGCATGAAATGGCAAACAAAATGCTTAATACAACAGGGCTGATTAAACTTGCGAACAACAACAACCATAACCTGCTCCTTATCCACATGTATCACGATCATCCCTTTTATTTATGTCTTTCTTTGTATATCTACTCTATCTTGAAATAGCATTATTTCATCATCTGTTGGGTGCTGCGTTAGCGGCATGGATGTCTATTAATATTTAATTATATGGTTTTATGTACCTAATGCGCAACCGGCAAATAAGAATCATGCCCTATATAAGTATAAGGAAAACGTGGTTAGCGCCAAGCTGCGGGCGCCGGTGCGAGGCCTCAATTACATGTACCTGCTCAAAAAAGAAATAAGACACCATCTGATTTAATGGTGTCTTCATTGCTTTCGCCAGAACTTTATACATTGAGATCAATAAACATAAACCGCAATAGGATAAGGACAGCAAGTATCCACATCATCCAATGCACCTTATTTTTTCCGCCCGCGAAATTGTTAGCGGTAGCCAGCACGACAAAGAAAATAATCCCGGCGGAAATCCCGTTGGCGATGGAATACGTCAGAGGCATCATAATAATCGTCAGGAAAGCAGGAATAGCATAAACCATGTTATCCCACTCGATTCCACGAACCGCACCCATCATGAGTACCCCAACAATAATAAGCGCGGGAGCTGTAGCTTCACCGGGAACAATGAGAGCAAGTGGAGCAAGGAAAAGGGAAAGCACGAATAAAATCCCTGTTGTCACTGACGTTAACCCGGTCCGTCCACCCTGTGCAACACCGGCTGCACTTTCCACAAACGCGGTAATCGTACTTGTGCCAAGGAGTGCTCCAAGGCTAACCCCACCGGCGTCAACAAGCATCGCTTGCCCGATTTTCTTTTTTGCATCCGGCTTATCCAGCAATCCCGCCTTTGCGGCGGTCCCGGTTAACGTGCCGAACGTGTCAAACAACTCAACAAAGGTAAAGGTAAAAACAATCGTTAACAAACCGGCGTGTAAGGCTCCGGCGAAGTTAAGATGGCCGACCGTCATATCCCCGAATTGTGGGATCCAGTGCGCATTGTGAAGGGATGCAAGATTTGTTACACCCATCGGTATTCCAATAATGGTCGTCAGAATAATCCCGATAAGAATCGCAGCTTGCACACGCATAACCATCAGGATACCGATGATAAGTAAACCAATAATGGTTAAAAGAACCGCTTTGTTCTCAACAAAATTGCCCAGCTGCAGCAGCCAGTCGTTGGAACCAAATGCCGTGAAAGGCTTAGCCGGGTCTTTTCCAATATACATTGCGGTTAAAAGTCCGCTATTTTTGAATCCGATAATGGTAATAAAAAGGCCAATTCCTACCGTAATTGCATGGCGAATCGATTCCGGTACGGCTTCAAGCAAAATCTGTCTGATTTTTGTAATGGTTAAAATGATAAAAATGATACCTGAGATAAAGACAGAGGCTAATCCTATCTGCCATGTAATAGCACCATGTGAGCTCATAACCACAGCAGCAAAATACGCGTTAAGTCCCATTCCCGGTGCCAGTGCAATCGGGTAATTGACAAAGAAACCCATGGCCATGGTAACAAGGCCGGCCCCAAGTGCAGTCGCGATAAATACTGCATTGAAGTTCATGCCGGTTGCACCGCCTGCTGTTAAGGTCAGCGGGTTGACAATTAAAATATAGGCCATTGCAATAAATGTAGTAATGCCGGCAAGAATTTCAGTTCTTGCATTCGTATGGTTTTCTCGTAAGCGAAACAACCTGTCCATATAATCCCCTTCTTGTTAAAATTTTTTACCTGCTGATTTCAGATAACGTTCGGTTCGTTTTATTCCCACTCAATCGTAGCCGGCGGCTTGGAGGTAATGTCATATACCACACGGTTTACATGCGGGACTTCATTTACAATACGCACAGAAATCTTTTCGAGTACATCATACGGAATGCGCGCCCAATCGGCTGTCATACCATCGATCGAAGTGACCGCACGGATTCCAATCGTGTAATCGTATGTCCGCTCATCGCCCATCACGCCAACGCTTCGCACGTCGGGAAGAACAGTGAAGTACTGCCAGATTTCCTGTTCAAGGCCTGCTTTCTTTATTTCATCGCGTAAGATGTAATCAGATTCCCGAACAATTTCAAGCTTATCTTCTGTAACTTCTCCGAGTACGCGAATACCAAGCCCTGGACCCGGGAACGGCTGGCGCCACACAATATCGCGCGGCAGGCCGAGTTCTTCCCCAACCTTACGAACTTCGTCCTTAAATAGTTTATTGAGCGGCTCAATCAATATAAGTTTCATATCTTCTGGCAGGCCGCCGACGTTGTGATGGGATTTAATCGTCTGCGCAGTTGCCGTTCCACTTTCGATAATATCTGTATAAAGTGTTCCCTGCGCGAGGAAATCCATATCTTTTAGCTTGCCTGCTTCTTCCTCAAATATATAGATAAATTCGTTTCCGATGATTTTACGCTTTTTCTCCGGATCGGACACGCCGTTAAGCTTGCCCAGGAAGCGTTGTTTCGCGTCAATTTTAATCACGTTCATATGGAATTTTTCCCCGAAGATTTCCATTACGCTCTCCGCTTCGCCCTTGCGTAGGAGTCCATGGTCAACAAACATACAGGTTAACTGATCCCCGATGGCCTTATGAACCAACACCGCGACAACCGATGAATCGACGCCGCCGCTTAAAGCGCAAAGCACTTTCTTGTCCCCTACAGTAGTTCGAATTTCATCGATCATCATGTCAATATAGTTTTCCATCGACCAGTTACCTTCGCATTCACAAATATGGAAGAGGAAATTTTTCAGCATTTCATTCCCGCGGACCGAATGGCGCACTTCCGGATGGAACTGAACCCCATAGAAGTTTCTCCCCGGGTGGCTGATGGCTGCCACAGGACAGGCCTCATTGCTCGCGTCAATCCGGAACCCTTCCGGAACTTCAATAACTTTATCCGTATGGCTCATCCATACGGTTTCCGCATCATCAAGTCCATGGAAAAACGGCGTTCGATTATGAATGGAAATTTCAGATTTTCCGTATTCACGAACGTTTGCCCGTTCTACCTTTCCTTTGAGGTGATGGGACATAAGTTGCATGCCGTAACAAATACCCAGGATCGGTACCCCTATCTCATAAATGCGCGTATCACAATGCGGGGCATTTTCTTCATAAACACTGGCCGGTCCGCCGGAGAAAATAATTCCTTTCGGATTTAACTCTTTTAGTTTTTCAACCGGTGTATTATAAGGCATAAGCTCGCTGAACACACCCAAATCCCGAACGCGGCGTGCAATAAGCTGGTTGTATTGACCGCCAAAATCCAATACGACAATCAATTCATTCGGCTTGTCCATTATGATGTAATCCCCCTCTTTTCATATCCTTCTCATTGTTTACCAATCTTCCCTATAAAAATCAAATAAGCCAGGACTCTGCTTCCAAAAAAATAGGGAAGCAGAATCCTGGCATAGTAGCTATACATATATAGGTTCTGATCCCGTAGTCGGACAATTTACGGTCGTCCGGTAGAAACTTTCAGGCCAATTCCTGATATTATACGAGGTCGAAAAATGTTCAATTGTGACGAAAATTAGTTTACCAGAAGTGAAGGGAAAGTCAAGGAGAAGATGCGAATCGACCTTCCGGCCACACGCTCCACATCGAAAAAGCAACGTTCGGCACACTCCCGCGAGTTTTTCTCAGGTGACCCATGGAGGAAAGTATATGTTGCTTTAACACTGTAAAGCAACATATACTTTCTTTAACGGAAAAAAAAGAGTTCCTCAGAACATCTGAGGAACTCTTTCCCGACACCCGAACAGGTTCTGGTGGAATCGGGCCGGATGGGATTACATCATTCCCATGCCGCCCATTCCGCCCATGTCAGGCATAGCCGGTTTATCTTTTTCAGGTTTGTCAGCAACTACGGCTTCTGTAGTGAGGAACATAGCTGCTACGGATGCTGCGTTTTGCAGAGCAGAACGTGTTACTTTAGCAGGGTCAACAATACCTGCTTCGATCATGTTCACCCATTTTTCAGTAGCTGCATTGAAACCAACGCCTACTGATTCTTTTTTCAGGCGCTCAACGATAACAGAACCTTCGAGGCCTGCGTTTGCTGCGATTTGACGTACCGGTTCTTCGAGCGCGCGGAGCACAAGGCGAACGCCTGTTGCTTCGTCGCCTTCAACTTGAAGGCCTGCCACAGCATTGTATACATTGACAAGAGCAGTACCACCACCGGAAACGATACCCTCTTCAACCGCTGCGCGAGTTGCGTTAAGAGCATCTTCAATGCGGAGTTTTTTCTCTTTCAATTCTGTTTCAGTAGCTGCCCCTACTTTAATAACAGCCACACCGCCAGCTAACTTAGCAAGACGCTCTTGAAGCTTTTCTTTATCAAAATCCGAAGTTGTGGTTTCGATGTTAGAGCGGATTTGGTTGATGCGGGCATCGATGTTCGCTTTATCCCCGGCACCTTCAACAATCGTTGTGTTTTCTTTCGTTACAACGACTTTACCAGCCTGGCCAAGCTGCTGCAGACTTGCAGATTTCAGGTCAAGACCGAGGTCTTCTGTGATTACCTGGCCGCCTGTTAATGCAGCGATGTCTTCGAGCATTGCTTTGCGGCGGTCACCGAATCCAGGAGCTTTTACAGCTACTGCATTGAATGTTCCACGGAGTTTATTTACAACAAGAGTAGCAAGCGCTTCGCCTTCCACATCTTCAGCAATGATAAGAAGCGGTTTACCCTGTTGAACCACTTTTTCAAGGACAGGAAGCATTTCTTGAATGCTGCTGATTTTCTTGTCAGTGATAAGAATGAAAGGATTGTCAAGAACAGCTTCCATTTTATCTGTATCCGTAATCATATAAGGAGATGCATATCCACGGTCGAACTGCATACCTTCCACAACGTCAAGCTCAGTTGTGAATCCTTTGGACTCTTCAACCGTGATAACGCCGTCTTTTCCTACCTTCTCCATAGCTTCCGCGATTAATTGGCCGATTTCATCGTCAGCTGCGGAGATAGCAGCTACTTGAGCGATGGATTCTTTGCCTTCAATCGGCTTGGAAATCGCATGGATTTCTTCAACCGCTTTGCGAACAGCTTTGTCAATCCCTTTGCGCATAACCATAGGGTTAGCACCGGCAGTTACGTTTTTCAAACCTTCACGAATCATCGCCTGAGCAAGGACAGTAGCTGTTGTCGTACCGTCACCGGCTACGTCATTTGTTTTAGTAGCTACTTCTTTAACAAGTTGCGCACCCATGTTCTCGAATGCATCTTCGAGTTCAATTTCTTTTGCAATCGTTACACCGTCATTGGTGATAAGCGGTGAGCCGAATTTTTTTTCTAATACAACATTACGGCCTTTAGGTCCAAGGGTTACTTTTACCGCATCTGCAAGTGTATCTACACCGCGAAGCATAGCGCGGCGAGCTTCTTCGCTAAAACGAATTTCTTTAGCCATCTTGTATTTCGCCCTCCTATATAGGAATGAATTTTTTAAACCTAGTGTTTATAATAAATGTTCGTATATTTGCAGTTCTCAGTGATTAGTCGACAATCGCGAGAATATCGCTTTCGCGCATAATCAGAAGTTCTTTGTCGCCATATTTTACTTCAGTTCCGGCATACTTAGAGTAAATAACCTTGCTGCCTTCTTGAACTTCAAGAGCAATGCGCTCCCCATTTTCAATGCGACCGCTGCCTACAGCAATAACTTTACCTTCTTGCGGCTTTTCTTTAGCAGTCTCCGGTAATACGATCCCGCTAGCAGTCGTTTCTTCTTTTGCGATAGGTTCAATAATGACACGATCACCTAATGGCTTTAACACTGAAAACAACCTCCCTGTAACAAATTTAAATTACTTATTAGCACTCGTTAGCTTTGAGTGCTAACACAATTATTATAATATCCACTTTGTTTCCATTTTGCAAGACCTGTATTGCAAAAATTTTTCTTCTCCATTTTGACCGAATACATACTGGAATATACATATTGAACCTCTCATGGCTAAAGCCACGAGATTCTTGGGTAGTCCGCTCTACTGGGCAGAATTAGTACATGATGTACCACCAAGCTATCCCCGCAGTTCCTGCGGTTACTGCGATTATGCAGATAGTAGTCTTTTGCCTTCGGCAAGAATATTCAAACTTGCGTTTACATCCCTGTCCCATTCACTATGACAAGAAGGACACTTCCATTGTCGCAAGTTAAGATCTTTAACCTCTTTGTTTTGGTATCCACAACACGAACAGAGCTGAGAGGAAGCAAAGGTTTTACCTACGGCAACGACAGTAC
>NZ_AUMJ01000015.1 GCF_000430625.1 Aneurinibacillus terranovensis DSM 18919
CTTATTTAGCGAAATCTGCTCAAAGGTACTTGACGGTTACACGTTTCTTATATCGGTTATCCATTTCGGAATATAGGGACAAATTTGTCCTGAAAGGCGGTCTTTTTCTATTTTCCTTGACACAGTTTAAGGCAAGACCAACGAAAGACATTGATTTCTTAGCCCGTCAAATTGCTAATGATATCGAGTATATCAAGGAGACTTTTGAAAAAATATGCAATTTACCAATTGAAGAAGACGGCGTGCATTTCGACTCTACTGGCATAACGGCAGAGAGAATCAAAGAGGATGCCGATTACGAAGGAGTTCGCATAAAAATCCCCTCATTGTTAGGGAAGATGAGGAAGGTACTTCAACTTGATATCGGGTTTGGGGATGTGATTGTTCCGAAGCCACAGGTTATCGATTATCCAGTTCTGTTAAATATGGAGTCACCAAATATTCAGGCATATTCAACGGAATCCGTGATTTCAGAGAAATTTGAAGCAATGATTACCCTGTCTGTTGTCAATAGTAGAATGAAAGATTTCTACGATATTTATACACTGTTGACCACTGAGAATTTTGACGGGCGTGTACTAATGGAGGCAGTATTTGAAACCTTTCAGCGTAGAGGAACCCAGGTTGAAAGAGAACATCCTGTTTTCTCTGAAGCATTTGCCAAAGATGAGGCGAGAGTACGACAATGGAAAGCCTTTTTACGCCGAATTGGAATTGCCGACACTCTTGACTTTCATGAAGTGATGTTAAAAATTACAAAGTTTTTACTGCCGATCTATCAAGCGGTGATAGAGGAAGAAGAGTTCTTTAAACTATGGGATTGCACTTTACAAGAATGGAAGTAAAATAACCTTTACCTGTTTTAGGTCATTAGAATAATATTTTGATTTGATTGGTTTCATGTGTATAATTCATCGACTGATTTCAATAAATGAAGGAATAACAATTATTTTAAGTAATGGTACAACTTAGAGTTGTCATAAAAATAAATAACCACCAAGACGAGAGGGGTATGCGATATGCGTTGGGATAAAAATGGAAAACCATATACAATCAATTTTCACTTTGGACAAAGAAATTTACATGAAATTGTGAATGATCTGGCAAGGCAAGTAGTCCATAAAAATATGGACGATTTTAACAGCAGTAATCCTCGTGTAAAAAAACATCCGTTTTGGGACGTGCAGTTTAACCTAACGGTAATTAAATCCGCACTAATATTATTCATTCCAATAACAATCACATTGAAATGCGGTAACAGTTCGTTATCCGCTTAACATAAAAAAAGAGATGGTCTGCAGTCCCTTTGGTCAGTTCAATGCCAAAGGGATTTGCTTTTCTTAAAGAGGAGGAACAAACAATGAGACGAAATATTTCAACCCAATCTGTAGATAAAAATCGCACAGCCATCTATGTACGTGTCAGTACGACAAAATTAAGCCAAAAAGACAGTCCAGAACATCAAGTTGGAGTGTGTCGAGATCGTACTAAACAAGAAAATTTAGAAGTTGATGAGAATTTGATTTATGAAGACCGTGACACAGGTACGACGATTACTGACCGCCCAGCAATCCAAAAGTTAATGAAGGATGCACAAAACGGGGCTTTCGATATTGTGATCTTTGCCTCACTTTCACGTTTCGCACGTGATACTGGGGATGCGTTGAATTTAAAACGAAAATTAGTCGATGCACTAGGGATAAGGTTAATATCCATTGATGAAGGTTATGATTCTAAAAAAGATTTAGATGAACTAAAATTTACGATCATATCTGCGGTCAACCAAAAATTAAGCGAACAGATTAGCTACAGTTCCCGCCGGGGGAAAAGGCAATCCGCACTTAAAGGAAATTTTACTGGAAGTATTCCTCCTTTTGGCTATAAAAAGCAATTGATAAACGACAGAAAAGTGCTTATCCCCGATGAAGAGACAAAACATATTGTACAGAAGATTTTTCAGCTTTACACGGCAAATAAAATGGGTGAAAAAGCGATTGTTGATTATCTGAATCATGAGGGTATACCTTCACCGAAGAAAGGAAAGTGGGGGATTACAAGTATTCAGAGGATCTTGCAGAATGAAGTATATATAGGAAGAAATGCGTTTGGTAAATATGAATCGGTAAAAGTATTTACCAATGTAAACGATACAACGGAAAGAACGAAAAAGCAAATACAAAAGGATCCATCAGAGTGGCAGAGAGCGCATGAACTTCAAACCCACCAAGCGATTATTGATGAAGAAACGTTTAAAAAAGCTCAAGAGATTCGTTTAGAACGCGGCGGTGGTCAGCGTGGAGGAATAAGGAACCGAATCAACGTATTCGCAAGTTTTATTAAATGTAAACATTGTGGTTCGTCAATGGTCAGTATGAAAAGTAAAAATGGCAAGAATTCGACTGACGGCAGAGAATATCGTTATCTGATCTGTTCTAAGCGAAGAAGGCAGGGGGACGCTGGATGCTCAAATGATTTTTGGCTTCCTTACTACTCGTTTCGAGACGACCTGCTCGAGGAATTGTCCAACCGATTACGAAGCATTACTTCAGCTGAACAATTGCTGGAACGGTTCAAAGATAACATACAGATAAACACTTATGATATTGATTTAGAGATTAAACGGTTAGAAAAAAACATTGACGAAAATCGTAAGTGTATCCTTGAATTGCGGAAAGAGAAGATGCGGGGTGCGATCAATGATCAGGAACAGTATGAGTTTGAGAAGAGGCACTACGAACAAGAAATTCAAGGTTGGGAAAATCGGGTTAATCATTTAAAGCAGGAACTTCAAAAGAAGGTAGATTTAACTCAGTTATATGAAGATGTAATGGATTCCCTGGACGAACTTTTGGATTTAGATTATGACAATTTTGATGAAATACACCTAACTCTCAAAAAGCTGGTCGCAAGAATTGAAGTGGATCGGGATAGGCAGATTCATGTTGTGACCACTTTTGGAATACAGTTGGATGAGTTAAACGATAATGGAATTGAAGACAAAGCAATTGCGGGAGGCACAAAGTAGTGTCTCCCACTTTCGAAACGAACCTGTTACTATCTCCGTATGGTTTGTTTAAAGGGGAATATCATATTTTGTTATGTTCACTTATTCCTATCAGCTATAATAAGGTTAGGATTATGAATAAGTCTACTTTTCAGCAAGGAGTTGAACGGATGATTTATCAATTTAAAGTGGCATTAAAAGATATACACCCGACAATTTGGAGAAGATTCCAAGTGAATGGCTCAATTACTTTTCACCAATTGCATAAGACGCTACAGATTGTCATGGGGTGGGAAGAGTATCATCTCTATATGTTTGATTTTGGGTCTTTCACGATTACCCGTCCAGATCCGACATTTCCACCAGGAAACAAACCAGAGCTAAATGCACGAAGGGAAAAAATAGTTGATCATATCACCAAAGAAGGGCAGCAGGTACTTTATGTCTACGACTTCGGCGATGATTGGAGACATGAATTAACCCTGGAAAAAATCTTGCCTGACCAGCCTGAGAAGCAGTATCCTGTATGTCTGGAAGGTGAACGGCATTGTCCGCCAGAGGATTGCGGTGGTATCATGGGGTATCAAAGAATTCTGGATATTTTAGCAACGAAATCACATCCTGAATATAAAGATACGATTGCCTGGTTGAAAAAAGGGTTTGATCCCGAACTTTTGGACCTTGAAGGAGTAAATGAACAGCTTCTGCAAAAGGAAAAGCAACTAAATCCAAAAGAGCCGAAGGAAGTTGAAAAAACAAAGAAACCCATTAAGCTAACAACGGCGAAGCTGAAAAAACAACTGCAATCCCTTTCACAGCAAGATCTTATTCAATTGCTGGTTGATACCTTTAAGTTGAGCAAGCAAACCGAGCAATTTCTAACCATTCGGTTATTAGGTGAGGAAGCGATAGAGGCATTGTTTCCTGTCTATGAGAAAAAGGTGAAGGATGAGTTCTTTCCAGACCGAGGGTTCGGAAAACTGAGGTTAGCAGATGCAAAAAAGGCAATTGATGAGTTTGAAAAGATCACCCAAAGCCCAAAACATACGCTGGAATTAAAGCTCTTTTACGTTGAAATGGGTGTGGAGTTTACCAATGCGTATGGTGATATTGATGCTCGGTTTTATGAAAGTATTTTGAAGATGTTTGCCTCGGTCATTGAAATGGTGAATGAAGAGGATGGATACGATTTATTTGAGGAGTTCGAAGAAAGAATCGCTGCTGTCGTTGAAAAAACGGAAGGAATCGGTTGGGGGTTCCACGAAAACATGCAGTATATTCATGAGACGATAAGATGGTTGTAGATTGTTTTAGGTTCAATGTGTTTCAAAACACATCACGAACGTCATGCAAAAGCTTGGTGTGAAGGGTCGATCGCAAGCAGTTGTTGAACTGGTTCGATTAGGTGAAATAAAAATTTAGGTGTTTTGTGAACCAGCTATCCCACCTCTACATTATGGGGTGGTTTTTTCCGTTAAGGGTGTCTAGCTTTGTGTGTACATAAAATACTGTATACACAAAAAAATACACGCAAAAAAAGAGACTTGACATCCGCTTGTCTCCTTCAATTCTTCCATCTTCCGACAATAAGGGTGGCGTCATCATGGATGGGGACCATTTTATCTACCAATTCTTTGAGAATTCTGTCTGTAGACGTCGGTTTTGCTACAATATATTCCCATTCATCCGGCAGCTGTATACCGTCCGAATACATAAGAATCGTATCTCCCTGGTGGTAAGAAAGCCGCCGCTCAATAGATTGAAAAGGCCGCCCGTTTAAAAAACCCGGTACAGAGAGTAAGTATTGTTTTTTTCGTTCTGGTGTAATAGAAAGACATGTAATATTGCCGATTCCTGCAAAGATAACACATTCCGTTTCCCATTCGATACGTGCGATGCCAGCTACAGCGCCGCGTGCACCTAACATGGTATTGTTCCCAACTCGTAGTAGATCCAGAGGTGAATCCATCGTGTAGTGACTTTCAATTGCTTTAATGGTTTTTTCTGCGGAAACCAGTGCTTCCTTACCGCTTCCGAGTCCGTCCGCAATACATAATATCATATGGTTTTCATATTGTTTGATGAAATAACAATCACCGGATGGGGCATCGGGTGTTTTAGAAGTATGGTGGACACTAAACTCAAATATAGCGGGTTTCTTTTCTACCTTCATGGAATTCACTCCGAAATTTTTTTATAAGCGTCTCTCATCTGCTGTAATGTTTTCCGTAAAATCCGCGAAACCTGCATTTGTGAAATGCCAAGTTTTTCACCGATTTGCCGTTGGGACCACTCTTCGTAATATACATAATGAATAACCGTACGCTGCTGCTCGTCCAATTCATTAAAAAGCTCAGACAGATCCATTTTTCGGTCGATATCCGCATAGCCGGGGTCGTGATCCTGAATTACATCCATCAATGTATGGGAATCCTGTTCCTGGCTTTCGCCCTTCATCGACGTATCGAGAGAAAGCGCATGAATATTTCCTTTAATTTCCATAATCTCCAACGCTTTTTCCTCGCTGATTTCTAACCTTTGCGCAATCTCACTAATGCGGGGAGAACGTTGAAGTTCAGTGGTTAATTGATCTATCGTCTTTTGCAGGCGGTAGCCCATTTCCTTAATGGTGCGGGGTACGCGAATGCTCCATGTTTTATCACGGAGATAGTGCTTCATTTTGCCTACAATCGTGGAAACGGCATAGGCATTAAAATTATGGCTGACATCCATATCAAACTTTTCAATCGCACCAAGTAAAGCTAGCATGCCAACCTGGTACAGATCATCGACCAGATGAAAATCGCGGGCCATTTTAGAGGCAAGTTTCTTAACAGCGTCCTGGTAATTTTCAAGAATATTTTCTAGGATATCATTCGACTTTGTCTCCTGGTACGTCCGGATATATTCCGTGATATCAATACTGATTGATTTGTTGGCGGACGTCTGGCTCACCTTGGTTCACCTCATCCCTGATTAAAGATTTAAGAAGTGTAACCTTTACCCCCCCTTGGCTTGAATCATATTTGACTTCATCCATTAGCGTCTTCATCAAATAAATACCTAAACCGCCAATGTCAACTTCATCCAAATTCTTTCCATGCAAAGAAGAAGCCTTATTTTCTATTTTATCCACGTCAAAAGAAGGACCTTTATCACATACCACCACTTCCAGTTGGTCCATCTGTACATTGATATCAATTGTAATTTCACCGTCTGCCTGTTGATAGGCATGACGGACAACGTTGTTGCAAGCTTCCGCAACCGCTACTTTAATATCTTCAATATCGTTATAAGAAAAGCCCATTTGATGAGCGAGCCCGGATACAGTAAGACGAATCACTCCTATATAATCGGCGCGAGCCGGAACAATTAATTTTATAGAATCATGC
Source organism: Aneurinibacillus terranovensis DSM 18919 (assembly GCF_000430625.1). Classification (GTDB taxonomy): domain Bacteria; phylum Bacillota; class Bacilli; order Aneurinibacillales; family Aneurinibacillaceae; genus Aneurinibacillus_B; species Aneurinibacillus_B terranovensis. Next base: position 6,397 of record NZ_AUMJ01000015.1, read on the forward strand.
GTGTTGGGCATGACGATCCCCCCTGTGAAAAAAATTAAACGATAGTAAGATATTGGTCCACTCCGGATATTTGAAAAATACGCTGGATTTTTTCAGGTACGTCTTCAAGTAATAATTCACCGTTAATGCTTTTACGCAGCTTAAGAGTGGCAATAAATACTCCCAGACCCGTGCTGTCCATGTAATGCAAATCTTTTAAATTAACTTTGATTGCTTTCTTTTCTTTTTCCGCTAAAGGAAACAGGGCCTCCCGTAGCTGAGGGGCAGTCGCTAAATCCAAATCTCCGGTGATATACAAGCAAATCCCGTTGTCGTTTTCTACAACTTCTACTGCAAAGGGCAACTGATTCATGTCTTTCACCTCTAAATTATTGGGTTTATTTTTTAGTTATTTTGTTATTTGACAAGTATTATACTTTACCCCCCGGAAGAAACAATGAAACCCTGATTATGACTTTTACTACTTACTATCAGCATTTACGTCTTTCTACTTTTTACGGACCATTACGATGGTATGGTCATCATCTAACCGGTAATCTTTTTTATCAATAATATATTGGTACATCTGTTGGACAATGTCCTGAACAGGCAGAATTTCATCAATGGTGGCGAGAGCTTCCCGAATGATAGAGTTGTCATCCGGTAGATGGGAGTCCTTTTGCTCAGTTACACCGTCTGTATACAGAACGAGGAAATCACCGGATGAAAGCTGGATTTGCTCCTCGCTGTAAACCATGGAAGAATCGACACCAAGAATGAGGCCTTTTGTATTTAAATCCGTATAGGATCCTAAACGTTTATTAAAATAGAGAGCCGGTTCATGGCCAGCGGAAGAATAGGAAAAAATAGAAGTAGCAGGATCGTAAATCGCATAGAACATCGTTACGAAAAGACTCGGGTCGGCATTTTTAATGATGAGTCTATTTATATGATCGAGAATTAAATGAACGGGTTTTGCATCATTTTCGAGCGTATCAATCGCGTACTTAATCATAGACATACAGAGGGCGGCAGGAATTCCTTTCCCTACTATATCGGCTATGAGGATACCTAGTTTATGATCTGCGTGATGCACAAAATAGTAAAAGTCGCCGGACATTTCGCGAGCCGGCGTACTAATAAATCCAATATCGAGATCATGGAAGCTGTGGTCAAAGTCATGCGGGTATAAATTCTTTTGCATGGATGTAGCCATCTTAATTTCACTTTCCAATTGCTTCTTTTTCAAGCGCAGGCTCTGGCGTTCCTGGTAGGCCATGCCGAAGGAAACCATAATCTCCATCAGAAACTGAAAGGACTTTTCCCAATCGGAAGAAAGCGTAAACCCGTGTTGTTTCATGGCGCTAAAATGAATAGAGAGAATTTCCTCCGGGGTAACATCTTTTTCGATTAATTTTTTGCTGAGCTGCTGCCCGGCATAGAGTTGATGCTCTACCGGGTTTTGTAAAAAATGCAGCATAATTTGCTCGTAGTACTCTATCACAAGCTTCAATATGGTGCCCTCCTAAAGAACTTTCCACTTCGTGGCAGAAATCATCGTGCCTTTTCCTTCACTTGTTTCAATGGTGAACTCGTCCATTAAACGCTTTACACCAGGAAGTCCTGCGCCCAGGCCACCAGAAGTAGAATAGCCGTCTTCCAATGCCTTCATCACATCTTTAATGCCGGGCCCGTTGTCCCGTGAAATAATTTGAATGCCAACTTTATCACCTTCACTGGCTTTCCTTAGCTCGATTTTACCAGTTTTTGCATACAAGTAAATATTACGAGCCAATTCGGATATGGCAGTCGTTATCCGAGCTTGATCTACTTCTCCGAATCCAAGGGATTTGGCGAGGTCTCGCCCCGTTTGTCGGGCAACAACGATATCCCATTCGTTAGTAACGGTAATGTTAGGGTTGTTGTCCACCTTTATCCCTCCAGTAGCTGCTTCAGTTTTTCCAATCCTTGTTCCAGGTTCATGGCGGTTTTTACATTTTGAAACCCAATTCCCAGATCAATTAAAGTAATGCCCACGGCTGGTTGTATTCCTGTAAATATGACCTGGCTGCCAAGTAATTCAGCCATTTTCACAACATCACCGAGAACTCTCGCGATATAGCTGTCAATCATTTGAACAGATGTCAAATCAATTACAACACCTTTGGAACCGGTTTTGTGAATCATGTTCAATAAATCCTGTTGGAATTGTACGGCTGTCTTATCATCAAGTTCTACCTGGATAGAAACCAATAAATAATTTCCGAGTTTCAGTATGGGGATCCTCATTTCTAACCTTGCCTCCTCTTTACTTATCAATGATGTGTTTCCCTGTTATCGATAGAGCAAGTCTAAGCCCTTGATTCCTTGTGTTAAGCGTCATAGCTTTATAGTCATAAACAAACGGTTGGGGAGTTTCATAAGCGTGAGTGCATCTCAATCTACACATTTATCCATTTTACCTTCAATGGTAACATAAAGGTTCTTATTTCATAAGTGCAGTTTGAAGCTAGTTACTGTAACGTGGTCTGGTACGGCGTCAAGTCTTTTTTTGTCTATTTTATCACAGTTTATACATGAAAAAACACGGGTAAAGATGATTATCAACCTACGGGAGGGGTGAGTATGCAAACTGCTAAAAACGAACCATTCCATTCACCAACCTTACGATATTTCGGTGCCGTTCCTACATGGAAGAGGATACGGACAGCCCGCGCTTCCTTGCAAGGAAAAAACTGTGCAAAAAGAAACGGATTTCGATGCCTCGTGCTCCATGTTGAATACAATAGAAAAATAGCATCTTGCAATTCGTGCGAGAAACGCTCAAAATCATAAAGGTGTGAAGAGGAATTGGCTGGCATCAGGATTAAAAAGCCACGCCTTCATTAAGGAAGGTCCATTGCACAATTACACAATATAAAAGGAAGCGAAGTAATGAAACAGGGAATAGGGATTATTGATTCGGGTGTAGGTGGATTAACGGTTGCAAAGGAGGTGCTGCGGCAGCTGCCAAGGGAGGATATTGTTTATTTCGGCGATACGGCGCGCTGTCCGTACGGACCTCGTCCATCTGAAGAAGTCCGGACATTTTCCTTGCAAATGATTGATTTTTTACTGAAAGAAAATATAAAGGCGCTTGTCATTGGCTGTAATACGGCAGCCGCTGTTGTTCTCGCGGAGGTAACCGCAAAACTTGACATTCCTGTTGTCGGGGTTATAGAGCCGGGCGCAAGAACAGCGATTAAGGAAACAAAATCCGGGCAAATCGCGGTGATCGGGACACAGGGGACGATTCGAAGCGGCGCTTATGAGAAGGCGCTAAAAAAGTTAAATCCGAAGATTGAGGTCACAAGCTTGGCGTGCCCCTCGCTCGTTCCGCTGGTGGAAAGCGGACAGCTCCATGACCCGGAAGGCATGGAAATCGTAAGAGAAGCGCTGCTGCCGCTCCTGAAGCAGCGCTTTGACACGCTCATCCTCGGGTGTACGCATTATCCGTTAATTGCCCACTTCATTCAGGAGGCGGTAGGCCCGGATGTTCGTTTAATCAGTTCAGCTGAAGAGGCGGCCCGTGAATTGAGTGCGGTGCTTTCATACCGGCAGATGCTGGCGAATGGCGGAGACGTCATTCATACAACCCACCATTTTTACACGAGTGGGGATCGCGCACTGTTTGCCTCGATCGCGGAAGAATGGCTCGGTATCAAAGTGGGAGCGGTACAAGTTGCATTGAATGAATAAGGATTTGGACAAAACATGTATAATTCCGCAATAGGCTCGTATACATAGTAGTAAAAAATAGAGCCTAGGAGGAAAAGCCATGTCTCGAAAAATAACGTTTGCCAGCGCACTAATGGGTCTTTTATTTTTGAGTGGATGCAGCATGTATGGCCCCAAGGATGTTTCAAGCAACCAAATTGACCCTCCTCCGTTGACTTCACAACCGGCTGGCAGTGAAAAGGTAACAACGGATGGCCAGCCCGTAACCGATACGTTTACCGATCCGTCTTCTGTCACCGGAGCAAAAGAGAGTGCTGCAGCAAGCACCATTGTAAGCAAAATATATGCGGTAGATCCGGACGGATACGTCGTTCCTTGGGAAGTTGAACTTCCGAAAAAAACAGGGGTTGCGAAGGAAGTGCTTACCTGCATGGTGCAGGGAAGCGAGGGAGAAAAAATGCTTCCAACCGGATTCCATGCTGTGCTTCCGCCGGGAACTAAAGTAAAAAGTTTAAATATCAAAAATGGGGTTGCGACCGTCGATTTCTCACCTGAATTCAAAAAGTATAAGCCGGAAAACGAACAGAAAATCATCGATGCTGTTACCTGGGCCCTTACCGAATTTGATTCCATTAAAGAAGTAAACATTCAAATCAACGGATACCCGCAGGATGTCATGCCGGTGAAAGGAACTCCCATTTCCCATTTGAGCCGTAAGAATGGCATTAACCTGGAGATGGCTTCCAATGTGAAGATAGGGCATACAATGCCGGTCACTTTATACTTCCAAGGACAGTTAGGGGATAAAGGCACGTATTTTGTTCCTGTTACAAGACTTGTTCCTGATGACCAGTCCAATAAGGCGGATGTGGTTTTGAAAGAGTTAGTTCACGGTCCGACGCAGGGTTCACCGCTTTTTTCTTCCATTCTTCCCACAGTCAACGTGTTAAACGTGAAAGAGAATAACGGCGTCATTGTTGCAAACCTTGATAATAAGATTCTTTCGTACAGTGATAAGCAGGCAAATCCGGATGCCCTTGAGGAAATCGTTCTTTCCCTGACGGAGAATACGAATGCGAAGAAAGTTCAAATTATGGTGGACGGAAAGAGCACGGTTAAGACAGGCAAGGTGGACTATTCGAAACCCGTTTCACGTCCCTCTACGATTAATAGTAAACTTTATTGAATGATGAGCCCCAAGGGCGTTTTTGAAGAGGTGTTAAGAGGTGTGTTTCCACCTCTTTTTCTTTTCTATTCCTGTGCCGCACGATTTACATTTTTATGGATGGATTGTGCTATAATAAGCCAGTACTATGCAATTGGAGGGAATGTATACGATGCGAATAGATCATCGGGGAAACAATGAATTAAGACCGGTTCGTTTTACGATGGATTACATAAAGCACGCGGAAGGCTCTCTGCTGATCGAGGTTGGAGATACGAAAGTGATATGCACGGCTACTGTTGAAGAAAAAGTCCCTCCATTTATGCGAGGCCAAGGGAAAGGCTGGGTAACAGCGGAATATTCCATGCTCCCCCGGGCGACAGCTACACGAAACGTACGGGAATCGAGCAGAGGAAAAGTTAGCGGTAGAACGATGGAAATTCAACGGCTAATTGGCCGCGCCCTTCGTTCAATCGTGAACTTGAATGGCCTTGGCGAGCGCACGATCTGGCTTGATTGCGATGTTATTCAAGCGGACGGGGGGACTCGCACTGCCTCGATAACCGGAGCCTATGTGGCGATGGTTTCCGCTATGGCGAAGTTAGTAAATAACAAACAAATTGCCCAACTGCCGGTCACGGATTTTTTGGCGGCGACAAGTGTCGGGATTATTGATGGAGAGGTATGCCTTGACCTTTGTTACGAGGAAGATTCCCACGCCCAGGTAGACATGAATATCGTGATGACCGGTTCCGGGAGTTTTGTCGAACTGCAGGGAACGGGGGAAGAATCACCGTTTAGCGCGAACGAACTGCAGGGATTGCTCGAACTTGGAAAGAAAGGTATCGAACAATTAATCGGTTTTCAAAAGGCAGCGCTTGGCAGCACAGCGGCATTACTTCCCCGGCAAAAAGAAGGGGATGAAAGGAATGGATAATCGCTCATTTCCCTGGGAAACAATCGTGCTGGCCACACGAAATAAAGGGAAAATTCGTGAATTCGAGCAAATGCTGGCCGGCTATGCCGCGAGTATTCAAACCGTTGAACATTATCCCGGGCTTCCCGAAGTAGAGGAGGACGGGGATACGTTTGAAGCAAACGCGATAAAAAAAGCAGAAACTATATGTGCAGCAACAGGCCAGGCAGCGTTGGCGGATGATTCCGGACTGGAAGTGGACGCGTTAAATGGAATGCCGGGCGTATACTCTGCCCGCTTTGCCGGGCAGAATGCGAATGACGAGGCAAACAACAAAAAACTTATTTCTCTTGTACGCGACTTACCGCCAGGGCAGCGCCACGCAAAGTTTGTTGCTGTGCTTGCCCTGGCGGCTCCTGGTGAGAAAACGATGGTGGTGCGCGGGGAGTGTGAAGGCGAAATAGTTCTGTTTCCTTCAGGGGAAGGCGGCTTTGGCTATGACCCGTACTTTTTCCTTCCTGAATTCGGAAAAACAATGGCTGAGCTGTCCGCGAAAGAAAAAAATAAAATCAGCCATCGCGGGAAAGCGATCCGCAAACTGGAAAGCATACTACGAGGGCGTTGCATATGAAAATTCTGGTGGTAAGTGATACGCATGGGAGCACCGAACATCTTCCGGGTATTTTGCAGCGTCACCGGCCTGACTATGTCTTTCACTGTGGTGATTTTTGCTATTCACGCAAAAGCTTTTCGGACTTTTCCTATGTACGGGGAAATTGCGATATCGATTCCCAAGTCCCGGATGAGAACATTACGGATATTGGTTCCATTCGTATTTTCCAGACGCACGGACATTTGTATCGTGTGAAAGAAACGGTCATGCGGCTAAAATACCGTGCGCTTGAAGCAAACGCCAGCCTTGTGTTATTCGGCCATACGCACGTGCCGGCCTGCGTACAGGAAAACGGAATTCTCTATGTAAATCCGGGCAGTCTGCTGCTGCCCCGCCGTTATCCGGTACCTACATACGCCCTCATTGAATGGCCGGAAGAATGTCCGGAAGAAAAAAACGGCGAAACAGTGGAGATGACGGTAGTCTTTTATTCTGAGACGGGGGAGAAGCAGCAGCGGCTTGGCGGAGTTTATTCAGTGCGGGCCCTATCCGCATAAGGGGGTGGATTATGATGAAAAATCGCGGGAGTAATGTCGTTTTGCTCCCGACTGTTGTCGACTTTTACCTGGAGCAAGCGTTTGTGGCCAGAGAAGAAAAACGGTTTGATGAAGCGATAGCCTGGTTGTCCAATATTCTCCAGTTCGAACCTGAACATCCCGTCGCACTTTTTGACATGGCTTTGACGCGGTATGAATCCGATTGCTATGAAGAAGCAAGGGATGTGGCGATGAAGATGTGGGAAGAGGAGATTGGGGATCGTTCTTCGGTGCTTCGCTTGTACTTATCCTGTTTAATACGGCTCGAAGATTTTGACGGCATTAGCCGGCTTTTAAACGAAGCCCAAAATCATGACGGCATAATCGTGACCGAGGATTTGCTGGAAATTAAAGCCGCTTGTGATTTGCTTCGTCAATCCGAAGAGGACCACGATGCCAATCTTTCAAGAGATACTGTAATCCAGCGCATAGCGGATAATCCGGACTACCCGTCGGAACTCTATGAAAAACTGGACGGTGGCACCTTTGAAGAGCAGCTTCGTTCCATCGAACAATTGAAATACATACACACGCCGGAAACCGTTTCTGTTTTAAAAGAATATTTACTTCTTGTCTACCCGGACCCAATTCTTAAAACATTTGCCGTGCGGGCACTGAAAGAGATGGGTGAGGGTGGCCGTGTTTTTATACATAAGTATAATCAGTTGTTTGAGGCAAACATAGAAGATGTTCCCCTGCATGACCAGGAAATTCCGGATGAGGAACGGCGGGTGATGGAAATTATCGGGCGCGTCGTGGACAATGGCGATGTTTCCTTTCTCCCCTTTGCCCTTCAGCTCTGGATGGAATATCTGTTTGCGATTTTTCCGCTTCATCCCGCCGTTCGCAATACGGCATCGTGGGCGGCGGCCCTGCACTACGCAACAGCCCGGCTCCTTCATATGGACCTGACGCAGAAGCGGGTAGCGGCCCTCTACCAGGTCCCTCTTTCAAGCGTCAGCCGTAATTACCGCAGCCTCAACCAAGTGCTGGAGATTGATTCGTAACCTTTTCTTACAGGGGGAATTTTCATTTTTTTGGTGAGTTGAAATGGAGTTTGGTTATGATATAATATAATGGCTATAGCTATAAAGGTACTTTCGGCAGCCCCGTGCTGAATAAGGGCAACTAAGGCTATGACCGGCGCCTGCGGCTTTGCGCTAGCCAAGTTTTCTTTATATAAAGCTACAAGTTTTACATAAGCGATCACTTGTACCGTCGGATGAACGGGAAATTAAGCCTGTGGAGAAAGTAGGCGTACGAAATCAACGAAGCAGGAAATCCATCCTCAGGGTCGTTAAATTTTTAGGAGGGGAAAGCATAAAATGAAAGCTACTTGGGAAAAGTTAGAAAATAATCAGGGTGTTCTTACCGTTGAGGTGGAAGAAACCCAGGTGAATGAAGCGATTGACCGAGCATTCACCAAAGTTGTAAAGAAAGTAAATATTCCGGGATTCCGCAAAGGAAAGGTGCCCCGTAAGATTTTTGAAGCACGCTTTGGCATTGAGTCTCTTTACCAGGATGCGCTTGATATCCTTCTTCCGAAAGCTTACTCTGAGGCTGTTGAAGAAACGGGCATTGACCCGGTTGACCGTCCGGAAGTAGATGTAGAAACGATGGAAAAAGGACAACCTCTTGTATTTAAAGCTACGGTAACCGTTAAGCCTGAAGTAAAGCTCGGTGATTACAAAGGATTAACCGTTGAGCCGAAAGATTTTGCCGTAACCGACGAATCTGTTGAGCAAGAATTAAAAACGATGCAGGAACGCAATGCTGAGCTTGTTGTAGTAGAAGATGGCGCCATTGAGAAAGGCGACTACGCGATCATTGACTTTGATGGCTACGTGGATAATGAACCTTTTGAAGGCGGACAAGCGGACAACTATCAATTAGAAATCGGTTCCGGTACATTTATTCCCGGATTTGAAGACCAGCTCGTCGGCCTTAAGAAGGGCGATGAAAAAGATGTCGAAGTCACGTTCCCGGAGGAGTACCACGCAGCGGAGCTCGCTGGCAAACCTGCTGTATTTAAGGTAAAAGTCAACGAAATTAAACGTAAAAACCTGCCGGAGCTGGATGATGAATTCGCTAAAGATGTGAGTGAATTTGATACGCTTGATGAATTGAAAGCCGACATTAAGAATAAGCTGGAAGAGAAAGCGGTTATCGATGCCGATAACTATAAAAAAGAAGCGCTGATTGAGCAGGTAGCTGCCAATGCAACTATTGACATTCCGGAAGTTATGATTGAACATGAAGTTAACCATATGGTTGATGATTTTGCCCAGCGCCTGCAGTATCAAGGCATGAATCTTGACCTGTATTATCAATTTACCGGATTGGATGAAGAGAAGCTTCGTGAGCAGTTCCATGCCGACGCTGAAAAACGCGTTCGCACAACACTGACACTTGAAGCGGTTGGCAAGGATGCAAATATCGAAGTAACGGATGAAGACGTTAATGAAGAGTTAAATAAACTTGCCGAACAATACAATCGTCCGGTAGACGAACTTCGCCGCATATTTGAGACACAGGGTAATCTGGAAAGCTTGGAAAATGACATTCGTATTCGCAAAACGATTGACCTGCTTGTTGAAAGCAGCAAATAGTCAGGAATGAAATAAGAATGGCAAGGCACGAAGGACGATTCGTGCCTTGTTTTTCAAACGTGTTGTGAAAGGAGGAGTATGAATGACTGTCATACCTTATGTTGTAGAGACGACAAGTCGGGGAGAACGCGCTTATGATATTTATTCCCGTTTATTGAAGGATCGCATTATCATGCTTGGTTCGGAAATCGATGATCATGTGGCAAATGCGGTCGTAGCTCAACTTCTTTTTCTAGCAGCAGAGGATCCAGATAAGGACATAAACTTATACATAAACTCTCCCGGAGGTTCAGTAACGGCCGGGTTGGCGATTTATGACACTATGCAGTTTATTAAACCGGACGTTTCAACCATCTGTATTGGCATGGCTGCAAGTATGGGCTCCTTCCTGTTGATGGCGGGAGCGAAAGGCAAGCGGTATGCTCTTCCACACAGTGAAGTGATGATTCATCAGCCCCTAGGCGGGGTAAGAGGGCAAGCAGCGGATATTAAAATTCACGCTGAATGGATTATTAAGACAAAGGAGAAATTGAACCGAATTTATTCCGAGCGTACAGGGCAGCCTATGGAACGGATTGAACGCGATACGGATCGTGACAATTTTATGGGTGCCCTTGAAGCGAAAGAATACGGATTAATTGACGCCGTCATTACTCGTAATGATGAAAAGTAAGGGGTGAATTCATGTTTAAGTTCAATGATGAAAAAGGTCAGTTGAAATGTTCTTTCTGTGGAAAATCTCAGGACCAGGTACGCAAGCTCGTGGCCGGACCGGGTGTATATATTTGTGATGAATGTATTGAGCTTTGTACCGAAATCGTGGAAGAGGAGCTCGGAACTGAAGAAGAGATTGATTTAAAAGAGATTCCGAAGCCAAGTGAAATCCGCAATTTCCTTGATGATTATGTCATCGGCCAGGATGCGGCGAAGAAATCACTTTCTGTTGCCGTTTACAACCATTATAAGCGAATTAATACCGGTGCAAAAATCGATGACGTTGAGCTTGCAAAGAGCAACATTCTTATGCTCGGTCCTACCGGCAGCGGGAAAACCCTGCTTGCTCAAACGTTAGCCCGTATTTTAAACGTGCCGTTTGCGATCGCCGATGCTACGTCCCTCACAGAAGCAGGATATGTAGGGGAAGACGTGGAAAACATTCTTCTTAAACTGATCCAGGCGGCCGATTATGATGTGGAAAAGGCCGAACGTGGAATTATTTACATCGACGAAATTGACAAAGTGGCGCGGAAATCGGAGAACCCTTCTATCACGCGGGATGTTTCCGGTGAAGGGGTTCAGCAGGCTTTGCTTAAAATTCTCGAAGGCACAGTAGCCAGTGTACCTCCGCAGGGCGGACGCAAACACCCGCATCAGGAGTTTATACAAATCGACACATCCAACATTCTCTTCATTGTCGGAGGAGCGTTTGACGGGATTGAATCTATTATTAAGCGCCGGATAGGCAAGAAGGTAATTGGTTTCGGTTCCGATATGGATGCAACAACCCGTGACCTGAAAGCCGGGGAATATTTGCAAAAGGTGCTGCCGGAAGATTTGCTTAAATTCGGTTTGATTCCTGAATTTGTCGGCCGGCTCCCTGTCATTACCACACTCGAACCTCTCGATGAAGAAGCGCTCGTACGAATTCTGACAGAGCCAAAGAATGCGCTGGTAAAACAGTACCAGAAACTGCTTGAAATGGATAATGCCGAACTTGTGTTTGCGGAAGGCGCATTAAAGGAAATCGCCAAAGAAGCGATTAAACGCAACACCGGTGCCCGTGGACTTCGCTCGATCATTGAAGGGATTATGCTCGACATCATGTTCGAACTTCCGTCACGTGACGATATCGTAAGATGTGTAATTACGGATGAAACCGTAAAAAGAAAATCGGATCCTGAATTATACACGGAACAGGGCAAACTAATTGATGTAAGTAAACCGGAAAGTGCATAAGACACTTTGCTAAGAGAGGTTGTTATTACAGCCTCTCTTTTGTTGCGTTTCAACTTAGCAAGAAAAATGGAGGAAGAAAACCGCGCGTTTTTCTTGCTCTGTTTTTCTTAGTTTAGTTCCCGGCTTCAAAGGCAATAATACTCCTAGAAAAGAGACATAGAGGTGCCCGCTTCGCATTTCTCTATTTTTAGGAGGGTACATATGAATTGGACATTTATCTTAACGTTGATTCAGGTGTTTTTTGCGGTGGTCATTGGATTATACTTCTGGAATCTACTTAAGAATCAACGATCCAGCCGAACGACGGTGGACCGTGAATCGCGAAAAGAAATGGAGCAATTAAAAAAGCTTCGTTCCGTTTCACTTACTGAGCCTCTCTCTGAAAAAACGCGCCCGTCATCTCTTGCCGATCTCGTTGGACAGGAAGATGGCATCCGTGCCCTCCGCGCTGCGCTGTGTGGTCCCAATCCTCAGCACGTGATTATATATGGGCCGCCGGGAGTAGGGAAAACGGCGGCGGCGCGAGTTATTTTAGAAGAAGCGAAAAAGAATCCCACTTCCCCATTTAAACAGGATGCATTATTTACCGAATTGGATGCAACGACTGCCCGCTTTGATGAACGGGGAATTGCCGACCCATTAATAGGCTCGGTTCATGATCCTATTTATCAAGGGGCCGGTGCGATGGGACAGGCCGGAATTCCCCAGCCTAAACCCGGAGCTGTGACAAAAGCACACGGGGGACTGCTGTTTATTGACGAAATCGGTGAATTACATCCGATTCAGTTGAATAAGCTGCTTAAAGTATTGGAAGATCGAAAAGTATTTTTGGAGAGCGCGTATTATAACGAGGAAAACCCGCAGATCCCTAAACATATTCACGATATTTTTCAAAATGGGCTGCCTGCTGATTTCCGTTTGGTTGGTGCGACTACACGGACGCCGGATGAGCTGCCGCCGGCCCTTCGCTCCCGCTGTCTGGAAATATTTTTTCGGTCCCTTACACCGGATGAAATTGCTTCGATAATAAAGAACGCTGTTGAAAAAATGAATATGTCTGCCGCAGAAGGGGCGATTGAATTTTTAACCAGGTACGCCGCCAATGGGCGGGAAGCGGTGAATATGGTTCAGATTGCAGCGGGGCTGGCAATTACAGAAGACCGCAATACGATAACGAAGTCGGATGTCGAATGGGTTGTGAACAGCAGTCAGAAGTCTCCTCGTCCGGATAAAAAAGTATCGGGTGAATCGTTTGTAGGTCTTGTTAATGGCCTAGCCGTATACGGCCCGAATTTGGGTGCGCTGCTGGAGATTGAAGTAACAGCAGCGAGAGCGGTGCAACCGGGAACCGGGCAGGTGATGATAAGCGGCGTTGTAGAGGAAGAAGAAATGGGGGGACGCGGCCGGACGCTTCGCCGCAAATCGATGGCCCGTAGTTCGTTGGATAATGTTTTGACTGTTCTGCGGATGAAAGGTGTTCCGACGGCTGATTACGAAATCCACATTAACTTTCCCGGCGGTGCGCCAGTCGACGGACCGTCAGCCGGAATCGCTATCGCTACGGCTATTTTTTCAGCCATTATGGAGGAGCCGATCGATAACTATGTGGCGATGACCGGGGAGATTGGTTTATATGGGAACGTCAAGCCGATCGGCGGTGTCGTGGCCAAAGTGGAAGCAGCCAGACGTGCCGGCGTGAAAAAAGTCCTTATCCCGAAGGACAACTGGCAGGAAATTTTTCAAGGGATGGAAGGGATCGAGGTCATCGCGGTGGAGAAATTAGACGAAGTGCTGGAGCAAGCGATCATTACCAAGCCTGAAATAGTCCCGCTGGAACAAACTCTTCGCAAGGCCACTGAAATCCTGAATCCTTCTCCGTCCTCCATTCAAGCATAAAGGCATATTTGACGGATTTCGGGATTAGACAAGAAGGACTGGTTACGTTAAAATGAAATGCAGAAAAACCTTGTACTGGTAACATTTCATCATGGCTACAGGGGACTGGAGGTAGAACAGATGGGAACAACTGAAAAAGAGAGACAAATCCCTCTTCTTCCATTGCGAGGATTGCTCGTTTTCCCGAGCATGGTCTTGCATCTTGATGTCGGCCGGCAAAAGTCGGTCAAGGCGTTGGAAAAAGCAATGGTGGATGATAACCTCATTCTTCTGTCTACACAGGAAGAAGTGCACATTGAGGAACCAGATAAAGAACAGATTTTTAACGTAGGTACCGTGGCCAAAGTGAAGCAGATGTTGAAGCTGCCCAATGGGACGATTCGTGTGCTGGTGGAAGGAATTTGTCGGGCAAGAATCGAGCAATATTTACAGGAAGAGGAATACTTCGAAGTACAGATTTCCTTTCTAGATGATAAGGAAGACTCCGGCACTGAGATTGAAGCGCTGATGCGAACCGTGCTGGCTAATTTTGAACAGTATATAAACCTGTCAAAAAAAATTGTACCGGAGACGCTTGCCTCCGTATCTGATATAACGGAACCCGGAAGACTTGCGGACATTATTACCTCTCACCTCCCGCTCAAGATACGAGATAAACAGGAGATTTTGGAGACGATTCCCGTTCGGGAACGTCTGGAAAAGCTGCTTGCAATTTTGAATAACGAGCGAGAGGTGCTCGATCTGGAACGAAAAATCGGACAGCGTGTAAAAAAGCAGATGGAGAAAACGCAGAAGGAGTATTATCTGCGTGAACAGATGAAAGCGATCCAGAAGGAGCTTGGGGATAAAGAGGGCCGCGTCGGAGAAGTAGAAGAGTTGCGCAAGAAACTCGATGAGTCGGGAGCACCCAGGAATATCGTTGACAAAGTGGAACGGGAAATTGAACGACTTGAGAAAATGCCGACAACGAGTGCGGAAGGCAGTGTCATCCGTACGTATATTGATTGGCTGCTTGGACTGCCGTGGACGAAGCGAACCGAGGACAATCTTGATATCAGAAATGCGGAACGCGTGTTGGATGAAGACCATTACGGGCTTGAAAAAGCCAAAGAACGCGTGCTTGAATATCTGGCCGTACAGAAACTCGTTAACAAGTCAAAGGGCCCCATCCTTTGCCTTGTTGGACCCCCGGGAGTTGGAAAAACGTCACTCGCTCGTTCTGTTGCGCGTGCGTTAAACCGGAAATTCGTCCGCATTTCACTGGGTGGAGTCAGGGATGAAGCTGAAATCCGCGGACATCGCCGCACCTATGTGGGTGCGATGCCGGGCCGGATCATCCAGGGAATGAAGACGGCCGGCACGTTAAACCCTGTGTTCCTGTTGGACGAAATCGATAAGATGTCCAACGATTTTAGGGGGGACCCGGGAGCAGCCTTACTCGAAGTGCTGGATCCGAACCAAAATGACACTTTTAGCGATCACTATATTGAAGAACCGTATGATTTATCATCCGTTATGTTTATTACAACAGCCAACGCGGTTCATACGATTCCCCGGCCACTGTTAGACCGGATGGAAATGCTGTATATTCCCGGCTATACAGAAATTGAAAAACTTAAAATTTGCCAGGGATACCTGCTGCCTAAACAATTGGAAGAGCATGGTCTCGATAAAGATAAGCTTCGCGTGCAGGAAAAGGCGCTTATGAAAGTGATCCGCCAGTATACCCGGGAAGCGGGCGTGCGCAACCTGAACCGGATGATGGAGACCATTTGCCGGAAAGCAGCCCGGATGATTGTGTCCGGTGAGAAGAAAAAAGTCGTTGTTACCCCGAATACCGTCGAAGATATGCTCGGTGGGCCTAAGTTTCGCTACGGCGTGGCTGAAACGGAAGATCAGGTTGGCGCGGTGACAGGCCTTGCGTGGACGGAAGCGGGAGGAGATACACTCAATATTGAAGTATCCGTTCTTCCTGGTAAAGGGAAACTTACGCTAACGGGTCAGCTCGGCGATGTGATGAAGGAATCTGCCCAGGCTGCGTTTAGTTATATTCGCTCCCTCGCGAAAGAGTTCAATATCGATCCGGAATTTTATGAAAAAAACGATATCCATATTCATGTTCCGGAAGGGGCCATCCCGAAGGATGGGCCGTCCGCGGGGATTACGATGGCCACCGCACTTGTCTCCGCTCTAAGCGGCATCCCTGTTTCCCGGGAAGTTGGCATGACGGGAGAAATTACCCTGCGGGGCCGGGTGCTGCCGATCGGCGGCTTGAAGGAAAAGGCTCTAGCCGCTCACCGGGCCGGATTAAAGACAATTATTATTCCACGCGACAATGAAAAAGATATTGATGATATTCCGGAAAGTGTTCGGGAAGACCTGACATTTATCCCGGTTGAGCACCTTGATCAAGTATTGAAGGTGGCCTTGGTAAAGGCGGTATCCCGATGAAGGTTAATCAAGCCGAATTTGTGATTAGCGCCGTTTCACCCAGGCAGTATCCGCCGGGCGACCTTCCGGAAATTGCCCTGGCCGGACGGTCGAACGTAGGTAAATCATCATTTATCAACAAAATGATAAACCGTAAAAATCTGGCCCGCACATCCTCTAAACCTGGTAAAACCCAGACTCTGAACTATTATTTAATTAATAATGAAATGTTTTTTGTCGACTTGCCTGGTTACGGCTACGCCAAAGTTTCAAAAACGGAGAAAGAAAAATGGGGCCAGATGATGGAAGAGTACCTGAAAACCCGGGAGCAGCTCAAGGCGGTGATTCAGGTTGTTGATATTCGTCACCTTCCTACCAAAGATGACCAGGCGATGTACCAATTTTTAAAACACTACCGGATTCCCGTCATTGTGATCGCGACAAAAGCGGACAAGGTTTCGAAAGGCAGATGGCCCAAACACCTGAAAGATGTACGGACAACCCTGCAGATGGAGAAAGAAGACTCGCTTTTGATCTTTTCTTCCGAAACCGGCGCAGGGAAAGACGAAGCCTGGAAAGAAATCTGGAACAAGATAAAGCATGGAAAGGAAAATGGTGGAAACGACGAGGGAAGTCCCAAATAATTAAATCCCAAAAAATAGCCCGTAATCACGATAAAAGTGGTACGGGCTCATTATTTTTGATGCGATTTTTACTGCTAAAGTGGGTCTTGGAATTTCTATAAGAGGCTTTTGGGTCAGCCCCCTTTTTTCTTTTACCACGCATGAATGCAGCCGAGTGTAAAACTTAAGTTGGGATGCGCAAACCGTCCGTGCTCCTCTTCCGCTTGGAGGCGGACCGAAACATCCGGGTATCTCAATGATGGAGACAGTCGGGCCTAAAAGCACCTCCAAGCTCCAGAGAAGCACTGGGTAGCGGAAAAAAAGCAAAAAAATAGAAACCGACCATTCCATTCACCGCCCTCTGAGTTTGTTTCTGCTAACAATTCGTCGAAGTTTTTGCCTTGTCCCTCATCCTCTGTACCAGCTGATCAATAGGCAGCTCCGCTAAAATCATACCGATAAAAATAAACAGACACCCAACGAGTGAACGGCCGGTTAATACGTCGCTGGAGAAGAAGTAGGAGGTAACGGCGGCGAAAACGGGTTCCATTGAGAAGATAAGGGCGACCCGTGTTGGAGTCGTAAACTTTTGGCACTTTGTCTGGGCCAGAAAAGCAAGTGCTGTTGCGGGTATCGCTGTGATGAGAAGGGCCCAATACACGGTGGGGTTCATCATCACGGCCGGTCTCAGAGCCGCATGCCAGTCTTCAAACACCAGGGAACCAAGGCCGCTAAGGATCGATACCGTGAGAATCTGCAGCAATGCGAGCGCCAACGATGGAAAATGAGGGGCGTAACGCCCGGTGTAAATAATTTGTAAAGCGAAAGAAATCGCACAAAGAAAAACAAAGATATCTCCCTTATTAACCGCCATCGTATTGCTCATGGTAAGAAAGTATAATCCAATGGTTGCAATCAGAATGCCTAAAATGGCGGAAAGTTTTGGATGCTGCCTGAGGATGAAAAAAGCAAAAACCGGAACCATGACAACAGAGAGACCGGTGATAAATCCGGCCTTAGATGAAGTTGTATAAAGCAAGCCAACTGTTTGAAACGCATACCCTAAAAACAGCAGGGTCCCAAGTATGAATCCTGCAACCATTAATTTTCCATTAATTTGGCGAATCTGCTGCCGATAAAACATAATAAGAAAAACAAATAAAAAAACGGACGCAATAAAAAAACGAATGCTGTTAAATGTCAGTGGGGGGAGGGTATTAATTGCATTCTGCACCACAACGAAAGTCGTTCCCCACACGAGAGTAACAAACAGCAAAATAGCATCAGCTACAAGCGTTTTTTTCATAAAGATGTTCACCCGACCCTTTCTCAGCGTGCAGGAAAGTGTAACTTTCTTACACGCATACGTGTAACTAAAGCTAACGCCTACGCCTTTTGCTTGGCGCTAATCAAATTGTCTTTACACACATACATGCAGCCAAGCCTGGTACTCCCGTTTGTATGTGGCAGAGAGATATTACAATTATAAGGGAAAAAAAGATAAGGTGGAAAAGAAATAATATTCCGAAATATAATAAGGAAAAGCAGGTTCGACTGAATCGAATGGCGAATAATTCAATATGCCTAATAAAGGGGGAACGTGTATGAATCGCATGCTTCAAAGCCGGAGTGCGAGAACAGGACTTGCTAAAGTCCAGCGAACAGCAAAAAGAATAGAACCGCTTCTAAGAGAAATGGAATCCATCGATTCATGCAGAGAGCAGATAAGGGCGATCCTGGATGAGGATCTTGCGAACGACGAATATTTCGTACTCGTTGACAGGAACGGACACGGTCTTGTTCATACGAATCGGCTTCGTGAAGGAAATATTTTTGACGATGAAGTAGGTAGAAAGTCGGCGAATACGGATCAACCTCTGCTGCAAGTGTATCCGCGCAATACGGGTGAATTGTTAATCGACGCATCCTGTCCGGTTTTAAAATACGCAAATGGTAAGCGCTTTAATTTGCGGATGGGACGCATTATGCACCGCCCGTTTTTGACTCCGGCGATTTATGGATTGGGGACTGTTCCAACGCTGGCAACCGCCTTTACATTTATCGCGATGGGCGACATGAAGGAATCTATGCTATTTGCCTCCATTATCTCACTTGTTGTAGGAATCAGCGGATCTTTTATTTTGTATAACCAGATCGCAAGCCGTTTACGTGATTGGTACAAGGTAACCCGAAGTATTTCAGCGGGAGACCTGCGTGTCACAACGCGAAGCCATGGGCGGAATCAATTTACCCAGATGGGGTATGAGTTAAATAAAGTTATTATTGGAACGAGGAACATTGTACAGGAATTGGCTGTCTCCGCTGAGGTGACAAAAGATATAAGTGAAGCCCAGGCGGGAGAAGCGGCACAGATCGTTCGGACTTTCGAAGAAATGTCGGAAATGATGAACACGTTTCGCACAGGGACGGAATCCCAGCTCGCTTCCTTAGAAGAAGCGCACGCGATGACAGAGCAAATGATGACCGAAGTACATAAGATGACCGATAATATAAGTCAGGCTCTGTCTTTATCAAACAGTGCTTTTGAGAGCGCCAACATAGGAACTGCAGCTATAGGCGATTCAGAATTTCATATGAAAAACATTGAATCTCTCGTAACGGAAGCGGTTCAGAGAATTTCGGCCGTATCGCATTTTACAAATGAAATGATGCAGAAAATTTCCATGATTACGGGGATTGCGCGGCAAACGAATATGCTTGCGCTGAATGCTTCCATTGAAGCCGCGCGTGCCGGAGAACACGGACGCGGATTCGCAATTGTAGCGGGTCAGGTACGCAATCTGTCCGAAAGCACGTCACAGTTTGCAGACGATATTTTGATGACGCTGGAAAAAACGCGGGAGGAAGCAACGGAAGCCGTACAAAAAGCGGAAGAAAGTGTAAGGGCGATTACAAAAGGAATGGAAGTCGTGAAAGTAGCGGGAGAATCGATCCGTACGATGCATGAAGTAGTTGAAAAAACGAAAGATCAAGTATCGGAAAATGTAACGTTCTCAAGCCGCATCATGGAGAATGGAGCGGAGATGGAACATATTATTGGAAGTCTGACCGCCATTGTGGAGGAATTTACCGAGTCAATGGCCAAGGGGGCAGCCTCTATGGAACAGCAGGTAGGTGGAGTTCAGGATCTTGCCCGGGCAGCCGAAAAATTATCTGAGCAATCACAAATTCTTCATACAGTTGTTAAAAGATTTACAATAAGTTAACATATAATCGTTAAAATAAGTAAGAAGTACAAAATGCGTAAGGCTGGTAATTATGGATAAATATGAGGCTATCATTGACATGGGGTCGAATTCTGTTCGTCTTGTCATTTACTGTAAATCGGATAAAGGCGTTATGTATGAAGTGGACCATGTAAAAAATACGATTCGTTTAAGTGCTTACTTAGATAAAAGCAGCAATATTTCAGATGAAGGCATGGAAAAAACCATCAGTACGTTATTGAAATTTCGCCGTCTGTGTGAGGTGCGTGGTGTTACAAAAGTAATAGGCGTAGCTACTGCTGCCGTACGCAAAGCAGGTAATAAAGAATTTTTCCTGAAAGAAGTTAGCGAGCGTACCGGATTTCATTTTCGCTTGTTAACAGGAGAAGAAGAAGCCTATTATGGTTATCTTGCTGTAGTTAATTCGATACGGGTAAACGATTGTTTGACAATTGATGTCGGGGGTGGAAGCACAGAGGTAGTAAAAATTTGCAATCGAAACCTTGTGAAAAGCCACAGCTTTCCCTTTGGGGCTGTTACGCTGACTCAACAATTTTTTCATCACGAAGTGCCTACTCCGGAAGAAATTCAGTCACTGGAGAACTATTTGCGCAGCATGTTTGCAACACAACCATGGATAAAAAAAGAGAATATTCCGCTTGTAGGCATGGGGGGAACGGCGAGAAATCTCGGTAAAATTCACCAGAAAATCTCCCGCTACCCTCTGCCGAGCCTTCATCAATATGAAATGAAAACATGGCAGATCGATTCTGTCTATGACTATGTGCGTCCACTAACCATCGCACAGCTTAAAAACGTAGAGGGACTTTCAAAGGAGCGGGCGGATATAATTGTGGCCGGGATCGCCATTATAAAAGTCTTGCTTGAGCATGCCGAATGTGACTCGCTCATGATAAGCAACAGAGGTCTGCGGGATGGTGTTTGGATGGAAAATGACCTTTCGCCAGCGGCTAAACCATTACTGAATGACGTTGTCGAACATGGTGTTCAGATGTTTATCAATCGCTACAATGTCAACCCGGTGCATGCTGCTCATGTAGACCAGTTAACAGGATGGATGTTTGACCAGTTGAAACAGGAGAAAGTGCATAACTACGGCAACCGTGAAAAAATGCTGCTTCGAGTGGCGTCACGGCTGCGTGATATTGGACAGGCAATCAATCTCCGGGAATCGAACCAGCATACCTTTTATTTAATGATACATGTCCTTCTGCCGGGATTATCACACCGGGAGAGGCTTCTGGCGGCACTGCTTGCTTCCTATAAAGGAACCAAGAAAATGCGCCAGCTTGCCGCGCCTTATGATTCGCTGTTAACGGAAGCTGATTTTCAAATGATTGAACAGCTTAGTCTCCTTATTTTAATGGCAAAAGCGCTGGATCGGACAGCTACACAGCAAGTTTCCATCATCCGGTATACCCGCAGCCAGGAGGAAATCACTCTGAGGTGTTTTAGCAACGGCAATCAAGTGCTTGAAATGGATGCCATTGAAGAATATAAGAAAAAGTTTAAAAAACAATTTGGTCACCCATTGCAAATTGAATGGAAGGCTTTATAGATCCCGTTAAACGGAGAGGATAAGCATGGAAAACATAAATACTTCAGCAAATATCGAGCATTCGGTTGAACAGGATAAAATAGATTTCGATTGTACGGATTATTATATCAACCGTGAATTAAGCTGGCTGGCTTTTAACCGGCGTGTTCTGGAAGAAGCCATGGATCCGGATAATCCCATTCTGGAGCGGTTGAAGTTCCTTTCTATCACTAGTTCGAATTTGGATGAATTTTTTATGGTTCGGGTGGCCTCGATTAAGGACCAGGAAAAACATGGGGATTACGCTCCGGAAAATAAAGCGGGCATGACCCCCCGACAGCAGTTAGAAGCGATCTCGGATGAAGCGCATCAGCTCGTTGCTTCCCAATATGAAATCCTTCATAATTCTATCATTCCGTTGCTTTTCGAACAGGGGATTTCGTTTCTTAAACCGAAACAGTTGACAGCGGAGCAAGAGAAATTTGTCCACGCTTATTTTTACGACCGGATTTATCCGGTATTAACGCCAATGGCTGTGGATGCCAGCCGTCCGTTTCCGCTGCTATTAAATAAGAGCGTTAATTTAGCGGTGATGCTCGAGACCGAAAAAGACGGCAAGAGTAAATTGTTGTTCGGGGTGGTCCAGGTTCCTTCCGTTCTTCCTCGCTTTATTAAGCTGCCATGCCAGGAAGATAAGTCGCAGTTTATCCTATTGGAAGATATCATCTGCCATTATGTGGACTTTCTTTTCAAAGGGAATCGGATTCTGTCCGTTCAACCATTCCGGATTACACGGAATGCGGACATGACACTGGACGAGGAAGGCGCCGAAGATTTACTGAAAGAGATTCAAAAAGAGTTGAAAAAACGCAAATGGGGCTCCGCTGTCCGCCTTGAAATAACCAGGGAGATGGATGAATACGTAAAAGGGATTCTTCAGGAGTCGTTAGAGATTGAATCAAGCGATATCTATCAAGTCGACGGGCCGCTTGACCTGACATTCGCCATGAAATTTTATTCTTTACCGGGGTATAACCATTTGCGCTATCAGGAACTCCCGCCTCAGCCGCCTGCTGATTTTATAGGGGAAAACAACATCTTTGAAGCAATTGCCACCAAAGATATTCTTGTACACCATCCGTATGAGTCATTCGATCCGGTCGTCCATTTTGTGAAGCAGGCTGCCGAGGATCCGAACGTACTTGCCATTAAACAAACCCTGTACCGCGTAAGCGGGGATTCACCGATCGTGAATTCACTGGCAAAAGCGGCGGAGAACGGCAAGCAGGTTACCGTGCTTGTCGAACTTAAGGCGCGCTTTGATGAAGAAAACAATATTGTCTGGGCTAAAAAGTTGGAGAAGGCGGGCTGCCACGTTATATACGGGTTGGTTGGTTTGAAAACGCATTGCAAAATTACGCTTGTGGTCCGGCAGGAAGGACAGAAACTTGTCCGTTATGTGCATTTGGGTACAGGAAATTACAATGATTCCACAGCCCGCCTCTATACCGACCTTGGAATGTTTACCTGTAATGAGATGTTTGGTATTGATGCTTCCTATATTTTCAATCATTTGTCCGGCTACTCAAAAACGCCGAAGTGGAAAAAAATCGAGGCGGCTCCAACAGGGCTGCGAAATAAATTTCTCCAGCTGATTGAACATGAAATCGCGAACAGTACGCCGGAAAATCCGGGACAGATTATCATAAAGATGAATTCAATTACCGACAAGAAACTAATTAAAGCTTTGTATAAGGCCTCAGCGGCCGGTGTCCAGATCGATATGATTGTGCGGGGGATTTGTTGTCTGCGGCCGGGAATTCCGGGAGTAAGTGAGAACATCCGGGTGCGCAGCATCGTTGACCGTTTCCTGGAACACAGCCGTATTTTCTATTTCCGCAACGGCGGGCAGCCGCAAATCTTTCTCTCCAGCGCAGATTGGATGACAAGAAATATGGAACGCCGGGTCGAAATTCTTTTTCCGGTTGAAGCCAATCATTTAAAAAAACGGGTGAGAGAAATTCTGCGCATTTATTTAAGCGACAATGTTAAAGCGAGACAGCTCAACCCGGACGGCACGTATACCCGCGTTGAAAAAAAAGAAGGCGAAAAAACTGTTCACAGCCAAACTTATTTCCATGCACTGGCCGTTAAACACACAAAGAAAATCCGTCAAACACCTTATATGAAGCAGCTTAAACCGAAAACGCACGCCGAGGAATAACGCCATACTATACATTTCCTAACATCCTCCAATTGTTTGGCGGATGCTTTTTTTTGCTATAATAAAAAAGACAAGACTTCATAAACCGTTCACAATTTATTTTAATTATCGACAAAATGAGTGGTATAATAAATTTTGTGAAAAGAAGTGCATAGCACTTTAGAACGGGTCGTAACATAGAAAGAAGAAATTTATGTAAGGATGGGGTGTCACCTATGCACATTCTTTCAATCGGATTGAATTACCGCACGGCCCCAGTGGAAATCCGTGAACGATTTGCATTTTTAGAAGAAGATAAGCGTGCGGCTTTGCTTACGTTAAACGGTACAAAAAGCGTGTTGGAGGCCGTCATTCTTGGCACGTGCAACCGGACGGAAGTATATGCGGTTGTTGACCAGCTCCACACGGGCCGACATTTTATTAAAGCCTTTCTCGCGCAGTGGTTTAATGTTCCGCGCGAGGAATTCATAGACCATATTTATATAAAAGAGAACGATGATGCTGTTCGCCATTTGTTTCGGGTCGCCTGCGGCCTTGATTCAATGGTGCTGGGTGAAACACAGATTCTTGGTCAGATTAAGGATGCGTTCCAGTTAGCGCAGACGGTTGGAACGACCGGGACCGTTTTTAATACGTTGTTTAAGCAGGCGATTACGGTTGCGAAACGGGCTCATTCTGAAACCGAAATCAACAAGAATGCTGTTTCTACCAGCTATGCTGCCATCGAACTGGGCAAGCAGGTGTTCGGATACTTTAACGATAAAATCGTTCTGGTGCTCGGCGCCGGGAAAATGAGCGAGCTGACAGCCAAACATTTGCACGCGAATGGGGCGGCCCACGTTATTGTGGCTAACCGTACATATGAGCGCGCAGCAGCGCTCGCGGAAAAGTTTCACGGTACGGCGTATACAATGGAACAGCTCAATGACGGCCTTATTCAGGCTGATATCGTGATTAGCTCAACCGGTGCGGAAGGATACGTGGTAACCAAGCAGGGTATTGCATCCATTATGCGCAAACGACGCAATCGCCCGCTTTTTATGATCGATATTGCGGTGCCTCGGGATCTTGACCCGGCTATCAATGAACTGGAAGGCGTCTATTTATATGATATTGATGATTTAGAGGGGATTGTGGAAGCCAATTTAAAAGAACGCGCGCAGGAAGCGGAGAAAATTGGTATAATGATTGGGGAAGAACTTGTTGCCTTCAAGAGCTGGCTGAATACACTAGGGGTAGCTCCCCTTATTACAGCACTTCGGGAAAAACTGCTGACTCATCAGCAGGAGGCGATGCGCAATATCGAGAATAAATGTCCGGATTTAACGGAAAAAGAAATACGAATGATTAATAAGCAGACGCGAAGCTTGATTAACCAGGTGATGCATGATCCGATTGTTCGGCTTAAAGAACTGTCAGGACAGCCGGACTCCGAACAAGCGCTGAACATGTTTATTAAGCTATTTGCTCTTGAGGATAGAATAGAGAATGAGCCGGAGCAGGGAGAAGAAGATTATATTTCTGTACGGCATCGCCGGGTTCTTATTGGACAGGAGCTTCCTGTTCGCTCCTAAGGAGAGGAGTCATGCCGTTTGTTTCGTGAGAATTTAATATATGATGCCATTGTTTATCTTTATGCAAGTAGTGTACTCCTCTATTTTGCGGATTTCCTTAATCGTAGCCGGAAGGTGAATCGAATCGCCTTCTGGCTGCTTGCTATTGTTTGGGCGCTGCAAAGCGTCTTTTTTGTCATGAGCATGGTGGAAAAAGATTATTTTCCTGTCCTTACTCTGTTTGAAACCCTGTTTTTTTATTCATGGATTCTCGTTACCCTTTCGTTAATTATTAACTACTTTTTCAGGGTGGATTTGCTCGTATTATTTACAAATGTGATTGGTTTTTCTGTTCTGGCGATTAACTTTTTTGCCAACCAGAGCGCTTCCCCTCTTGTGTCAGAGCGTCTGACCTCTGATTTATTGTTTATTCATATAAGCATTGCGCTGTTGAGCTATGGGGCTTTTTCCCTTTCCTTTATCTTTTCGCTGATGTATCTGGTGGAAGATCGAATGCTCAAGCAGAAAATATGGAATAAGTGGATGCGTCGCCTTCCCGGTCTTGCTCTGCTTGATTTATATTCGTACCGATTAAATATGGCGGGGGTTCCCCTCCTTCTTATGGCGATTATTCTAGGGGCCATATGGGCGCATCTGAAAGTATCGGCAAATTTCTGGATTGACCCAAAAGTATTAATGTCGATTAGCCTTTTGCTCGTTTATTCCTTCTATTTATACCAGAGGGTTACCTGCGGCTGGCAGGGCAGAAAACTGGCACTTTGGAATGCCGGATCCTTTCTGCTTGTGCTTCTTAACTACGTGATCTCCGGATCGGTTTCTTCTTTTCATCAATGGTTGTAAACGGGCTGTATCCGTTTAGACAATAATTCAAAAAGGAACGGTATATCATGCGAAAAATTATCGTCGGTTCAAGACAAAGTGCTCTGGCGCTTACGCAGACAAACTGGGTCATTGAGCAATTAAAAAGCTATGGATTACCCTATACGTTTGAAATTAAAAAAATCGTGACCAAAGGCGATCAAATTCTGGATGTCACCCTTTCTAAAGTGGGTGGAAAAGGGTTGTTTGTTAAAGAAATTGAGCAGGCGATGCTTGATGGTGATATCGATTTGGCCGTTCACAGCATGAAGGATATGCCGGCCCGGCTGCCTGACGGGCTTGTGATTGGATGTGTGCCGAAGCGGGTGGATGTGCGGGACGTTCTCATCAGCCTTGACGGTAAGAAGCTCGATGAACTGCCGCAAGGCTCCGTCATTGGAACCAGCAGCTTACGGCGTGCCGCGCAGATTAAAGCAAGGCGCCCTGACCTGACGATTAAATCGATCCGTGGAAATATTGATACCCGAATCCGCAAGCTCAAGGAAGAGGGTTTTTCCGCGATTATCCTTGCCGCTGCAGGTCTGGAACGTATGGAATGGAAAGGTGAGGTCACGGAATATCTCCCGGTGGAGGTAAGTTTGCCTGCCGTCGGACAGGGGGCGCTTGGTATCGAATGCCGGGCGGATGACCGGGAAGTGCTTGATCTGCTTACCCGTTTACATGATCAGGATACGGCGTTTGCCATTCGCGCGGAGCGTGCTTTTTTAACTGCGCTCGAAGGTGGCTGCCAGGTTCCTCTTGCCGCCCATGCAAATGTACAGGGCAGTGAGGTGGCCTTAACCGGTCTGGTAGCGGAACCGGATGGACAGGTTATTCTAAAAGAAAAGCTTTCCGGCAGCAATCCTGAGGAAGTTGGCCGGGAGCTGGCAGGCCAATTAAAACAGCAGGGGGCTGACGGGATTTTGCGCAGGGTTAAAGAGGAAAACGCGCAATGACACAGCACAGGGGTCCGCTCTCCGGTAAACGGATTGTTATTACGCGGGCACGCAGCCAGTCGGGCGAGTTTGCCAAACAAATCGAACAATTGGGGGGCGAGCCGATTATTTTTCCGGTAATAAAAACCGCTCTCCCGGCAGATTTATCCGAACTTGATCACTGTTTGCGCACGGTTGATTCCTATGATTGGCTCGTATTTACCAGCGTTAACGGTGTGAAGTTTTTCTTTCAGCGTGCCCAATCCGTACATATAGAGCTGGCTAAAAAAATAACGCACGTTCGTGTGGCGGCGGTGGGAACAAAAACAGCGGCTGCGCTCTCCAGACACGGGGTAGAAGTTGAGCGCACAGCAGGAACGTTTACCGCAGAAGGATTGCTGGAAACACTAAAAACACACGTAAAACCGGGTGAAAAGGTTCTTTTGCCGCGGGCCAATATCGCACGTGATTTTCTGCCTGATGAATTGAGGAAGCTGGGTTTGCGCGTGACAGATGTGGCAGCTTATGATACGGTAGCAGCAGTTGAGAATATTCAACAAATCAGTGATTTGTTGAAAGATAAGAAAATTGATATCATTACATTTGCCAGTTCGTCTGCCGTCCGCTTTTTTCTCACGGCTCTGCCTGAAGAGAGGCGGCGAAAGTGGCTGGACAGGGTCTGCATTTGTGTAATTGGCCCGATAACCGCCGATACAGCTGCGGAACTCGGACTGCATGTCGATGTAATGGCTGAAGAACATACGATTCATGGTTTAGTTGAAGCTATCTTACAACATGTACAGTTAAATACCCTATGAGGAGGAGTCAAATATGTCGGCTAATTTTCAACGGCATCGCCGTCTTCGTACGACAGCAGCGATGCGCAATCTCATTCGTGAAACATCTCTGAGTGCCAACGACTTTATCTATCCGCTTTTCGCAGTAGAGGGAGAAAACATTAAACATGAAATCGACTCAATGCCCGGTGTTTATCATTACTCACTGGACCGGCTGGAGGAAGAAATCGAAGAAATCGTAAATCTTGGCATTCAGTCGATTATTTTATTCGGCGTACCGAACCATAAGGATGAATGCGGTTCAGCCGCCTTCGATGAAGAAGGAATTGTGCAGCGTGCCACGCGTAAAGTCAAGCAGTGGGCACCCCAGCTTGTGACGATGGCAGACACATGCCTTTGCCAGTTTACCGATCATGGGCACTGTGGAATGATTCATGGTGACTATGTCGATAACGATTCCAGTCTGGAAGTGCTTGTAAAAACAGCGGTGTCCCAGGCGAGAGCGGGTGCTGATGTCATCGCTCCTTCCAACATGATGGACGGATTCGTTGCCGCGATTCGTGAAGGACTGGATGAAGCGGGCTTCATTAACGTTCCCATCATGTCCTATGCCGTTAAATATGCCTCACAGTTCTACGGTCCTTTCCGGGATGCGGCCCATTCAACCCCGCAATTTGGCGACCGCAAAACGTACCAGATGGATCCGGCCAACCGCCGCGAAGCGCTGCGTGAAGCCGCCTCAGACGTTGAAGAAGGGGCGGACATTCTGATGGTAAAACCGGCCATGGCATTTATGGATATTATCCGGGAAGTGAGGGATAATTTTGATCTGCCTGTTGCCTCCTACAATGTGAGTGGAGAGTATTCGATGATTAAGGCAGCGGCACAGCGCGGCTGGATCGATGAAAAGGCCATTACACTTGAGTTGCTTACCGGGTTAAAACGCGCGGGTTCCGATATGATCCTGACCTACCATGCCAAAGATGCTGCACGCTGGTTGCAGGAATTAGAATAGGACAAACTCAAGGAGGCTGGCAGCATGGGTAAAAAATTTGATAAATCCATAGAAAATTTTGCAGAAGCCAAAAAATACATGCCGGGCGGGGTTAACAGCCCCGTTCGCGCCTTTAAATCCGTCGGGATGAACCCGATTTATATGGAACGGGGAGTCGGATCAAAAATATATGATATCGACGGTAACGAGTACATAGACTATGTTGGCTCGTGGGGGCCGCTCATTCTCGGGCACTGCCATCCGGCTGTGCAGCAGGCATTAAAAGAGGTAATGGAAAAGGGGACCAGCTTTGGGGCTCCTACAACAATAGAAACGGATATGGCAAAGCTCGTTTGTGATATTGTGCCGTCTGTTGAAGTGGTGCGCATGGTCAATTCGGGCACGGAAGCGACAATGAGCGCCCTGCGCCTGGCACGCGGGTATACGAAGCGCGATAAAATTATGAAATTCGAGGGAAGTTACCATGGTCATGGAGACAGCTTATTAATTAAAGCGGGCTCCGGCGTGGCTACCCTTGGACTCCCGGACAGCCCGGGTGTTCCGGAATCGATCGCTTCCCACACCATTACCGTTCCGTATAATGACCTGGACAGTGTCAAGGTCGCCTTCGAACATTTTGGCAATGAGCTGGCGGCTGTTATTGTTGAGCCTGTTGCCGGGAATATGGGAGTGGTTCCGCCGCAGCCGGGTTTCCTGGAAGGACTGCGGGAAATAACGAGCCAGTATGGAACTGTGCTTATTTTTGATGAAGTGATGACCGGATTCCGTGTAGATTATCATTGTGCCCAGGGGCGGTTTGGCATTACGCCGGACCTTACGACACTGGGTAAAGTCATTGGTGGCGGCCTGCCTGTCGGGGCGTATGGGGGAAAAGAGGAGATTATGCGCCAGATTGCTCCTGACGGCCCGGTATACCAGGCGGGAACCCTGTCAGGAAACCCGCTGGCGATGACGGCTGGATATGCCACCCTGCTTGAGCTTGGAAAGCCCGGCGTTTATCAAGAGCTGGAACGCAAGGCATCCCGCATGGCAGAAGGCATCACCGCCAACGCACACGAAGTGGGGATTCCGATTCATATCAACCTCGTCGGCTCTATGGTCGGTCTTTTCTTCACCGACGAAGCGGTGGTCAATTATGAAACGGCCAAAACTTCCGATCTTGAGCGCTTCAGCAAATACTTCCGCCTCATGATCGAAGCGGGAATCTCCATTCCACCTTCACAATTTGAGGGCATGTTTATTTCCCTTGCCCACACCGATGAAGATATCGAGCGAACCATTCAAGCAAACTATGAAGCATTGAAGCAGCTGTAGTGCTTCATAGTCTGCTTGAATAGACTGTATCAGTGCAAGCCTTTGGCTGGTTTTTAGCCAAAGGTTTTTCTTATTTGTAGCACGGCCAGTTAAGGCTTCCATGCAAGGGAAAATCCGCAAAAATACAACGAATTTTGATGTATTCCACGAACTTTTTCTTTACGGCTGGCATATCTATCAATCCCATTCTATATATTTAATAAAGAAAGCCATTAGCGAAGGGAGGACATTAGCATCATGCATGAAGGCGAAGTAAATAAGCTTTCGTTTCCTATCCAGGATGCCTTTTTTGTATCACCCGATGAAAAAGAAATCGCGGAAATTGATGAGATAGAGTTAACTCCTATGATTCAAATTCAGGAAAAGGGCGAAGAGATAACGATTTCCGGATACCTCCAGCTTTCCGGAAAGTACGTGGCAAAACCCGACCCTCATCCGAATCCTTTCCTGAATAGGGATCCGGATGAAGTCACAGGATATGTAGATTCGGTGAAATTCAATCCGTTTCAACTGGAGCCGATTGATTTTTCGTTAGAACAGGAACTGGTTTCATTTGCACGGAAAATCCCTGTCCATATTGAGATTCCACGAAATAAAATAGAAGATTTGCAGAAGATTTATGCTTCTATTGATTCTTTCGATTATGAGTTTCATTCTTCCCGAAAACTTTTTATATCGGCTGACTTGATTTTAAATGGGATTCATTACAGGAATACACTTCCGAGGGAAGAGCAAACGCAAACGTCTTCTTTTCCTATTTCCTATGAATATATTGCTTCACGGAACAAAGAGCCGGAAGAAGGGGATGAAGTGGCTAATGAGTTCTCTTTCCAGGCAGAAAGTGACGAAGAGAGCCAGCAGGCAGCTATATATGATATAGAGAGAAATATGGAAGACGAAGAACAGGAGGACACGGCAAATAATTATTCTCTTCCGGTAACGGAAATCGCAGAGGTGTCCAAAAAAGAAGAATTCCTCCCCAAGGTGGCAGAAGAAAGCGAGAAAATAGTGGAAACACGGAGAAAAGAGAGTGAACCGGCAGTTAAAGTTCATGTTATGCCGGACGGATGGAAAAAGAAAGCAATGGAAAAAAGTGAGGAAATAACAGAGGAAGCGGTAGAGGTAAAAGCGGAAGAGAGCGCAGAAGCAAAGGCGAGAGAAACGGTTGAAGTAGAAGTGAAGGAAAGCCTGGAAGTAAAGGCGGAAGTAAAAACAGAGAAAAAATCGGAGAAAATAGCTGACGATGCAGGTTCGGAAGAATATAAAAATGAAGCCGCCGAAGAAAGAACAGCAGAAGAAGCAGAAGAAACAGACGGTAGCGTGGCAGAAACAGCGGAAGATGCAGACCAGGAAGAAGCAACTCAGGAGGAAGCTGAACGGGCAGCTGAATTAGCAGAGCAAGTTCCCGATGAACCGAAGGAAGAAATTAAAGTTTCGATAACGAAAAAAGGGACGAAGTTGGATCCTGTCACGGTTGATCCTTCTTCGCTGTTCCGTTCCAAAGATTCGGCTGAACAAGTGGAAACTGCGGAAAGATTGCGGGCGGGTATGCTGGAGGTGGAAGCCGATGTCCAGAAGTCCCGAATCGCACAGGAAAAGCCGCAGGATGACAGGGATGAAAGCGAAGAAAAACCCAAAGCAAAAGAAAATGCACTGTATCTGACCAATTTTATGGGGAGTGAAGAAACCTTTACACGTCTCAAAATGTGTATCGCCCAGAAGGATGAGACACTTGAAATCATTGCGGAAAGGTATAGTATTTTAGCATCTGATCTCGCACAGGCGAATGGCCTGCATAGTAACGCCACCCTTTCTCAGGGCCAAGTCTTGTATATTCCTGTGCGCAAGAGCGGATAACGTGGAAGTACACGAGCATCTCTTTAGCGGCTATTTAAAGGCGTATGCTCTTGAGGTGGAGAAAATAGAGAACGTAGAAGACGGCTGGGTGGCGCTAACAGACCGGGGAGCGAAGCGAATTATTTACTGTCCCGATAAGGAACTTTTCCAATGGTCGCATACATGGCGTGAAAACCTCGTTCGACGCGGGTTCCGTTATGTGGAGCGCTACCTTGCTACGAAGGAAGATGAGCATTGGATTGAGGATCGGATAGGCATTTATGCTTTGTCGGATTATTGGCCGCCAATGACTCAATGGCCGGAAGATAGGGAAATCAGGTTGAAAGGATATGAATCGTTCGGTCAAATCCTTGCTTCTATTCATGCCGACAGCTGCCTGGTTGATTACAGGGGGAGATACAGGGCTGAAGGTACGATTGGACCAGAAAAATTTACAAATGCCTACCAATGGCTTCAAACGATTATGAAGGAAAAAAAGGAAGGAGTCCGCTGGATACACAATCTTCCGCACGTAACGGAACGGGTTCAAAAGGCGGAAGAACTCTATCTGGCGTCTAAAGCCCGGGGAGACACCCAACGGCTCTCTTTTGCTTTTGTTCAATGCTCGCAGCTTGTTTATTGGGAAGGGGAATGGTATGTAACCGGCCTGCATAATCCCGTGCTTGGCCCGCTGCATGAAGATACGGTGTCGCTGCTTGAGCAGATTTTTCAAGCCGAGAACGGCCAGGCAGACGCGCTCCATGCCTTTCTGGGTGGATATACATCCGTTCGTGAATGGCCTGAAGCCGAGTGGAAGTACGTATCTGCGCTCCTCTGCTACCCCGGGAGGTTGCTTCAGCAAATGTTAGCCATTTTAGGGGGATACCGTGCCGAGGAAGATGATTTCGTCCAGCGCCAGTTCAAGCTGCAGATGGAAAGGGAAAAAATTTTACATGAGATTGCCTTATGGAACGAACAGCGAGGGAGGTCTGTCAATGGAAAGACAGGCAAAACACCTTCTGTATGAATATGATTTGCGTCCGCTTGCTATTCAAACGAATGAGCCGGAAAAAGCATGGCTTATTAAAACAAAAAAAGCCAAATATTTGTTAAAAAAAACAGAAGAAAAACCTGCACAAATTGAATCTGTAGCCAATGCGTTGTATTTTTTAGAGAAGCAGGGAATGAAAAGCATCCTTCCTTTTTGTAAGACAAAGTATGGGGAATCATATATTCATGCACCGAAAGGGATGTTCACATTAATACCATGGGATCTTGATGGCGGGAACAGCCTTGTTCCGACGAATTGGGAACTGATCGTGCTTCAGGAAATGGCACGCATCCATGCGGTAAGTTCAGACATGGAAAAAAAGTGGACCGGATATGGGCCAGTTGCCCTTCGGCAGATAGGCGCACGCTGGAAAGAAGGAATCGTGCGCCTTAAAGCCTTTTCTTCCGATAAATCCGAGGGGCAGCTCACTCCGTTTCAGAGATGTGTGGCAGAAGATTTGCATCACGTGCTCAAGCCAGCGGTTCACGCGCTCCACAAATTAGAAGAACTGGAGCGCGGCATCGACGAGGATAAAGGGCTGCCGTTAAGCTTATGCCACGGGAATATTCACCGGAAGAATCTGTTATTCTCGGATAACCGCCTTTATTTCCTTAATTATGAGAAAGCTAATTATGATACGCCGGTGCGTGATTTGGCTCTGTTTTTTCGCAAGCACCTGTTTAATTACAGCTGGGATAACAGCAGGGGAAGCAGGTGGCTCGCCATATACAATAAACACCGGCCGTTATCTGAACAGGAAAAAAGGCTGCTCGGCTGCTGTTTGCTTTATCCGGAACGCATGATGTCTCTCATCGAACGATATACGCGCGATCGGCCGCCTGCTCAAAATGTGGAACAGGAATTTATTGAGCGATGGCAGAAAGACGTAAAAATGCTTACTAAAATTCAAAAGTTTGTGCGTCAGTTGGATTAGCCGCAGCCATTATTGGCTGCGGCTATATCCATTCCATCAACAGCGACGAATACGCGAAAACGAGTATGATTAAAATCAGCACATCAAACGCTGTCGGAAAGATAAGAGTTCTCGCCAGCTGAAATACGATAAAAGGGATAAGCAGCTGGGAAGCTCCTGAACGAACCTTTACATAGAGGGGATGAGTGCGCCAGTTTTTCATAAACAGCTTCATCCTTTCCTAATTACCTAGTACCAATCTATGCGCAGAAAAAAAATAGGTGATTATAAATATTTATACATATATACGTATTGTGTTATGGATAAGAAAACTACATTCACACAGTGCGAATGATAAGTATTTAGACCTGATTCCATTGTCACTAATTTGCCATGCTTTATAGGTTGACCGTAACAGAACGAGGATATATTCTAAAAATGTGATTACTTGTGGAGGCGTATTATTTTTGCCCATTTTATTTTTTTCTATATTTTGGATTGTATAAAAACAAAGATGGCAAAAATTTTCGGGGGGCTGAAACAAGTATTCGTTCTCACGCACTATTTTAAAAAAGGGGGAGGTTCACAACATGTTAAGTAATGCACCATTCAGTACCGCTAAGAACTTTTGGTACTCCGCTATGTTTTGGCTAATCGTTTCGATGTTGGCTGGTCTTGTTGTGGCAATTAAGCAAATTAACCCTGATTTCCTTTACTTTAAAGGACAAAACGGGCTGGATTTTGCTTTAACGTACGCCCACATTCGTGTTATACACACGAACGGAATCCTGCTTGCCTGGTTGTCCATGGCGATGGTTGGAGCCATGTTTTACATGATTCCGAAGTTAACACGCACGCCGCTGTGGAGTGAAAGACTGGGAAACCTTACATGCCTAATCTGGAACCTTGCAATCGCTGCTGCAGTCGTTGTCATCTGCATGGGTTATTCCACTGGCGTTGAGTATGCAGAGCTTCCGTTACCGCTCGATATTGGAGTCGTTCTTCTTTGCATTCTTATGTCTATCAATCTTTTTATGACTATCGCCAAACGCGAGGAAAAGCAATTATACGTTTCTATTTGGTATTTTGTCGGATCTTTAATTTGGCTGCCGCTCGTGTATATAGTGGGGAATGTTCCTTCTTCGCTCGTTGGCGGTACCATCCAATTAAACATGAACTGGTTTTATGGGCATAACGTTCTCGGATTGTGGTTTACTACTGTAGGTATCGGCCAAATCTATTATCTTCTGCCGAAGCTTACCGGAAAGCCGCTGTACAGTCATAAGCTGTCCCTTATCGGTTTTTGGACAATTGCAACGATTTATGTATGGAACGGACCCCACCATATTGTTAACGGCCCGATTCCTTTATGGCTGATGAAAGCAGGTATCGTCCCTTCTGTACTTTTAATTATTCCGGTTTGGACAGTGCTGGCAAACGTATTTGGAACGATGAAAGGCGTATGGAATAAAGTTTCAGATGATGTGAGCCTGAAATTCCTCGTAACGGCTTCCATCTTTTACTTAATGGCGTGTTTACAAGGGCCGTTCCAGGCATTAATGCAGGTTAGTGCGGTTGTCAAATTTACGCACTGGGTTGTAGGCCATGCGCACATGGCGCCTTTTGCAGCCTTCTCATTCGTATGCTTCGTAACGATCTACTATGCCGTGCCGCGTTTGACAGGGCGGAATATTTACAGCAAAAAATTAATGGATGCCCATTATTACTTCTCGGTTATCGGCTTCTTAATGTTTGCCTTTACCTTATGGATTGCCGGGGTAATTCAAGGGTTTGCATGGATGAAAGGCACTCCGTTTATCGAAACGGTTCGTACGGTGCACCAGCTGATTGTATGGCGCGCCATCGGCGGAAGCCTGATGATTATCGGCCAATTCTTCTTTGCCTTTAATATCTGGAAATCCGTAAAATCAGGAACAAAATTCGTTTCTGATGAAAGCGCAGCAGCTTAATTATTTCAACCCTGTACTATAACCCGGGGAGGGGAAAAACTTGGAAAGAAACGCTTTAGCTATATACCTTGCTGCGATCGTTTTGTTCATGATCGGTACGTTTGCCACAATTATTCTGCCGTTCTTTGATAAAGACATGACGACTCCGACAGCAAGTGCTGAACTTCGACATTATAAAGCGGATTCACCTGAAGCAAAAGGGCGTTTAGTTTACATAGCAAATGGTTGTAACACTTGCCATACCCAGGTCGTTCGGCCTGTTAAAGCAGACCTTGCGATGAATCTTGGCCCTGTAACGGTTCCTGGCGACTATGTGTATGACCATCCACACTTGGTAGGTTCTAACCGTACCGGTCCGGACCTTATGTGGGTAGGCGCCCGTACGAGTGCAGACTGGAACTACAAACACTTGAAAGACCCGCAGGCGCTCGTTCCTGACTCGATTATGCCTAAGTTTGATTATTTGAGTGAGCAGGATTTAAACAATCTCGTAGCCTACCTGATGAGCTTAAAACCGGCTCCTGCAGGTGCAACGGCTTCAGCGAAATAAGAAAGGAGGAGACAATATGTCGAACAACGAAAATCATGGTCATGAAGAGCACGTTGATGAAGTAATGGGTATGAAGCAAGGCCACGGCAAAGTCCCTCGCTTTCTTATTGTCGTATATGTCATTCTGGCAATATGGGCCGTTACGTATGCGTTAACAGCAAAAGGGATCGATGACCGCCCTGCAGGCGGCCAGACAGCAGCTCAAGGCGTTAGCGCAGAAGTAGGAAAAGGTTTGACTTCGGCCTGCGCAGCATGCCACGGAGCGGATTTAAAAGGCGGCCTCGGGCCGAACTTGCATGGCGTGGTTGGAAAGCTTAAGGAAGACGGGGTTATGAAGATACTCGAAAACGGTAAGGGCGGAATGCCGGCGATGGCGAAAAACAGCGGATGGACAACCGACCAGACAAAATCTGTTATCGCGTATTTGAAAACCTTGAATTAGTAGGAAAAAGGTCTGTCGGCTATAGCTGTCAGACCTTTTATATTTCGTAGATAAGAAAGAATAACTTTCTTATCTATATAAGTGCAACTAAGGCCATCACCGACACCTGCGGCTTGGCGCTAGCCAAGTTTTCTTTATATTCCAAGTACGGTATGATATATTTCAATAGTAAAAATAATTTTTAGCATTGTGTGGTGAACATCATTGCTTAACGGAGTAGAAATTGTCCACTCTATTATCTGGTATGTCGTACTCGCAGGGTTGATTTTTATGTCGATAAAAATATTCACTTCCCGTGATTAATTCTTTTTCTCTTAAACTATTATATTTTGCAGCGTAGGATAGAACGCAGGAGTGTGTGCAGATGAATAGACTATCGACCGTAGCCTGGCGTAACCTGAAACGAAAGATGTCCCGAACCGTCCTGTTAGCTGGCAGTGCGGCCATTACGGCCTTTATATTATTTACCAGTTATTTTTTTATTTTTTCCATGGAAAGAAGCATTGCAGCCAGTTCAAATCGCCTGGGAGCCGATTTAATGGTCGTGCCGAAAGGATTTGGCGGCCAGGCGGGGGATATGATTATTTCGGGTACTCCGACTCGATTCTATATGCCAGAGACAGTATTGGATAGAATCCGTACAATAAGCGAGGTGCAGATCGCTTCACCACAAATCTATCTTCAAACCGTCTCAGCGGTTTGCTGTCGGACAGCAGGCGACTTTCCCGTCGTAGCGTATGATCCGAAAACGGACTTTACCCTGAAGAATTGGGTGGCCGGCGATAAAAAAATAGGAAAGTATGATTTAATTATCGGCGCAAACGCGGGAGGTGAAAATTACCTCTATCATTATGATGATAACGCAACCGAAGAATGGATTACCTTGTTTGGCAAGGACTTTTTAATAAAAAATTTGATTTTTCCAACGGGAATGGGGACGGATAAAACGATTTTTATGCAGATGGATGCCGCCCGTGAATTAAACCATAAAAGAGATAACAAGCTTAATTTTCCGGACGGCTCCATTTCCATTGTGCTGGTGAAAACACAGCCGGGTATGATGGAATTCGTTAAACGTCAAATAGACAGAATGAACTTGAATGTCGATGTAGTAAAAGGCAGCGGTCTGCAGGAAACGGTAAATAAGCAGGTTTTCCCCGTCAAAATGCTGAGTTATATGATGATTGGGCTCGTTCTTATTATGAGTGCGCTGCAGGTGATGACAATGTTCACAGCCGTCATAAGCGAGAGGCAAAAGGAAATTGGCATGTTGCGGGCGATGGGCGCTTCTAAAATGGTTACCTACCGCTTGCTCTTGATGGAAGCTGCTTTTGCATCGGTTATAGGGGCCGCAGTCGGTTCGCTGCTGGCAGGAGCGGCGCTCTATGATAACCGTATTCTTATTTTGCAGCTTTTGCAGCTGCCCATGCTCTTTCCGGATTGGCCAACCGGATTGCTTATCGGAACGATAATCACAGTGATTACGGCGGTTATTGCGGTATTTGCCGCCTTCTTCCCTGTCCGGTCCACATTAAAACTTCAACCATATGAGGCGATTCGGGAAGGGGAATAGTAAGTGATTACATTAGACAATGTCAGCAAAGTGTATAAAATTGGCCGGGAGCGGAAGATATTTGCCTTAACTGAAGTAAGTGCCACCCTGCAGTCCGGCGAGTTTGTAGCGGTTGTCGGGCCTTCAGGAAGCGGGAAGTCTACGTTTCTTGCTATGTCTGGTCTGCTGGACAAGCCGACGGAAGGAAAAATTCTCTTTGATGGCAAAGATGTTACCGGCTTAAGCGATCAGGAGCGGACGGCAATCCGGGCTGGGCGCTGCGGTTTTATTTTTCAATTTCCCAGCCTGATTCCTACGTTAAATGCCCTTGAGAATGTGCTGCTCCCGCGGACAATTAATAGAAACTATGATAAAAAAGATAATGAATGGGGCCGGGAAGTGCTCGAACGGGTCGGGCTCGGAGATAAGCTGGAAAATCTGCCGTATCAATTAAGCGGGGGCGAGCAGCGGCGTGTCGCTTTAGCCCGTTCTCTGATTAACAACCCCGACATTATACTGGCCGACGAACCGACGGGGGCTGTCGATGAACAGAATGCAAAACTCATTATCGATCTGTTTAAAGAGTTGAATCAGCAGGGGAAAATGATTATTATGGTTACGCATGATTTAACGCTTGCCCAACAGGCAGAACGCATCATTGAATTAGAGAACAGCAGGATAGTCCAGGACATCGTCAGGGAAAATCATGTATAGTCAGTTATACACATGTTGACTATTATGCAGAGAACTGGGTAAAATAATAAGATGAATTGAAATTGATAGCTGATCAGCGCTGATGAGGAAGAGTACATCAGGATGCCATACCAGAGAGCGGACCATTGGTGGAAGGCCGCATGGATGTACTGATGGAAGGTAGCCTTTGAGCTGTTTGCCTGAAAAACGTAGGGCAGACCGGAATTTCTCCGTTATGAAATGAGTGAACTTGCTTTCCTTTATTTCAAGCAGGTTAACAAAGGTGGTACCGCGAAATCAACTTCTTTCGTCCTTTGAGGGACGGGAGGAGTTTTTTTTCTTTATTTGCTTACAAATGATGGAGGTCATGTTATGTCCAGTCAGGAAAATCACGAGATTGAAATGCCAACAAAATACGACCCGAAGGCGGCTGAATCCAAATGGTATCCGTTCTGGCGGGATAACGGGTATTTTAAAGCCGAAAGAAACCCTGATAAAAAGCCGTTTACCATTGTGATTCCGCCGCCCAATGTTACGGGAAACCTGCATATCGGCCACGCGTTAAACAATACACTGCAGGATATTATGATCCGGTTTAAGCGTATGCAGGGATTTGACGCGCTCTGGCTGCCGGGAATGGACCACGCCGGAATCGCTACGCAGGCGCGGGTAGAGGGAAAACTGCGCGAAGAAGGCATATCACGCTATGATTTAGGCCGGGAGGAATTCGTCGAAAAAGTATGGGAGTGGAAAGAACATTATGCGGATGTGATCCGCCAGCAGTGGACAAAAATGGGACTTTCTCTTGATTACAGCCGCGAGCGTTTTACGCTCGATGAAGGTTTGTCCCGGGCTGTTCGTGAAGTGTTCGTCCGTCTCTTTGAGAAGGGCCTGATTTATCGCGGCAAATATATTATCAACTGGGACCCGGCAACCCGCACTGCGCTGTCCGATATTGAAGTGGAGTATAAAGATGTGCAGGGAGCGCTGTACCATCTGCGCTACCCGTTAAAGGACGGAAGCGGTTTTATTGAGGTGGCAACCACCCGCCCGGAAACGATGCTCGGTGATACCGCGGTGGCGGTCCATCCGGAAGATGAACGCTATAAGGCGTTAGTAGGCAAAACCGTTATCCTGCCGATTGTCGGCCGGGAAATTCCGATTGTTGCGGATGATTATGTTGACCGTGAATTTGGAAGCGGTGCGGTTAAAATTACACCGGCGCACGATCCGAACGATTTTGAACTTGGCCTTCGCCATAATCTTGCGCAGATCCTTGTCATGGACGAGTCCGGGAAAATGAACGGGAACGCCGGTGCTTATCAGGGGCAGGATCGCTTCGAATGCCGCAAGAATATTGTGCGCGATATGCAGGAGCAGGGGATCCTTTTTAAAATTGAGGAACATATGCATTCCGTCGGCCATAGTGAGCGCAGCGGCGCCGTTGTGGAACCGTACCTTTCCACGCAGTGGTTTGTTAAAATGGGACCGCTGGCGGAACAGGCGATTGCCGATGCGAAATCGAAACAGGGCGTATCGTTTGTCCCGGATCGTTTCGAAAAAATTTACCTGCACTGGATTGAGAACGTACGTGACTGGTGTATTTCCCGCCAACTCTGGTGGGGCCACAGAATTCCCGCCTGGTATTGTGACAGTTGCGGGGAAATGACCGTATCCGAGGATGATGTTCACCAGTGTTCGCACTGCGGCAGCCAGGATATCAAGCAGGATGATGATGTGCTGGATACGTGGTTCAGTTCTGCCCTCTGGCCGTTTTCCACGCTCGGCTGGCCGGATGAGACGGAAGATTTGAAGCACTTCTACCCGACCGATGTGCTGGTGACGGGCTACGATATTATTTATTTCTGGGTCGCGCGAATGATATTTACGGCCCTTGAATTTACCGGTAAGAATCCGTTTAAGTATGTATTGATTACCGGCCTTGTCCGCGATGCCGAAGGGCGCA
The DNA here is from genome assembly GCF_000430625.1 of Aneurinibacillus terranovensis DSM 18919. Taxonomy (GTDB): domain Bacteria; phylum Bacillota; class Bacilli; order Aneurinibacillales; family Aneurinibacillaceae; genus Aneurinibacillus_B; species Aneurinibacillus_B terranovensis. The sequence continues at coordinate 47,372 of NZ_AUMJ01000015.1, forward strand.
AAATGTCCAAGTCGCTCGGCAACGGTGTCGACCCGATGGAAGTCATTGAAAAATACGGGGCCGATGCGATGCGCTACATGCTGGCAACCGGCTGTACGCCGGGGAATGACCAGCGCTTCCGCTGGGAGCGCGTAGAGGCTGCGCGCAACTTTGCCAATAAAATCTGGAATGCGTCCCGTTTTGCGCTGATGAACATGGAGGGTTTCACGTACGAAGAAATTGACATTAGCGCAAACCTCGGCATTGCCGACAAATGGATTCTTCACCGCCTCAACGAAACGATTAAAGAAACGACGCGCCTGCTCGACAACTTTGAATACGGAGAGGTCGGCCGCGTACTTTATAATTTCGTATGGGACGAATTGTGCGATTGGTATATTGAAGCAGCCAAACTCCCACTGTATGGTGAAGATGAAGCCGCAAAGAAAACGACGCGTTCCGTTCTTGCTTACGTGCTTGACCAGACAATGCGCCTGCTGCACCCTTTCATGCCGTTCATTACGGAAGACATCTGGCAGCACCTGCCGCATAAAGGAGGAAGCGTGATCGTGGCCGAGTGGCCGGTTTACCGTTCCGAGCTTGTCAATGAGGAAGCCGTTCAGCAGATGAATTTGCTCATTGATATTATCCGGAGCGTGCGCAACATACGGGCCGAAGTCAATGTCCCGATGAGCAAAAAAATTGAACTGCTTATTAAAGCATCCGACGATACGGTACTCTCGTATCTGGAAGGCGGTAAGGCGTATATCGAACGTTTCTGTAACCCTGAACTGCTCAAGATGAACACAGATTTGGAGGCGCCTGATAAGGCGATGTCGTCCGTATTAACCGGAGCCGAGCTTTATCTGCCGCTTGCCGGGCTTATCGACATTGAGCAGGAAGTCGCCCGCCTGGAAAAAGAGATCGAAACGTTGAATGCGGAAGTGGAAAGGGTGCAAAAGAAATTAGCTAACAAAGGTTTTGTGGACAAAGCACCAGCTCATATTGTAGAAGTAGAAAAAGCGAAAGAAAAAGATTATCTTGATAAACAGGCAAAGGTACGTGCCAGAATTCAGGAACTTAAAGGATGAGATGACGGTGAATCCGGAACAAAACATTGAAAAAATACAAACATGGCTTGGCGGTCTGGATAAGTTTTCGATCCGGCCCGGCCTCGAACGAATGGAATATATGATGGAGCGGCTTAACCATCCGCATCGCCGCTTAAAATTTATTCATATAGCGGGGACGAATGGAAAGGGCTCGACTTCCGCTTATCTCGCAGCTATTCTCCGGGAGGCAGGGCACGATGTCGGGCTTTTTACGTCCCCTTATATTGAATCGTTCCATTCACGCATACAGAATAATGGCGAGCCCATTTCCGACGAAAACCTCTTTCTTTTACAGGAGAAAATCCGTCCGATCGTCGAAGAAATGGCGGACATGGAAATTGGAGAACCAACCGAGTTCGAAGTTGTCACGGCCCTTGCCATCTTGTACTTTGCCACTATCGTATACCCCGATATTGTTGTTTGGGAAACCGGGCTGGGCGGCAGGTTAGACTCGACCAATATTGTGCATCCAATCGCAACAGTTATCACAAATATTGGGCTGGATCATATGAATATACTGGGGCATGACATTCCCTCTATTGCCCGGGAAAAGGCGGGCATTATCAAAAGTGGTGTCCCGCTCATTACCGGGGAGCGTAAGGAAGAGGCTTTGCATGTGATTCTTGAGGTTGCCCGGCAAAAAAACGCGACCGTCTACCGCCCGGATGTGGAATATGAGGTCAACCGCAGAGAAAAGAGACCAGGAATGCACGGGGAAATGTTTGACTTCAAAAGCATTTTCGGTGCGCTTGAAGCTTGCGAAACACCGATGGCCGGGAAGCACCAGGTTGAAAATGCCGGAATTGCTCTGATGACCCTTCAGGTGCTGGGCAAATATTTCGCCCTTTACACGGAAGAAAAGCATATACGGGCGGGATTGCTGGCAACCGTGTGGCCGGGGCGTTTTGAAAAAATAAGCGAAGCACCGATTGTCGTTCTCGATGGAGCGCATAACGCAGATGGAATCAAAGCCCTCCGACAAACGGTGGAAGAATTTTATCCGGGCAAAAGGATTTCTCTGGTGTTTGCCGTGCTGGCGGATAAACCGTATCAAGAAATGATTGAAATAATTGCCCCTGTTTGTAAACAGGTCCGTGTAACAAAGGTCGATAATCCACGTTCCCAGTCCCCTGATAAGCTTGTTTCCGTATTCGGGGCTGTGATTGGAGAAAATCGGGTTCATTCTTACATGGACTGGCGGGAAGCGTTGCATGACACCATACATACGGCCGAATCCGACGACATTATTGTCGTCGCTGGTTCCCTTTATTTTATTTCAGATGTGAGAAAAGAGTGGAAAGAAAAGTATAGGAAAGCTGGTGATTAAGATGAACACATCCATACCAAAACAACTTGACGATAATATACAGCATGTTCATTTTATTGGCATTGGGGGGTATGGCATGAGCGCCATTGCCCGTGTCATGGTTGACATGGGCTATAAGGTTAGCGGTTCTGACGTTGCACGGAAAGAACTAACGGAAAAGCTAAGTAAAAAAGGCGCTCATGTGTTCATCGGTCATCATGCCCGCAATATAGCAGGTGCGGATCTCGTTGTCTATTCGACGGACATTCCAAAGAATAATGTGGAGCTTGCAGCTGCGAAGGAGCAATCGATTCCGCTTATTCACCGCTCGCAAATGCTTGGGCGCCTGCTCAATGAGAAACATGGCATTGCGGTGGCGGGAGCGCACGGAAAAACAACCACCTCCTCCATGATTGCGCTCGTTATGGAAAAGTCGGGTGCGGATCCGACCTATATTATCGGCGGTGAAATTATAGGGGTAGGCAGCAATGCGCGTGCGGGAAAAGGCGACTATGTCGTCGCGGAAGCGGATGAAAGCGACGGGACGTTCCTCGAATATTACCCGCAGATTGCGGTTGTGACGAACATTGAACCCGATCACCTGGAAAACTACGACGGTAATTTTGAGAATCTCAAAAAAGCATACCGTCAGTTTCTGTCCCAGGTTAAACCGGGCGGTGCGGCCGTTGTTTGTTCGGATGACGGGTATGTGCGTGAGATGCTGCCGCAGGTAAGCAAGCAAGTTTCCACCATTACGTACGGCATTAAACGGGAAGCCGATTATACAGCGGTGAATATAAGGCCTGGCGACCGGACCATTGCCTTTGACGTGCTGTACAAAGGAAATTCGCTTGGCGCGCTTACACTCTCCGTACCCGGCATCCACAACGTATACAATGCGCTTGCCACAACAGCGGTCTGCATGGAGGCAGGCTTATCGTTTGAAGCAATTGTCAAGGCGATCATAGAATTCAGAGGGGCCAAGCGCCGCTTCCAGGTGATTGATGAAGTGAATAACATACTTGTAGTAGATGACTACGCGCACCACCCGACGGAGATTGAGGCAACGCTTGAAGCGGCCCGTTCTACCAATCGACGCATTATCTGTGTTTTCCAGCCGCAGCGCTACACCAGGACTTTCTTCCTGTTTGATGAATTTAGCCGGGCGTTTAAAGAAGCGGACGAAGTGATTATCGTAGATATCTATTCTCCGGCAAACGACCCTGAAATTGAAGGCGTCAGCGCCGAGAAGCTGGTAGATCTGATTAAACAGAACAGCAACCAGAACGCCAGGTATCTTTCTTGCAAAGAAGATGTGCTCGCATACCTCCAGTCTGCTGCCAAGCCGGGTGATCTGGTTATGACAATGGGCGCAGGGGACATATGGAAAGTAGCTGAAAGATTAGTGGAGAAATTATAGAAGAATTCGGGAGAAGCAATTCGGCATAACAATTCAGCACAAGAAGCTATAGAAAAAATTATAGAAAAAAAATGATAAAGAAAAAAATATAAATGAAAAAAAGTATAGGTTTTTATATATGTAACTCCCCTCCTTATAGTGAAAAAGAGGGGAGTTTTTGTTCATAAATTGTGTTCATTGTATGACAGAATTTGCAATTGTGAGCAAGGAATTATTAAAAGTTCATTTAATATATAGAAGAAATGAAGTATTATAAAAGTAGGATGGTTAAATAGGAAAAAAGTGGCGTATGGGGGGGTAGCCTTGAAAAAAATTTTATCCGTAGGGATGTCGCTTCTTCTTCTTTTTGGTCTTGTATTTTTTAATATGTTTATCCCGCAGGCTAAGGCAGATAATGATAAGACGATAACGATTCCGGCGTCCTTGAATATGACTGTGGGTCAAACGGTAACAATCAGTGCCGGTGATACGAACGGGAATCCGACGTGGAACTGGGATAATCAGGATGTTATCTCACTTCAAGGCGGAAACGGCAATAACGTGAAAGGTCTGACAGTAACCGTTCAGGCACTAAAAGAAGGAACGGCCACCATTACCGTAAAGCATGATAACGGGAAAAATACACCGGTCTCAACATGTGTGGTGACGGTAACCCAGGGACCTTCTTTAGACGCGGCTGTGACGGGCCAGTCTCCAATAACAAAGCCCGCCAATTCACCTGCCCAGGGAAGCCTGAATATCTCATTGACAGCGAAAGGAAAAGCACCGAATACAACCCGGCCTCCTGTGGATGTAGTGTTTGTATTGGATACGTCCGGTTCGATGAACAACAAAGTTGGCTCTAGTAAGCAGACTAAACTACAGCTTGCAAAGGGTGCGCTTCAACAGGCTATCAACATCCTAAAAGGTGTAAATTCCGGTTCTGTTAATTGTGGGGATAGAATTGCACTGGTTCCTTTTAGTTACGATATATCAAGTTCCGGAGTATCTGCTCTTACAACGAACGATAATGACGCTTTTCAAAATGTAATCATGCAAAAAGCAAATGGTTTACAAGCAGGTGGTGGGACTAATTACTACGCGGCATTAAGCCAGGCGCAGAATATTTTTAGTTCCCAATCGACTCCGGATAGGAAAAAATATATTGTTTTTCTAACAGATGGTGAACCCACTGTTATGAAATCAAATGGGGTATATTATGCCCTCTCATCTGATGGCCGTAGTACTCTATATTCAAATGATGGGAGAAATTATTTACTCTGGTTTTTTGGGGCCTCTCGACTAGGATGGAATTATTATGATTACCAAACTTTAAATAATACGATTCGAACACAAGCCCTTAACTTAGCAGGTAATCTGTCGGCAAACAATATTAAAATCTACTCTGTTGGACTGGGAGACCCAAATAGTCAGGAAAATGATGCTGTAGACATGTCCTATCTTCAACAATTGTCTTCCAAAACAGGAGGCAGCGCGGAAAACGGCACCGTTGATAATTTAGACGATGTTTTCAGCAACATAACCCAACAAATCAATCAACATCAAATTGGGAATGTGAAAGTAAAAATAAAATTACCGCAAAATGTATCTTTGCCTCAAGATTCTACGGCGTACATCGATGATCAGGGCTATGCGGTAGTAAGTATGCCTGATGTACCGTTCGATACAAATGGACCGATTCTGGATGGGTTGAATTTGACCAAATCACTACCTCTCCAGTTTTCGTCTGCAGGTACCTACGTTTTCCGCGACATGGTACTCACGTATACGAATTATGATGGAACGAATGTCACCAAGACGATAACCAATCCGGTAACTATTAATGTTGTCAGTATTCCTGTGACAGGTGTGAGTCTGAATAAAACATCGACTACCATCACTGTAGGGAACAGCGAGCAATTAACGGCAACGGTATCTCCGGCAAATGCGACAGATTCCAGTGTAACATGGAAATCAGACAATCTATCTATCGCCACTGTGGACAGCAGTGGAAATGTAACAGCGGTCGCTCCGGGAACTGCAACCATTACGGTGACTACGAATGATGGAAACAAAACGGCAAGCTGTACGGTTACAGTAGTCAGTCCGGTTATACATGTAACAGGTGTGACTCTGAATAAAACATCAACGACAATTAACGCGGGGAACAGCGAACAGTTGACGGCAACGGTAACACCAGCCAATGCAACAGATCCCAGTGTTACATGGACATCAAGCAATCCATCCGTAGCCACTGTAGATAGTAATGGGATCGTTAAAGGTATATCAGGTGGTACGGCCATCATAACCGTAACAACAAACGACGGAAATTTAACTGCGACATGTACGGTAACGGTTAAACAAGTTCCAAAATTCAATCTCGAATTAGGGAATATTGTAGGAAATTATGCAATCGTTACAATTGTGCCGGACACCAGCACCATTACGGGAAGCACACAATGGACGACAAAGGTATTGCCTGATGGAGCACCGGCAACCTATACAGGTACATTTGATAAGAAAAATATTGTCGTTCAGCTGAACACTGACGGGAATGGAAATTTGTTAGATACGACCTTTACCGTTACAGCGGTAAACCCTGGAGGAGATGAGTCTACTCAGACCGCTGTTATCCGTGGAGATGGAAAGGATATCTTCACCAATCTCGTAAACTTCCTCTTCTCTACTCCCGACGATCAGTTGTCAAATGAGAATAGGGCGGCCAGATTAGAAGTAGGATATAATATTTTAGCTCTTCGTCCAAACGTTGATTCGGTCACTATAATATCTGCGAGTTATGATATAACGAATACATCGAATGGAAAAACACTTCATGTTTCTCTACCCATGGGCACCCAGAAAGATAAGGATAAACCTACTGAGATTTATAAAACCGTTCGTTATATTAAAACAGCCAGCGGGTATAGTGAGCAATACAAAGTGAAAATCAACTTAACGATTTCTGTAAAATTCAATGGAGATCCTACCCCCATTTCAATTACCGGATCTAAGGATTTAGGACCTATCAAAGTGAAAGCAAAGGATAATCTGCAGTAAAAAATAAGGCTTAACGTACGGTGAAAATACGTTAAGCCTTATTTAATGATCTATTGTTTTTTTAAAAGTTTACTGTTAAGGAACAATCGTAAGGTTTGCCGGAGGTGTCTTGTATTTGACATCATATGTATCAAAGAAAAATTCATCTCCAGCCGGCAACCCTGGGGTAGATTCATCGAAAATTTTCCGGTTAAATTGAACGGTCATACGGGATGGATTGCCTTTCTGTGTATCGGTTCCAAGTTCCCGTCTTGTGTTTAATTCTATATAAGAACTTGAGGCAATTCCACCGTTAATCCAATTTCGTGATTGTATAGAGTACACCTCAATTCCCTGGTCGGAATATAGAAATGCAAAAAGTACCGGACTTGGGCTGAGAGATGACCATTCGCTAAATGTTTTATCAGCGTAACGGTCGGTCAGGCTAATTTTACCGGAAGCGATAATCACGAGATTTTTATTTGCAAGATTACTTATTTCACGAATTAAAACATCGCCATCCACATAAATGGTTCCATTCACCTTAATATCCCCAACAATGTCCAGGTTTCCTTTAATATATATAGTTCCGTTAAAAGTAAACGGATCATCGGTATTCCCAGGAGGAAGAAAATTTAAAAATGAACTGAGCTTTCCCATCTCTACGTATGCCTTTGTATCTGGGTTTGCGCTAACCGACGGGCCTATATAAAGCTCATTCAAGCCGGAAAAATGGTCACCTGTCAGCCTGACAGTAACCGGGGCACTATCAATATTCTGCGTATAGGTTGACCGGATTACCAGCTTGCCCGGAGGAATAGTAGTAGGTGTTATAAACTCTCTGTCTGTTTCCTCTCCTGGACTCGTATAAGGGTCGGGATATTCGAACTGCATAGATTGCGGTCCTGTATCTGTTGCCGGGTCACCACTTCCCACAGTAAAACCCGGTGTTTCCGATCCTGCATCTGCCATTTTTTGTTCAATAAATGCACCGATCGTTTGGCTTTGAAACAATGATTCAACTGCATTCGTTTGTTTCTGTACAATCGGAGGCTCGTACCCGGGATAGTAAGGTTCACCGGCCGGATAAGACAGGTTTGTCTCTGTCTGTTGGTCTGTGCCCTGTAATTCTTTCGGTGTGAATACTTTATTCGTATCGAGTTCGCTGCGCGAAGTTCCAAGTGAACTGACATACGATGAATTTAAACTAATCGTGTCCGCGGTCGGCGCAGCAACCTGGCCGGTGGTTGGGTCGGTTGGCCACGCCGTTAACTGATACAGATTCCCGGATGTCAAAAATACATTGCCTTCAATATAAGGTTTATTTATAGCAGCAATCGCACCACTATCGCTGCTGTCAGGGCCTGTTTTCCATTGGGCTGTTGAGGTTGAATCACTAGGTATAGTTCGGTAGCGATACTGCGTGGTTGTTACAACATTGGAGGCGATAACGTTGCCTATAATGTTGCTTCCCCCAAACAGGCGTAATTCACCCGGCGTGCTGAGCGCATAATGAAAGGGGGCCGGTATCGTATTGATATAGACGGTTGCGTCCAGTTCAACCTGTTTTTGTGTGAGAGAAGAATTACCGATTGCCCGCGGCGGGATGCCAATGATGGAGACATCCAACCGGTGGATATACGGCTGGCTCGGCCCGTTGCTTCCGTCTTTGTACGAATAAAAGGGGTGAGAAATATATCCGATAGCAAATGCCCCTTTGTTGTCCGGTAATACGGTTTGCCGATAAGTCGGGTGTCCGGTGTCAGCCATTTTTGCAGCAATTGGATTTAATTTAGCCAAAAGAGCCGAATCGTCTGTGCTTTCTATCGCGGATTGAAGATCAGAGAATACCAGATTTTTTTCCAAATATTTCTTAAAATACTCCAAGCCCATATCCGCCAGCATTTTCCCCTGAACCTGATCGTTTTCAAATACCCTTACATTGGTTGACTGATTAGTGAAGCCCATTATTGAGAGTCCAAGCACCATAAATAATATAAGAATAATAAAAACCGTTATGAGGGCGGCTCCTCTTTCGTTGCGAAGAATCATTCCCTCACCCCTTTCCCAGGTTGTTAATCGATATTTCTGTTTTTACTACATGAATAAAATCATGGTGGGAAGCGTCAATAGCCGCTTTAATCTCCGCAAGGTTTTTATAGCTGGCCTGTATTCCTTTAATAAACATCGGCTGGTTGTTTGAAGAGGCAGAGCCCGGATCATAATGCGGCGCGATGACGAGATAGATATATAGTTTCTTGTTGTCATCCGACACGCGAAACAATCCCTTCGCGATATAGGCGGCGTTATCGTAATCAAATCCCTGAAATAAATCGGTGGAGCCCCCCCGATTGAACGTATAGATTTTTCTGTTTAACGTAGAGGAAGGCTGGCCGCTGGAGCTGTCATACGCAACCGTCTGTTTATACGAGATGATTCCCTGGTGGTAATCGGTGTCGGCCGGCGTCCCGGATGGCGCCGTGGGTGAATTTCGTGTTAACAAATTTGTTTGTGAAAATATCGTAAGCAGGGTTTCCTTATCATCCGCTGTAACCAATCCCTGATCGCTTAACATGCTATCATCGGCAAGTTCGAAATAGGACGACTCCTGCACCTGCTTCATGATGCCGGATAGTAAAAAATCCGCTTCATTGCGAAGCTGGGTTTGTATTTTCGTCTTTTTGTATTCATTCATTCCCTGTATATAGACGGTAGAAAGAGGAAGGACAATGGTTAGAAAAATAACCGTTGCAATAAGCAATTCTATCAAGGTTACACCGTACTGATTTGGGAGAAAAGAACGCAGATACGCTGCTTTATTTTTCATTGGAACTTCATCCTCTCGCCGGATTAGCCATGGCAGTCGTCAAGGTTGCGAGCTCCTGGTTATTTTCGTCTGTTACGGTAACGGTAATTAACACCATGGCTTTCTTGGGACTGCCGCCATCTGGATCGGAAACTGAAAGAGCGCGCAGGGTGACACTTTGCCTGTAAATCCGCCCGTTAATTGGCTGCCCGATCGGTAAAGCAAGTGTTTTCACCTGGCTGTCTCCGCTGCCGGTTCCACTGCTGATGAGCGCATTTAACACATCATAAGTAAAAGGCTGGCTTAAATCAACGCCGGTCACATGAATCGCACTTCCATCTGTTTCTGTTGGATTCGTCACATTTCCATCCCCGTTTTTCCACTGCTCCGCAGTCTGCCGCGCCAGATTCATGGCAATCAACTGCGCATCCTGTTTGCTTGATTGATTAATGTTATTGATAAAAAAAGTGCTGAATAGTAAAAGAGAAATAGAAAAAATGACAATAGATAGCAAAACCTCTATTAATGTAAACCCTTTTTCGTCAGGGAACCCCCTCATTTCTACCCCTCCGATCAACTGCATCTATTTTACCATGAAGTGGTATGATTGTTTGGCAATTTTAGAAAAGGAAATTGTAAAAACATGTAGAATTACAACAAATGTTCATAAAAGATAATTCATAAGTATGATATGATAAGTGCTTAGAAAATTAATTATACAGGTGATCCTATGATCGTATCGGGCACATCCGGTTATTTTACCATTTATCTATTATTAACGGCCTTGCTATTTATTTTTTTACGGCAAAAATTACAGAATAACAGAGCACTGCTTATTCTGTTTCCTGGATCTATTTTACTAGGTTCTCTGGCTCCATTTCTAGCAAACTTTTTAGGCGGATTGCTCACCATCGTTATTTTTGGGGTTGCTTCTGTTTTATTTAGTGTGCTCTTTATCGGGTTGCAAATGAGAGAGAAACCTGTACATACCATGGAGATCACACCGGACACGGATGTTTCAATGGCTTCTCCCCGTCATGCGGCACAAAATGCTGACCTAATCTATCCTAATTCTATGCCTGTCAGAGAAGAGGCGGCAGGCGAGCCTGACGAGATCAGCTCCGGGCAGGAAAAGGATTTTGGCCAAACTGATAATGGTGAGAACGGAGACGATGAGTACCTACTTCGTTTAGAGGATGTATTCAAAGAAGACACAGGTGATATACGTGATTTTGAAACAGAGCGGCCCGTCGCTGTAGTTGAACCTGCTGTTGGAGAAACTCTCCGGTTTGAGGGTGAGGAACCAGCAGAGCATTCAGAAACGGCAGGTCTTTTACCTGTTGAAGAAATGAATGACTTCGACAAATTTCCATTGTCGGATATTCCGCCTTTAGACGAAGATAACGGGGCAGAAGTTCAATGGGATGAGCCTGTATCAGGTAATAATGAGTATCTTCTTCGCCTGGAAGAAGTCATGGAAGAGGAAGGAATTGATTTTCAAAAAGTAAGCATGCCGGAAAGTACAAGTAGCGAAGAAGCCAATCAGAGAAATCTGATTCTGGATACGCATGATTTTTATCTTGAGCCGGGCGGGGAGCTTTTTCAGTTTCAACCAGAACCCGAAATAGCGATAGATGAGCCATCCTCCTCTCCTGTGCAGCAGGAGGAAAACCATCTGGCGTCTGATAAAAAAGATGTTGCAATCAATTTTGTTTTGGAAAATTCCATAGATAACGAACCCGTCTATGTAATGGATAACGAAATCAAAAATGAAACGAATATAGCGGCAGATACTCAACCGACATTTGAATTCGCACCTGACTTGCCTGCTTTGGATATTGACGTTGCAGAAGATGATGAACAAAAGGAACAAGAACAAGGGGAACAAGAGCCCTTCATTCATTTTGACGGCGAGCCTGTGGAAAATGAGAAATTAATAGACGCCCAGTTAGAGTACGCCCATGACTCTCCCATGAATATAGAGCTATTGACCGAAAAAGATAGAAGCCAGCTTCCTGCTGTATATGTTTCGTCGCTGGAGGCAATCAACCATCGTGATTATGAAGGCGCGATATTTTGGTTAAAGCGCGCGCTTGCTCATCCAGTACCTTTTTCTGTGAGAGTCATGCTGAGCGGCGATTATGTATGGTCATTAAAAAACATGGGGATGTACAACCGGGCTATTACGGAATTGCAGCGCCTGTTAGAGTGGCTGAAAACCGAAAATGCCAGCATAACAAGAACGAGTAGGTTAAAAATAGAAGTTAAAAAACATATCCAATTTCTTAAAATCCTTACTTTACTGCTCAGAGAAAAAGGGAATCCCTATCAACCCTGGCCGCTTGTAACAGAAGCGATTCGCAAACAGGCGTCTGCCCGATTGCTGGAGTGGATGATACAAAATCCTTCATCCCTCGATGAATCTTAATCTATTCGGTAGGAACGTTTATCCCTATCAAACAGGAAAGAAAAAATAAAGGTAATGGAGGGGGTGGAGAAATCATGCTTCAAAGAAACTATGCGAGAGAATTCATGCTCGTTTTCTTATTGCTTCTTTTTCAGTTAGTTATTTTTAACGGAATCAGTTTACAGTTATCCGGCGAATGGAAGCAGCAGGGGAAAGAATCACCGTTATATAACGGCATCACCATTGCAGGAGTGGAAGTTGGCGGACTTCTACCGGAAGAAGCAGAGACCAGGGTCCGGCAATTGGTATCCAAAATCAATGCGGCCACACTTGAAATTACAATGGACGGGAAGTCATACCCGGTTAATAAAAAGGACATTCAATTAGCCTACGATATTGCAGGTACGATTCAGGAAGCGAAGAATGTTTCAGAAGAAAGCTCGGGAATTACAGCCATATGGAAGAAGTGGAGCGGGACAGCTCCATCACTGAACATTCCGTTGAAAGTTTCGTACAACCGGGAGTCTTTGTCGGCCATCATCAACCAGATAGGAAAAAATGTGAACCGGCCTGCCGTACCGGCCAGGGAAAAAGTAGAGGAAAATAAAATTACCGTCATTCCCGAACAGGAAGGATATAAGGTTGATGTGCAAAACACTCTGGCGATGGTTCAGCAGGAACTGCAAGTATTTCAACGCCAGTTAAAAGTGCCGCTCGTTGTCACGACAGATACGCCAACTGTTACAAGAGCGATGCTGCAGCCGATTAACACGCTGCTTTCAGAAGAAGAAACAACGATTAAGTCTTCTGTTCCAAATCGGCTGTTTAATGTGCAGAGGGCTGCTGAACTGTTAAACGGTGTGGTTGTCAATCCACAGGAAACATTTTCGTTTACTAAGAAAATAGCCCCTTTCTCCGACACAAACGGATATACACCGGTGGCTATTTTAAGCGATGAAGACATACAGGACGGGGTTGCCGGGGGAGCGTCACAGGTTGCCTCCACCTTATACATAGCAGCTGTTAAGACTCATTTGCCCATTTTGGAACGTCATAATAATGCGCGGCCGGTCGATTATTTACCTGCGGGATATGATGCGTTCGTCAATGGGAAAGACATGGATTTACGCTTTCTCAACAATGGAAAAACGCCGATCTATATTTATGCCGAAGCAAAAAGTGACCGTCTTCATATCTCCATCTTTGGGGGAAAGGACCAAAAAACAAACGTACAGATTACGGCAAAGCAACTGCAAACTTTTTCTCCCGATACGATTGCACGCCCTGACGAAACGCTGGCGGCCGGTCAGGAGAAAATTGTGCGGCTCGGTGAAAAAGGAGTACGGGTAAAAGTATCGATTTCCTATACGGACAAGGATGGCTCCACGAAGCAGGAAGCGTTATCGGACGATTTTTACAAGCCGCTGCCAAATATTATTGCGGTAGGTCCGCAAGTAGAGGGAGCAACCCCGCCCGGTGGAAACAGTGCGAATTCCAGCCAGCAGGGAAGCGGGCCGCAGCAACAGCAGACAGAGCCCACTCCGCAGCCGGAACCGGACGCTACCTCCCAGGGGAATTCGTCCGGTCAACAGCCGCAGCAAAAAGACACGAAAGATAAAAAACAGAAAAGTCAGAACAACGTGATTTATCTCAATTGATTTGAACGTATGGTTGGCTTAGTTAGCAGTGGAAAGGGGATAAGCACAGTGGCGCGTAAACGTCTGGGCGATATACTTGTCGAGAGCGGCATTATCACGCAGGAACAACTGCAGCAGGCTCTGCAGGAGCAGAAAAAATCAAAGCTGAAGCTCGGAGACCATCTGCTTCAGGCAGGATACATTACAGAGCAGCAGCTCATTGAAATTCTCGAATTTCAGCTCGGCATTCCGCATGTTAGTTTGTTCCGGTATAAATTGGATTCTTCGCTCGCCAGCATCGTCCCTGAAGATATTGCAAAACGGTATCTGCTTGTTCCGCTCAAAAAAGAAGGGGACAGGCTAACCGTTGCTATGGTTGACCCGATGGACTACTTTGCGATCGATGAACTCCGCATGAGCACAGGCTTTACCATTGTACCGGCCATTGCCACCAGAGATGAGGTACAGCGGGCCATTGTGAGAATGTACGGCATGCAGGATTCCGTCAATGAGCTAATGGAGGGGATGAATGCCGCCGCCGAAATTGAGGAGGCGGAAATAACGGATGAAGATTCACCAATTGTCCGGCTTGTCAATCAAATGTTTGAACAGGCTGTACACCTGCGGGCCAGTGATATCCATATCGACCCCCAGGAAGACGGGATCCGGATCCGTTATCGGATCGACGGACTTATGCGTACGGAACGGGTGCTGCCGAGACATATGATAGGCATTCTTACAGCCCGCCTTAAAATTATTGCGAATCTGAACATCGCTGAACGGCGGATTCCCCAGGACGGCCGCTTCCAGATGAATGTGGTCTTCAGAGAAATCGATGTCCGGATTTCAACGCTGCCAACGATTTATGGCGAAAAGATAGTAATGAGGCTGCTTGACCTTACCAATGCGCTGCTTGAAATTGACAAGCTGGGATTAACGAAGCGAAATCTTGCGGTGTTTCAGGAGCTGATTAGCCGTCCAAACGGCATCATCCTCGCTACCGGCCCCACTGGGAGCGGGAAGTCGTCCACTCTGTACGCGGTGCTGCAGCACTTAAATAAAGATTCCGTTAATATCATCACGGTAGAAGACCCGGTTGAGTATCAGCTTGAAGGCGTAAATCAGGTGCAGGTGAACGCCAATATCGGAATGACGTTTTCTTCTGCTTTGCGCTCGATTTTGCGGCAGGATCCCGACATAGTCATGGTGGGGGAAATCCGGGATACGGAAACGGCGGAAATCGCAATTCGGGCGGCTCTCACCGGGCACTTGGTGCTGAGTACTCTTCATACAAACGATGCGGTAAGCAGTTTGACGCGTCTCATCGATATGGGTATCCCGCCTTTTTTACTTGGTTCATCGATTAACGGTATACTGGCCCAGCGCCTCGTCCGGCGAATTTGCAAGGACTGCATGGAAGAATATGTGCCTGGTGACCATGAAAAGGAAATTTTTGAGCAGCGAGGCATCAAGATAGATAAATTATGGAGAGGAAAAGGGTGCGGAAGCTGCAGCCTCACCGGCTATCGCGGCAGGCTGGCTGTCCATGAAGTTTTCAAAATGGATAACCAGCTGCGGCAGATGCTCACGCGGAATTACCCGACCTCCGAATATAAAAAGTACGCGATGAAGAATGGAATGATTTTACTGTTTGATGACGGGTTAATTAAAGTGAGACAGGGACTCACGACGATGGATGAAATTTTCCGGATTGCCGTAAATGAATAGTTAGGTCTTTATGCTTATGTGAAAGTTCCTTTGCGCCATTATGATGATAATAGGTGGGAGGTGTATTATGTCGGTTGATGACATTGAAAAATTACTCAAATATGCCTATGACACACGCGCTTCCGATCTGCATATTACAGTCGGAGCCGCGCCCGTATTCCGGATCGACGGGGAGTTAAGAAGGCTTGATACCGATCCGTTATCCCCGGCACAGACAGAGGCAATGGCCAAAAAATTGATCCCGGAGCATATGTATGACAGGTTTATGGAAAAGGGTGAACTCGATTTTTCATACGGGTTGCCGGGTGTTTCGCGCTTTCGCATCAACGCCTATCACCAGCGCAACTGCATAGGCATCGTGGCACGCGTCATCCCGACAAGCATTCCGACGCTTGAATCGCTGGGCATGCCGGATGAGCTTCGGAAATTTTGCCATAAACCCCAGGGGCTCTTGCTTGTCACGGGGCCTACCGGCAGCGGGAAATCTACATCGCTTGCCGCTATGATTGATTATATTAACCGGACCATGCGCCGCCATATTATAACGCTGGAAGACCCGATTGAATATTTACATAAACATCAGCTTTCGATTATTAACCAGCGTGAAATAGGATTTGATACGAAAGATTTCACCAGTGGACTGCGCGCCTCGTTGCGCCAGGATCCCGATGTGATCCTCGTTGGAGAAATGCGTGATTTAGAGACGATCAGCACGGCCATTACCGCGGCTGAAACCGGCCACCTTGTGTTTGCTACACTGCATACGTCCGACGCGCCGCAAACGATCGACCGGATCATCGACGTATTTCCAGGGCACCAGCAGCCGCAGATTCGCATTCAGCTCGCTTCGGTGCTGGTCGGGATCATCTCGCAGCGCCTCTTTCCCAAAGTTGGCGGCGGTCGGGTTGCTGCTACCGAGATACTCGTTAATACACCAGCGGTTGGCAATCTGATTCGCATCGAGAAGGTCCACCAAATTAAAAGCATGATGCAGACAGGCAAAGATTTAGGTATGCATACGCTGGAAATGTCCATGAAAAGCCTGATTGACCAGGGATTGCTGCTGCGTGAGATGGTTCAGCACCATTTTGCTGAAAGGGCGCTGGAGTAGATGCCAACTTTCGCATATGAAGCAAGGGAAAGCGGCGGAAAGAAGAAGAGAGGCAGCATTGAAGCCAACACGAAAGCTGCTGCCCTCTCGGAACTAAAAAAACAGGGTGTTTTTGTCTTTGCGATTAAAGAAGTAAAAAAAGGAGTGCTCCAGCAGGAGATCACGTTTGGCAGCCCCGTTAAAAATCAGGACTTCGTTGTGTTTATACGCCAGCTTGCGACGTTGATACGTTCGGGCATCGGGATCGTCGATTCGATTCATATTCTCTCCCAGCAGAGCGAAAGCAAGGCGCTCCGCAAAACGCTCGGTGAAGTCGAAGCCGATATTCGTCAGGGGATCCAACTGTCTGAAGCATGTGCCAAGTATCCAAAAATATTCAAGCCGCTATTTTTAAACATGGTTCGCGCAGGTGAGGCATCGGGGAACATGGAAATCGTTCTCGATCGGCTGGCGGTCTTTTTTGAGAAGTCGCATTATACGAGAGAAAAAATTAAATCTGCGATGACCTACCCCATCGTCATGCTCGTTCTGTCGGTGGCTGTCACGATATTTTTATTGACCAATATTGTTCCTACATTTGTCGGAATGTTTAAAGGTTTAAATGCTCAGTTGCCTAAAATCACCGTTTTAACGCTATCTTTAAGCAACAGCATCGTCCACACCTGGTATCTTTATTTGCTTTCTCTTATCATTCTTGTCGCAGGATTTCGAATTTTTGTCACGACTTCCCGTGGTCGCAGTATCGTCGACTATGGTAAACTAAAAATGCCCATATTTGGAAAGTTAATTCAAAAGGGAGCGTTGGCACGTATGAACCGGACGTTAAGCACGCTGTTTGCCAGCTCGGTTCCGATATTGCAGGCGTTGACCATTGTCGAAGGTGTGGTCGATAATAAAATTATAAGTAACGCCATTAGTGAGGCAAAGGAGAGTTTGCGCAACGGGCGCCGGCTGTCGGAACCGCTTAAAAAGTCGTGGGTATTTCCACCGCTTGTCACCCATATGATTGCGATAGGGGAAGAAACCGGTTCGCTCGATTTAATGCTGGAGAAGATTGCGGATTTCTACGAAGCCGAAGTTGAAAACATGGTGGACAAGGTCAAATCGTTAATTGAGCCGCTAATGATTGTTTTCCTGTCGGTGATCATCGGGACCATTGTGTCGTCCATTATGATTCCGATGTTTGATATGTATTCTCATATTCACCAGTAAAAATAGGCTTAGAGGGGGAGATAGTCGGATGTTTAACTGGAAAAAAATTGTGAAGGATCAGCGGGGCTTAACGCTCATCGAATTGTTGGCGACGATTGTTATTTTGGGGATTATTGCGGCGATTGCTATTCCAGCGATCGGGGGGCTAATTACGAACTCGAAAAAGGATGCGACAGCGGCTAATGCAATTCAAATGGTAAACTCTGCGAAATTGTATATTACTTCGCATACTGATAAGTTTACTGCCGCAACAACGTATATTCCGTTAAATGTTTTATATACCGACAAACAATTAGAAACTATGAAGGATCCTTTTAACAGTAACAGCGATTATTATAAAGATAGTTCAACTGACGTGACAACTACCGCACCGACTGCATCTTCTTATGTCGAGGTTGATAATTCAAGTGGGAATTATACGTATAAAGTGTATCTTTCTAAAGATGGAACAAAAAACTACTTTGAAGCTACGGCAGGTGCAACTGGTAACACTAGCCCAGTACCTGTCGATAATCTAAAGCGTGACTTTGTTGACGCTAATTAAAATAATACTTCTTAAAAAACTTGGCCATCCAACGCCCTAGTGGCTTGGATGGTTTATCGTTTACATATGAGGGAGGAATTGTCATCGAACTCTATGATGTAGCCGACATGAGGCTTCTTCTCTTTTTTTTGCTCGGACTTATTTTCGGATCATTCTTTAATGTAGTGGGGCTGCGGGTGCCGCAAAAAGAGTCTATTATTTATCCGCCCTCTCACTGTCCGAAATGTGCAGCACAGCTAAAACCACGGGATTTAATCCCGCTTCTCTCTTACTTCATCAACCGGGGCAAATGCCGGGTGTGCGCGGCTTCGATCTCTCCTATCTACCCTGTAATGGAGGCTGTGACCGGAATTCTTTTTACCGGTGTTTATTTTCTCTACGGTTTTTCATGGGAAACGTTGATGGCGCTTTTATTTGTCTCGCTTCTTGTGATCGTTACCGTGTCCGACCTGGCGTACCGGCTTATTCCGGATAAAGTGGTGTTTCCGTTTTGGGGTCTCTTTCTTGTGCTGCGGTTTTTTATTCACCCGAATGAAACATACGTGGCTCACCTTATCGGGATGGCTCTTGGGTTTATTCTCTTTTATCTCATTGCCGTTGTCTCCAGGGGAGGAATGGGGGGCGGGGATATTAAGCTGTTTGCCGTGGTCGGATTGTACCTTGGATATCCGCTTCTATTATTAACCATTCTTCTTTCTACGTTACTTGGGACGTTTTATGGTATTCTAGTAATGATTTTTAAAGGAGCGGGGAGAAAAACCGAAGTTCCTTTCGGGCCGTTTATCGCCCTCGGAAGCATCCTTGCGATGTTTCGTGGATATGCTATCATCGAATGGTACTGGCACTTATTCTAGAACTAGCATTTGTTCTAGCACTCGTATCTTTGGGTAGATTATAAGAAATCTCAATCCCTACTAAATTTATAAGAGGTTCCAATAGCGATGAAAATAAACACATGGAAACCGAAACTATCACATCCTTTTTCAATCAGAAAAAGCCCGGGCCGGGTAGGCATGGAATTGGAGGATGAGGGCCTTCGTTATGCCGAAGTCCGGTACAGTTCCGGAGGGTTAAAGATTAAACAGGCGGGTATGATCCCGCTGGACAGCGGGCTGATTGAGAACGGAAAAATCATTGATGAAGATCAGGTGCTGGTTCAGCTTGCGCTCGGTTTGAAGGAAGCGAAACTAAAGCACAAGAAAGCGGTCATTTCGGCTCCTACTTCTTCCGTTGTCATGCGTAAAGTTTCCCTTCCGAAGCTACCGCCAAAAGAAGTTCGCTCGTTTATCGAGATTGAGCTGGAGTCGACTATTCACCTCCCTTTTTCCCGGCCGTACTTCGACTTTTATAAAATGGGGCAGGATGAGAATACAAACAAAGACACGGAAGCATCTGAAGCGGAACTTCAGGACCAATACCTTGTGATTGCGGCGCCGGGGGACCTGATCGATCAGTACGTACGGTTGTTTTCCGAACTGGATATTCAATTGGCGGCCGTTGATATTGAACCGCTCGCGCTCTACCGATTACTCGATATGCTTCAGCTTCACACAGGCGAGCAGTACCACATGTTTATCCACCTTGGAATGCATACGGTGGATGTATCGTTTTTTAATCGGGAAATCCCTGAATTTATGCGCAATATCCCGCTTGATTTAACCAATTATAAAATTACAATGGACGAGCGCAACCTGCAGTCCTCCGATCTGCTGCAATTTCTTGAAGATCGGGGAATGTTTGATTCGTTTGCCAATGACCTCGTACGGGAACTGGATCGGGTCATTAATTTTTATCATTTCAGTATGAAAAACGACGGCACGCGTATGCAAAAAATATACGTAACCGGCGATTTTCCCGATATAGACAGAATGATTCCCTTCCTGAAAGAACGGTTGAGTGTGCAAGAAATTATAAGCCTCCCAGTCCACTCGTATGTGGACGGATTTTCGGCGACGGCAAATGTACAGGCATATACCGTGCCTTTTGGATTATCATTGAAAGGTTGAGTACATTGGTTAACATTAACCTGCTTCCTCAGAGGAAGAAAAGAATTTCAGGAACCCTGTCTTTTTATATGTTGATTGGAGCACTCTGGCTTATAGGCGCTGCTTATCTTGGTATTATGTACTACAGCGGCAATCAGAAGCTGGCCGCCTTAGCGCTTCAGGAACAGCAGCAGGAAAAATTGCTTGCGACTGCCAGGCAGAAATCGCAGCAGGGGAATCAGGTGGCTAATGTACAGGATTACATCACGCTTTCTGATAAACTGCAGCATCTATTTTATCCGACCACTCTTCTGCTTGATGAACTGTCGCGCAATTTGCCGAAGGACGGGAGGCTAATGCAAGTTCAGTACGGCCTTGATGGCAAAATTACCGTTTCCGGCGTTTTTGACCAGATGGATGACGTTGCCGCTTACCTGCATAATTTACAGATGTCCAGTTATGTTGTGAATGCAACGGTAAAAAGTGTAACAGACGCCCCGGTTAAATGGGTTGGGCCGGTGGATGACAAGGGGCAGCCGCTGTCCGCCATTTTGCAGACGCTCGGAGGAAAACTGCTCCCACGTTATGTTGCCGAGTATGAAGTGAACGTAACAACGATCGACCCGAAAGCTGTCTCTTCGAAGCAGCCGAACAACGGGCAAAAACAGTAATGAAAGAAGAAGGTGCGAATAGATGGGGGAAAAAGAGCGTCAATACGTTTTGCTGGGATTAACCCTGTTGTTTGCGTTGTTGGCGGCCTTCTACTATTTCTATGTCACTCCCTTGCAAAAGAAAGTGACAGAAGCAAGCTTTCAACTTCAACAAACGAACATGCAGATAAAACCGGCTGAAAGCCAACAAAAGAAAAACGATCTGACACCTTATCAGGAACAGCTCTCTAAAATTGCCGAATTTCTTCCGGTAAAGCCTTACACGGACCAGCTCATCAAAGACCTGGGGAAACTGCAAACGATCAGCAACATTCAAATTGAGAATGCTACGTTTAATGAACAGAAAGAACAGAAGCTATCTGAGTTGGCGAAGAAATTTGTCAGCCAAGACGACCAGAACCAAGGGTTTGCCCAGTCCGGCTCATCAAGCCAAACAAAGGACAGTAAGCAGGTCACTCTTCAAGCCCTTCAGAGTTATTTGCCGGGAACGACTGTAAGCAGTATCGAAATCACCCTATCAATTAAAGGAGACTATCAATCTATTTATCATTTTGTTTCGGAGGTTCAGAACCTGTCGCGATATTTGCGGGTGGATGGGCTAACCTTTACCTCCAATCAAAAGGACAGTTTTGTCATCCCGAAAGAAAAAGACATGCCCGCGACTGTAAAGCTTACAACGTATTATGCGCCGCAGTTTGCCGGTTTGCTTGATAAATTGCCGCCGGTTCAGGCGGAACCGCCTTCGGGTAAGTGGAATCCGATGAAATATCCGGTCACTGAAAAGCCAAAACAATTGTCAGAGTAACAGATCGTAGTTTTACGGAATATAAATAGTGAACGCCTGCATATCCGTAGAGTTCGTCTCATATACTCTAGTAATTGATAGAGTTGAAGGGAGACAAGCTACGATGAAGAAGACGCTCGCATATACGATACGCTCTAAACCTTCAGATACGCCGGCTGCGAAACTAAAGCATCCCACGGTGGGCCCTGCGGTTCGTCCTGCGGTGCCAAAGAAGCAGGGAAAAACGCCAAAAATTAAGTTAAACACTTCACCTGTCCCTGTCCTGCCGATCTTGACCGAAGACTTGCAGGAACGTCCTTTTTTCCATGAAAAATCTCCATTTTATAAAGAAACATCTTCATATTACGAGGATAAACAGGACGATTCAGGAGATGCGATATCAGGAGATGGGCTATCAGAAGCCCCCTTTGAGGAAAACTTGCATATCGAACCTGTACGGACGAGCCACAGCTTTAGAAGAAAAGGGCCCGGCCCTCATACGTTTCGCCATTCGTTTGTTGTAGGCGGGGCCATTCTTATCGGCCTCCTGTTTGGGTATGTGGTCATGCATACATTTGCACAAAATCCGCAGCCGCCCGCAGTGAAATCTATGGATGCATCCGCGGGGTCTGTCCAGCCATCCGCTGCTGAAAAGCCGCCTGATTCCGCTCGATCGGCCCCGGCTCAGCCAAATGGCCAACCATCGAGCGGACAAACCGGGGCAACGATGACGCTGACTCTTCCGGCGATACCGGTTTATCTTATTCAGGGCGGTGTATTTGCTACGGACGAAAGCGCTGGTAAAATGGCAGAGCAGTTTAAACAGAAAGGCTGGGCGGTCTCTTCCTCCCAGGAGAACGGGAAGCGTTATTTGTTTCTCGGTGTCGGCTCCACGCACGATGAAGCCGATGCGCTGGCCGGGCAATTTCGCAGTGCGAACCAGGATGTTTATATTAAAGAAAAAGCCTTGCAAGCCCAGACTGTGACTTTACAGGTTAGCGGAGATAAAAAAATCGGCCCGCTGCCTGCGCTGGGGCAAACGGAAGCGGATATCATCCACCAGCTCTCCACCTGTACCGTTAGCGGGTTAACGACAGGGAAAACCGACCCGACGGCCATTCAAAAAATTGTTTCCGCCCACCATCAACTCCTGCAGCAAGGGCAGGAGATTCAGTCTGTGCTGAAGGATTCACCCAGGCAGCTGCTGCAGAAGGAGTTAAACGATATAACCTCCGCGGTAACCGGCGTAACCCAGTATGGCAAGCAGCCTGATAAAGCGTACCTCTGGCAGGCGCAGGAGAATATTATGCATTTTCTTGCGGATCACCAGCAATTGGCGGCATCCATTGCGAATTGAAAAGCGATTGTCCTAGACGATCGCTTTTTTTTGTTGTGCACTGAACCTGCCTTTGCTAAAATTATGTATGACATGTGTCTCTATGGAAGAAGAAGGACATGCTATACTTGCTTATACATTTACAAAGCAGGTGGATATGATGGTAGCAACAGAAGTACCTATCGTTTTAGCCTCCTCTTCGCCAAGGCGTCAGGAACTGCTGCGGGGTCTCGGCTTACCTTTTACCATCCAGCCGAGCGCGGCGGATGAAACGGTGGAAGACAACGTTACCCCTGCAAGGTATGTGGAAATCCTTGCACAGCGTAAAGCACAGGCTGTCGGGCGAATTCAGGCACAGCGCACGCTTGTTATCGGTTCGGACACCGTTGTGGTGCTCGACGATAACATTCTGGGAAAGCCGGCCGACGAGGAAGAGGCTTTCCGGATGCTGACTTGTCTGCAGGGGAGAGAACATACGGTTTACACAGGTGTTTGTGTTCTGGATACAGCGGGTAAAGAGAGAACTGGCCATGTAGCGACCCGGGTTTTTATTCGGCCGCTTTCAGAAGAGCGGATACGGAGCTACATCGCGACCGGTGAGCCGATGGACAAGGCCGGATCGTATGCCATTCAGGGGTATGGTGCCACGTTTGTATCCCGGATGGAAGGCGATTATTTCGCTGTCGTAGGTCTTCCGCTCCATTTGCTGAGTGACTTTTTGGAAGAATTTGGTGTACAATTATTCTGAAGGCCAGTGTAAGCGCCGGCCTTCAGGGTGCAGCATGCAGCGGCAGCTAAGAACCCTTATCTGAATGGTAAATGGGGGAGTTTTAGTATGCATGAACAGGACATGCTTTTGCCGCAGTATCATCCGATGATTCGCGATATCCCTGCGGCAGACAGGCCAAGAGAACGAATGATTCAAGCGGGGGCGGATTCGCTTTCCAATGCGGAGCTGCTGGCGATTCTGCTCCGGACAGGTTCGACAGAGGAATCGGTCATGTCGCTCGCCTGCCGTGTGCTCAACAAGGTGGGGGAACTGCGGGGGCTGAAGACGATCACGTACGAAGAGCTGACCGCTATACGCGGCATTGGCCCGGCAAAAGCCCTTTTAATCATGGCCGGCCTTGAACTTGGCAAGCGCATTGCGGTTTCGACGGGAGCCGGTCGGGCGGCCGTGCGTTCGCCGCAGGATGTTGCGAATGTCATGATGGAGGAACTTCGGTACCTCACACAGGAACATTTTGTCTGCTTATATTTAAATACGAAAAATCAGATTTTGGATAGGAAAACGATTTTTATCGGCAGCTTGAATTCGTCCATCGTCCATCCGCGTGAGATATTTAAGGAAGCCATTCGGAAAAGCAGCGCTTCAATCGTTTGCATCCATAATCATCCGAGCGGTGATCCTGCGCCAAGCAGGGAAGACATTGATGTGACGCATCGGTTACAGGAAGTCGGCCGCATTCTTGGCATCGAATTACTTGATCATGTTATTATCGGAGACGGGCGTTTTTACAGCTTGAAGGAAAAGGGACATTTTAAATAATCTCCAATAGTTTCCTTCTTGAAAAAGCCTGCCGTTTACGTATAATTGTCATGTTACTACATATGGGTTTATCACGAAGGGAGATACACTGGAATGTTTCGTAGTTTTAACAGAGATATGGGGATTGACCTGGGAACAGCCAATACTCTTGTATACGCAAAATCAAAAGGGATCGTTGTACGCGAGCCGTCTGTGGTCGCTATTCGTACCGACACAGGCAGCATTGAAGCCGTAGGAAACTCGGCAAAAAGCATGATTGGCCGCACGCCGGGAAATATCATTGCGGTTCGCCCGATGAAAGACGGGGTTATTGCTGACTTTGAAACGACCGCGACGATGCTTCGATATTTTATCGATCAGGCCCAGAAAACACGCGGTCTGTTTTCGCGCAAACCGAACGTTATGGTTTGTGTTCCTTCAGGGATTACCGCTGTAGAGAAGCGCGCGGTGGAAGATGCGACGAAACTTGCGGGTGCGCGAGAGGCGTTTACGATTGAAGAGCCGTTCGCTGCAGCTATCGGCGCAGATTTACCGGTATGGGAACCAACCGGAAGCATGGTAGTTGACATCGGTGGCGGGACAACGGAAGTAGCCATCATTTCACTCGGCGGGATTGTAACAAGCAAGTCGATCCGTGTAGCGGGTGATGAAATGGATGAAGCGATTATTCAGTATATCAAGAAGAACTATAACCTGATGATTGGGGAACGTACGGCCGAAACGCTTAAAATGGAAATTGGATCAGCGATTCCGCCTGCTCAAGCCGAAACGATGGATATTCGCGGCCGCGATTTGATTACCGGCCTGCCGAAAACGATTGAAATCACATCCCAGGAAATCGCCAAAGCACTGAGCGAAACGGTATCAAGCATTGTGGAAGCGGTGAAGATTACCCTCGAAAAAAGTCCGCCGGAACTTGCGGCCGATATTATGGATCGGGGAATTGTCCTCACAGGTGGTGGAGCTCTGCTGCGCAATCTGGATAAGCTGCTGGCGGAAGAAACCGGCATGCCGGTGATTGTTGCGGAGAACGCACTTGATTGCGTGGCGATAGGGACGGGGCGTGCGCTCGAAAACATTCATTTATTTAAATCAAAGTCAGGGATTACAGCGCGTTCACAGCGCGGTCGATAAGCGGGTGTTGTAGGTGTCCAATTTCTTTGGGAATAAACGATTAATTGCGTTATTAATCGGACTGATTGTACTGGTTGTTATAATGGGTGCTACCGTAAAGGAGCGCCCTTTTCCTACCTTGCCGGAACGTTTTGCGCGGGACACGGTATCGTTTATGCAGGGGGTTTTTTATAAACCGACCAACGCGGCCGCTCAATTCTTTGGGAATATCAAGCAAATGTATCATATCTATGAAGAAAATCGGCAGTTGAAGGCAGAACTCGACCATTATGCAGAGGTAACTACACAGCTTAAGCAAATCCAGTATCAAAATGACCAGCTGCGTAAAATGCTGGATATCCGGGATAAAAAATTAAGCGCGTATAATTCGATTGCCGCGGACGTTATTGCGAGAAGCCCGGACAGATGGAACCACCTGATCACCATCGGAAAGGGAAGCAATGACGGGATTAAGCCGGACATGGCGGTACTGTCTTCAGAGGGCTACTTAATTGGCCGCGTCCGCAGCGTTTCTACTTTTTCCTCCCAGGTAGAATTATTAATGGATATCGAGAAAGGCAATTATATATCGGCTGTCATTGCCGGGCAGCAGCCCATTTATGGAATTATTGATAGCTTTGATTTTGACCTGAACAAAAACTGGCTGGTCATGAGTAAAATTCCGCTGCAGACGCCGATCAAGAATGGGGATTATGTGACAACGTCCGGGATGGGTGGAGTGATGCCGCAGGGGCTGGTAATCGGTCAGGTTAAAGGTGTCGCCAAAGGGGATTATGGACTGACCCAAACCGCCTATGTTGCACCCCTGGCTAATTTCTATCAGCTCGAACAAGTCTTTGTCGTTCAACGTAAGTTTGTAGTGAACGACAAGCCTGCAGGCCAGGGGAATCAAACGAACAGTACCCCATAGTGCGGGAAAGGTGGACATATAGATGAGACTTGGTATTATTTCCGCTGTTATATTTCTGTTTTTTTTGATAGAAGGCACGGTCGTTCAAGTGATAGGAGCCGCAGCGTGGGGGCTTTCATGGATTATTACTCCCCGGTTTGTTTTGGTAGGGATTGTTTTTATCGGCCTCTACCTGGGTAGACGGAAGGCCCTCGTTTACGGCCTGCTTTTTGGCTTGCTGTATGACGTTGTCTATACCGACGTAATCGGGGTCTATGCTTTTACGATGGGACTAACAGGGTACCTGGCAGGTTTGTGTGCCCGCTATTTCCACCAAAGTCTGCTGCTTGTGACCACAACCATTCTTCTGGCAACTTTCATGAACGAATGGATCGTCTACGGTCTCTATCATCTTTTTCATATGGCGGAAGTTAGCCTGAATACTCTTCTCCTGCAGGAAATGGTTCCGACGGTGCTGTTTAATACACTGTTCGCGCTGCTTATCTTTCGTCCGATGAGCAGGATGCTTACCGCAGCGGAAAGTAAGAAGAACCAGCTTGCTTAGGTGGTTGGCAGGAAATAGATACTCTATGGCGAATACTATTTCAGATGGAGTGAATCTTTGGCTATGATGACAGTAAAACAAAATGTGATGATTAAAGGGACCAAAGAGGGCCTCGTTTTCTATCTGGATGATACTTGCTCTCTGGAGGATCTATTTACGGAATTAAAGGAAAAGGTAGAAAATAGTCACCAGCAGATCCTGACCGGCCCGGTCATTCGCATTACCGTAAATCTCGGCATGCGGTATCTAAACGCCGAGCAGGAGGAACGGCTGGTCGCAATCTTGCGTACGCGCGGCAATCTGGTGATCAAAGCGATAGAAACGGGAGTCATTACGAAAGAAGACGCGCTGCGGGAAAAATTATCCGCTCAAATCCGGATTTATTCGAAAACGGTCCGATCCGGCCAGATTATTAGCCAGCATGGGGATTTGCTTGTGCTTGGCGATGTCAATCCGGGAGCTCTTATCCTGTGTACCGGCAATATTTTTGTACTCGGATCGTTGATGGGAACCGCCCATGCCGGCTGTGAAGGCAACGCCGAATGTATTATTGCGGCGTATACGATGGTTCCTACCCAGCTCCGGATAGCGGGGGTGATTAGCCGTCCGCCGGATGAATGGGAGACGGCCAGTACCGAAATGGAGTTTGCTTATTTGCTGGATGGCCGCATGGCAATCGAAAAATTGACTCAATTACATAAAATCCGTCCTCAAATTGGGGACATCACGTTGTAAAATGACTATAAAGCAAGAGCGATAGAGAAAATAAGAGGGGGCGTAAGCATGGGGGAAGCCATTGTCGTTACTTCAGGAAAAGGGGGAGTAGGGAAGACAACGACGACTGCTAATATTGGGACGGCGCTTGCACAGCTCGGCAAGAAAGTATGCATGGTCGATACGGATATTGGCCTGCGCAATCTCGATTTGGTTATGGGTCTGGAAAATCGTATTATATGTGACCTGGTTGATGTGGTTGAAGGAACATGCAAGCTAAACCAGGCCCTAATTAAAGATAAACGCTTTGACAATTTGCTTTTTTTGCTGCCCGCCGCGCAGACAAAGGATAAGACGGCTGTTACGCCCGAGCAAATGGTAAAGCTGATTGAGGAGTTAAAACAGGATTTCGATATCGTATTGATTGATTGTCCGGCAGGAATCGAACAGGGTTTCAAAAATGCGGTCGTTGGTGCCAATAAAGCGATTGTCGTGACCACGCCTGATGTTTCATCTATCCGCGATGCGGACCGGGTAATTGGCCTGCTGGAACAGGAGAACATGGAAGCAACGTATTTAGTTGTCAACCGCATCCGTCCGCATATGACAAAGAACGGGGATATGCTGGATGTAGACGATGTCGTTTCTATGCTCTCGGTAGATCCGATCGGATATGTTCCGGATGATGAAGAAGTGATTAAGCATTTGAATTTAAAAGAGCCTGTGGCGATGAATCATGATTCCAAAGCGGGAATTGCCTATCGGAACATTGCCCGGCGCATGCTCGGAGATTCAGTTCCTTTTCTTAATCTCGACGAATCAAAGGGGTTTATGAGTAAAGTGAAACGTCTGTTCGGCATGCGGTGAAGGCTGGAGGCAGCGGGGAGGATGCGGAGGACAAAGAATGGATTTGGATAAAAGGTATTTACGCAATCTGGATTGGCTGCTGATCATCGTTTTGATTATGCTTGGCATCTTTAGTTTTATCGGTATTTCGGGTGCCAAACCTGACGCCAATTACCATTGGAAGCAAATTATCTGGTATGGAGTCGGGTTTGCGTTTTTGACCATTGTCCTGCTGTTTGATTATCATTCCATTGGCAACCTCTCGTACGGGCT
Source organism: Aneurinibacillus terranovensis DSM 18919 (assembly GCF_000430625.1). GTDB lineage: Bacteria > Bacillota > Bacilli > Aneurinibacillales > Aneurinibacillaceae > Aneurinibacillus_B > Aneurinibacillus_B terranovensis. The sequence continues at coordinate 76,395 of NZ_AUMJ01000015.1, forward strand.
CTACGCGTTTGGCATGCTGCTCATTATCGGCGTGCTGTTTATGCCTGCCAAAAACAATGCCCACAGCTGGTATCAGCTTGGGTTTATGGACTTTCAGCCCTCCGAATTGATGAAGATTTTTGTTATTGTAACGGTTGCCAGATTTCTTTCCAAAAAAGACGAAAAAGAGGACGAGGCGCTTGGCCTAAGGGAGATTGTGCCGGCTGTTTTGCTGATCGGCGTACCGCTGCTGCTTATTTTAATCCAGCCGGACCTCGGAACGGCTCTTGTGTTTACAGGCATTCTTTTCAGTATGCTGACCGTGGCCCGAACCCCTATCAAATACTTTGTTATTCTTGGTTTTTGCATTTCCCTCGTGTTCGTGGGACTGGCGTATTTATACAACTTTAATAAAGATGCGTTCTTTAAAATAATGAAGCCGTATCAGTGGATGCGGATTGAGTCGTGGTTCAACCCGGACGCTTACCCAAAGGAAGGGTACCAGCTGCGCCAATCGCTGACTGCCATCGGTTCCGGGCAACTGCTTGGCAAGGGAATTGACGGGGGGACGCAGGCGCGAAACGGATGGGTTCCCGTAGGGGAAAGTGACTTTGTGTTTACCGTTATTGGCGAGGAACTTGGCTTTGTCGGTTCCAGTATCCTGGTTTTTCTTTTCTTTTTTATGGTGTACCGAATGGTTCGCATTGCGATGGACTCCAAGGACACATTTGGCTCCTATATTGCCGCCGGCGTCATTGGAATGATTGTATTCCAGACATTTGAGAATATCGGGATGACCATTCAACTCATGCCGATAACAGGAATTCCTTTGCCTTTTATTAGCTATGGAGGGAGTTCTCTCATTTCGAACTTTCTTGTGATGGGCATGGTCATGAATGTAGGAATGCGAAGGAAAAAGTTAATGTTTGAATAGATGGAAACATACCCCTGTCCCTGTTCTCATACACTTGTACTATGAGGCTAACGATAAGGGGGTTTTTATATGAGTTATTTTGATACGGACGGAATTAAACGTCGCAGGGAAGAACGGGTACGCCGGCTGAGAGAGCAGATGGAAGACACCTATTCTTCCTATTTTTTTGAAGATGACAGCCAAATCCCTCTGCCGTACCAAGGGGAAGAAGCCAGACCGTGGCAGGATGAACCTGAGTGGCTTTCATCCGCGCAGCCGAATTACCCGTCGAGAATGCATCATCCGTCGGAGGAGCCATACTCGTCTCACATGCATCATCGACATGCGGCGCATTTTTCGTCGTACAGGAAAAAGCCGGTTCGGCGGACAGGCAGAGACAAATGGTTTATCCGGATTGTGGTTTCGTTCTGCCTGCTGAGCGCGGCGTATGGCATTCGCTACGGTCAATTTAACGGTGCGGATAAGTATCGGGCGATGCTAAACGACGTCATGAAACGCTCGTATGACTTTCAGGCGATGTCGGCCTGGTATGAGAAAAAATTCGGGGCGGTTCCGATGATGCTGCCTTCGATAGGCCCGCTTGGCAATCAGGCTAAGCCGGTGCTGGAGCCGAAGACGACGCTGCTAAAGGCACCAGCCCCCGGAAAAGTCGTAAAAACGTACGCAGAGCAGGGAAACGGGCTGTATTTTACACCGCAGAATCCCGTCATTAACTCGATCGATAAGGGATGGATCACGTTTGCCGGGGTAAAGGATGGTCTTGGCAAAACCGTCATCATTGAACACGCCCGTGGAATGGAAACGTGGTACGGCGGGTTAGGCGAAATTAGCGTATCAGTTAATGACTGGGTAGACGCACAGCATCCGATAGGCAAAGCCTTGCAGGACGGGAAAACCAGTAAGCCGGTTTATTTTGCCGTGAAGAAAGAAGGTGGATTTGTCAATCCGCAGGAAGTGGTGCGTTTTGAGTAACATGACCTTTCATGTCCACCCATTATTCTGGATGATTATGCTGTTTGCGCTGCTCACCGGGCAGTTCGTGCAGGTGATTACACTGTTTATGATTGTCCTTATCCATGAGGCCGGACATGTGGCAGCAGGCCTTGCTTATGGTTGGCGTGTAAGAAAAATAGAACTTCTGCCGTTTGGCGGGGTTGCGGAAGTCGATGAATGGGGGAATACGCGCCCGGTAGAAGAAATCGTGGTCGCATTGGCAGGACCACTCATGAATGGAGTGCTAATAACAGTCGGCTATTTTCTGCAGCGATCCGGTTTATGGGCGCCTGAGTGGGCGGCTTTTTTTATGTACGGCAACGTTGCGATAGGGGGATTTAATTTACTCCCGATCTGGCCGCTCGATGGCGGGCGTATTCTGCATACCGTGTGCAGCTTAACCTTTACGTATCGGACATCTATCTATGTCTCCATCGCTTCCGGACTCATCGGTTCCCTTTTCATATTTATCTGGAGCATCAGGCAGTCTTCCCCCCAGTTAAACGGAGTAGCGGTGGCCTGCTATCTTTTTTTTAGCAATATTATGTCATACAGGCAGATGCGTTTTCAGTTTCTCCGTTTTCTCCTTGCAAGGTATCAAAGAATAGACAAGTTGAAAAACCTCCCTGTTCGGAAGGTACGGGTAAACCGGCAGCATACGCTGTTCGAGATTACAAAAAAGCTAAAACGCGGGCGCTATCATAGTTTCCTGGTAAACGACAGGGCTTATTCGGCTTATCAAGCGATCTCTGAGCAAGAAATACTGACGTATTATTTCACAAAGACCCCACATTGTGCAGTGGAGCTGCTTTTACGGTAAAATAAGAAAAACAGGGAACCACATGCACTGACAAGGGGGCGCACCATTTGCGTAAAATCATCGTCAACTGTGCCGGCCGCGAGACCCGGATTGCGATTTTGGAGGACGGCCGATTGGCCGAATTGTATATTGAGCGGCCCGTCGATCGCCGGGTTGTCGGCAACATCTATAAAGGAAAAGTAGAAAATGTCCTGCCGGGGATGCAGGCTGCTTTTGTGGATATTGGGACGGATAAAAATGCATTTTTATATGTGGACGACTGTCTTCCACCGGGAGATATCAGCACAGAAAAGAAACGGGACATACGGGAAGTTCTGACCAAAGGACAGGAAATTTTCGTTCAGGTAAGCAAAGAACCGGTCGGCACGAAAGGGGCCCGCGTTACAACCCAACTGTCTCTTCCCGGGCGGTTTGTTGTGTTTATGCCTAATGTCCGCTATGTGGGAGTGTCGCGCCGGATTAAGAATGAAAAGGAAAGAGAGCGGCTCCGTACGATTGCGTTTACTACCCTTGGAACGGAAGAAGGCGTCATCATTCGAACGCTCGCTGAAGGGGTAGGGAAAAAGGAAATTGAAGACGACATCCTTTTCTTGCGGGCGCAGTGGCAGCGGGCATGGGAAACTGGAAAACACAAGAAGCCGCCCGCTGTTATCTATCAGGAAATTGACCTCGTATCCCGCGTGGTTCGCGATATGTTGAGTGAGGAAGTCGATGAGTTTATCATTGACAGCCGTTCTCACTATGCCGAGGTTCGTGATTTGCTGAGTCACGACAGCCGCGAATTGAAGGAAAAAGTCAGGCTGTATACAGGAAAAGAAGATATTTTTTCCTATTATGCAGTCGAAGGTGAGATGGAGCGGGCGCTTAAACGCAAAGTTTGGCTGAAACACGGCGGCTACCTTGTGATTGACCAGACGGAAGCGATGACCGTGATAGATGTCAATACGGGCAAGTATGTCGGACAATCGGAACTGGGAGACACCGTTGTGAAAACGAACCTGGAAGCCTGTGCCGAAATAGCGAGACAACTGCGACTACGTGATGTAGGCGGAATTATTATCGTTGATTTTATCGACATGGCTAAAGAAGAACACCGCAAAAGTGTACAGGCCTGCATGGAGGCCGAACTTCGGAAAGACCGGACAAAAACGCATCTGCTTGGGTTCACCCAGCTCGGTCTCCTGGAGATGACGCGAAAAAAAGTGCGGCAAAACCTTGGAGAGGTGCTGACCCGCCCGTGTCCAACATGCGGCGGGACCGGCCGTATTCTTTCGGAAGCTTCCGTGATCGGCAGAATGGAGCGTGAACTTAGGGAATACAGCCGCGGTTCTCACGCAGAGGCGGTGCTGCTCGAAGCGCACCCGCATATTCTCGACCATTATAAGCAAAACAAAAAGGAACCGCTAAGGCAGCTTGAAAAAGAGCTTGGGCTGGCGATTTATCTTAAAGACAACGAATGTATGAGCGAACAGCACTACCGTATTGCTTTTACAGGAACGGAAGAAGAGGTATTGCGCAGGGCTCAAGAGGTTCACGCCCAAAACTAATCGTTGCAATACGACTGGTAATATGATAATCTATTATTTGTTGATCAGTGTGTCTGACACCTCAGGCATACTACAACCGCTCGAAACAGGTTATAAGCCAGCGGCCTTGCTGCGCCTGTGCCGGCGAGTCTTAGTATATAAAGGAGGTGCAGTTTATGTACGCAATTATTGAAACAGGCGGGAAACAATACAAAGTAGAACAAGGCACGGAGCTTTACATTGAGAAGCTTCCGCAAGCTGACGGCGAGAACGTTACGTTCGATCGTGTATTGCTTGTTTCCGGAGAGAACGGTGTGAAAATGGGAGCTCCTTTAGTGGAAGGGGCAACCGTTACAGCGAAAGTAGAACGTCACGGTAAAGGCAAGAAAGTTATCGTGTACAAATACAAAGCGAAGAAAAATTATCGCCGTAAGCAAGGTCACCGTCAACCGTACACTAAAGTTGTTATCGAAGCGATTAACGCGTAAATTCCGATGATTACGGTGAACGTGAAACGTCACGCTGACCATACAGTGGCGGAAGTGACGATTGACGGACATGCCGGCTTCGCCAACCCCGGAGAAGATATCGTCTGTGCGGCGGTGTCGGGCATTTCTTTCGGTATGTTAAATGCGATTGAAATGCTTCTGAAAACGCCTCTGGCCGTAACGCAGGGGGAGGACGGCTACCTTCGCTGTGCGGTTCCGCAAGAATACCCGGAAGAACTGCGGGAGAAGGTGCAACTGCTGTTGGAAGGAATGATTGCTTCCCTGAAGTCGGTAGCCTTGGAATACGGTTCGTTTGTCAAAGTGAACGATAAGAAGAAACGATAAGGAGGTGGCTTTCATGTTAAAAATGAACCTTCAATTTTTCGCCTCTAAAAAAGGGGTAGGTAGCACGAAGAACGGCCGTGACTCTATCGCGAAGCGCCTGGGTGCGAAGCGTGCGGATGGCCAATTCGTAAAAGCAGGTAACATTTTGTACCGTCAACGCGGCACAAAAATTTATCCTGGTGCAAACGTAGGCCGCGGCGGCGACGATACACTGTTTGCTTTAACAGACGGTATCGTTCGTTTCAAACGTCTTGGCCGTGACCGCAAGCAAGTTGTGGTTGAAGCTGTAGCAAGCGAAGCGTAATAGCTAACTTCATAGCTGATGAATAGAAAAAGGCTGCTGACTGATGTCGGCAGCCTTTTTCTATGGAGTAATTTAATGCGAATTTTTGTTAAAATATGCATGAAAGAGCTCAAAGAAGGGACCCTTATAACCGACTGTTTTGCGGCCCAGAAACAGGAAGGGAATCGTCAATGAAAATACTTCATTTTAGAAAAGGTAATCAACTTGTATTAGGTGTACAAACGGACGAGGGGATTATTGATGTGGACCAGGCAAGCGCCGAATATAATCAAGGGCTTCCTGGTACAATCGATGCTCTTATAGCGAGCGGAGAAGAGGGATTTGAAAATCTTCAACGCCTCGTGGATCAAGTGATTTCTAGAAAAGATGGTCATTTAATTATTTCTCAGGATACCATCGAATTTGGCCCCATTTTGAAGGCGGCGTTTGACTATGAGACGGAGCTGGTTATCGTCATCGGAAAAACGGCGAAGAATGTTGCGGAAGAAGAAGCCCTGGATTATGTGTATGGGTACAGTGCAGGAAACGATTTATCCGCACGTGATCTTCAATTTAGAACCGGGCAGTGGCTTCTGGGGAAAACCTGTGATGGATTTGCTCCTGTAGTTACCGTATTGGAATAAGACGTGAATCGAATCCCGGATAAACTCCGGAGAAAGAATAATGTGTAGACAAACAGCATCGTACAAAAAGGCTAGATGTGGTAAAATGGAGGGAGTTTCGATAAAGGGGAAATTATGGCGTGGATAAACTAACTGAGGTATTAAAATACCAGAGGCATGATTTGCTAAATCATATGCAAGTGCTGCTCGGTTATTTAAAGCTTAAAAAGTATCCGATGTGCGAAGAATACATTTATCGTTTGATTGACCAAATGACCCGGGAATCCATTATTTCAGGCTTAGACTGCCCTGCACTGGTTGAACATTTGCTGTCTTTTAACGCAATCCACCCTGATGTTGAGCTTGAAGTAGAAATACCGGAGCCGTTTAGTTTGCATCAAGTGACAAGCCGCACTGACTTTCTGGGTGAGTTTATCCTGTCGTTTATCAAGCCGTATGAACAATATTCGTTCTGTAATAATGGAGAACCTAACACGCTTTTACTCACCCTTCACTACATAAGGGGAAGTTTGCGCATCGTGGTCGACTTTAACGGGCGGCTGGATGCCGGAAGAGCTCAAATCGAGCTGGACGAGCTGCGCCAAAGAGCGGAAAAGGAAGGCGCGATGTTTACAGTGGAAATCCATACGGAAGAAGAATCGGTTATCGAATGTATTTTTCCTTTCTAGGATACAAGCGCAGAAATAAAGGTGGAATTCATGAATGTTCGTAGATAGTGTTCGAATTTATGTAAAAGGCGGCGATGGCGGCAATGGAATGGTTGCTTTTCGCCGGGAAAAATATGTGCCGATGGGTGGTCCGGCCGGCGGTGATGGCGGGCGCGGAGGAGACGTCGTGTTTGTCGTTGACGAAGGGCTGCGTACGCTGGTTGATTTTCGTTATCAGCGCCATTTTAAGGCTAAACGTGGGGAAAACGGCCGCACCAAAAGCCAGCATGGGGCGGCGGAAGAAGATTTAATAGTCCGCGTACCGCCGGGCACGACCGTCATTGATGATGACACCGGACAGGTAATCGCCGATTTAACTGTGCACGGGCAGCAGGCGGTTATTGCAAAAGGCGGCCGAGGGGGCCGGGGGAATACACGCTTTGCTACGCCTTCCAACCCTGCACCGGAAATTGCGGAGAACGGGGAACCAGGTCAGGAGCGCTATGTGCGTCTCGAGTTAAAAGTTCTTGCGGATGTCGGGCTCGTAGGGTTTCCGAGCGTGGGAAAATCAACTCTCCTTTCTGTTGTATCGGCGGCGCGCCCAAAAATTGCGGAGTATCATTTTACAACGATTACGCCGAATCTTGGCGTAGTTGATCTGGATGAAGAACGAAGCTTCGTTATGGCTGACCTGCCGGGGCTTATTGAAGGGGCTCATGAGGGGGTGGGATTAGGACATCAATTCCTGCGCCACGTGGAACGGACGCGTGTCATTGTGCATGTGGTAGATATGTCAGGCTCTGAAGGGCGTGACCCATACGAAGATTTCGTGCAAATTAACGAAGAACTAAAGCTTTACAATAAGGACCTCGAAGATAAACCACAGATTATCGCGGCGAATAAAATGGACATTCCCGAAGCGGCAGAAAATCTGGAAGCATTCCGCAAAAAAGTCGGCGACCTTCCGCTCTATCCGATTTCTTCTGCCACACGCCAGGGGATCCGTGAATTAATGTACGCCATTGCCGATAAACTCGATGAAATCCCGCTGATACCGACCGTGGAAGAGGCCGTTAATCCTGAAACCTCTGTGCTTTACAAAGCGGAGAAAGAAGCGGATGAATTTACCGTTTACAAAGAAAATGAAATATACGTGGTGGAAGGAGAAAAACTTGAGAAGCTCGTCAAGATGACGAACCTCAACAGCCGCGACTCTATTCAGCGATTCTCACGCCTGATGCGCAACATGGGAGTGGATGAAGCCCTGCGCAAAAAAGGCGCCGAGAACGGAGATGTTGTTCGGATCGGAAAATTGGAGTTTGAGTTTGTAGATTGACCCGTATTGTTTGCAGGCAAGCCCGTTCCAATTAATGGAACGGGCTTTTTCGTGTAAATGCCCCTTGTGTAATTCTCTTCTTACCCGTATAATGTCCATTATACATAAACAGTTGTTTTTTTAGGGAGGACGAACATGAGCCATCCGGATGAAATGTTTTATCTAATACGCGCCGATATTTTGCCAGAATCGATTACGAAAACGATCGAAGCTAAAAAACTGCTTGAATCCGGGGAAGCGGAGACGGTTCATGAAGCTGTTGAAAAAGTCGGGCTAAGCAGAAGTGCGTATTACAAATATAAAGATAGTATATTTCCATTCAACTCGATGATGCGTGAGATGATTATAACAGTCTCGCTAAATCTTGAACATCGTTCAGGTATCCTTTCGAAAGTTCTGTCGTTCGTAGCGGACAGAGGGGGGAATGTGCTGACCATCAACCAGACCATCCCTTTGCAGGGGATGGCCAATGTGGCGTTGTCGATTGATACGGCTGGTCTGCTGCTGCCTACCACCGAATTTTTGGATGAACTGCAAGGGCTGGAGGGCGTCAAGCGGGCAGTAATCGTAGGCAGAGGTTAAAACAATCGTGAATAGGGAGAGATTAGGATGAATCAAACAGTGAGGGTAGGTTTAATGGGACTGGGAACAGTCGGAACCGGGGTTGTCCGGATTATTCAGGGACACCAGCAGGATTTGCAAAACCAGACCGGGTTATCGATTGAAGTTAGAAGAATTCTTGTGCAGGATACCGACAAAGAGCGCAGCATCTCGATTGAGAAAGAGTTGATCACGACGGATGCCATGGAACTGGTTGCTTCCCCGGATATTGATGTAGTGGTCGAAGTCATCGGAGGCATTCACCCGGCTAAAGAATTTATTCTGCAGGCGCTGGAGAATGGCAAACATATCGTTACGGCCAATAAAGATTTAATGGCGTTGCACGGGGCTGAAATTTTGAAGAAAGCGCAGGAGAAAAGTTGCGATGTTTTCTATGAGGCGAGCGTAGCCGGGGGTATCCCGATTCTTCGTGCCCTGGTGGAAGGATTCTCGTCTGACCGGATTACGAAAATGATGGGGATCGTAAACGGAACCACCAACTTTATCATGACCAAAATGAGCCAAGAGGGCGCCGACTATGCAGAGGTGTTAAAAGAGGCGCAGGAGTTAGGCTATGCGGAAGCCGATCCGACAGCCGATGTGGAAGGCCATGATGCAGCCCGCAAAATGGCGATTCTCAGCACGCTTGGATTCCATGTGGACATGAGGCTTGAGGATGTGGATAGCAGGGGGATCTCCCGCGTGAGTGCCGAAGATATTTCCTATGCGAAGAAATTGGGTTATGAAATCAAACTGCTTGGAATAGCCAAACGCGATGATAATCTGATCGAGGTCAGCGTTCAGCCAACACTCATTCACAAGTCGCATCCACTGGCCTCCGTGAACGGCGTATTTAATGCAGTATACGTATATGGCGAGGCGGTTGGTGAAACGATGTTTTACGGGCCCGGAGCCGGGGAACTTCCGACAGCTACAGCGGTTGTATCCGACCTGGTAACCGTAGTGAAAAATATGAAGCTTGGCGTAAACGGCCGGGGCAGTGTCGCACCATATCAGGAAAAATATTTAAAGACAGATGAGCAGATTGTTTCCAAATATTTTCTGCGGTTAATCGTTGACGATAAGAGGGGCGTACTTGCGCAAATTACTCGCATTCTCGCCGAACATGATGTAAGCTTGGAACAAGTGATTCAGCAGCCGTATAGAGGGGGAAGAGAGGCCGAAATTATTATGGTCACCCACCAGGCAACGCGCAGAAATATCGTTAACGTCGAGAAAGAATTAGATAAACTTGATAGTGTGCTTCAAGTTAAAAGTTTATACCGGGTAGAAGGTGGGGAGGAAGAATAATGGCAGGTTTACTTGAACGATATGCAGGGTACTTACCGATTACGGAAAAAACACCGCGGCTCACTCTTCACGAAGGAAATACACCGCTTATATTTGCTCCGAAATTATCTGAAGAATTGAAGTTGGAGATTTATTTCAAATACGAGGGCTTAAACCCAACCGGTTCATTTAAGGATCGTGGAATGGTTATGGCGGTGGCCAAAGCCGTAGAAGAAGGAAGCCACACGATTATGTGTGCGTCGACAGGCAATACGTCGGCTGCGGCTGCAGCGTATGCTGCCCGCGCGAACCTCCGCTGTATCGTCCTGATTCCAAATAATAATATTGCACTCGGCAAGCTTGCCCAGGCGGCCATTTACGGAGCTGAAATCATAGCTATCGAAGGAAACTTCGACCAGGCGCTGAAAATCGTGCGGGACATTACCGACAAACACCCGATTACACTTGTAAATTCCGTGAATCCATATCGCCTGGAAGGACAGAAGACCGCTGCGTTTGAGGTGTGCGATGAGCTCGGTAAAGCGCCGGACATTCTCGCAATTCCGGTAGGCAATGCAGGCAATATTTCGGCCTATTGGAAAGGGTTTAAAGAGTACAGAGAGGCGGGAAAAGTAAACAATTTGCCCCGCATGTTTGGCTTTGAAGCGGAAGGGGCCGCTGCCCTTGTTAAGGGGAAAGTAATTGAAAACCCTGAAACACTTGCCACCGCTATCCGCATTGGAAACCCTGCGAGCTGGGATTTGGCTGTGAATGCAAAGGATGAATCAAACGGCCGCATTGACATGGTAACGGACGATGAAATTCTTGAGGCTTACCGCAAGTTGGCTTCCAGTGAGGGCATATTTGCTGAACCGGCTTCGGCCGCTTCCCTTGCCGGCGTCATCAAAATGCGCAAATTAGGGCTCATTGAACAGGGACAGCAGGTCGTCTGTGTCCTTACAGGAAATGGGTTGAAAGACCCGAACATTGCATTAAAGGCGGTTGGTGTTGAACCGGTTGTGGTGGAAAGTACGGAGGAAGCAGTTTTAAGCATCATTGCCGAGAAAGCGGGTGTCTAACTTGAAGGGCTGGAGAGTAGAAGTAAAGGTTCCGGCCAGCACAGCCAATCTTGGCCCCGGTTTTGACGCGGTCGGTATGGCCTTTCAGCTTTATACGACCGTGTCGATGGAGTTAGCGGATAAGACCGTGATCCGCCTGCATGGCGATAAGCTAGAGGGACTGCCGCTGGATAAAACGAATCTTATCTATAAGGTGGCAAGCCTGGTATTTGAGCGTGCAGGGTACGGGACGCCGGAACTCATCATTGATATTGATTCCGAGGTTCCACTTACACGGGGGCTTGGGAGCAGCGCAGCCGCGATTGTTGGGGCGCTCGTTGCCGCCAATCAACTGTCTGGCAAACCGTTCACCAACGATGAATTATATCGGATGTCCGCTGAACTGGAGGGGCACCCCGACAATGTAGGCGCCTCTTTTTTTGGCGGAATTATCGTGGCGTTTATCGGCGAAAAGGACGTACCCTATGTACGCCTTCCTGTTCCTGAACATCTGGAAGCCCTTGCCGTTATCCCGGATTTTGAGTTATCTACGGAAAAAGCAAGGGACGTGCTGCCAACCATGTATAGCCGCAAGGATGTTGTTTTCACAACCGGTCATGCCGGCGTGTTGATTGCGGCCCTTGCCACGGGGAATTTATCGCTGCTTGGCGCGGCCATGGAGGATGTGATCCACCAGCCCTTCCGCCTGCAGTTGGTGCCCGGACTGGAAGAAATTCTGAAAGAGGCTCATCGATATGGAGCGCTGGGGGTGGCGCTGTCAGGAGCCGGGCCTACCATTCTTACCCTGATCGACAAGCGCAAACCGTATGATGAATTAAAAGACTTCATGATTCATACACTGGAAGCATATAATATTCATTCAACCGTGCTGCACCTTGTTCCGGACGAAACAGGCGTAGTCGTAAATACTTTTCGGGCGGTAACGGAACAGAGGAGGTAGTATTATGGAGAGAAAAATTGCATTTTTTGGACCCTCCGGGACGAATACAGAAGAGGCAGCTCGTTTTTTGTTTAAAAATGAAGGGGAAGAATTTTGTCCGTATCGTACGATTCCGGATTGCCTGGAAGCAGTAGTCGAAAAGAAGGCAGACTTTGCGGTAGTCCCTTTGGAGAACTCAATCGAAGGATCCGTGAATATCACGTTGGATTGGATGATTCATAAAGTAGATTTACCGATTCTAGCGGATCTCACTATTCCTATTGCTCAAAATTTGGTGTCCGGAAAACGGGAAAGCCCTCTGCCTTATGACAAAGTGGAAAAAGTCCTTTCTCACCCCCAGGCTATTGCGCAAAGCCATGATTACTTGCGCGAGCACATGCCCAATGCGCAGATTGAATATACGAGCAGTACGGCGGAAGCGGCCCGCATTGTCAGCGAGCAGCCGGAGCAGCCATGGCTAGCGGTGGTCCCAATGGCCGCAGTGAACGTATACCCCCTGATGATCGTTGCTGAGCACATCGAAGACAACAAAAACAATTTGACACGGTTTATTCTGGTGGGTAAAGAAAAAGTTGCCCTGCCGGAATCGGATAAAAACAAAACAACCATTCTTGTGGCACAGCCGTCCGATTTTCCCGGGGCGCTTTATCAGGTGCTGGCCGCCTTTGCCTGGCGTAAAATCAATCTATCCCGCATTGAGTCGCGTCCGATGAAAACCGGGCTTGGCAATTATTATTTTATTATCGATATCGATCAGGAAATGGACGAGGCGCTGCTTCCCGGTGCCTTCGCGGAAATTGAAGCGCTGGGATTCGAAATTCGTTTCCTTGGTTCGTACCCTTCTTACTTAAAACAAGCATCGGTTCATCTTTCCTGTTAAAAATTAGTTGACACATCAAGTAATAAATCGTATTGTTTTTATTAAAGCTGAATCATCGAAATAGGCGGAATAATCTGGAGGTGCTAGAGAGTGGAACAAATCATTTACTTAAATGGGGAGTATGTTAAAAAAGAAGACGCAAAAATTTCAGTCTATGATCACGGGTTTTTATACGGGGACGGAATTTTTGAAGGAATCCGTGTATATAACGGAAATGTTTTTAAATTACAGGATCATATGGAGCGGCTGTACGAGTCCGCAACCTCGATTCTGCTTGATATCGGGATGCCACTTGAAGAATTGACGGAATGCCTGTTAGAGACAGTGCGCCGCAACAATTTGAGGGATGCGTATATCCGCCTTGTCGTATCCCGCGGCACAGGAGACCTGGGTCTTGACCCGCGCAACTGTACGAAGCCAAATATCGTTATTATTGCGGAACAGCTTGCCCTTTTTCCAAAAGAATTGTACGAAACGGGGATCAAGATTATTACGGTACCTACCCGTCGCAATACTCCGGATGCGCTCAATCCGAAAATCAAATCGCTTAACTATCTAAACAATATACTGGTTAAAATTGAGGCCAACAATGCTGGAGTAAGTGAAGCTCTCATGTTAAACCAGCAGGGCTACGTTTGTGAAGGTTCCGGAGACAATATCTTCATCGTGAAACGCGGCGTCGTTTATACACCGCCGAGCTATTTAGGGGCGCTCGAAGGAGTTACCCGCAATGCTATTATCGATATTGCGCGTAAGCTTGGATATGAGGTGAAAGAACAGCCGTTTACACGCCACGACGTATTTGTTGCCGATGAAGTATTTCTGACAGGAACAGCGGCCGAGGTCATTCCGGTTATTGAAGTCGACGCACGCGCCATCGGAGGCGGAAAACCGGGTAAAGTCACCCATGAACTGCTCGTCGAATTCCGCAAAGTTGTAGTTGAGCAGGGCACCAAAGTATACGACGATGTAAAAGCATAGGCGTTTTGTAGCAAAAGCGGGACACACCGAATCCGTATTTTTGCGGGTTTTCCCTTGCAAGGAAGCCGTGACTGTCCGCGCTTTTCCTTCGTTTCGGGACCGGACCGAAACATCCGGAGCAATGGGAATGGAACGGTTCGTTTTTATTTTTTGTGGAGTCTTTCCTTACAGGGAAGCGTCAATTACCCGTGTGATTCCAAAAAAGGGCGACCCTGTCCGGAACATCTGGGTAGCTCAGTGATGGAGACAAGCGGACAGGAAAGACGTTTCCCTTTTTGGAATCACACTGGGTAACGGAAAGAAAACAAAAAATCAAAAACGGAGCATTCCATTCGCGCCACCTCGCATTTCATTCCCTTGCCCGCTATCGCTTAGTTTACGTTCAGTCGGATCTAAATAAAAAATGGTAAGTTACCCAATCAAGTGATGATAGCTTGCAAAAAAATGCTCTCGTTTTCTTGTCTGCCGGATCAGCATGGAAAGAAAAAACTCGATGCGGTCAGCCTGAAATCCCCTTTTATGGTCGTATAACCCGATGACTTCACGGAGGAAATTATCAGGAAAACGAAGTAGCAAAAAAATCAGACTGAGATCCTGCCGGGTGAGTGGACGAATGTTCTCATAGGTGGCCATAATCATGTGGAATACAGCCGGGTTCCATTCCTGCTGAACGAGAACCCGGCTGATGAATTGAGCAATATCTACGATTGGTGTGTCATATGCAGCCGTATCGAAATCGATTAAAGCCGCTGTGTGTGACCTGGTGATGATAAAATTGTGGCTGGCGAGGTCCCGGTGAGATACAAAAAAAGATTCGAGAGACTTCGTATATTCTTTACTAAGCTCCGACCTTTGAAGGGCGGTCATTGCGCGGTGAGCTTCTTCAAGAATAGAAGGAGCGGCCCAACGAATGAGTGCGTCCAGTCTCGGATTGGGAGAAATGGGGGCTGCATTGGTAACCATTTCGTAAAACCGCTTCATCCGTGTGCTCCATTTAAAAAGAAGAGGGGGCACGGGGGATGTTGCCAAAGGGCCAGGGACTATGTTTTGGGAGAAGGTATGAAAAAGAGCCAGTGATCGAGCCGCGCGTTTTATATCGTCCCGGTTAAAATAGCTGCTGCAGCGCCCCTCAATTTTTTTCATCACGGTAAAATAGCTGCCGTTCCAAGCGAAAAAAGGAGAACCATCATACGCGCGAATGTACTGGACAACTTCGCGATATCCCCTTGAAAAAAGTGAATCTGCCAAATGAGTAACCCAGAGAGCTTTCTCCATCGAGGCATAAGCTTTTATAACGACACTTCCTTTGTTTGTCTCACAAATCCACACTTTTTGCTTGTTGATTATCCGGATAACTTGGGCGTTGTAGGCTTGTTCAATCTTCAGAGCCAGTTCCCGCATACTATAATCCTCCATGTGTTGTTCCATTTAATATAGAAGAGAAAAACGAGCCGTCTTTCATGCTCGTTTTTCTTTACAGTGCCGCTTGGATCAGTTTTCTTCGGTATGTGCCTCTACTATTTCACCGGTTTCTGTGAATTCATCTGTAATTTCTTTTTGTAAAGAGGGTGCTTCATATGAAATTTTCCGCAGTGAAGTCTGATAAGGAAATGGGTTCATGATTTGTGATGGTGAATAAGGATTATACGACATCATTGTTTGTCCTGCGCCAGGTGTGCTGCTATATGGCATTCCCGGTGGCATGCCATATGGAGTGCCGTAAGACATCCCGGGTGTGGTACCGTATGGAGTGCCGTAAGACATCCCTGGTGTCATACCGTAAGGAGCGCCATAAGACGTTCCCGGTGCCATACCGTATGACGTATCGGGCGACGAACTGGAAGACTCACCGGAGGATGAATCTGCCGTATCAAAAGACGTACCTGGTGAAAAATCTGATGGTGTACCGTACGGGGCACTCGGTGCTGTACCGTCCGACATGTCCGGTGACATACCGGAATACATGTCTTGTGTCATCCCATATGGATAACCATACGGCATACCAGGTGCCATGCCCGGTGACATCCACGTGCCGGCAGGTTGATGGTAGTATGGCATAGCCGGATATGCCTGACCGGCTTCCCATGGCAATGCTGGCCCTGTTGTTATCGGGGAGTAAGAGGAGGACTCTGTCTCTTCATCTCCCATGACCGCTCCCATTTGTGGAAACTGATGTACTGGCATAGGCATATGCATAGGCAAAGGAGGACACAGTGGTCTGTGTATCACCGGTGCCAGAGGCATAGGGCACGGCGGTCTGTGTATCATTGGTGCAAGAGCAAACGGAGGCCTTTTGCACGGGAGCGGAACTTGCGGCATTGGCATAAACGGAGCTGGGAATGGGTGCATCATTGGCATAAGCGGCGGCATCATGTGCTGCATCATCTCATACGATGAGCTGCTTTCTTCGATATACACCTGCATTTGTTTTACAGGCGGCGGACACGGCTGTACGGTCTGCGGCGGACATGGTGGGCACGGTACAGCAGGCGGTGAGGGAAGTGGCGCTTTCTGCACAGGCGCTTCCACAACTGGTGCCGGAGCTGGTGCCGGAATAGGCATTTCCTTCTTTGGAGCCAATGGCGGTGGTGTAGGCGCTGGTATTGGGATTGGCGCCGGTGCTTCTTCTACCGGCATTTCTACGATTGGCATTTCTTTTGCCACCGGTGCTTCCTTCATTGGTTTTTCCTTCACTACAGGGAATTCCTTCATCGGTTTTTCTTTCTTAAATGGAACGCTCGGTATTTCAATATTCATCTCCAAATTGATGTCAATGTCACCCAGTGGTTGATTCGAATGGGGCGATGTCGGCAGTTCCGGTTTGATATTCACACCTTCCGTTGGAACCTTCACCTTCATTCCAGGCATGATTTTGTCAGGATTTTTAATATGTGTATTAGCCTCTAGAAGGGTTTTAAAATCCACGCCATACCGCTTCGCAATTTTCCACAGGGTATCTCCTCTTTTAACAATATGGATCTTCATAAGAGCACCCATCCTCTCTTCCAAAATTACCTTAACATCGTATGCAGGGCTGGGCGTTTTGCTACGAAGATCGAAAAAGTTAAAAAAATTTGCATAAATCATTTATTTTCTGGAAAAGATAAGAAAAAAATGCAAAGCGGGGATTTTTATGACTGTAAGTAAACATAGGCGATATAGAGTAAAGCATGTCGTATTTCTTCTGGTGATGGTAAGCTTTCTTATTGGAGGAGTTGCGGGAGGGACTTCGTATTTTTACCGCTCGGTTGAGTGGTTAAAAGGCGCGGCGGATCGCCAGGTTAGCGCCCAAACTATTCATGTCATTCTAAAGCGAAATTATTTATCCGGTGATACTACCAGGGAGAACCGTCAGGAGATCGTGAATTCGTCCAGTGAAATTTTACGGAAATACCATAGCTGGAATTTTATCTCCCAGCAGGGGAATCAATTCGTCTTCGAAATGAAGGTGAATGATATCTCTCCGGCATGTAAAAAGAACGGATATTTTGGAATCAATGACAATGGAATGCTTGCTTTGTATAACGGGGAGCCGGAAAAAAGGAAGGTTATGCAGACTTTCTTCCCGTTGGATGCTCAGAAGCTGGAATCCAGTCTGCCGCAGGACGAGCTTCTGCGATTAAAAAACGGAATTCGAATTTCTAACGTTGCCGAATATAATTCGATTCTTTCTACATACAGTGAGTTTGCTAATGACGAAAAGAACGAATCCAATCCCAAATAAAACAGAGAAAAAACTAGTACCAGGTAATAACACCAGATGATATAATACGTATTATAAAGCTAGCGCAACGCCAAAGGTGCAGGCGATAGACTTAGTTGTATTTACGGTGTATAAAAAAGTTCTTCTTAATTTATACGCTTTACAAAGGGGAGGGCGTTTATAATGAGTTCTATATCTTCTAAAGCAAAAATTACGGCCATCGGTACCTATGTTCCGCAACGCACCTTAACGAACGCAGACCTGGAGAAAATGGTGGATACGAATGATGAGTGGATTGTACGCCGCACTGGGATTCGAGAGCGGCGAATATCTCAACCTGAGGAATTTACCACTGATTTGTGTGTGGCAGCCATCGAAAATTTAATAGAAAGATACAATAAATCCGTGAAAGATGTGGATCTTATTATTGTATCGACAACTACACCGGATTATGTTTTTCCAAGTGTGGCAAGCCAAATTCAGGCGAGACTGGGAATAGAAAATGCAGGCGCGCTCGATTTGAACGCGACGTGTGCCGG
The DNA here is from genome assembly GCF_000430625.1 of Aneurinibacillus terranovensis DSM 18919. Classification (GTDB taxonomy): domain Bacteria; phylum Bacillota; class Bacilli; order Aneurinibacillales; family Aneurinibacillaceae; genus Aneurinibacillus_B; species Aneurinibacillus_B terranovensis. The sequence continues at coordinate 94,402 of NZ_AUMJ01000015.1, forward strand.
TTTTGTATATGGATTACACCTTGCCAACGGTGTAGTTACGGCAGGTTTGAATAAAAAGGTTTTAGTGCTCGGGGGAGAAACGCTATCCAAAGTAACGGATTACAGCGACCGAACGACCTGTATCTTGTTTGGTGACGGGGCTGGCGCCGTCCTGGTCGAGTATGATGAAGAAAATCCGAGCTTTTTGTCCTCCTACCTTACGTCTGCAGGTGAAGGCGGCGTTCATTTATACCGGACAGGATTGTCAAAAAAGATGGATCTCAATGAGTTAAACGATAGCGGCTATATCGTACAAAATGGACGGGAAGTATACAGGTGGGCCGTTACGACGGTTCCCCTTGGAATGAAGGCCCTCATGGAAAAAAGCAGGCTTGACCTAAAAGATATAGACTGGTTTGTGCCTCACAGCGCCAATCTGAGAATGATTGAATCGATATGTGAAAAAAGCGGATTTCCGATAGAAAAAACGCTAACCAGTATAGAGTACTTTGGGAATACCTCTTCAGCAACGATTCCGCTCGCACTGGAAAAGGGCATTATGGAAGGAAAGCTGCAGCCGGGGGACAGAGTACTTCTTTACGGATTTGGCGGTGGACTCGTCCAGGCCGGACTGATTGTCGAATGGACAGCTTCTTAAAAGAAAAAAACAACAAAACCCTGTTTCGGAAAAAAGCGGCCGTTTCAGGGTTTTTTATCCTGCTCATTAACAAAATGTATGTTCGTATATTTTCAGTTAGTGTACAATGAAGATAAAGATTCTCTGGGATTGTGGAGGGCAAGGTTGTATGATTGATTTTATTGAGGGCAGGATTGAATATATAGAAACGGACAGTGTTATTATTAGTACAAATGGAATCGGCTACCGCGTTTTTTCGGGGAATCCGTTTGTCTATCGGGAAAATGGCAGTGAGGTTGTTAGAATATATACCCATCACTATGTTCGCGAGGATGCAATTTTTTTATACGGATTTCGCAGCCGGGATGAAAGGAATTTATTTCGCAAGTTACTTGATGTATCAGGGATAGGGCCCAAAGGAGCGCTCGCCATTACATCCGCCGGTATGCCGCAACAGATTATCTCTGCCATTCAACTGGAGAATATCGACTTTCTCACGCGTTTTCCCGGAATTGGCAAGAAAACCGCCCAGCGGATTGTGCTTGACTTGAAGGATAAGCTGAAAGGCGCTATACATAAGGAAACATTGATGGAACAGGTGGAAGAGAATCCTAAGGAAGAAGAACTTTCGCTTTTTGGGGCTTTTCAAGAGCCGAGACAGGAAGCGATAGAGGCTTTGACCGCTCTTGGATATAGCGATAACGAGATACAGAAAGTCATGAAAAAGCTTGAGAAGGATGGGGCTGACCTGGCATCAACCGACAAGATTGTGAAGCGGGCACTCCAGCTATTTTTAACCACCTGAGGAGGGATAAATGGTGGAAGAGAGACTCATAACGGCGGAAATTCAGGGGGAAGATTACTTGGAATCCAGCCTTCGTCCCCGTTATTTGCATGAATATATCGGACAGACACAGATTAAAGACAATTTAAAAGTATTTATCGAGGCTGCGAAAATGAGGGAAGAAGCCCTTGACCATGTCCTGCTGTACGGACCGCCCGGCCTCGGCAAGACGACCTTGTCAACCATTATCGCAAACGAGCTCGGCGTTCATATTCGCACAACCTCAGGCCCGGCCATTGAGCGGGCGGGTGATCTGGCGGCCATACTCACAAGTCTTGAGGAAGGGGACGTCCTGTTTATTGATGAAATCCACCGCCTGCACCGCAGTGTGGAAGAAGTGTTATATCCGGCCATGGAAGACTATTCATTAGATATTGTCATTGGCAAAGGTCCGGAAGCTCGTTCCATCCGGCTCGATTTGCCGCCTTTTACGCTGGTGGGCGCGACCACGCGGGCGGGGATGCTGTCCGCACCGCTCCGGGATCGGTTTGGTGTGGTGAATCGGCTTGAATATTATACGGTAGATGAATTAACCAACATCGTAACACGGGCAGCCGATATTTACGATATTAGAATTATCGGTGAAGGGGCGGCGGAGATTGCCCGCCGTTCGCGCGGAACCCCGCGAATCGCCAATCGCCTGTTGAAGCGGGTTCGCGATTTTGCCCAGGTACAGGGGAATGGCGTGATTACAGCTGAACAGGCATCCGAGGCACTGGAACGAATCCGCGTTGATAAAATGGGACTTGACCATATCGATCATAATCTGATGATGGCGATTATCGATATCTTTCGCGGCGGCCCGGTTGGGCTGGATACGCTCGCAGCGACGATCAGCGAGGAGAAGGGGACGATTGAAGATGTATGCGAGCCGTATTTAATGCAGATTGGTTTTCTCCAGCGAACTCCGCGCGGCCGCATGGCCACAGTACAGGCGTATCAATATTTTGGAAGGAAGATGCCTGAATGAATCCTATCGCCAAAATGATGGTGGTTGGTGGAATTATTCTGATCGTACTCGGGCTGCTGTGGCAGGTTGGCGGCCGGTTTCTCCATTTGGGCAAATTGCCCGGTGACATTTCGATAGAAAAAGAAAACTTCCGGTTTTATTTTCCGCTCGCTTCCAGCATTATTGTAAGCATCATTTTATCGTTTATTTTTTACGTACTGCGTTTTTTTCGGTAGATAAAACAAAGTATAGCTTTGTTATCTACATAAGTGCAACTAAGGCTATCGCCAGTGCCTTCGGCCTGGCGATAGTCGAGTTTTCTTTTAAATAAGAAAGGAAAAAAGGGGACACATTTATGGTTGACGTTAGATGGTTGTTTGGCCGGAAGGAGTGGCGCCTGATCGACCAGTCGAAGACGCACCCGTCGTTTACGGCGCTTTATTCTTTCGCTATTGACGATACGTTATGTTCGTCCGTCAGTTCGGGCAGGAGCCCTGCGGCCCTGCGGACATGGGTACACCAGCATAATGTAGTGCTCGGAAACAGAGATTATAAACTTACGAATATCGGTGACGGAATCCGCTACCTGGCAGAGGAAGGATATCAGGCTATTGTGCGGAATTCCGGAGGTGCTGCCGTTGTACTGGACGAAGGAGTTCTTAACATTTCCCTCGTTCTCCCGGCAGAAGGTATTTTTTCTGAGATTAATGCCGGTTATAAGGCAATGGTGGAGTTGATTCGTTTGCTGCTTGAACCGTATCACGTGACGGTGGATACAGGAGAGGTTCATGGATCCTACTGTCCGGGTGAGTATGATGTAAGCATAGGCGGGCGGAAGTTTGGCGGACTGGCCCAGCGCAGGCGGAGAGGAGCCGTTGCCGTTCAGGCTTTTTTGCTAATTGCAGGAAGCGGGGGAAAGCGGGCTGAGTTGCTGCGTTCGTTCTATTCCCGAGCGGCCGGAAGCGAAGACACCGGATACCCGGAAATCATTCCCGAGCGGTTGGCCTCCCTGGCTGAACTTGTCGATAAGGAAATCAATGTTCCGCTGGTAATGGAGGAGCTCACGAGCCTTTTGCAACGCCGCTCTGAGCAAGTTTTGTTCTCGCAGCTTTTGCCGGAAGAGATAGAGGAATTTAACAAAAGTGTGGAATCGATGAAAACGCGCAACCCGCATATAGAATAGAGAAACCGTTTGAGAACATTGCATATTTGTAGAGGAAGGCTGTGGCTAGTAGGTTTGACCTGGTGACAGCTATTTTCCATGGAGATAAGAAAATTACTTTGCAAGAAAAATATGGATTTCATTCCTTTATCGTGCTAATGTTATGATGTTAAGTTCCAGTCTTTCATCAGCGATGAAGGAAGAATCGCACAGGGAAAGTGTTCTTATCACACTTCTTGTTACGATATCCTGCGTTTCTATCGCTGGAATTGGATCCGCATTCTGTGGATTAATTGCGGGTATGGTAGCAAACTATATTCTTGTCGGAGACGTGAAAAATTTTTTCAGAAAAGAAGGTGCTGTACAAGAAAAATAAAAGATTGACACGGTTTATTCTATCTTTTATATTAAATGGTGTAATCGGTTACCTATTAGTTTCAAGGTATTTTTTTAAATAGCGTGTAACCGATTACCTATTTTTTTGCGCTTACTGTAACCGGTTACACACCGGAGGGATGTGAGAATTCACAAGGTTAGTTGAACGGCAAATTTAATGCGAGAGGTAGAATACTATGGCTAATATTAGAGATGTTTCAAAATTAGCCGGTGTTTCTGTTGCCACTGTATCCCGTGTTCTCAATCAGAATGGGTATGTTCATCCTGATACGGAACAAAAGGTTTTAAAGGCGATAAATGAGTTAAACTACATCCCTAATTTTGTGGCCAGGAGTTTATCCAATAAAAAAACAAAAACAATCGGGCTTATTGTTCCGGATATTACGAACCCGTTCTTCCCGGAACTGGCAAGAGCCGTGGAAGATGTTATGAAGATATACGGCTATACGGTTATTCTTTGTAATTCAGACGAAGATGAAGAGAAGGAAAAGCACTATTTTCAAATATTAAAACAGAAATATATTGATGGACTTATCTTAGCTACTGCGTCGATGCCTATTTCAGATATGCAGGCATTTGACGTTCCGATTGTAGTCATTGACCGTATTGTCAGTCAGGGCATTCCGACGGTCGTTGCTAAAAATAAAGAGGGGGCCCGGCTCGCCACGAGACTTTTGCTCAAGCAGGGATGCAAGAAAGTCGCACATTTACGAGGACCCGAATCTGTTATCAACGCCAGAGAGCGATGTGAAGGGTATGTAGACGTTGTCCGGGAAAAGGAATGGTTTCATCCGAATTTAATTATTCAGGGGAATTATGAAATCAAAAAGGCCTTTCATGAGACAATGAAGCTATTAACAGAACAGCCGGACGTGGACGGAATTTTTGCTGGGAATGACTTGATGGCTATCGGTGCGATGAAAGCGGCTCAGCAGCTAAAAATTCGAATCCCTGACGAACTTGCCATAATCGGATTCGACGGGATAACCCTGGGTGAAATGATTTTTCCGGAGCTGTCAACCGTTGCGCAGCCGATTTATGATATGGGCGCAATCGGAGCCAGAATGCTCATTAAATTAATAGAAAATAGTCCGGTCGATAAACTGTATCAACAATTGGATGTTCAATTCATCGAACGCGGCACAACAAGAAAGGTGTGTGATTAGGATGGGCCGTCCTAAAATAACGGTGATTGGAAGCATAAATATGGATCTGGTCGTTAAAACGGACCGGGTGCCAAAGATGGGAGAAACGGTGCTCGGAAGCCAATTTTTAACGACCCCTGGCGGCAAGGGAGCCAATCAGGCGGTCGCCTGTGCCAGGTTAGGAGCGGATGTCACCATGGTTGGCTGCGTCGGCGACGATGTTTTCGGCAGGCAGCTGGTAGAGAATTTGCGCAAAGAGAATATTTCTACGGAAAATGTGGAACCGGTTACATTTCTTTCTACAGGGATTGCCTGTATTACCGTACAGGATGGGGACAACTCGATCATCGTTGTACCAGGAGCTAATTATGCGATTGATGAAGAGAAAATACAACAAGTGGAGCACTTGATCAAGGAATCGAATTTATTACTGCTGCAATTGGAAATTCCGCTGAAGAGTGTGGAACTGGCGGTTGACATCGCCCATAAATATCAGGTTCCGGTTATCGTAAATCCGGCTCCCGCGGCTGAACTTCCTAGCAGCATGCTGGAAAAAATAACGGTGGTAACCCCAAATGAATATGAATTGGAAACGATTGCGGGGCAGAAATTTGAGCAGCCCGACGATTTCAAAAAGGCGATTCAATCGTATGCCGGACAATTAGTGATGACGAAAGGAAAAGAAGGGGCGTATTATACCGCGGCGGATGGCGGGATCGGCTATTGCCCGGGCTATCGTGTCGAGGCGGTCGATACGACAGGGGCGGGAGATTCATTCAATGCCGGGCTAGCTGTCATGCTGGCCGAGGGAAAATCACTTTCTGAAGCCACAAAATATGCGGCAGCAGTAGGAGCGCTTTCCGTTACCAGGCTCGGAGCCCAGAGCGGAATGCCGACAAGACATGAAGTAGAGCAGTTTCTTCAGGAAAGGGAGGGCAGAGAATTATGAAAAAAATTGGAACGTTAAACAGTGACATTTCAGCGGTACTTTCAAAACTCGGGCACACGGACACCATCGTGATCGCTGATTGCGGCCTCCCGGTTCCGGACGGTGTGCAAAGAATTGACCTCGCGTTAAAACGAGGCACTCCCGGTTTAATTGAAACGCTTGAAACGGTTTTATCGGAAATGGAAGTGGAGAAATACGTACTTGCGAACGAAATCCGGGAGAAAAATCCTGAGATGAAAAAAAAGATAGTGGAATTGATGCCCGGAGTGGAATGTGCGTATCTCTCGCACGAGGATTTTAAGAAAGCAACCGCACAGGCAAAAGCTATCATCCGAACAGGGGAAGACACGCCCTACGCCAATGTGATTTTGCAGTCGGGGGTTATTTTCTAGGCAGATAAGAAAGTACACCTTTCTTATCCCCCGGGTGCAGCTAAGGTAATCGCCAATTACCTATACCTGCGGCCTGGTGCTGGTCTGCGTCTACTATATGGAAGGTGGTGTTTCGTGGTGAATGATCTGATCGAGATGAAGAACATAAGCAAATCGTTTTCCAATGTAAAAGTGCTTGAAAACGTTTCTTTTTCTCTAAAGGAAGGGGAAGTCCATGCCCTGATGGGTGAAAACGGGGCAGGAAAATCAACCTTAATAAAAATCCTCACGGGAATTTACACAGCGGATACGGGATCGATTTACGTCAATGGCCAGGAAGTCAAATTTTCAGGGCCTAAAGATGCGGAAAAGATGGGAATATCGGTTATCCACCAGGAGTTAAACATTATTCCCCAGTTATCGGTTGCCGAAAATATGTTTTTAGGACGTGACCTTTGTTATGGTAAGTCCGGCATATTACGAACGTCAGAAATGAAGAAGAAAACGAGAGAGTATCTCGAAAAGCTCGGCATAAGCATTAACCCGGATGAAATCGCGGAGAATCTGTCAGTAGGACAGCAGCAAATGGTGGAAATTGCCCGGGCGATTTCACTGGATACGAGAGTTCTCATCATGGACGAACCGACCGCCGCGCTGACAGACAGAGAGATTGAAACCCTTTTTAATGTGATGAATGACTTACGAAGGCAGGGAGTCGGCATTATCTATATTTCACACCGTATGGAAGAAATCTTTGCGATCTGCGATAGAATTTCCGTACTGCGGGATGGCCATTTTATCGGAACCGAAAATATTGATGAAACCAATCTGGAGGCGATTGTTCAAATGATGGTTGGTCGCCAAATCGGCGGCCGCTTTCCGGAGCGCTCTCATGGTATCGGGGAAGAGAGCCTGCGTGTCGAGAACCTGAGCAATGGAAAGTTCCTTAAAAATATTTCTTTTTCAGCACGACGCGGTGAAATTTTAGGAATTGCGGGTCTGATGGGTTCGGGAAGGACGGAGCTCGTCCGAACATTATTCGGCGCTGACAAGAAAGCGAGCGGAAAAGTGTTCTTGTTTGGCAAAGAGATACACATTAGAAAACCTGAACAGGCCATTGCAGCGGGAATTGCATTTGTAACGGAAGACAGGAAACAGGAAGGGTTGGTGCTTGACCTGTCTGTCCGGGAGAATATTTCCATTCCTAACCTTGCTGCCATTTCAAAAAGCGGCGTTGTTTCTGAGCGATTAGAGCGGGAATTAACCGGAGACATGATTAAGAAATTAAATATTAAAACGAAAGACGCTGAACAGATCGTTAAGTCGTTAAGCGGGGGAAACCAGCAAAAAGTTGTCATTGGCAAATGGCTGGGCATTAAACCTAAAATTCTCATCCTCGATGAACCAACGCGCGGCGTCGATATCGGCGCAAAAAAAGAGATTTACAACATAATGAACCAGCTTACCGCCGAAGGAGTCACAATCCTGATGATTTCATCGGAGCTGCCGGAAATACTGGGTATGAGTGACCGGATCATCGTCATGCATGAAGGGAAAATTACTGCCATTATGAACAAAGAAGAAGCGACTCAGGAATCTATTATGTATGCCGCTACTGGGGGAGAAAAAAATGATAGATAGAAGAGCACTTACTATCAATCTGCAAAAACTGGGATCACTGATTGGGCTTATTTTATTGGTTATCGTCCTGGCAATTATGAGTCCCGATTTTTTTACATGGAATAATATCTTTAATGTATTGCGCCAGATATCCATCAATGCTCTTATTGCCTTCGGTATGACATTCGTTATTTTGACAGGTGGGATCGATTTATCGGTTGGAGCCATCCTGGCGCTGTCAGGGGCTATCACAGCAAACTACCTGGTAGCCGGCCTAAACCCTGTCGCAGCGATTCTGCTGGGACTTTTAGCCGGAACCATCATGGGGGCTATTAACGGATTGTTGATCACGAAAGGAAAAATTGCTCCGTTCATTGCCACGCTTGCAACGATGACTCTTTTTCGGGGCATCACGTTAGTTTATACGGGCGGCCGTCCGATTACTGATTTTACCAGTGATTTGTTTACGATGATTGGCGGCGGTTACGTATCCTATATACCTGTTCCTGTAATTTGGATGCTCGCCATTTTTGCGGTTCTCTATTTTGTTTTAAGAAAAATGTCTTTTGGACGACGTGTCTATGCAATAGGTGGGAATGAAGAAGCTTCTATTCTCTCCGGAATCAAAGTGGACAGGGTAAAAATTGCTATTTATTCCTTAACCGGCCTTCTCTCCGCTTTTGCGGGAATCATTCTTACCTCTCGCTTAAATTCAGCGGAAGCCAATGCCGGTACAGGATTCGAGCTTGATGCGATCGCTTCGGTCGTACTCGGAGGGACCAGCCTGTCAGGAGGAAAAGGGTGGATTTTCGGAACGCTTATCGGTGCCATGATCATCGGTGTGCTAAACAATGGACTGAATTTGCTTGAAGTTTCTTCTTTTTACCAGCAAGTTGTGAAAGGCATTGTTATTTTATTAGCTGTCTTACTCGACCGTAAGAAAGCTAATTAAAATATAAAAATGTAAAAGGGGTGCTATTCAAATGAATAAATTTATTAAAGGGGTTTCCGCAAGTTTAGTCGGCCTGTCGCTTTTAGCCGGTTGTTCAACCCAGGCTCCAGGAACGAACAGCTCGTCACCGGCGCCGGCAAAAGACCACCAGATTACAGTGGGCCTTGCGCTATCGACAGAAAACAACCCGTTTTTCGTCTCGCTAAAAGACGGGGCTGAAAAGGCAGCAAATGAAAATCATATGAAACTAATCACCGTTGATGCTCAGGATGACCCGGCGAAGCAAACGTCCGGAATTGAAGATTTAATTCAGAAAAAGGTGGATGTGCTCCTCGTCAATCCTACCGACTCTTCAGCGATTAAAACGGCGATTCAATCGGCGAATCAGGCCAATATTCCGGTCATTACGGTTGACCGAACAGCGGATGGCGGCAAAGTGGTGTCCCACGTGGCTTCCAATAATATAGAGGGCGGTCAGATGGCCGCGAAATACATTCTGAATAAATTGGGGAACAAAGGCAACATTGTGGAACTGCAGGGAATCCCTGGTTCTTCCGCTGCGCGTGAACGCGGCAAAGGGTTCCATGAAATGGTTGACAAAGCAGCGGGTGTGAAAGTGGTTGCCTCGCAGCCGGCTGATTTTGACCGCGCGAAGGGTCTTACCGTAATGGAAAATATTCTGCAAAGCAACAAGAATGTGAACGCAGTGTTTGCCCAGAATGACGAAATGGCTCTCGGGGCGATCAAGGCCATTCAAGCCGCAGGTTTAAAAAATGTGGTTATCGTCGGCTTCGATGGAACCGCGGACGGGGTTAAAGCAGTGAAAGAGGGAAAAATGAGCGCCACGATTGCCCAGCAGCCTGAACTCATTGGAAAATACGCGATTGATGCAGCCAGTAAAGTCGTAAAAGGTGAATCAGTTGACAAAACCATCCCGGTTCAACTGCAGTTAATTGAGAAGTAATTTGTAGTAATCAGAAGTAAGGCAAATAAATTCTATAGAACAACAGCAGGCTGGATTGACAGCCTGCTGTTGTTCTATAGATGACCGGGTCTACGATCAGTTTATGATCATCGGATTTGAGTCATTCGATAGTTATTCTTCATTAAGTTATTACAATAATGCAGCGGGATTCTTAAATGAGTATGTTCCCGTTTCAGTGATAATTTAAGACTAACCTTCTTGAGGTATATATAAAGTATTAAAAGTTCACAATTTATTAAGATATTTCAAAAAAAATAATAGAAAATTGGTATATTTTGTTTTATTGTATTTACATGTATTAACAAAATGTTATTTTTAAGGAGGGACTCGAATTGAAAACTGTCAAAAAAGTAATTGTGATTCCATTTACTCTTGCGTCTTTGTTGTCACCAACCATATCCTTAGCCTCTGAAAATATACAGGTACCGCAGGTAGGTGCAACAGCGGAGCCCACAGGTGTGAGTACAACAAAAGATTCTATTCTAATTGAAAAAAATTCAGTTAATCCAGAAACGATTGAAGCAGCTTCGCAGACATTACCGAGCACTCAAGACTCTATTATTATTGATTCAAATGCTGTTATAAAAGTAGCAAACGACTACATTAAAAACGTGGTTTCTAAGTATTTGTATACCAATTGGGTAGGAGCTACAGTAGAAAACCCTGTCCCTTTTTACTCTATATTGATGGCAATCAAATCGTCTATCAATTAAAGGTTTATCAAGGATCAAAAGAAATAGGTTATATTATTGCTGGTGCAACTCAAGATGTTAGCCCTATTATTACAGTGGGTGCGGGTAAAGCACCAACAGATAATATAGATATGATAAAAGAAATGGCAAAGAAAAAAGTCGGCAGCGATAAGCACATTGACGGTATTAAGTATTTGTATGGGGGTCCCATGAATTTAGGAGTTCAAATTGACATTCTGGACAAAGGGAAAGTGATTGGGAAGTCCATTTATCATCTTCAAGGCCAATTTGAAATGGACCAATTTTCCGACTTGAAAATAAGTGTAGAAAACAAAAAGAAAGCAAAAGAAAAATGGGCTGGATTTCTTGAATCAAAAATTACCAAACCTCAAAGTGTTATCAGCCCCATGGATGTTTATACTAATAAAGATTTGAGCGTAAGATCATATAATCAGGCATATTCTCAAAATAATAATACCGGATGCGGACCGGCCGCAGCAGCAAATATATTAAACTATTGGGATGAAAGAGGGTATACTAATCTTCAAAGTGACAATGATCGTACAAATGGAATCAATCTAATGAATCACATGTTTGGTGATTTACAAACTTCTATTATTGGTACTGATCCAAGCGCGTGGGCACAGGGTATGAAAACCCATGCTAACTCACATAGCGGTTATCGCTTTACAACGCAAAATTATACCTATGACGCTTCCTTAGGTAGTACGTTTTGGGGGTATATGGTAAATCAAATTAATGCTGGTCACCCATTTGGTATGTTTTTTCCTCTTAATTCTAAACCATATAGCTGGCATATCGTAACGTGTAGAGGTTACTATCAAAGTTCTACAGGTTCCAAATCTTATCACGTAAACACGTGGGGTAGTGATGCTTGGCAGGATTATGATAGCATTGGTAATCATACGTTGATGTTTGTTATTCCTGGAAGTTAAATGAAAGGTAACTAGAAGTAAAACCACTCGAAAGAAAAAGAGTGGTTTTACTTTATAATTAAATGGTAAATCCTTCAGCTTAATCATATCCTAGTATTATCAAATCTTTTCAGGGGGAAATATGAGCGATATTATTTTATTGGTTTCATTTCTTCTCTTTTTGCTTGCGATAATGGCTACTGTTTGGTTATACAAGCTGCATTTCGCGAACGGTAATGTATATGAACTTGAAAATTATCTATTGCTGTTTCTATTTGCGTTCCACGGCTATGGATTCTATATGGTTTATAAATTTTTGACATTCCCCCCGGATATGAATCCGGGAAACGGCAATCCGGGTCTGATTGTGATGATTCCATTAGCGATATTGTTTCTTCTTTATCATGTCCTTTTTGTCTTAAAAGGAATAAGATATTTTCGTTTCCACAGTTATCGGTTTACACTATACGTATTTTTCCTCTCTTTGCTATCAACTTTATCGTTCCTTTACTTAGAAACAAGTTTTTCAAAAAGAGTTATAAAATTAGTACCGGATACAGAAGGTACTAATCAATGGTTCAACTGGTGGATGGACGTTCATAAGAATAGCCTTTATTTTAATGGATATGCTTTTATGTTGAGCATAAGTGTCTCAATATTTTTAGCCTCATTTATCTCAATCATAGTTAAGGGAAAATCTTAGTGACTCAACTCTTGCAGTTAGCTTATTATTATCCATTGTAGAAAAGCGGATTCTCAAACGGTCTGCTGGGAGCTAACGACAAAAATAAAGAAATCTACCGTGGTTTTTGCTACAATGATAGCAATAGGATGATACGGGGGGATTCGCGGATGGATACGAATAAGTTAATGCAGCTTTTACTCGAAAAAGTGGTTAGCATGGAGAGTAGTTTTACCGAGATAAAAGCTGAAATACGAGACCTCAGAGATGACGTAAAAACTTGTATGAAGGATATTTATGAAACGAAAAAGGACGTTCAGGATTTGACAAAGGCGCTGCGCTTCTATGATGCCAAAATAGGCGAACATGACCGCGAAATCTTTCAAATTAAGAACAACTAAGTTTCTCGAGTTTGTTTCATCGTCAATCGGTAGCAATTATATATGGATTCTATATGGTTTATAAATTTTGACGTTTTCTAGGGCCGATAGCAGCCTAAAAAAGGAGTAACCCCTTATGGCTTGTAGAATAGCAAAGGGGTTACTCTTCTTTTTGTTCCTGTTTTAGTTTTTTTAGCATTTCGATTGTATTGCGGACCTGTTCTTTGACTAACTCCTGTTCTCTTGGGGAAAGGTCCTGATAGCCCTCGTAGAAGGCGATGTTTATCGACGGATCCTTTAAAATTTCAGGCACGGAGGAAGCTTCACTTGTCCGGCCCAGCAGATAATCCGTAGAAACATTGAAAAAATCAGCAAACTTTTGAAGTGTTGTAAAATCCGGCTGCCTTTTATTTATTTCATAATGTGCGTACGTTCCACGTGAAATATTGAGGATTTTAGCTACTTCTTCTTGTGTTAATTTCATTTTCTGACGAAGTTCTTTTAACTTGTCGCCTAACACAGCAACCCCATCCTTATCTCGTATGGGTTAATTATACTGTAGCAGTGAGCTACATAAGAATAATTGTAGCGATAAGATACATGATGATTGACATATTATTCTATTTAAGATAATATTAGGCTTAAAAGTAGCGCAACGCTACATCAAAGGGGGCGATGGGATGGCTCCAAGGAGATGGCTGGTTAAAATGAGAGAAGGTAAAAGATATACACAGGAACAGGTTGCTGCATTTTCAAACATAAAAAGAGCGTATTATACCCAGATCGAAAATGGAAAAAGAACGCCAAGCGTAGACGTAGCCCGGCGGATCGCAAAAACGCTGGACTTTAACTGGAATTTTTTATTCGAAGAGACGGAGAAATATGGGGAGATAAGTGGAGAAGAGAGGGGAGCAGAAGCGGAAGCATTATTCCTGGTCGGGAGGGTGGCAGCCCGCTTTGCCCATGAAGTCCGGAATCCGCTCATGACGGTTCGCGGCTACCTCCAGTATCTTTCAGGGCAGGTCGGACCGGATATCGCTCATATTTTCGAAACCATCCTCATTCCTGAACTGGACAGCGTCAATCGCGTAATCAGTGACTTTTTGCTTGTTTCAACGCCTATTTTACTCAAAAAAGAGCGTGTGTTTATGAACGCTTTACTCAGAGAATTTTACAAGACTATTTCCCATCAATTATCTGCTCATCAAATACAAACCATCTTAGACTTGTCCCCGGAGTTAGATACGGTTGCCATAGAGGTAGACCCGGAACGGTTTCTCAGAGTTCTCCTGGCCCTTTTTACGAATTCCGTGGAAGCAAAAGAGCGCGCGGATATGAACATCACAATAAAATCAGCCCTCAAGGGGGAACAGATTCAAATTATTTTTAAAGATAATGGAAAGGGAATGCCGCCTTCCTTGCTTGCGCACACATCAGACCTCTTTTTTACAACCAAACCTTTGGATATAGGGCTCGGGCTTTCTATCGCGCAAAAAATCGTTAAGATGCATGGCGGATTTATCCAAATTGAAAGCAACTGTTACCTCGGAACGATCGTGACGATTACGCTTCCTCTCCTTTGTCCTTCGCATGAATCTATCATTTAATTTGAGAATTTTCACATTACAAACGAATGAACGTTCGAAAACATCTGGATATATCTTTAGTAGCAGAGAAAAATAAATATATATAGCAACCTTCCTCCTGTTTTTCCGTATATATTATTATTGTTGGAAAATAGTAGATAGATTTCTGGTAGAATGTACATAACGTAATGTTGATTACAAAGGAGAAGGGGATGCACGGATGAAAGCCGCACGAATTTTTGGGGGCCTCCTAAGTGTTTGTTTGATTTTTCCGTTTGCTAGTTTTGCACACGCCGAAGAGCAGCAGGTAAAGGTTGAGATTACGTCACCTTTTAGCACCGATGCAGGAACTCTGTCCAGTATTAATTTTTCGGTAACAGAGGATTATTTGGCCGAAGGTACGCCAATTGCTGCCGGTCAGAAATATGTCGTCTCTCTTGAGAGCGGAGTGCTAAACTTATACCAGATTAATGGCGATAGCCTGAATCCTATCATACAGGGTAAGACTTCTATTGTGCTGACACCAGCAAACAGCGCTGTTGATGACAATATGGTAGAATTGGATGGCGATAAATCTTCCAATAAATACAGGGAGAGTATGGAATTCAGGCTGGGTGTGAAAAACGGCCAATCCTGTATCATTCCGATTAACGAGCTTAGCGTGGATAACTATTTAAAAGGTGTTGTTCCTATGGAAATGAGCGATTCATGGGAAATGGAAGCGTTAAAAGCACAGGCGGTAGCCGCGCGTACGTATGTAATGAAATCCATGCAATCATTGAATGCGAACGGCTACATTAACGATACGGTTAAATACCAGGCTTATCGAGGCGTAAATATAGAGGGCGACAATGCGACTCAGGCCGTGGAAGGCACCAAGGGTGAAGTGCTTACGTATAATGGCCAGTTAATTTCAGCCCTTTACAGTTCGAGCGACGGCGGTTATACGGAGTCTTCGGAAAACGTGTGGAGTGGAGGGGCTTATCCCTATCTGACAGAGAAGCCGGATCCCTATGATGCTAAAATATCACCGCATATTGGATGGCAGGAAACGTACACGATTGGTGATATTGAAAAAAAACTGGCGGCTGCCGGCATGGGGGTAGGAACTGTTAAGAGCATTCAGCTTGCAGCGGTATATCCTTCTCACCGGATTGCGGATTTAGTTATTCAGGGGGATAAAGGCACCCAGCATCTATCAAAAGAAAGAGCCCGCACGGTTCTCGGCCTGAAAAGCGCGATGTATACCATAAAACTTAATACCACAGGAAATGCAGCTTCAAACCCGGATCCGAACAGCACGGTTACTGTACTCGGTCAGACTGCCGAGAAGAAAAACCTGCTTGGTTTGTCTGTTCAAACGGCAACAGGTGTGAAACCGGTAGCTCCGGGAAAAACTGTTATTCAAGGGGCAACCGGACAAGCTTCCTTGTCCGGCCAGCAGGCGTCAGCAGGCACGATTGCCTCTGTCACCTTCACAGGGAACGGATGGGGGCACGGTGTTGGGATGAGCCAATGGGGTGCGAGGGAAATGGCCAAGGAAGGAAAAACCTTTGCGGAAATTCTGGATTTTTATTACCAAGGGGCAGTGTTGACGCAGAATGACGGAAATTAGCAGAACGGCTATATTCGCACTTCCTTGCAAGTTCATAGAAAAATCGTTATCATAGATAACGTTTCAAAAGAATAATAAGCAGAGGGATTAGCCGTGGATGTAAAAGATTATGACTTTTATTTGCCTGAATCGTTAATCGCCCAGAATCCGCTGCCCAATCGTACAGAGTCACGGTTGCTGGTGCTGGATAAGGAAACCGGGCATATCGAACATAAACAATTTACCGATCTGAAACATTATTTGAAAGCCGGCGATACCCTTGTATTAAATGATACAAGGGTCATTCCTGCCCGGCTTTTTGGCGTGAAAGAAGGGACCGGAGCCCATATCGAAGTGCTGTTGTTAAAGCCGCTCGGTTCAGACCGCTGGGAAACACTGGTCAAGCCCGGTAAACGTGTTAAGGCGGGTACCCGGATTGTGTTTGGCGATGGAATGCTTGCCGCGGAATGTCTGTTTGAAACGGAGGTAGGCGGCAGGGTTCTGCAGTTTGAATACGAAGGAATTTTTAACGAATTGCTTGACCGGCTGGGAGAGATGCCTCTACCGCCATATATTAAGGAACAATTGGCAGACAGGGAGCGTTACCAGACAGTCTACGCGAAACATAGCGGGTCTGCTGCCGCACCGACAGCAGGTCTTCATTTTACGACCGAATACCTCGAACAACTGCGGGGGATGGGCGTAACCATTGCATTTGTTACGCTGCATGTCGGTCTTGGTACGTTTCGCCCGGTTTCGGTGGATACAATTGAGGACCATACAATGCACAGCGAGTTTTACCGGTTAGATGAAGAGAACGCACGGCTTATTAACGAAACTAAGAAGCGGGGCGGCCGGGTGATTGCAGTGGGGACAACCTCGTGCCGGACGATTGAAACGATCGGCAAAAAATATAACGGTATCCTCCAGGCGGATGAAGGCTGGACGAGCATCTTCATATACCCTGGTTATACATTCAGTGTGTTGGACGGCCTGCTGACAAATTTTCACCTTCCAAAGTCCACGCTGGTTATGCTGGTCAGTGCACTGGCGGGCAGAGAATCAGTTCTTCATGCGTATGAAGAGGCTGTGGAACGTAAGTATCGCTTTTTCAGTTTTGGAGATGCCATGCTTATCATTTCTTAGTCGTACGGACTTCACTCTGACTATCCATCTACAGCTTTATACATATTGTAATCAGGAGGATAACAATTTGGCGGTTCGCTATGAATTAATAAAAAAATGCAAACAGACAGGAGCCCGGGTGGGCAAACTTCATACGCCGCATGGCACAATTGATACACCGATTTTCATGCCCGTAGGCACGCTTGCCACGGTCAAAACGATGAGCCCGGAAGAACTGAAAGATATGGAAGCCCAAATTATCCTGAGCAACACATATCACCTTTTTTTGCGTCCGGGACACGAAATCGTGGAAGAAGCGGGGGGACTGCACGGTTTTATGAATTGGGACCGGGCGATTTTAACGGATAGCGGCGGATTTCAAGTGTTCAGCTTAAGTAATCTGCGCGAAATCGACGAGCAGGGCGTCGCTTTTCGTTCGCACTTAAGCGGGGAGAAGCTTTTTATCAGCCCCGAGAAGGCGATGGAAATTCAAAACGCACTCGGCGCCGATATTATTATGGCTTTTGACGAATGCGCACCGTATCCGGCAGACCCGGATTACGTTAGACCGTCGATGGAACGCACAACCCGCTGGGCTGAACGCTGCCTGAAGGCGCATGAACGCCCGCATACTCAGGCGCTCTTTGGCATTGTACAGGGAGGGGTGTACCGGGAACTGCGGGAACAGAGTGCGAGGGAGATTACTTCGCTCGATTTTCCGGGGTATGCGATTGGCGGATTAAGTGTAGGGGAACCTCACTCCCTTATGTATGAAGTGCTTGATTATACCGTGCCGCTGCTTCCTGAGAATAAACCCCGTTACCTGATGGGGGTAGGTTCGCCGGACGCACTTATTGAAGGTGCAATAAGGGGAATCGATATGTTTGACTGCGTGCTGCCGACACGTATTGCGCGCAATGGCACCTGTATGACCAGCCATGGACGGCTTGTGATTCGCAATGCAATCTATGCCCGTGATTTTACACCGCTTGATCATAATTGCGACTGTTACACTTGCCGAAACTTCACCAGGGCATACATTCGCCACTTGATTAAATGTGAAGAGATTTTCGGAATACGCTTAACTACTTACCATAATCTCTATTTTCTGCTAAAATTGATGAAGCAAGTGCGTGAAGCCATTATGGAAGATCGCTTAGGTGATTTCCGGGATGAATTTTTTGCCCGGTATGGGGTGAATGAAGCAAGAGGTTTTTGAATATAGTGATAGTAAATACAATATAGCAGGGGGCTAACGCAATGAATGCATCAATAGGACAACTTCTTCCATTACTTTTAATGTTCGTGATTTTCTACTTCCTTCTGATTCGGCCGCAGCAAAAGCGATCGAAACAAAGAAACGCCATGCTGAGCGCTTTAAAAAAAGGGGACAAGATTGTAACAATCGGCGGGCTTCATGGTACGATTGATCTAATTAATGAGGAGAACAACACGATTGTTGTTAACGCCGGAGGTCAAAAATTGACGTTCGATAAAGCCGCCGTCAACGCGGTTGCAGGAGAAAAGCCTGTTGTAAGCGAAAAGGAAAGTGAAAAGGCAAAGTAATGAAAAAAGCCTGCTTGACGGTTATCGGCAAGCGGGCTTTTACTTTTTTACTTTCTCGCTACATTAACCCCTATGATGCCACCGAATGATGAGATAATAAAGGCAAGGATAGCGTGGTACAGACGGCTGATGCCAATCTCTGTATTAAAACCGAGAAAGCTGAATAGAAGGATGAGTGTGTAAAAAGCGATTCCTGTCATCCCTCCGTAATACCAGCCCTTTTCCCCTCCTTTTTTTCCGGAGACGAAGCCTCCTACAAATAAAGCCAGCGAATTGATGCTATAAACAAAGGAAGGAAGGGAAGCTTCTTTTAGAGAAGAAAAGGCCAGGATGAGGGAAGTGACTAAGGCGCCTATGACTACAATCACCGTGGAATATAAAACTCCGGAAAGAATGGGGAGGGTGATCCGTTCCATTTTAACCATTTCTAATGCTCACCTCACTTTTTGTACAATCTATGAGCGAAAAGGGTTGTTTATTCCTCTAATGGTGGACGGAAGCGGTGGGCGCTTTGTAAATGTTTTGGAAGGGATTTTGTAGCCGGTAAAAAATCTTCGTGCAGCTCAGGGAAGGGTGCTAGATTATGGAACAGATTACATTATCAATTCATTATATTCTGTATATTCTGATTCTGATTTTTGCCACAGGGATGGTGTCCGGTAAAATTGCGAATTCGCTTAAGCTGCCCGATGTGGCCCTGTTTCTCGTATTTGGTATTATACTTGGTCCCGGGTTGAATTTGCTTTCAGAAACGAGCCGTTCCTTTACTAACCAGTTTATTCTCGTGCTCGGGGCAACTTTAATTTTATTTGACGGAGGAAGAAATATCGGTTTACGCACGCTGCGCCGGGTATGGCCAACGGTGGCATTATTGAGTGTGGTTGGCGTGTTAATCTCCGCTGTCGTGGTCGGATACACCGCTGCGTTCATTCTGCATATTCCGCTCGCCTATGCCTTTCTGCTGGCAGCGATTATTGCCTCCACGGACCCTGCTACTCTTATTCCTGTATTTAAACAGGTGAAAATCAGGCCGAAAGTACGGGAAACGGTAGAAAGTGAATCCGCTTTTAATGATGCCGTCGGGTCCATTCTTACTTTTTCGGTTTTAGCTATCGTGACAGGGGCACAACGCGTCTCGATAGCCGGGGGCATCTTGGACTTTTTGAAAGTATCCATCGGTGGAATCATTGTCGGTGCCGTGATTGGCTATGTCGTCGCCTATGTGGTTTCTCACGTGTCGCTCGGATTTTTGAAAGATTACACAACGATCGCAATGATCGTGACCGCCTTATTGTCTTATCTGATAGGGGATGAACTCCACTTAAGCGGATTTATGGCCGCGTTTGTTGCAGGCCTTATTTGGGGGAATTCGCATATATTCGGTCTCCACATGGACGATAAAAAAATGGAGATGAACCATTTCACGGATAACATCACGGTGCTTATGCGCATGTTGATTTTTGTTCTGTTAGGCAGTCAGGTGAATTTTGCTTCGATACTAAAGTATTTGGGCGGCGGGCTTCTTGTCATTGTTGTGTTCATGCTGGTGGCCCGCCCGCTGTCGGTATTTCTCTGTGCTCTGCCTGATCGCAAGGCCCGCTGGACCTTTCGTGAAATGCTCTTTATGTGCTGGGTTAGGGAAACGGGTGTGATTCCCGCTGCCCTTTCAGGTATGGTCGTGGGGATGGGCGTGCCACATGCGGATATGATCGCTTCTGTGACATTCCTTGCGATTTTGCTAACGATTCTGCTGCAGGCAAGCACGACCGCGTATGTGGCAAAAAAACTTGGCATCGATCACGTTGACTGATTTTTAACCAGAATTTTATTTGAAAGCCGCATAAATTTCCCGTATGATGAAAGGGCAGGTGAAAACTCCTGCTCTTTTTTCGGCTATAATCAAGGGTAACGGGGATATTCGGGAGGTGTGGAACGATGATTAAATCATATTTTTATAACCATTCAGAACAAACTATGCACCATGACGTGGATCTGGATCAGGTGAATGAATTTTTACGTTCTCCCGAAGATTTGCTATGGATTGATTTATACGATGTGGGAAATGAAGAATTGCAATACGTGGCAAAAATTTTCAATTTCCACCCGCTGGCGATTGAAGATTGCCTTCACGTCAGCCCGCGCGCCAAGGTTGATGATTATGAGGATTATTTTTTCTTCGTGTTTCACGCCCTTCGTTATAACGAGGAAAGCGATACGGAGATTACAACGCTTGAACTGAATGTATTTCTTGGACCGAATTATATCGTCACCATCCATCGCAAACAAATGCCGACGCTGGGGAGAATTGCGGCCACCAGTTTGCGCAGTAAATTATACATGAATAAAGGGCCGGACTTTCTGCTTTACTCGATTGTCGACGGAATCACCGATGAATACTTTCCGATTATGGATCGCATTAGCGTCCGGATTGACGAACTGGAAGACGAAATTTATGAGCACCAGGTTGAGGAGATTACGGAGGAGTTCCTGGCCTTAAAGAGAACGATTATTCTGGTCAGGCGCGTAATCATGCCGCAGAAGCGGATTTTTGCCAATATCAACGGGCGCATGTCTTTCGATATCCGGGAAGAAAATGTTCCGTTTTTTATTGACCTCGTTGACCATTTAGAGCGAATCGCGGATTCAACCGAAACGTTCCGCGACCTTGTAAACGGGGCGCTTGAAACGTATTATTCGATCGTGAGCGCGAAGACAACGGAAACGATGCGCGTGCTTACCATTATATCAACGATTATGATGCCATTGACGTTCATTACCGGTTTATTGGGGATGAATGTGCCCATTCCCGGCCAGAGGTGGATTCACAGTTTTTGGCTCATTGTGGCGTTTTTAGCAGGTCTGACTTTCTTCATGCTGCTGTATTTTAAGAAGAAACGCTGGTTGTGACCGCGCGCATGACCGCTGCCCATTGTGTGGAGCGCAGCGTGCAGCGCGGTTGATTTGCACGTACCCGGCTTACCGTTTCGGGAAATAAGGGGCGAGCGATTTGCCGATCCAGGGGATTCGCTGGACATCCTGGCGACCGAGAACTTTTAACCACACGAGTAGCGCGGAGTAAATCAGAAAGGAAAGGCATGAACCGAATATGATTGCGGTTCCCAACGCCATGCTGTTCGACCAGTACCTGGAAAGGTACAGCGCCATATAGCTGGACGGGAGTACGCTTACAAGGACTTTAATAAAATCCTGGAATTGTATAGTAAACCCGATGATTTTACTGATGCTGAAGAAATGCAGCAGCGTCACGGACAGAATGCTGATATTGACAGAGAGAACAACCCCATCTACCCCGAATTCCGGGCGCGAGGCGAGAAGGAGGATGGCGGTTGTTTTTAAGATCGCACCAATAATGGTGTTGCGCATCGCTGCATTTGCATAATTCAGCCCTTGCAGTGCGGCTTGCAGAGGTCCCTGGAAGTAGAGAAACAGGGAATACGGTGCCATCATTTTAAGAAACCGGCCTACATTGTTATCGTGATATAAAATGTTGGAAAGCGGCTCGGCGAAAACATACAACAGCGCCGCGAACGGAGCTCCTATTACGAGCGCGATGCGGATAGACTGGTAAATCCGGCGAAACACGAGCGCATGGTTTTTCTGTGCCGCTGCTTCGGCTACGGCAGGAACGAGGGAAACGGAAAGCGAATACGTAATAAACGTTGGAAAAATCAGCAGTGGAATTGCCATTCCGGCGAGTTCCCCGTAAAAGCTGGTGGCCGAACCTGCCGTAATGCCTGCAAACGCGAGGCTCTGGGCCACAACAATCGGCTCGATAAAAAATGTAATCGAACCGACGATGCGGCTCCCTGTAACCGGCAGTGAAATATCGAGCAGCCCACGCAGCGTGTCACGGTTGCCGGAAATAATTGTTGTAATATTTCTTTTCTTGAATAGGGCGGGGATGCGCTGCCTGCGAAATTGAAGAAACAGGCTCAGCATACCCATCGCTTCGCCGATTACGACGCCTGCCATCGCTCCGGCTGCCGCATATTCCACTCCTCTGGGCATCAGCCACCTCGCAAATAAGATCACGGTAAACATACGGACAATTTGCTCGACCACCTGTGAACTTGCCGGTGGTATCATATTCTGTTTGCCCTGAAAATATCCGCGCAGTACGGAGGAAACAGCGACGATCGGTACGATAGGGGCGATGGCAATCAGGGAATAGTAGGCTCTCTCGTCCGTTAAGAATATTTTGGAAATGACGGAGGCTCCTCCGATCATAAGTGTGGTAAACACCAGGCTAAGCGCGGATACAATGAGCAGAGAAATTTGTAAAATCGCACGAATTTTCTCCTTATCATTGCGGGCTTCCGCTTCCGCGACCATTTTTGAAATCGAAACATTCAAGCCGAACGTGGACAGCGAGATAATAAGAATAAGGGTTGGAACAGCCATTTGGTAGAGGCCAAGTCCTTCGGCGCCAATGATACGGGCGAGCATGATTCTATTTATAAACCCAAGTATTTTTACGATAAGGCCGGCTGAGACGAGTACAAGCGTACCTTGAATAAATGATTTACTCATCAGCTTTTGTGTCCCCTCTTTTACTCTTTTTATGTAGCATATGCATGTACTACTTCCAAACATGCCAGAAGAATACTTGAAAAAAAGGATGGTGTAAGGGATGGAAAAAGGGGCTCTACAGCAAGAGATTGATTATTTGTGCCGGATTAAAGCGAGTGAGTTTTCCATGCTCGGATATGAGGGGGCGGATGCAGAAGACATCTGGGACTGTGTATCACGGAAATATAAGGAACTGCCGCCATTACACCGTTTAACGAATGACATCCTTTCCCTGAAGCCGGACAGATGGATGAACTGGTTGACCATTCAGGCATACAAAGGGGATTTATTTGGTGAAAAAGATAAATAGAGGTAAAAGATAGTTTTGGAGCAAGGGTGAATTTTGTTGTATAATAGGGAAGTCCATTTATGAAAAAGTAGATAGTCAAACGATGTAGAGAGTAGAAGCCATGCAGCTGCGCGGTTCGGCGGTCAACTGGCTTTTAGTTATGTTAAAGGAGGAAGTACGGTACATGATTAAATGGAGTAAAATCGTTACCTTTCTTCTCGTCACAGTCATTGTCTTTGGAATAGTGGGGGCGACGGGACTAAAAGTAGCGAAAAGTACCACGCTTGGTCTTGACCTGCGGGGTGGATTTGAAATTCTATATGAAGCGTCACCGCTGGACAAGGGAGACAAGCTGACAAGCCAGACGCTGAACGCGACGGTAAGCGCCCTTGAAAAACGGATTAACGCATTTGGTGTGTCCGAGCCTGAAATCCAGGTAGAAGGCACGAACCGGATTCGTGTGCGGATTGCCGGCGCGTATAATCAGGAAAAAGCACGGAACCTGATCGGTAAACCGGCGAGGTTAACGTTCCGTAGTCCTGACGGGAAGACCGTTTTAATGGATGGTCGGGATCTTGCGCCAGACGGAGCGGGGGTGTCCTTCGACCAAAATACCCAGCAGCCGGTTGTTACATTGAAATTTAAAGACCCGGCCAAGTTTGCGGATATTACCCGGAAGTATCTAAACCAGCGGGTTGGGATTTTTCTTGACGATAAGTTGTTAGAAGCACCGACAATAAATCAGGTTATCCCGGCAGGAAATGCGCAAATTGATGGGCAGCCTTCTGTTGAGGATGCAAAAAACCTTGCCGCGATGCTGAACGCGGGTGCCCTGCCGGTACAGTTGAAAGAAATTTTCTCGACGAGCGTAGGCGCGAAGTTGGGACAGGAAGCGCTTGATGCAGGTGTAAAAGCCGGTATCATTGGAACGGTGATCGTCTTCCTGTTTATGATTTTCTTCTATCGTATGCCGGGTGTTGTCGCATGCGTTACACTTGTTGCTTACATCTATCTTCTTATGCTGCTGCAGAATCTTATGCACGCCACCCTTACCCTGCCGGGGATCGCGGCGTTTATTCTCGGGGTCGGGATGGCTGTTGACGCCAATATTATTATGTATGAGCGGATTAAGGAAGAGATGCGGAGCGGGAAGACGATTTTGTCGGCGATGCGAGCCGGATCACAGCGTTCGTTAAGCACGATTCTGGATGCGAACGTAACAAGTATCATTGGGGCTATGGTTCTTTACTACTTTGGTTCCAGTTCGATTCGCGGGTTTGCCACGACGCTGATTCTCGGTATTGTGGTCAGCTTAATTACAGCCGTTGTTGGCTCAAGGTTCATGCTGAATCTTGCCGTGCGCTCCAACGCGTTTAATAAACCGTGGTTCTTCGGTGTAAAGGAGCGTGATATCCGTGACCTCTAAATTTGATTATGTGAAACACCGGAAATACTATTTTCTTTTTTCCGGTATTCTGATCATCGCGGGAATTATCTCTCTGCTAAGTATGGGATTGAACCTTGGCGTTGATTTCAAGAGCGGTTCGCGGGTACAGGTTGCGATCGGAAAGACGTTTTCGGAAAACGAGGTCGCCCAGACCGTGACGAAAATCGGTCTTAATCCCGGTAGTGTAACAACCGCGGGCGATAAGAAAGACCTGGCTGTCATCCAGTTTCCCGAAACGATTACGAAAGATCAATACGCGAAGCTGACGAATGAAATGAAAAGTAAATACGGCAATAATGTAGACTTAACGGAAAGTACCGTGAACCCAATGGTGTCCCAGGAGTTGGCAAAGTCCGCCCTGTATTCTGTGCTGATTGCTTCCGTTGGGATTGTTATCTACATTACGATTCGTTTTGAATTTAAATTTGCTATCTCCGGGATACTGGCTCTGTTCCATGACGTGTTTCTTGTGCTGACGATGTTCAGTTTATTCCGGATTGAAGTGGATCTGCCATTTATTGCGGCCATTCTAACGATTGTCGGGTATTCGATCCATGATAATATTATCATTTTTGACCGCATCCGTGACAACTTGAAGCATACGAAACTTAAAACGACCCAGGATGTCGAGGATCTCGTAAACAAGAGTATCCGTTCAACAATCGTGCGCTCGATCAACACGGTTATCACCGTACTGATTACCGCGCTTGCCCTCTATATTTTCGGCGGCGAAAGCATTCGAAACTTTATGCTGGCCCTTCTCATCGGCCTCACATTCGGTGCCTATTCTTCTATCTTTATCGCCAGCCAAATCTGGGTGCAGTTGAAAGAAAACGAGATCAAAAAGAAGAAACTGGCCCCGTCCAAACAGGCGTAAAGAGAGTAGTAATATTAGGGTAGTGGTTTTATAGTAAATAGTAACACCAAAGGCTGTTGGCATAGTGAATGTCAACAGCCTTTTTTACCGTTAAGGAAAGTATATGTTGCTTTACAGTGTTAAAGCAACATATACTTTCCTTCCATTGGTCACCCGAGAAAAACTCGCGGGAGTGTGCCGAACGTTGCTTTTTCAATGTGGAGCGTGTGGCCGGAAGGTCGATCAGACCGACAATTGTCTCCATCTTCGAGTTACCCGGATGTTTCAGGCCAATCCCCTTCCTTTCCTGCTTGCCCCACTTTTCTACTCTCTAGTATAATAAACGAGTGTTAGAGAGAGGTGAAACCGGGTGTTACAATCAAAAACACGCTGGCAGATTGAAGACATAGATGATAGATCTGTAGAAGAACTGCAGCATCAGTTACATATTTCTCCCCTGGTTGCCCGTCTTTTGGTAGGCAGGGGACTCGATACCGCTGCGAAAGCAGAAAAATTCCTGCGCGGCGGGATTAGTGATTTCTATGACCCATTTTTACTTGATGGAATGGAGAAAGCCATTACCCGGACAAAGGAAGCGATTGAAACAGGGGAGCCGATTTTAATTTATGGGGATTATGACGCGGACGGCGTGACAAGCACCAGCATCATGGTTCACACGATGCGCCAGGCGGGGGCATCGTTTCAATACTATATTCCAAACCGTTTTACAGAGGGCTACGGGTTAAATAAAGAAGCCCTCGCACGGGCAGCGGACAAGGGGTTTTCACTCGTGATTACCGTTGATACCGGAATCAGCGCGATTCATGAAGTGGAGAAGGGGAAAGAATGGGGGCTTGATATTATTATCACCGACCACCATGAGCCCCCAAGCCAAATTCCTGATGCTTACGCCGTGATTAATCCTAAAAAACCCGGCTGTACCTATCCATTTGACATGCTGGCGGGCGCAGGTGTCGCGTTCAAATTTGCGCATGCGCTGCTCGGGGAATTTCCGCATCATCTGCTCGATATCGCCGCAATTGGAACCATTGCCGATCTGGTTCCTCTCGTTGATGAGAACCGCTTGCTTGCCAAACACGGCCTGCAGGCGATTGACCGTACGGCAAATCCCGGCATTAAAGCCTTAAAAAAAGTATGCGGCATCGACGGCAGAGCCACGGCTTATCATATCGGGTTTGGTATGGGACCGCGCATTAACGCGACAGGCAGGCTTGAGACCGCGGACCGGGCGGTGAAACTGCTTGTTACGAACAAGGAGGAAGAAGCGGAAGAGTATGCGCGGGAGCTTGATGAATTAAATACGGAGAGGCAGGCGCTTGTTCAGAAGATAGCGGCCGAAGCCGAGGAACTGGTCTTGGCCATGCCTGAGGATGAAACGAATGTACTTGTCGTTGCCAAAGAAGGCTGGAACGAAGGGGTCATCGGAATTGTCGCCTCCCGTCTTGTCGAAAAGTTCTATCGTCCCGCGATCGTGTTGAGTATTTCCGAAGACGGGACCAAGGCGAAAGGTTCAGCACGCAGTATTGCCGGTTTTAATATTTATGAAGCGTTGACCACCTGCCGTGATATTCTGCCTCACTTTGGAGGCCATACAATGGCCGCCGGGATGAGCCTTGCGCTGGAGCATGTGAATGATTTACGCTG
This sequence comes from Aneurinibacillus terranovensis DSM 18919, assembly GCF_000430625.1. Classification (GTDB taxonomy): domain Bacteria; phylum Bacillota; class Bacilli; order Aneurinibacillales; family Aneurinibacillaceae; genus Aneurinibacillus_B; species Aneurinibacillus_B terranovensis. The sequence goes on from NZ_AUMJ01000015.1 coordinate 121,798, forward strand.
GCGTCTAAACAATATCGCGCGGGAATGGCTGACGCCAGAAGATTATATTCCGGTCACCCGCGTGGATGCGGTCTGCACGCTGGAAGATGCGACGCTGCAAACGGTTGATGAATTGGAGCAGTTGGCCCCTTTCGGGATGGGAAATCCAAGTCCGCGCATTTTAATAGAGAAGGTGGAGCTAGGCGATATTCGAACGATCGGTCAGGAACAAACCCATTTGAAATGCCAGCTGCGGCAGGGTGAACATATTCTTGACGGCATTGGGTTTAAACTTGCAGAAGTCGTGCCAAACCTATCAAGTAGTGCAGAAGCAAATATCGTCGGTGAACTGCATGTAAATGAGTGGAATAATAATCGGCGGGCGCAGTTTACTATTAAAGATATTGCCATTCCCGGCCTGCAGGTATTTGACTGGCGGGGCGCCCGTAATAAAGAAGAACGCCTGGCTCAGCTTGATGCGGACGAAACGGTACATATCCTTGTATTTCGCAGGAAAAATCACCAGTCCTTGTTAATGTCGCGACAAAACCGGGGTGGTTTTGAAGTAATGGCAGCCCCCATTGAAGCCGATGTTTCCCATGTTCGCCGCCTCGTCCTGTACGATTTGCCGCATTCTTTACAAAACCTGCACGATTACCTCTCGCCTTATACGGGCGTGGAGCGAATTTATTGTTTGTTTGGGGAAGAACCGGGCTCGCTGTCATCTCTCCCGACGAGGGATCACTTTAAAGAAGTCTATAAAGGGATCATACGAAGCAAGAAAGTACGTACGCAGGATATCCCCTTGCTTGCCAAAGCAACCTTACTTACCCCGTCGTCCGTTTCTTTCATACTGGACGTTTTTCATGATCTTGGATTTTTGCATAAACTAGACGGTGTGTATACTCTTGTAGAAAATCCAATGAAGAAGGATTTAACCGAGTCCATTATTTACCAGGAGAAGAGGAAAGCATTGGAACTGGAAACGGAATTGCTGTATTCGCCCCCCTCTTCATTAAGTCACTTTATTAAACAGTGCTGTCACCATCCGACAGCCGAGGAGGAAATTGTCCATGGATTTTAAAGAAAAAATACGCGTTATCGAGGATTATCCGCAAGAAGGAATCCGTTTTAAAGATATTACTACTCTGCTGAAAGACGGGGCAGCTTATAAAGCGGCAATCCAGCAATTAGCGGATTTCGCCAGAGATAAACATGTGGATATGGTTGTTGGCCCGGAAGCCCGCGGCTTCGTAGTAGGGTGCCCACTTGCTCTTGAATTGAATGCCGGCTTCGTTCCGGTCCGTAAGAAAGGAAAGCTTCCATGTGAAACCATTCAGGCTTCATACAGTCTCGAATACGGAAATGATGCGCTTGCGATGCATAAAGACGCCATTCAGCCGGGACAGCGTGTATTAGTTGCTGACGACTTACTCGCAACTGGCGGCACGATCGAAACGACGATTAATCTTGTCAAACAACTGGGCGGAGAAATTGTTGGTCTCGCTTTCCTTATCGAGCTTACCTACCTTGACGGCCGGAAGCGAGTGGGAAACGAATACGATATTTTTTCCCTTGTAAAATATTAACACACATCCGGTTGGATAAGCGCAATCGAAACCAGCAGGTTCCTTAAAAAAGCTGCTGGTTTTTCTATATCTCGGGAGGCATCCTCTTTACTTTCCCAGGTAATTCAATGATAATAAAGAATAATATCCAAGGGTGTGGTAAAGGAGATTGCTTATAATGAGTACCGAAACGGCGATAGAAACCGCTGTCGATAATGTCATAGATCAAGCTGAGAAATATTTACCCGATAAAGATATCGAGTTTCTCGTCCGTGCCTACGAGTTTGCCAAGGATGCCCATGGCGGGCAGGTCCGCAAATCCGGAGAACCGTACATTATTCATCCCATTGCAGTCGCCGGGATTTTGATTAATCTCCAAATGGATGCCGTAACTGTCGCTGCCGCATTTTTGCATGACGTGGTAGAAGATACGGAAGTAACGAGCGAACAGATAGAAAAAGAATTTGGCCACGAGGTGGCTCTGCTTGTTGAAGGGGTAACGAAGCTCGGGCGTATTAAGTTTAAATCGAAGGAACAGCAGCAGGCCGAGAATCACCGTAAAATGTTTCTCGCCATGGCCAGGGATTTGCGCGTAATGATGATCAAGCTGGCTGACCGCCTCCACAACATGCGGACGCTTAAGCATTTATCGGAGGAGAAGCAGCGGCAGATTTCAGACGAGACGCTAGAAATTTTCGCGCCGCTTGCACACCGACTGGGAATCGCGTCTATTAAATGGGAAATGGAAGACACGGCTCTGCGATACATTAATCCCCAGCAATATTATCGAATCGTCAATTTAATGAAAAAGAAGCGGGAAGAGCGGGAGAAATATATCGAACAGGTGATTCAAACGCTTCTTGAAAAAATACATGAGATAAAAATTGACGGGGACATTTCAGGCAGGCCTAAGCACATTTATAGTATTTACCGGAAAATGGTCAAGCAAAATAAAGAATTCAATGAAATATACGATTTGCTGGCGGTTCGGGTCATCGTGGAGAATATCCGCGATTGTTACGCGGTACTAGGCGTCGTTCATACCCTCTGGAAACCAATGCCGGGCCGTTTTAAGGACTATATTGCCATGCCAAAGGCAAATATGTACCAGTCCCTCCATACAACGGTCATCGGCCCGAACGGTGAACCGCTAGAAGTTCAAATTCGCACGGCAGAGATGCACCGGATTGCTGAATACGGGATCGCGGCACACTGGGCGTATAAAGAAGGGAAGCCGGTTCCGGGAGAACAGAATTTTGAAACGAAGCTTTCCTGGTTCCGGGAAATTCTTGAGTGGCAGAATGAAACACGGGACGCGCATGAGTTTATGGAATCGCTTAAAATGGATTTATTTGCGGACCTTGTGTTTGTCTTTACACCGAAGGGGGACGTTATCGAACTGCCGAAGGGTTCTGTCCCCCTGGATTATGCCTACCGGATTCACTCCGAGATAGGTAATCGTACGATCGGCGCGAAAGTTAACGGAAAAATCGTTCCGCTTGACCATAAGCTCAAGACTGGAGACATTGTGGAAATTCTTACCTCTAAGCATAGCTTTGGGCCGAGCCGAGACTGGTTGAAAATTACGAAATCCTCACATGCGCGCAATAAAATCAAGCAATGGTTTAAAAAAGAAAAACGTGAAGAAAACGTTGCCAAAGGCCGCGAGTTGGTCGAAAGTGAGCTGCGCAGGAATAATTTTGAGCCTAAAGAAATGATGACGGCCGAAAACTTGCTGGAAGTCGCAGGCAAATTCAATTTCCAGGGCGAGGAGGATATGTTTGCGGCGGTCGGGTATGGCGGAATTACCGGGGCCCAGATTGCGACACGTTTATCAGATAAGCTGCGCAAAGAGCGTGAAGAGAGCCGCCCGAATGTCACGGAAATAAAAAGCGAGGTACGGCGGAAGCGGCCCGATCAGGGAGTGGTTGTGAAAGGGGTCGATAATCTGCTCGTACGGTTCTCCCGCTGCTGTAATCCGGTACCGGGTGATGATATTGTCGGCTTTATTACACGCGGGCGCGGAGTGTCTGTCCACCGGGAAAACTGTCCGAATGTTACCCGGTCGTCACCGGAAGAGAAAGAACGCCTTATTCATGTGGAATGGGAAAGTGATTTACGGCACGAGTATAACGTGGATATTGAAATCACAGGAAACGACCGCAGCGGTCTCCTGAACGAAGTGCTGGCGACGGTTGCGGATACGAAGACCAACATATCGGCGGTCTCCGGTAAAACGGATAAAAACCGTGTGGCTAAAATCAATATGACCATTACAATTCACAATGTCGACCACCTGCATAAAGTGGTGGAGCGAATTAAAAAGATTCGTGATGTGTACTCAGTACGCCGCGTGTTGAACACGTAGCCATTATTAGTGTACGTCAAATCATGCAGGTTGATGTCGGTTGGTTACTACACAGGTTTACTATTATGCAGGTTCACTTACAGATAGAGGAGTTATATCATGCGGGTAGTTGTTCAACGATCCAAACAGGCGAAGGTTATAGTAGAACGTGAAGTCGTTGGGCAAATTGATGCCGGACTCGTTCTTCTTGTCGGTATCACCCATACCGATACGGAAGAAGAAGTAGCGTATATGGCGGATAAAATTGCAAACCTTCGTATTTTTGAAGACGAAACGGGCAAAATGAACCGCTCCGTGCTGGATACAGGCGGAGCGATTCTTTCAGTTTCGCAGTTCACGCTTTACGGAGATACGAGAAGGGGGCGCAGGCCGAGTTTTATCGAAGCCGCCCGCCCCGAACATGCCGAGCCGCTGTATCAGCAGTTCAATGAAAAACTCAGAGAGGCGGGCCTGACTGTAGAAACCGGAATTTTCGGTGCCATGATGGAAGTCTCGCTCGTCAACGACGGGCCGGTTACACTTATCGTGGAGAGCAGATGAATGCGGATGTTTTGCAGTGTAAGCTGCGTCTATCTTGGAGAAGATAGTAACCAGAAATTCCAACGTCTAAGACATGGAGTGAATGGTTCTATGCGGCAAAGCCAAAAAGAAACAACAGCTAATCAAATCAATAACCGGCTCTTCAATATCGACTTTCACGAGTTTCTTGAAAACGAGGCAAAACTCTCCGATATTGAACTTGCCCAGGAAATGGGGATCACCCTGCAAGACATTCGGACGCTAAGGGAGAAGATGAGGCGTTAGCTTGTCCTAACATAAATCTAAACTGTGGTGGGCAATGGAATGGATCGTTATTCTTTTTTGAGAGGTCTTCCCTTGCAATGAAGTGAAGGCTAATTCGCTAAAAAAATTTTCTGCGGCAGTTTTCGAAACCTTCGGGGAGTAATCAAAAAAAACGAGCGTTTAAGCCCGTTCTTTACACCGGCTTTTCCTGTACTATAATTCCTTACATGCAGCAGAAGGAGGGATCAGCCCGTATGAACATAAATGTATACTGCCAGGGACACGATTATACACACGACATTGAAAATATACTTCACCTCTTTTTTGAGGAGGTAGAGGCTGAGTTTTATATGGAAACAGGTACGGATGATAAGCCGAAAGATAAAACTGGTGATAAATCCTATTTAGGTGATAAATCCTATTTAATCGTACACCTTACGGGGAAAAATCCTGTTAAGGCCAGCGTTGTTTACTGTGAAGAAGGCGGGGAAGCGATAACGACTTCCCACGAGCAGGCGACGGATGCGGTAGCCGATGAAAAAGAGTGGCGCAAGATGGCAAAGCGGACGATGAATTACGCCATACTTAAAGCGTTGGAGCAAAGCACAGGCATCATCCAGCCGTGGGGTATTCTTACCGGGATTCGCCCGACAAAGCTTCTGCACACGATGCTTCATAACGGCATAAGTCAGGAGGAAGCCCACCGTGTGCTGCTGGAAGAGCGGCTCGTTACCGGGGAAAAAGTTACCCTGCTACAGTCCATCGTAGACCGTCAGCTCCAAGTGATTCCTGACCTGCATGAACTAAACGAAAAAGAAGTCAGCATCTATATCGGAATCCCATTCTGCCCGACAAAATGCGCCTACTGTACGTTTCCCGCTTATTCTATTCAGGGGCAGCAGGGCTCTGTGGAACAATTCCTTACCGGTCTACGCTATGAAGTTAAAGAAATTGGAAACTGGTTAAGGAAATCAGGACTAGGTGTTACCACGGTTTATTTCGGCGGAGGAACGCCGACAAGTATAACGGCGGAGCAGATGGACGCGGTGTTTGAATCGATGTATGCTTATTTTCCTTATATGGAACGTGTGCGCGAGTTGACGGTGGAAGCAGGCCGCCCCGATACAATCACGCCCGACAAAATTGAGGTCATGAAAAAATGGAAAACCGACCGGATTAGCATCAATCCCCAGTCCTTTACCCAGGATACGCTTGATATTATCGGCCGCCATCATACGGTAGCCGAAACGGTGGAGAAGTACCATCTGGCAAAGGAAAAAGGGCTGGATAACATCAATATGGACCTGATTATCGGGCTGCCCGGGGAAATGCGCGGTGAGCTGTTGAATTCTCTTAAAAGTATCGGGGCGCTGCGGCCTGCTTCGCTCACGGTTCACACCCTCTCATTCAAACGCGCTTCTGCAATGACTAAAAACAGGGAGAAGTATAACGTGGCTGACCGGGAAGAAATCGGTTATATGATGGAGATGGCCCGCCAATGGACGGCTGAACACGGATATGTTCCTTATTACTTGTACCGCCAGAAAAACATCCTGGGCAACCTGGAGAACGTTGGCTACTCGTTTCCAGGCCAGGAGAGTCTCTACAACATCGTGATCATGGAAGAAAAGCAAACGATTATTGGTCTGGGGTGCGGCGCGGTGAGCAAGCTGATTCAACCTGGAACGGAAAAGCTCACCCGCTGGCCGAATCCGAAAGACCCGCGCAGCTATATTGAAGCGTACGAAAAGCTGACACAGGCTAAAATAGCGGTACTGGACGAATTATATAGCAGAGCGATGCACAGCTTGACAAAAACTGTCGAACGCGTTAACATATAAAACAATTGTGACAAAAGTATACGGATCTGATGAAGGGGAAAGTAGTCAGGATGATTGCAGTGCAGAGAGGAGAGGCCAAGGCTGTAAGCCCTCCCTGTAAAACCTTGATGAAAGACAACCTGGAAGACGGGTGGAAAACACCAGGCGTTAAATCCCGCGTTAAGGGATTTCTTGAGTGGGATTTATTTATCCAATTAGGGTGGTACCACGGGAATTGTTATCAATCTCTCGTCCCTGACATGAAGTCAGTGGCGGGAGATTTTTTAGTTTCACAACGAAATGTCGTGATACGTACAGGAGGTAGCTTTTATGATTCAGGTCCCAAGAGGAACAGCGGACGTTTTGCCAGGTGAAATCGAACTGTGGCAGTATGTGGAAGATAAAGCCCGCGATATTTGCAGGCGCTATAATTACTTAGAAATCAGAACGCCGATTTTTGAACATACCGAGCTTTTTCAGCGGGGTGTGGGAGAAACGACGGACATTGTTGAAAGAGAGATGTACACGTTTACGGACAGAGGCGACCGCAGCCTGACGCTGCGGCCTGAAGGTACGGCTTCAACGGTGCGTTCGTATGTAGAAAATAAAATGTATGGTGCTCCCCAGCAACCAACCAAGCTTTTCTATATTGGCCCGATGTTTCGCTATGAACGCCCGCAGGCTGGAAGGATGCGCCAGTTCACGCAGTTTGGCATCGAAGCAATCGGGAGCCATGATCCGGCAATCGATGCGGAAGCCATTGCACTCGCCATGCGGTTCTACGAAGAATTAGGCCTTAAAAATCTGCATGTCGAATTAAATACGCTGGGCGATATGGAAAGCAGGCAGGCATACCGGGAAGCGCTTATTAACCATTTTACCCCGCATATCGGCGAGTTCTGTACGGATTGCCAGTCCCGCCTTGCCCGCAACCCGCTCCGTATTCTTGACTGTAAAAAGGATGCGAGGAAAGAACAGATGGCCACAGCTCCGGTACTGCTTGATTACTTAAACGAGTCGTCCCGCACTTATTTTGAAAGGGTTAAAAAACACTTGAACGATCTGCGCATCATGTATGAAGTGAATCCCCGCCTTGTGCGCGGACTTGACTATTATACGCATACCGCGTTTGAAATTATGGAGCGCGGAATCGGTGCGGTCAGCACAATATGTGGCGGCGGGCGCTATAACGGGCTGGTCGAGCAAATCGGCGGCCAGGACATGCCTGGTATCGGTTTTGCGATGAGTATCGAACGCGTTCTGCTTGCTTTAAAGACGCAGGGGGTAGAGCTCCCAATTGAACAGTCGCTTGATTGTTTTCTTGTGAGCATGGGGGAAGAAGCGGATGCAAAGGCATTTACCTTGATGGATACCCTCCGCAGCCACGGTTTGTCTGCGGATAAAGATTACCTCGGGCGCAAGATGAAAGCGCAGCTTAAGTCTGCCGACCGTTTACAGGCAAAAGCAGTAATTATTGTCGGGGAAGACGAACTTGCACGTAATGTTGCTGTTATGAAAAATATGACCACCGGTAAACAGCAGGAAGTTGCTCTTGATGCGATTGTAGAGAGTGTTAAACAAATTACAGAGGATGGAAGGTAGGAGAGCAAAAGATGGAATTTCAACAGCGGACGGTTTTCTGTGGAACACTCCGTAAATTTGACGTAGGCAGCGAGGTAACGTTAAACGGATGGGTGCAAAAGCGCCGTGACCTTGGGGGCGTTATTTTCGTTGATTTACGGGATCGGACCGGCATTGTTCAGACCGTATTTAACCCGGAAATTAATGCTGCGGCCCATGAAATCGGTGATAAAGTACGCACCGAATATGTCATTAGTGTTAAAGGGAAAGTCGTGGAACGCGATCCGGAAACGATCAACCCCAATATGCTGACAGGCGAAATTGAAATTCAGGTTGAGGAAATCGAGATTATCAATCAGGCAAAGACGCCGCCATTTTTTATTGAAGATGATGTGGATGTGGATGAACAGGTGCGCCTGAAGTACCGCTATCTCGACCTGCGCCGCCCGCAGATGTTTAAAACGATGCAGTTGCGCCATAAAGTCACGAAAATGTTCCGCGACTTCCTTGACGGACATGAATTCCTTGAAATTGAAACACCGATGCTGACCAAAAGCACGCCGGAAGGGGCGCGTGATTATCTCGTGCCAAGCCGCGTCCACCCGGGTGAATTTTTTGCCTTGCCGCAGTCGCCACAGCTTTTTAAGCAGCTTCTCATGGTGGCCGGTTATGAACGCTACTTCCAAATTGTACGTTGTTTCAGGGACGAAGATCTTCGCGCCGACCGGCAGCCGGAATTTACTCAGGTCGATATTGAAACATCGTTCTTAAACATGGAAGATTTATTAACCATGATGGAAGAAATGATGGCCAAAATCGTAAAAGAATTAAAGGGAATTGAGATCGAGACTCCTTTTCAGCGTTTAACATATGCGGACGCTATGGATCGCTATGGTTCGGACAAGCCGGATTTACGTTTCGGGATGGAACTGGTCGATATATCCGATATCGCTCAAACGTGCGGATTCCAGGTGTTTAACGGGACCGTTAACCGCGGAGGACAGGTAAGGGGTATTAACGTTAAAGGATGTGCCCACTATTCCCGTAAAGATGTCGACGATTTAATGAAATTCGCTGGTAAATACGGGGCAAAAGGGCTTGCCTGGATGGCGTTTAAAGATGATGAAATCAAGGGGCCTATCGCGAAATTCTTCACGGAACAAGAAATTGCGACGATAAAAGACCGGCTGCAGGTGGAAAACAACGATTTGCTGCTTTTCGTCGCTGACAAGGCTAAAGTGGTTGCCGACTCACTTGGTGCGCTCCGCTTGAAATTCGGAAAAGAACTCGGTTTAATCGATGAAAGCAAATTTGCTTTCGCATGGGTAGTAGACTTCCCGCTCGTTGAGTGGGATGAAGAAGCGAAACGTTATGTTGCGCTCCACCATCCGTTCACCCGCCCCCGTCCGGAAGACCTGCACCTGTTTGATTCAGAGCCTGGCCAGATCCGTGCGCAGGCCTACGATATGGTTCTCAATGGATATGAAATCGGCGGCGGCAGCATGAGGATTTACAAACGGGATATACAGGAAAAAATGTTTAAAGCGCTTGGTTTCAGCCAGGAAGAAGCGAATGAAAAATTCGGGTTCCTGCTTGAGGCGTTTGAATATGGCACGCCTCCGCACGGCGGAATTGCATTCGGCCTTGACCGAATCATCATGATTCTTGCCGGGGCGAGCAGCCTCCGCGAAACGATTGCTTTCCCTAAAACAGCAAGCGCCAAAGACTTGATGACGAACGCGCCGGATGCAGTCGATGCGAAACAGCTTGAAGAACTTTCGATTCGTATTTCTATTCCACCGAATCAAAAGTCCTAAAAAAGCTACTAAGGTACATTATTCGGGACTATTTGCCTCTTGAAATCGTTTTCAACTTGAGCTAAGATAAATATACAAACAAGAACCCTATGATGTTCGTGACGTGTCCTAAGTTTTGAGCCAACATCTTAACTTAGGGAGATCGGAGTCTCGGTCAGGGAGCAGATGCCGCCTTCAGCAGCGGACCTGCGAACTGACGAGTAGAAACTCCCACCTGCTGTAGCAGGTTCAAAACACAGGTTATCACGGCATGCGTGGGGTTCTTCTTATTTTCTCGAACACAAAATCTTAGGGGTAGTGTGGCAATGGAATGGACCGTTGTTATTTTTTGCGAAGTTTTCCCTTGCGGGGAAGTATAAACTGTTCGTGTTTCTCATCCTCCGTTCGGGGGCAGCCTGAAACATAAGGGTTTTTCGAAGATGGAGTCAATCGGGCCTAAAAACACCCCAAAACTCCAGAGAAACACTGGGTAGCGGGAAAAAGAAAAAATAAAAATTGATCCATTTCACTCCATTCCCCGTGTCTGTTGCGGATTTCGATGCACCCGACAGCGGAAATATGGTATATATAAAAGGGAGTTCAATTTTCCGTGAAACAATTAGAGTTAAAAGGAGATTTATATGGTTCATCAATTTTCACGCACAGAGCTCGCGGTTGGACGCGAAGGAATTGAATTGTTTAAAAACAGCGCGGTTGCCGTTCTTGGCGTAGGAGGCGTAGGCTCATTTACGGTAGAAGCCCTGGCGCGTACAGGAATCGGCAAGCTTGTCTTAATCGATAAGGACGATGTGGATATTACCAACGTCAACCGGCAGCTGCCGGCTACTCTGGAAACGATCGGTCAGGAAAAGGTTGAGATTATGAAAAAACGAATCGCAACGATTAATCCTGAATGTGAAGTGGTTACGTTAAAGTTTTTTTATAACGAGGAGACCTTCGGGCAAGTGTTTGCCTACAATCTGGATTATGTAGCGGATGCAATGGACACGCTTTCGGCTAAACTGCATCTCATTAAAGAGTGTCGAAAGCGGAATGTTCCGTTAATTTCAAGCATGGGAGCGGCCAATAAAATGGACCCAACCCGCTTTGAAGTCGCAGATTTGTTCGATACATCATATGATCCGATCGCGAAAGTTCTGCGTCGGGAACTGCGTAAACAGGGAATCACGAAAGGGGTAAAGGTAGTTTATTCGACAGAGCCACCGATTATTTCGCGGGAGGAGGTTTTAAACGACATTGTGAAAGATCCGAATTCACCGATCCGTAAGGCGGTTCAACCTCCTGCCAGCAATGCGTTTGTCCCGTCGGTTGCGGGTCTAATCATGGCTGGTGTCGTTGTTAACGATTTATTAAAAAAAGCAGGGATTGAAGTAAGACGGGATGATTAAGCCCGTCTTACTTTACTTCAGCCACCTTTTCCTCTATAATTAGTAGGATTTACCGAATTTATACAAAAGCGAGGGAATGACATGGATTTATTCTCTTATGCTGATGAAGAAGATAAGAATAGCGGCAGGGGGAAAAACCAGCCGCTTGCGGATCGGATGAGGCCGCGGACGCTCGATGAATTTATCGGACAGGAACATATTGTAGGGCCAGGCAAATTGCTACGGCGGGCTATCGAAGCGGATCGGATTACCTCGCTTATTTTTTATGGACCGCCCGGAACGGGGAAAACGACGCTCGCACGAATTATTGCCCGCACCACACGCACGTATTTTACCGATATCAACGCGGTGACTGCGGGAGTGGCTGATATTCGCAGAGTGGTAGAGGAGGCGAAACAGCGGCAGGGTATGTATGAACAGGGCACCACGCTGTTCGTTGATGAAATCCATCGATTTAATAAAGCCCAGCAGGATGCGCTGCTGCCTTACGTAGAAGATGGAACCATCCGGTTGATTGGCGCCACAACAGAAAATCCTTTCTTTGAAGTGAATCACGCGCTTTTATCCCGCTCCCAGTTGTTTCAGCTCCATTCTCTTACAGAGGAAGCGTTAAACGGCGTTCTTGACAACGCCCTGCACGATAAAGAACGAGGGTATGGAGAGCTTTGCGTTAACATTGAAAAAGACGCCAGAGCCCATCTTATCCGGTATGCGGAAGGAGACAGCCGGCGCCTGCTCAATGCACTGGAATTAGCGATGGCGACCACGCCTGTCGGCATTGACGGGACGCTGCACATCACGCTTGATGTTGCGGTTGATTCCATTCAGCGACGTGCGGTACGCTACGATAAATCAGGGGATAATCATTATGACACGATATCCGCCTATATAAAATCGATTCGCGGCTCTGATCCGGATGCGGCGCTATACTGGCTTGCACGGATGATTGATGCCGGCGAGGATCCGCGCTTTATCGCAAGGCGCCTGGTGATATCCGCGTCCGAAGATGTGGGAAACGGCGACCCACGCGCCCTGCAGGTGGCGATTTCCGCTTTTCAGGCGCTGGAGCTTGTCGGGATGCCGGAAGGGCGTATTCCGCTCGCCCAGGCAACGACGTACCTGGCGGCTGCACCGAAAAGCAATGCCGCTTATATGGGCATCAACAAAGCGCTTGCGGAGGTCCGGCAGCAGGGCCATGGAATGGTCCCCGTTCATTTGCGCGATAAAAGCTATAAAGGCGCGGAAAAGCTGGGCCATGGGAAAGGGTATTTGTATCCGCACGATTATCCGAACAGCTACGTCGAACAGCAATATTTGCCCGATAATGTAAAGGGAGGCTTTTATCAACCGAAAGAAATCGGCTATGAACGGCACATGAAAGAGTATTTAAATACCATACGAAAGGGGAATAAACAGTGATATCGAAAGGGCTACCGGAATCGGTATCGAAGCTCATCTCGGTTTATCTCCCTGGGACATTCTGCACGTTGGACTCGCACAAACGATTGGCTTAACCATGGGAACATGGAGTCAAATACTCGGCCTGATTCTTATTGCGGCAACGGTGGTTCTCACCAGACAGCGACCCACCGTTGCCACTCTCCTAAACATGATTTTCGTATGATTCTGATGGAAATTACAGTGGTCGATTTATTTCTGGGATACTATTGTGCTTAAAATTAGAAAAAGAGGTGATTCGGTTGAAAATCTCGACCAAGGGGCGTTACGGCCTGACTATCATGATGGAGTTGGCGAAACGATACGGTGAAGGACAGCTCTCGCTTAAATCAATCGCACAGAAGCATGGATTATCTGAGCATTACCTTGAGCAGTTAATCGCGCCCCTGCGCAATCACGGGCTCGTAAAAAGCATTCGCGGAGCGTACGGCGGCTATATACTTTCACGCGGCCCTGAAGAAATCACGGCAGGTGAGGTGATTCGCGTGCTGGAAGGCCCTATCAGCCCCGTAGAATTTGAGGAAGAGGAAGATCCGGCAAAACGTGATTTATGGCTTCGGATTCGTGACAGCATTAGCGAGGTGTTGGATTCGACGACACTATACGATTTAATTACATATGAAGATAAAGGAAATCATGATTCCTATATGTTTTACATTTAATAAATAGGAGATGCAAGGCCACTATGAAAGGAATTTATTTGGACCATGCTGCAACGACACCAGTGCGCCCGGAAGTTCTTGAGGCGATGCTGCCTTATCTTCGTGAAAGGCACGGCAATCCTTCGAGCCTCCACAGCTTTGGGCAGCAGACGAGGCATGCGGTGGATGAAGCGCGTGCGCGAATCGCTGTCTGTCTGCATGCCTCCCCGGCAGAAATCGTTTTTACGAGCGGCGGCACAGAAGCGGACAACACAGCCATCATCGGGGTGGCGCTTGCGAACAGGGATAAGGGGAAGCATATTATCACCAGCAGAATTGAACATCATGCCGTGCTTGATACGTGTGAGTACCTTGAAAAGTTTGGCTATGAAGTGACATATCTCCCTGTCGATGAGACGGGGACGATTATACTCGATGAACTCCGCGCCGCCATCCGCCCGGATACCGTGCTGATTAGTGTGATGTACGGGAACAATGAAGTCGGAACGCTGCAGCCGGTGGCGGAAATCGGCGCCATCGCCCATGAGCGTGGAGTTTATTTTCATACGGACGCCGTTCAGGCACTCGGTGTGGAAAAGCTGGATGTCAGAGTATTACCGGTGGATTTACTCTCCATTTCGGCTCACAAAATTAACGGTCCAAAAGGGATCGGAGCCCTGTATATGAATCGCCGGGTTAAAATTGACCCTTATTTGCACGGTGGCAACCAAGAGAAGAAGCGCCGGCCGGGCACAGAAAATGTGCCGGCCATCATCGGCTTTGCCAAAGCTGCGGACTTGGCTGCTGCGGAACTGGATGGGCATCGTAAACAGTATGAGAATGATCGCTCGATTATGCTCAAATCATGGGAAGAAATGGGCATTCACTATGTTGTAAACGGCCACCCGTCCCATCATCTCCCGCATATCCTGAATGTAAGTTTCCCCGGCGTACAAACGGAAACGATGCTCATGAACCTTGATATCGCCGGCATTGCCGCCTCCAGCGGCTCGGCGTGTACAGCAGGCTCCTTCCAGGTATCGCACGTTCTGCAGGCTATGAACCTGCCGGATGATTTGCTGGCGTCCGCCATTCGCTTTAGTTTTGGCTATGGAAATGAAGAAGCGGAGATTCGTGATGCTGCGGTCAAGGTCGGAGAAATTGTGCGGCGGATGAGACAATCCAAGGCATAATGGACATGCTTATACGGGCATGAAAGGGGAGTTTAGATGGAGAAAAAGGCGGAAGACCTTAATGATTTGGGGCTTGAGGAATTAACGCAGGGGCACTTCGAAGAAGCGCTCAAGCTTTTTCAACAGGCGATTGAAGCGGATGAATCATACGCCCGGCCGTACTGCAATATCGGAAATCTCCTTGCCGCAACCGGCAACGAAGATGACGCAGTTCAGTGGTTTACCCGGGCGATTCAACTGAATCCCGGGCTTGAACTGGCTTACTATGGATTGGGAAATTCCTATTTTAATGCAGGAAATTATGAGGCCGCGCGCGTTGCTTTTGAAAAAGCAAAAGAAAAAGGGATGAAGCACCATGATTTAGATTTTATGATTGCTATGGCCTATATGCAGTCCGAGCAGTTGGACAGGGCCGTTCAATTTTTTGATGCGTGTTTGAGCGTTGAGCCTGAAGATGCGGAGGCTTATTTTCATAAAGGAATGTGTCTCGCCCGTTTGAACAGGATTGGAGAAGCGCGCGATGCGTTTTTAAAAACACTGGAAATAACCCCTGACCATGATGATGCCCTCTTCAATTCGGGAGTGGCGTACGGGTTTTTGGGTCAAATGGAAGAAGCCAAACAGCATTTTGAACGGTGTCTTTCGATAAATCCCCGCCACATACTGGCACAGAATGCATTGGCCGAAATTAACAAGGCCTAATTGAATGCCAACGATCTTTTCCCTGCATACTAGGAATACGGAAGTGAACACATGACCGGTTCACAGATGAAAAAAGGGGAAAAAAGGTGGGCTTTTTCTTCCGTTTTCTCTGTATGGCGATGTCCGATACAAACGTAGGGCACGCTGCGTGCAGCCGGCACAATGCAGGCAACGTAAGCGGCCGTTCAGTTTCTACCGTTCTTGCGGACCTGTCTGCTCCAATACAGAGGTTTACATTTTTCCGGAGATGGACAGAATGTAATCTGTAATGATCGGAAATGGAGACAAAGAAAGGTCCATATGAACAGGAGGATGAACCATGCTTACCTGCCCGAACTGCCAGTCTAAAAATATTGGCAAAATCGGAACCAACCAGTTCTATTGCTGGGAATGTTTTATCGAATTTATCGCCGCCGGAAATAAAGTTTCTTCCGTATATCAGGTTGAAGAAGATGGAAGTCTTCATTCGCTGAATGATTTGTTTTTTGATGACTGCCCGCCACCTTTTGAAACCAACATGTGAGGAGATGAGGTCTGATGATGCGCTCTCTCTTGATGGGTGGTATCCTTATCGCCGCTTATGCGCTAATTAGGATGATGGTCGGCCGCAGAAATGGTATGTTTGGCACGATGAAAATGGGGAGAAGAATGTGGCGCAACATGAACTTTGCTGGTGTTACACGTTCCTCGCGCATGCTTGCCCGGGTTGGAAGACGTTTCATGCGAAATATGGCCGGATAACAATGAGAAATCCTGAATTCTAGGGTTGTTTGACGAAAGGGGTGGGGACATCATGTTCCCGCCTCTTTATTATGAACAACGTGGCGCTTGACGCATCCCGGGTTTTCTTTATAATGTTACGTTATATTACATAAAATGAAATGGGAACATTCGAGAGGAGTTTTAATCCGTGAAAAAGAACCCTGCGACGTTATCCGTACATGCCGGTTCGCATGTCCCGGTTTCCAATCGTCCGGAAGCGATGCCGATTTACCAAACATCAGTCTTTACGTTTGACGATTTAGACCATTTAGAAGGGTATTTTACCGAAAGAAACGATCGTTATCTGTACAGCAGAAACAGCAACCCCAATACGACAGCGCTTGAAAAGGCTGTGGCAGCGCTTGAGGGGGGAGAGGATTGTGTGGCCACATCATCCGGAATGTCCGCTATTCTTTGCGGCATTCTCACGTTCGTGCAGGCAGGGGACCACGTGCTGTGTTCCAACGAAATATACGGGGCGACCGCTTCCCTGCTTGAAACGGAATTGCAGCGGCTCGGCATCGGTTGCACATTTGCTCCCTTCCATTCCGCCGAATCGATAGAACAGGCACTTCAGCCCTCTACCAAACTGCTCGTGACCGAAGTCATAACGAATCCGTTAATCAGTGTGATTGACATCCCAATGGTGACCGCTATCGCTCATGAACGGGGCGCAAAGGTACTTGTTGACAATACATTTACTTCGCCTTATGTCGTTCGCCCTTTAGAGTTGGGGGCTGACCTTGTCATTCACAGCGCAACCAAATATTTAAACGGCCACAATGATGTGACCGCCGGGGTTGTTGTTGGACCGACGGAAACCATAGCCATCACGAGACAGCGGATGGTGCTGATGGGCTGCTGTCTCGGACCCTTCGAGGCGTGGCTTGTTCAGCGAGGCATTAAAACGTTCGCACTGAGAATGCGCCAGCATTCGGCCAATGCGGATAATGTGGCGGCTTTCCTCGCAGGGCATCCGACCGTACAGAAGGTTTACCATCCATCCCTTACCACTCATGAGACCTATCCTGTTGCAAGAAAAATGGAACTTAACGGTAACGGAGCGATGATTAGCTTTCGCTTGTGTGAAGACACCGAGCTGCTCAATCAATTCTTCCGGGCTCTGAATATGATTACGATTGCCCCTTCGCTTGCCGGTGTGGCAACGACACTTTCCCATCCGCTTAAGACCTCCCACCGCGCGTTATCATACGAAAGACAGCAGGAGCTTGGGATTACCATGGGGCTGCTGCGCCTGTCCGTCGGGATTGAAGAAGCGGAAGATATCATCACCGACCTGGAGAAAGGCTTGCGCGTTCTCAGGTAATTCGGGTCATATCCAGCGCACTTCCGGCCATACTAAATGTAAAGAGCTGGGGTGAGCAGTATGAAACTGGAGAAACGAAACTGGATAGAAGGACTGCTTATCACCCTTCTTATCCTGTTGATTATTTTTATGCTAGGGAAAGTGAGTACTTTTTTTGTCGGTTTTTTTTCTATCACAAAAAAAGTACTTACGCCCTTTTTACTCGGGTTGATCATTGCTTATTTGTTGAATCCCGTTGTTGGTTTTTTAAGCCGCCACCATTTTCCGCGCAGTGTGGCCATCATTTTGATTTACACCATTTTTTTTCTGTTTATCGCTTTTGTGATTATTAATTTCGGTCCGGTATTCTCACGGCAGTTCCGAGAACTTAGTGAGAAAATACCAGGGCTCATGGAAATGTACCAGAACTGGATGGCGAGGGTCAGGCTTAAACAGGCCGCTCAGCCATATTCCCTGCACAGCGGTGTAGCCCAGACGATGCGAACGATGGAAATCGCGGTGAAAGGATATGTGGATGGCCTGTTTACAGGCATGCAAGGCTTGCTTGATAAGCTTCTCCTGATTGCGATTGTGCCCTTTGTTGTTTTTTATCTGTTAAAAGATATGAAACCGTTTCAGCGCGGTTTTTTGCTTATGATTCCGCGCAGTCATCGCCTGAAGGTTACCCGAATTTTACATGAAGTGAATCTCGCGCTGGAACAGTATGTTCGCGGTCAGTTGACCGTATGCGGCGTGATTGCTGTAATCGTATATCTGGCTTATTTTTTTATCAGGCTTCCGTATGCGGTTGTATTTGCTACCCTGGTTGCGGTGACGAACATCATCCCATATATTGGGCCGTTCATCGGGGCAGTGCCGGCCCTTCTATTCGCTTTAACGATCTCGTGGAAGACCGCTGTATATGTGGCCGGAATTAATGTTGTTGTGCAAATTCTGGAGGGAAACGTATTTTCTCCCCTGATTGTTGGCAGGTCGCTGCATTTGCACCCGCTCCTCATTATTTTTGCGGTCATGGTGGGAGGAGAAATAGCCGGCATCCCGGGGCTGATTCTCGCGGTTCCGGTTGTCGCCGCCGGCAAGGTTATCCTGCAGCATGTCTGGCCCCGGTACAGAAGGCGCCCGGATGTGCCAGATTGACTTCCGGCAAGTCGATTTTGTATAATGAAAAAATGATAAGACAAGCAAATAGGCAGCAAACTCGTTGATGGAGAAAGTAAGCAGCGTCCTTTTACAGAGAGGCGGTACCCAGGTTGAGAGCACCGCTAAAAGAAGAGTTGCCGAACGCTACTCCGGAGAGCAGGGTAAAATCCTGCCGGGTGATTAAGCCCGTTATTTCTTTTAAACAAGCGACCCGTACCTCGTGTAGGACTGCGAGCGGGTAAGCAGGGTGGTACCGCGTGAGATAACAGCTCTCGTCCCTGAACACAGGGAATGGGAGTTTTTTTATGCATATAAATAGTGGAGGGATTATGAATGAAAACGATGACATCGGCTGAAATACGCCAGAAGTTTCTGGATTTCTTTAAAAGCAAAGGGCATGCGATTGAACCAAGCGCTTCGCTTGTTCCGGTCGATGATCCGACCCTTCTATGGATCAACAGCGGGGTCGCAACGCTCAAAAAATATTTTGACGGCCGGGTGATTCCTGAGAACCCCCGGATTACGAATTCACAGAAGTCGATTCGAACGAACGATATTGAAAACGTGGGGAAAACGGCGCGCCACCATACATTTTTTGAAATGCTCGGCAACTTTTCCATCGGCGACTATTTTAAGCGGGAAGCGATTCACTGGGCGTGGGAATTCCTAACGGCCCCGGAATGGATCGGCTTTGAAGCGGACAAGTTGTACGTGACCATCCACCCGGAAGATGACGAAGCCCATGAAATCTGGAACAAAGAAATCGGCATCCCGGAAAATCGGATTGTTCGTCTCGAAGGGAACTTCTGGGATATCGGAGAAGGGCCGTGTGGGCCGAACAGTGAGATTTTCTATGACCGGGGCGAGAAATTCGGCAATGACCCATCCGATCCGGAACTCTATCCAGGAGGAGAGAACGAGCGCTACCTGGAGATTTGGAACCTTGTATTTTCGCAGTATAATCATAATCCGGACGGTTCTTATACGCCGCTTCCAAAGAAAAACATTGATACCGGGATGGGCCTTGAACGGATGGCATCTGTGATTCAGGACGTGGACAACAACTATGAAACTGATCTACTGTTTCCGATTATTGAAGCTACATGTAAAATTGCTGGTGTCACATACGGGCAAAAGCTCGAGCACGATATCGCGCTGAAAGTCATCGCCGACCATTCCCGGACCGTCGTATTCGCGATTGGAGACGGCGCCCTGCCATCCAATGAAGGAAGAGGGTATGTCATTCGCCGCCTGTTGCGCCGGGCTGTCCGCTACGGAAAAGTGCTGGGCATTGAAAAGTCGTTCCTGTATACCTTAACGGGAACCGTAGGCGAAATTATGAAATCGTACTATCCGGAAGTGCTGGAAAAACGCGAATTTATTGAGCGCGTAATTAAAAATGAAGAAGAGCGTTTCCATGAAACATTGAACGAAGGTCTGCATATTTTAGAGCAAATGGTTAAACATGCGAAACAGGCCGGCCATACGCAAATTAGCGGGGATGAAGCATTTAAACTGTATGATACGTATGGCTTCCCGTTTGATTTGACAGAGGATTTTGCGGCTGAACAGGAAATGACGGTGGACCGTGAAGGCTTTGATGCGGCGATGGAAGAACAGCGCGCGCGGGCGCGGGCTGCACGCCATGATGAAGGAAGCATGCAGGTGCAGGGCGGAGTCTTGGGTGACATCAAAGTTAAGAGCGAATTCGTCGGGTACACGGAGATTGTAACGAGCGCGAGGGTCGTGGCTCTGATTCACGAGAACGAATCGGTTGATATGGTAGGAGCTGGAACGGAATGCCAGGTGATTCTCGACCGTACTCCGTTCTACGCGGAATCCGGCGGACAGGTTGCGGATAAAGGCTTACTAGAAGCCGGAAAAATGCAGGCTACGGTGTTTGATACGCAAAAAGGGCCCAATGGGCAGCATATTTCTACCATTAAAGTGGAATCGGGAACCTTAAAAGTAGGCGATAAGGTGGAGGCTGTTGTCAATCGTGCAGCCCGTACGGACATTGTAAAGAACCATACCGGTACCCACCTGCTTCACCAGGCGTTAAAGGATGTGCTCGGCTCCCATGTTAATCAGGCTGGTTCCCTTGTGGCTCCGGAGCGTTTACGCTTTGACTTTTCACACTTCGGTGCGATAACAGATGAAGAACTGGATCGTATTGAATCGATTGTAAACGAACAAATCTGGCGTAATATTGATGTTTCGATTATGCATAAATCGCTGCAGGAAGCAAAAGCTATGGGGGCCATGGCGTTGTTCGGGGAAAAATATGGCGACGTTGTTCGCGTTGTAAAAGTAGGCGACTACAGCCTTGAACTGTGCGGAGGCTGTCACGTAAACAATACGGCAGAAATCGGTTTGTTTAAAATTGTAAGCGAAACGGGAATCGGTGCGGGCACACGCCGCATTGAGGCGGTTACCGGCCGGATGGCATATAAATATTTGAACCAGCAGTTGTCCACATTGAAGTCGGTAGCCAATGAACTGAAAACGACCATTACAAATGTTCCGCAGCGCATTGAAACATTGAAGCTGGAAATGAAGGAAAAAGAGCGTGAAAATGAATCTCTCCGTGCCAAGTTAAGCCATATGGAGGCTTCCACGTTAACCGATCAGGTGAATGAAGTTGCCGGTGTTAAAGTGCTTGCGGCAAAAGTGAACGGTGTGGATATGGATAACCTGCGTAATATGGTCGATGATTTAAAAAATAAACTCGGTTCCGCTGTTGTCGTACTCGGGTCGGTAAAAGAGGACAAGGTAAACATTGTCGCCGGAGTAACCGCCGATCTGGTTAAAAAAGGGTTACATGCCGGTAAGTTAGTAAAAGAAGTGGCAACCCGCTGCGGTGGCGGTGGCGGCGGCCGGCCGGATATGGCTCAGGCGGGCGGAAAAAATGCGGCCGAATTGTCCGATGCGCTAGCATTTACGAATGAATGGGTGCAGACTCAACTTTAACTTTTTCTCTATGCGAAAAAGGAATTCAACATAGAAGTGGCGAATTACATGAGGATAAGAACCTTGGAAAGAGGTGCTGGACATTGAGTTCCATGGATCATACGATGAAGTTTAACTTTAAACAGGATGATGTGGAAATAGAAGCTCAAGAAGTGCTGCTCACCGTCTATACAGCGCTTGAAGAGAAGGGATATAATCCGATTAACCAAATCGTTGGATATCTGATCTCCGGCGATCCGGCCTATATTCCCCGTCACAATAACGCACGCACATTGATTCGCAAGCTTGAACGCGATGAACTAATTGAGGAACTTGTCCGGTCTTATCTTCGTCAGCATCGTTAAGGTATATGTTGATTTCGGATTGTGTTTACTCAGGTTAAGGTAGGAGAATAATGAGAATAATGGGACTTGACGTCGGGGAAAAAACAATAGGTGTGGCCGTCAGCGATGAGATGGGCTGGACGGCACAGGGCATTGAAACGATCCGGCGGGAAGGAAAAAATAAAGATTTTGGCCGCTTAGAAGAACTGATTAAAGAGTATGATATTGAAGAAATCGTTGTGGGGCTTCCCAAGAACATGAACGGCAGTATCGGACCGCGCGGGCAGGCGTGTGAGGCTTTCGCCCGTTCCCTCCGGCAAAGGACGGATCTGCCGGTCAGAATGTGGGATGAACGTTTAACGACAATGGCGGCAGAGCGGATGCTGATTTCCGCCGACGTAAGCCGCAAAAAAAGAAAACAGGTCATCGATAAAATGGCGGCGGTAATGATTTTGCAGAATTACCTGGACGCTAAAAAATAGGAGGGCTTTATGGAATTGGAAAATGAGATTGATGTTGGAGAAGTCATCACCCTGACGGATGAAGAAAGCGGTCAGGATATAGATTTTACCGTTATGTACATTTTCGAAATCGAAGATCGTACGTACCTCTGTCTTGTGCCTGTGGATCAGGAAGAGGAAGAAGAATATGAAGTGCACTTCCTTCGTTATGACGGGACGGACACTCTTCATCCGATCGAATCCGATGAAGAATGGGAGCAGGTTGAGGCAACCTTTGAAACCATTATGGATGAACTTGAAAAGGAAGACGATTAAGCAAAAAAAAGCCTAACCTAAACCCCGAATTAGCCCTTTTGAAAAATAGCTCGTATCACTTGCATTTTTTATGTGATTACGGGCTGTTTTTTTGATTTTATCGTCGGACTTGCCTGCTTTCTTAACTCCACCTGCGATGCTGAGTTTGACGAAACGTGTGATCCACCGAATGTGGCAGGCAATGAAATGGAGCATTTTTATTTTTTGCGGGGTATTCCCTTGCGTGGAAGCTTGGGGTGTCCGTGTTTTAAAAAAAGAGGAGACAACGCGGACAGTTCATCCTTCCCTGCAAGGGAAAACTTTGCAAAAAATAAAAACGGACCATTCCATTCGCATACTTCCGAGTTCACTTCACCTGAAAACAGAGCGAACTTTTCATATTTAATTCGGGAGGATACATCCAGAAGTCCACCGTGTAGGTACCCGGTTTTAATTGTGGGATAGGTTCGGTAAACGTCATTTCCTCGCCTTGCTTTAACGTTTTTTCTACAATGGACTGCGCAAACATTTTTCCGTCGCTATACTGCAGGACCTTTTCTCCCGCTTCATTGTTGATTAGATAGTCAAACGGGTGTCCTACGTGCAATAAAAAGGTTTTGACCTGTTCCGTTTGATTTTTTACCGTAAAAACAAACTGTCCATTGTCTATTTTTAGCGAGGCAGCCAACTCCCCGGCAATGATCGGCGGTTTTGCAGGATTTGAAGGCGAGTTGCCAGAGTTGTCAGGCTTGTCAGTTAGTGTAATGGTATTTGTTGCATTCTCCCACTTTACATTTTTTCCGACTGCTTCACCAATGAACCGAAGCGGTACATATGTTGTCCCTTCATAGTTCAACGATAGCGGCACGTCGGTTTTTCCGTTGAAAAAAGTTGAGGTTTTTGTACCGTCGACGACAGTTTGCCCGTTTACCACTAAAAAAATCGGCTCCATACTCACTTCGATAGATCGTAATGTACCTGCCCCATAAGCGGTTCCGCCGGCCACTGTCAGACCAATCGTCATTCCCAGCACTATGTGTTTGAGTGCGTTTCCCTTCATGGGACTTTTCCTCCTTCATTCGTGAGTTCTACCAGTAGTTATAGTTACAGACGGAATTTCTAACAAAAAAGTTGATAGACAAGAGCATAAAACGTATATACCATCTCAAACGTGCATCATTATGTCTATCATGTGAATGTTGTCGAATTTTCAGGGAGAAAATAGTGATTTACTCTTTGCTTTTTGTAATAAGCTTGGTAAAATAAAAGTAAGAAAATCATGTGAAAAAAATCACATATTTTCTAGTGGATAATCCATCCTTATTTTGTAAGACTCTCTCTCACCTACCATTCATCATAGTTAAACCCCAACTCATTCCCTTAGCTGCGGTCATTTGACGGCAGTCTTTTTTTTTCTCATTTTGTTGTATAATAGGACGGGTGTTAAATTGGTAGTTTACTAAAAGAAAGGAGCTGCTGTATGGCCTACCAACGAGAGAGGGCTTTCCAACGTAAGTCTCGTTTTTTAATCCTTTTTATCGCTTTGCTGCTTATCATCGGCGGAGGGGCTGTTTATTACGGTTGGACGGGTCTCCAACCTGTCGAAATAGAAAAAGGAAAAGAGAAAATTGTCGTAATTCCCCCCAATTCCTCTACGAGAGCAGTGGGAAAAATATTAGAAGAAAATAAGCTGATTAGAAGCGCTGGAATGTTCGGCTTATACGCTAAACTAAAAGGGATTGGCTCTCAAATTAAAGCGGGAAAATATAAATTGACCGTAGGGGAAACGACCGATGCTATCATTCTTACATTGACCAAAGGCGAAATCTATAAAGATACGTATCAGGTTACTATCCCTGAAGGGTATACGGTGGAACAAATAGCGGACAGGCTCGCAAATAAGGGGCTGGTAAACAAAAACCGTTTTCTTCAGGAAGTCGATAAGGGGACTTTTACTGAGGATATTGTAAAAGGCATTCCGGCGGATCCGAGAATCAAACACCGGTTGGAAGGGTATTTATTCCCTGACACATACGAATTTGAGAAGGGGATGACGGAACACCAAATCATCGATGAGATGCTCCAACAGACGGAAAAGGTATGGAAGACGGAGTGGGATGTGAAATTTAAACAGCATCATCTTAGCATTCATCAGGCATTAACATTGGCTTCGATTGTGGAACGTGAGGTGCGCGTCGATAAGGAACGCCCGGAGGTCGCAGAAGTATTCTACAATCGTCTGGCGAAGGGAATGCCGCTGCAGGCGGATGCCACGCTGCAGTATGTATTCAAGAAGCAAAAACAACGGGTGACCTTTAGCGATTTGAAACTGGACAGCCCTTATAATACGTATAAAATCAAAGGATTGCCGCCGGGACCAATCGCCAATCCCGGGGAACCCTCTATCGACGCGGTCGCAAATCCGCAAATGAGCCATTTTCTTTATTATGTGGCGAAACAGGACGGAACGGGTGAACATTATTTTGCCGTTACCTTTAGTGACCACTTGAAAAACATCACAAAAAGCAGACATAATCAAAAATAGATTTTTAAACAGTGGCTATGTTATTATTAAGAAGTTTAAAAGAAAACTGGAGTGAAGTCATTGATTACCGCCGAAAAAATAAATGAGTATCTGCATACATTAATTCCGGAAAGGGGCGAACTGCTGCAGCAATTGGAACAGGAAGCAGCGGAAGAACATATTCCAATTATTCAACTGCCAAGCATTCAGTTCATTCATTTTCTGCTGCAGATGCATCGGCCCAAACGCATTCTTGAAATTGGCATGGCCATTGGCTATTCAACAATTTGGCTTGCGCAGTCTGCACCTGATGCTCACATCACTTCCATTGAAATCTCCGAAACTATGGTGGAACGGGCTGCGCGCAATTTTGTCCGCGCCGGTGTAAGTGAACGGGTTACCGTCCATCATCAGGATGCGCGGGACGGACTGCCCGGTGAACATGCGTTTGATTTTATTTTTATGGATGCGGCCAAGGGCCAATACCAACTATTTTTTGACCGGTATATGCCTTCACTTATCCATGGCGGTCTGCTTGTTTGTGATAATGTTTTTTATCAGGGCATGGTGGCGGAAGAAGAAGTCTCCCGCAAAAAACGTTCCATGGTTGCTAGAATGCGTGATTTCAATCAATTTCTCGCCCGCCACAAAGGCTTGGAAACTTCTTTTATACCTATCGGGGACGGGCTTGCTGTAAGCTTAAAACGGGGGGGACGAACGTGAAAAAACCGGAATTACTTTGCACCGCCGGCAGCCTGGATGAACTGCTGCAGGTTATCCACGCCGGTGCCGATGCGGTGAATATTGGGCATGAGCGATTTGGCCTCCGGCTGCCGGGTAATTTTTCGCTGAATGAAATTGCTGAAGCTGTGCGGGAAGCGCACAGCCACCATGTTAACATTTATGTTTCCGTCAATGCTCTTTTACACAACGATGATCTAAAAGAACTTTCGGATTATTTGAAGGCTCTGGCGGATTGCGGGGTGGACGCCATCGTATTCGGTGACCCGGCTGTTTTAATGACCGCGCGCCAGGTGGCGCCGGAGGTAAAGCTCCACTGGAATGCCGAGACATTGACGACCAATGTTGAAACCATTAACTATTGGGGGCGTAAAGGAGCCGTCCGGGCGTATCTGGCCAGGGAATTAAATATGGATGCGATTCTTGAAATCAAAGAAAATGCTGATATAGAAATTCAGGTTCAGGTACAGGGGCTTACCTGTATTTTTCATTCGCGGCGCGATCTTGTGACGAATTACCGGCAGTTTCAGGGGATGGAAGATGCGAATGCCGGACTTGACCGCAGGATGTCCATTACCGAGGAAAAAAGGGAGGACATGCGTTATCCCATCTATGAAGACTACAACGGTACGCATGTCATGAGCGCTGAAGACACCTGCATCCTGGAGAACCTGGACGAGCTGATGGAGGCCGGAATTGACAGTCTGAAAATTGAAAGCATCATGAAGGACGCGGCGTATAATGTGCGGATGGTATCGGTGTACCGCCGGGCGATTGATGCTTATTTCGAAAACCCTGATGAGTATGCGCAGGTTGCTGGAGGTCTGATGGAAGAAATCCGTACGTTCCATCCGGAAGAACAGCCGTTGACGACCGGATTTTTCTTCAAAGAGCAAGTTTATTAAGAGGTGACAGGAATGAGTAATACAGGCATCTTATCCAATCAAATTATGACCCCGCGCGGCCCTCTTCTGCACAAACCCGAAGTACTGGCGCCAGCGGGGAACCTTGAAAAATTAAAGTTTGCCGTCCGTTACGGGGCGGATGCGGTTTATATCGGCGGGCAAAGCCTCGGCCTGCGCGCCAATGCGGATAATTTCTCGTTTGAAGAAATGCAGGAAGCGGCCGAGTTTGCCCACTCGTTCGGTTCGAAAGTGTATGTGGCGACGAATATTATCGCCCACAATGAAGACTTGACACAGGTGGATGATTTTATGCGGAACCTGGAGCGCGTTGGTATTGACGCGATTATTGTGGCGGACCCGGCCTTAATTGAGCGGACCAAACAGGCGGCGCCGGGCCTTGAGCTGCATCTGAGCACGCAGGCTTCAACAACGAACTGGCAGAGTGTGCAGTTCTGGAAAGAAGAAGGGTTGAGCCGGATCGTGCTGGCGCGCGAAGTATCCCTGCAAGAAATCCGGGAAATCAAGCGGCATGTCGATGTGGAGATCGAAGCGTTTGTCCATGGGGCGATGTGCATTTCTTATTCCGGCCGCTGCGTGCTGTCCAACCATTTTACAGCGCGCGATTCCAATCGCGGGGGCTGTTCACAGTCCTGCCGCTGGAAGTATGATTTATTTGAACAGTTGCCGAAGGACGAGAGAAACGAAGGGACCGGTGAATCCGGTGAATCGTTTACCATGAGCTCTAAAGATATGTGTATGCTCGAATATCTGCCGGATATGATCCGGGCGGGGGTAGACAGCTTCAAAATTGAAGGCCGGATGAAAAGCATTCACTATGTCGCTACGGTGACCAATCAATATCGCCGCGCAGTCGATGCTTTCTGCGCCGACCCTGACCATTACGCGATGAATCCGGAATGGATGGAAGAGATTTGGAAGGCATCCCACCGTTCATTAACCACTGGATTTTTCTATGGCGTACCGACGGAAAAAGACCAGTTATTTGTTGAAAATGAGGACATCCCTCTGTATGATTTCGCCGGACTTGTGACAGACTATGATGCACCAAGTCAGGTAGCGACCATCCAGCAGCGCAATAAATTCAGTATAGGCGATACCGTAGAGTTCTTCGGGCCTACGATGGAGCGCTTTTCTATGGTTGTAAAGGAAATGTGGAACGATAAAGGGGAAGCCATTAGCTCGGCTCCCCATGCTATGATGACGGTGAAATTGCGTGTGGACAAGCCGGTATCTCCGAATGATATGATGAGGAAGGGTAAAATCGTAAAATGAGTAAGCCTGTAGTGATTGGGGTGGCTAGGAACCGGTTCCGGAAAAACCACGGTGGCCTTTGACAACGGTTTACTCTGCCAGCACGTTATGCGGATATCATTGTCCCGGAAGGCGGGCACAACCGGGTGGCGATTGACCTGCTGACAACGAAAATCAATACGATCCTCACCACTTTATAGTGCACGTATAAAGCCCCTTTCTAAACGGCAAGACTTGTGACATACCGTCTGCCGTGGAAAGGGGCTTTACTCATGTCTGAGACCAATCAGCCTAATCAGCCGCTGAAAAAGAAAAAGCGCCGTATTTTTTGGGCTTTATTATTTTTTACATTTTTATATGCCGGTATTGTGACGCGCTTAGCCTGGATTCAGGTATTTACCACCCGCTCCTTTTCATCCCATCATATTGATCTGGTGGAGAATGCGATTGAACAGCGACGTGAAAAACTTGTTCTGAACACGAGTCGCGGGATGATTTATGACAGAAATGAACTCCCCTTAACCGGTGAAGAATATACGGGATTGGCTGTGTTTCCGTTTGTCAGGTATTCCCTGGGAGATCAAAGTAAGATAGAAAAGCTGGCGTCGATTCTGGACATTGACCGGCAGGAAGTGTCCCGCACACTTTCCAATGTCAAGCATGCCGGCTTCTGGAAGAGCCCGGATGGAAAAAATCTTGTGTTGAATAAAAACGAGATCAAAGAAATTAAAAGCCTTAACCTTCCGGGTGTGATTCCTCTGCCTGTCGCCGACCGATACCCTGAAAACGGTACCGCCAACCAAGTGATTGGTTTTATTGGACAAAATCCAGAGTTGATCAAAAAATTGTACCAGAGTGAATTAAAGAGCGGAACGCTGCGCGAGTCGAGCAAAATAGGAATTACCGGATTAGAGCGAACGTTTCAAGCGTTCCTCGGCGGGATCGGGGAGAAATCTGTCTCCTACTATGTTGATGGTAACGGTAACCCGTTGGGAGGGTTGGACATCCGCCTTCAGGAGCCGCAGAATTCCTATTATCCGCTCTCGATTACAACCACGCTGGATTCATCTATCCAGAAAAAAACGGAGGAGATTTTCGACCAATCACCGGTTAAAAAAGGGGCGGCGGTCATTCTGGATATAAATACCCGGGAAGTGCTGGGGATGGTCTCCCGGCCGAATTTTTCACCCAATGCTCCCGATAAAAACAAAGCAGGCTGGCAAAACCAGGCCCTCAAACAAATGGCCCCCGGTTCGGTTTTTAAAATCGTCGTGGCCGCAGCAGCTTTGGAAGAAGGGCTCGTTAAGCCAACGGACCACTTCTTCTGCCAGGGGAAGTATGGTAAATACGGGTTTTCCTGCTGGAAGGAAGGAGGGCACGGCGATATTAGTTTTGAGGACGCATTTGCCCAATCGTGCAACATTACGTTTGGTGAAGTCGCCAAAAAGGTGGGAGCGCAAAAGCTTCAGCAGTACGCGCTTAACCTGGGCCTCGTCCAGCCGAATGGCTGGGAAAAGATGCCGTTTTTTAAAATGGGAAATTTCCACCAGTTTGACCAGGAGGACGCCGGTCAAATATTCGTTCCCGGCACACCGGCCAATGATGAAGGCGTGCTGATGCAGACAGGAATTGGACAGCGGGATGTGCAAATCACCCCGCTTCAGGCTGCGAATATGGCTGCCACTATTGCCGCGGACGGTAAGAAGGAAAAGGTACGTATCGTTCAGTCCATCAATTATCAAAATGGAACCTCCTTCTACCGCTTTGAAGACCGGCCGCTGGACGGTGCTGAAATTTCGCCGCAGACCGCGCGTACGCTTCGCCGGTTTATGGAAAAAGTGGTGGACGACGGAACCGCAACCAACCTTAAGTCCTGCAAATGGACGGTTGCGGGGAAGAGCGGAACCGCCCAGACCATGGTGGGAGGCGAACAGAGAAACAATCAATGGTTTGTCGGATTTACACCGCGGGAAAATCCGAAATATGCGATTGCCATTGTGGCCGAGGACCAGCCGACAACGGGCAGCAGCCAGGCGACGAAAATGTTCGGTTCGCTTGTTAATTTCCTGGCCGAACACAAGTAGGAAGTCAGTTTTTCACTGTGGTTATTTTGTAAAATGACCCGATTTAGACAAAGATCGGTGGATCAGTTCTGCGTTTTTCTCCCCATATTTGGTATAATGAATTTGCCATAAAAATAACAGGTGGAAAAAGATATATACATAAGGAGATGACGAAATGAGTGAAGCTGTAAATACACTGGAAGGCTGGTATGCCTTGCATGACTTTCGTTCGATAGATTGGGCGTCCTGGACATCATTGTCGGAAGCTGACCGCAAGGAAGCAGTGGACGAATTAATGGAATTCACCCGCCAGTGGGCGAAAACGGAAGAAAACAAACAGGGAAGCACCTCGATGTTCTCCATTGTCGGCCATAAAGCGGATATTGCAATCATTCATATGCGCCCTACTCTGGAAGAGCTGGATGCAGTAGAAACCGCGTTTAATAAAACGTTTTTCGCTTCCTTTACCGTGCAAAGTTATTCCTATGTGTCTGTTGTGGAGTTGAGCAGCTACGTTTCCCAGGCGGCAAATCCAGAGGAAGACCCGGCTATTCAGGCGCGTCTCAAACCAATCCTGCCTAAGACAAAGCATGTTTGTTTCTATCCGATGAATAAGAAGCGGGAAGGAAACGACAACTGGTATATGCTTTCTATGGAAGAACGCCGCGGCATGATGCGCAGCCATGGGATGATTGGACGTAGCTATGCGGGCCGTGTCACACAAATTATTACAGGGTCGGTCGGATTTGACGACTGGGAGTGGGGCGTTACCCTGTTTGCGGATGATCCGGTAGTTTTTAAAAAACTCGTATATGAAATGAGATTCGATGAAGCGAGCGCACGCTTTGGCGAGTTCGGTACGTTTATTGTCGGCAATCGTTTAACGGAAGGCCGTCTCGCCGATTATTTATCCGTATAAGTCAATAAAGAAGACTCACGGTGTAAGTTTCCGTGAGTCTTCTTTGAGCGTATGAGAAAGTAAACCCTTCTCACACGTATAAGTGCAACAAAGACTATCGTCAAAACTTAAGTCCCTTGTGTCTATCTTTACTCAATTACACCATGGTCCACAATTTTTACAGTTGGGGTTACCGTTACGGTCGCCTTCGAAAACTCATTTGGCCAGTTATCCTCAACCTTTTTCCACTGCTCATACCTGAACGCACGTGCATACTCCCCGAATCCAAACGGATCAAGTTGCTGTTTCTGAACCTTCTTGATTAGACCATTTAACTCCCTGCCAATCTGTTCAGTAATGATTGCGGATAATTTCTCTTTATTTTTTTTCATATCCATATCAAATGTACGCTCGGCGAGCCTAACATTCAGCTTCATCTTGACATCAAAGACAAAATGATTTTCATTATAGTGGGTTGAAAGGTCAAGGTTCATGCTCGCAACATTCACCGTTACATAATCTGTCCCTTTTATGTTTTTAAGGGAATCTATCTTTTTAAATGGCACAGAGGGCAGACGCATGGTAAGGGAAACCGGGAAATTTGCTTTCTTCTGCAGCATGAGAAGTAGTGCACTTTCTCGGCGATTTAATGACATCTTATAGATTCCTCGATTCGTTAAGAGTGCGGAACCGGTCACAACAAGAGCTTTTTTTCCTTTTTTTATTTCTGAGATCGCCGGCGTGATTCCCTTACCAAAGGATTGCCTATGAAATTCCTGAAGGATCGTAAAAGCTGTATGATTGTATTCTTTGTTTGTATCGATTACGTTAGTCATATATTCGGGAAGCATGGGCTTATCTTTAAACTCACTGTTCATAATGGAAGAAACCGATCCCTCCACAGCGACCACACGCATAGTGCCCGAATTTTTTGGATCGCGATAAACCACATCGATATAAGGCATTGCGCCTTCTTTTTTTAACATTTTTTCGCTAAATAAGAGCACCTGTACTTTCCCTGTAGAAATAATACCGTTGCTTGAGCTGTCAAACACTTCTTTGGCCTGCCTGGTTGTATACACTTTTGATCCATAAACTTCGTATTTTTTTTTGGCATTCTTATTAAACTCAGGGCTCATTTGATAAATAATCAATTGATCATCCCCATCTATGTCGTACCCGTAAATGAGCGATAGTGTTTGCTTCTCAAGTTCAAGCTGATCCCAGCAACCCGGCAGGATGAGTAACAGAAAACAAGCCAGGATGAATGTAGCACACCGTATCATCTATCCCTTCCTCCTCTGCCAATACGTATAACCTGTTATGTACAACAGAAAAACAACTGGAAAGGCATAGGCAACGAAATAACCAATGAATCCCCACCATTCCCTCATATCATTCGCCTGCTCAGAAGAAGGTGTATAGAAAAGTAGAACCACAACCATTAAAGGCAACAAAATGTAGGTGGGTAATAGCCAACTTTTCTTATTAACGAGTTGGTTAATCCCATACATAGCAGAAAAAAGGTACGAAATACTTGGTCTTGAAAAAATAAAAAGATAGAACGACAAAAAGACAATTTCAAATCGTTCAAGAAACGAGAAATGAATCGGTTTAAGAAGGAAAAGTGTGGGGTAGATATATTCTGAAATTTCATTCGGGCTAAAATACAAGAAACAAACAAGCGTAATTTGAAGATAAACGATCAATGTAATGGTATTGGCAATGACAATTCCTTTTGCTGCGTTTTGTTTATTATTAAGATAGGGATAAAGGATAAAGGCGAATTCAAATCCAAGATAAGCGACTATCGTTTCTTTCACTGCAGATAAAACCGGCATCCATCCTTCTTTTAAAACAGGGAGCAGGTACACCCAATGGCTATCTTTAATGGGTATGGTTAACAAGAACGGCATCCAAAGCGTAAAGAAAAAGACAAAGACGGCATACCGGCAAAAGATCCGGACCCCACCGCGAATCAACATATACGTTGGAATGATAAATAAAAGCATGAGTGCATAGCCTGGGGTTTTCGGCAAAATCCACGTTCGAATAACAAGGATGACTGAAATATATAAGGATGTAGACGCAAGTAAATAATATAAAATCCAGATCACCATCCCTGCTTTTCCCATCCATTTCCCCGTATAGCGTGTTAACAAATCAAGCAAGGTATCCCCTGGATGTTTGGCCATGACCCGTACAATGCATAGGCTGACCAGCGTGGTCATCGCCCACCCGATAATAATCGAGATCCAACCGTCTGTACCTGCCACCTGTTCCAATCCCCGCGGAAACGTAAGCAAGCCGAACCCGACCTGAACACCGTTAATGGTCAGAATATATTGCAATAAGGAGATCTCATTCTTTCCATCTTGTTTATTTATCATCCACCTTCCTCCTTGTTTCCCTGCCTTTTCAACTGTCTGGGACGAACAGATAATGGCCGTTTCTTCATGAGCCGTAGTGGTAAACGAATAAACGTATCCTTCATATCCGAAATGTGCAGGGGTGAAATGGGGCTGCTATACGGAACGCCGAGTGATTCTAAAGAAAGTAAGTGAATAATCACCACCATCATTCCAATCATAATCCCAACCATGCCGAACACGGAGGCGATGAGCATCATCGGAAAACGAAGGAGCCGAATCCCCGCCGACATTTCCAAGTCAGGAATAATAAAAGAAGCAATCGCCGTTATCGATACGACAATAACCATGACATTACTGACAAGCCCGGCCTGAACCGCTGCTTGGCCAATGACAATACCGCCTACCGTTCCGATGGTCTGTCCAATAGGCGCAGGAAGCCGAACGCCTGCTTCCCGTAGCATTTCTAGCACCACTTCCATTTCCAGCGCTTCAAAGATAGGAGGAAAAGGAACTTTTTCCCTTGACTCCCCGAGCGTTAGAAGCAATTTAAGCGGAACGACTTCATAATGAAAGGAAATCATGGCGATATAAAGAGCAGGGGTAAAAATCGCAATAAAAAATGACATAAAACGAAGGAGACGGATAAAAGAAACAGCGACCGATCTCACACCGTAATCATCCATGGTGCGAAAAAAAGTCGAAAAGGTCATCGGTCCAAGCAGTACACCTGGTGAACGGTCCACGACAACAGCCACTCGTCCCTCAAGGAGCTTGAAAGCAGCTGTATCCGGACGTTCCGTTATAGAAAGCTGGGGAAAAGGGGTATACGGGTTATCTTCAATGAGTTCTTTCAGCCCACCGGTGCTGAGGATGGCATCGACTTTGAGCGACTTGATTCGACACGCCATTTCCTGGATGACGTCTTCATTCGTTACATCGGCCAGATAAAGCATGGAAATCTTGGCACTCGCCCGCTCCCCAACGGTAAATTCCCTTACTTTTAATTCACGGCTTGGAATATAACGACGGATTAGCGCAATGTTTTGGCTAGCTGTTTCCGTAAACCCCTGGTGCGAGCTTTTTAACGATGATTCTACCTTTGGTTCCTCAATCCCCCGCTGTGGCCACCCTTGTGTTTCCATCTCCAACGCGGTTAACTGGCCATCCATAAACAGAATACTTTTTCCATTAAGGAGGGCTTGTTCAATCTCCGACCATTTCTGAACCTTTTTGATGTGGCCAATCGACACAGCAGACTCCCAGAAATCATTTTCATTCAATTCCTGAAACAAAAGTGGGCGAAGAATATCCATAGTAATGGCCTTTTTATCAACCAGTCCCTCCATATACACAAGCGCTGCTTCCTGTCCTGTTTTTAATTGAAACGTCCGTGTAATCAGTTCTGGAATTTCACTAAACAGCATGGACAAGTGATGTAAATTTGTAGAATGAGAAGAGGAAATCATTCCATTTAATACATTATCAACCTGTTCCTGTGTAGAAAATGCCTTCCTGCCTTTTAACCAATCATGAAAAAAGCCCATACGTTCACCCTTTTTTCGGTTGTGTTTTCTACGGTTTATTATGAGAGATTGGGTGAAGAAATATACTTTTTCCTGGAATGAATAGGGAAAATAGTTTTTACTTTTTTTGGTTATAAGATTGTTCACAGTAGGAACAATAAATATGATGTTTTATTTTAGAAAAAGGAGAACCATTTTTTAACCCTTTTTGTGATACGTTTTTGGCGTACAGGAATGGATTCATGGTTTTTAACAGATTCAACGGCTTCTTCCGTTTTTTTGCACTTTGTGGGTTCATAAGGTTCATAAGCAAGTTGAACTTTCGTTACTTTACTCGTCCATTCGTCCAGGGCAACTAAATCGTCCCTATTTACTTGACGCAATGAATTTTTCCCAAGGGCTCGAATGGCAACCTTCATTTCTTCGATGCAAGAAGTAAAAAAGTTTTCCAAATATTTTGCTGCTTCTTCTTCATTGAATTCGTCTGCCATATTACCAGGGTAAGAAACAAGTTGCGTGGGTGGTTCCCAAGGAATGGCCTTTGTTACTTGAACATGGGTCATTGCCCATAATATAGCTGTTCCCATAAAAACAGCATCTGCACCTAAGGCAAGGGCTTTTAGACATTCTCCCGGATTCACAAAACCTCCACCAATCAAAAGGCTAATCCTGTCTTTTACTCCCCGTTTCTCAAGATAGTGGACGGCCCGGGACAAGGCATAAATCGTAGGGAGACCAAAATCATCTTCCAAAATGGGAGGGCCTCCTTTTGTTCCGGCTTGACCGCCATCGATACTAATAAAATCAACTCCTCCCTGTATAGCAACTTCCAAATCGGCCTCCAGTTTGGCACTGGCACAAATCTTAACTCCAATGGGAACCCCACCCGTTACTTTACGAAGATTTTGTACAAGATTTTTAAGGTCTTTCGGTTTATTGATTTCCTTGTGCCGAGAAGGAATCACAACGGTCCCTCCTGGTGGAACCTGTAAAATTTCTCGAGCTTTCCCTTCCATAAATTCAGGTGGAATAAAGCTTGCAGAACCTGCCGTGGCTCCTTGTCCAATGTGAATTTCAATCGCATCGGCCTGTTTGAGAATCTCAGGTTCTTTCGACCAATGAGCTGAATTATACTGAAGGATATAATATTTGGCTAATGCCCGATCCTCTGGTAAAAACCCGCCTTCTCCAGAATTGGTTGCTGTACCTACGGCAGCCGTTCCCTTTGCGATGGCTATTCTTAGCTTTTCACTTACCCCGATCCCATATCCCATCGCTCCCACCGTCAAAGGAATATCTAGACATAACGGTTTTTTTGCCTTCGTTCCGATAGTAACCTTCATATTAACAGGTTCATTCTCATGCGCGGGTAAGATGGCTAATTGAGCAGGTGAAAAAATCAGTCCATCAAAATTAAGAAATTTACGCGGACTGCCAAACGGTCTTTCGATGATCTTTCCCATACTAGCACGTAGGCTATTTTCCACCACCATTCGAGGATTGATCTTCGTCATTGCAGAAACCATTTCCCATATATTTTCAGGGTAACGATCTGACATTAATCGTTTTATGAAACGACCAACGATCCATTTAATTAAAGGCCTTGAAAAAATAAGGAAAAATACTCCTGCACAAATAATTGCTATAAATGCGGCGGTAAAAGATCCAATCAAAAACGAAATTACGTTGTTTTTCATCATACGCTACCTCTTTTTGTTGAAGGTATATAGAAATTGATTACATGGGAGGGCATAGATTATTTTTCCGTTTATTTTCATTTTTATACGGACGAAGAAGTTACCTTCTACGTAAGTCTCCCCCCATTCTTGGTATCAAGAACATGGTTCTCATTCATCACAATTTGAGATTTCATTTAATTTTTACAAATCATCGCTATAGTAGGAAGGAGGAGGGAGGAAATTGTTTAAATGTATGTCTTATTAGCAGAAGATGATCGGAAGCTTGGGAAATTAATTTCACATATGCTGAAAAAAGAGAAACATGTGGTGGATTGGTTAACAACAGGCGAAGATGTGTATGACTATGCGGTTGGTACCGCGTACGATTTGTTGATTTTGGATTGGATGATGCCGCAAGAAGATGGAGTCAGCATTTGCCACAGACTGCGTCGAGATGGGTATCAGGGTGCGATTTTACTGCTAACCGCCCGCGATGCATTAGATGATCGGGTAAAAGGGCTCGATGCGGGGGCCGACGATTATATCGTCAAACCGTTTGAATTTGCAGAGTTGTTTGCACGTATGCGGGCATTGACAAGGCGCAGCCAGACACCGATACAGGATGATGTGATTCAGCTTGATAATCTGGTTATTCGTTGCACAGAGCATACCATTCATCGTAATGGAGAAGAAATTCAATTAACTCCCCGCGAATATCAGTTGTTTGAATTGCTGGCACGCAATCGTGGACAAATTATTCGACGCGATGTGATTTTAGAGCGTATCTGGGGATATGATGCAGAAGTAACAAGCAATGCGCTCGATGCTCTGGTTCGTTTGCTGCGCAAAAAGATCGATCGCCCAGGTGAGCGCAAGTTAATTCAAAATGTTCGGGGGATTGGGTATAAAGTAGAGGCCGATTATGTTTAAGAAAACGCGCAATCGGTTGACCATTTTATTTACAGGCTTAATGATTTTGTTTTTGCTTTCGTTTATTTTAACAAGCTATTTTTTGTTGTCGTTTATGATTTACGAAGACAGTCGCGCAAATGTACGGGGACTTGTCGCTGAGGAATTTAACGATCATGCGAAGGATATTATAAATGCCGGAAACTACCACAAGGGAATAAGTGCCGGCAGGAATCATGATCATGATGATGAAGTGAAGGCATCTATTTATTACAAAAAATATCGTTACTTCTTTTATTATGTTGTGGATGCAAATGGAAAAGTAATCAAAGGTGATGAGGGGCTACCCCAGCTGCGCGGCTCGATTGTGAAGGAGGTTCAGGGATGGAGACCCAAGCAGGACGAAATTAGTTTGAAAACTTTTACGGTGGATGGCAACCCGATGTATATTATGATGGCGGGGCGTTCATTGTATGCTGGCAATCGGTATCAGGGAGGCGTTTATGTAGGGGTTGATGTTACTGAACAGCATCAGGCCCTTAAGCGAACGGTGACGATTTTGACCATGGTAGCGGTGGCCTTTTTATTTATATCTTCTTTGCTGGGCCTTTACATGTCGGATCGGGCGATGCAGCCGATTATGCGTTCATTTACGAGGCAGCGTGAATTTGTGGATAATGCTTCGCATGAGTTGCGGACACCACTTACTATTTTACAGTCTTCGCTTGAGGTATTAGAGACGGAAGAAAAAGGAAAAGCGTCAGAGTTTTCCCTTCAAGTTATGGATGATATGAAAGACGAACTGAAATGGATGACTAGATTAGTTGGGTATTTGCTAACACTGGCACGAGCCGACTCGGGAGTTATTGAACTTGCCTATGAATCGTTTGATGCGGCAGCGGTCGCACAACAAACTGCCCGTTCGTTTGAAACATTGCTTGCTAAACGTAAACAGCATTTTGCCTATGAGGCACCGGATGAACTCATCGTGTATGCCGATCGTGAAAGGGTTATACAGTTGCTATATATTTTGCTGGATAATGCAAGTAAATATACACCGGAAGGGGGAAGCGTAACACTGCGCGTAAGTGAGCAGGGGAAAGAAAAAAATCGAAAGGTTCGAATTGATGTGATAGATACAGGCGTTGGGATTTCCCTCGAAAATAAAGCCCGGATTTTTGATCGGTTTTATCGTGTAGACAAAGGCCGTTCACGGGAGATGGGCGGAACGGGACTGGGACTTTCGATTGCCAGTTGGATTGTGAAGGCGCATAAAGGATCGATTCAGTTAGATAGTATGCTAGGGAAAGGCAGTGTATTTACTGTACTTCTACCCATTAAAGAAACATAGCCATGGAAAAAGAAACGGGATAGAAAGAGGTCACCCGGTTTTCAGCTTTTTTTCAGACATAGTCGGTATCCTGATGATATGTAAAAGATAAGGAGGCTTTTGGATGGCGAAAAATGCTTGGGTTAAATGGGTCATGGGACTTACAAGTGTAGCGTCCTTTACCGGATTTATCGGTTTGGCTGGAAAGGCAGACGCGGAGAAAAAAGCGGCAGCCGATCTGAAGGCAGCTGTCGTCGATAATACAGGAACCAATCAAGCGGCAACATCTAAACAGGGGCAGCATGGAGACGTCATACAAAGTGAGTGGCAGGCTGTAGCGGCTAACCAAGCACCTAAGGGTAACCTGGACGCAGCAGGTCAGCAGAAACCTCATGAAACCGTAACAGATGGAAGCACGAGTGTTTCCTCCGGCAGCCAGTCAGCCTCTGTCGCCCAGTCCGGGAGCACCGGATCGGAGACGACGACGCTTCATCATAAAAAGAAAACCCATCATCGTGCTGCCCGGACGCATGCCTCGTAAAGAGGAGGCTGATGGAATGCATTCCTTTAAAGCAATGAACACAGTGTTCTGGACCATGCATCTTCCGCAGCGTGAGCAGCAGCAGGTGGAATCATGGGTTCAGTACGTGGAGGATAAACTCAGCCGCTTTCGGGCCACCAGTGAATTATCCCGGTTGAACCAGAGTGGAGGAAAGCCATTCGTGCCATCAGCTCTTTTGTATACCGTGCTGCGAATGGCGGAGGCGTATTACAGGGAAACGGATGGGCTTTTTTCGCCATTTTTAGGCGAAGAAATCAGACGTCTGGGGTATGATCGAACCTTTGAAGAACTTTCCCCGGCTGTTGGAGAAGCACAAATCTATAGCCGAATCCTTCAAAGAAAGCAGAGGGATATAAATCATCCGGTTCAGTTTAACCGGATGATGAAAAGTGTGACTCTTTCCCCGGGTGTTTTTCTTGACTTCGGCGGAATTGCAAAGGGCTGGTCCGTTCAAAAGATCAGCGGTTGGCTTAAAGAAGATGGGATAACCAGAGGATTGATTAATGCAGGGGGAGATATTGTCGCTTGGGACGAGGACGGCGGGAGCGGATGGGAAATTACAGTTGCTAATCCAATGGAACCGGAACGGAATCTGGCCCGTTTTACCTTATCCGGCTGTGCCGGTGTCGCCACAAGCAGCACAAGAAAGCGCCGCTGGACAGATGCTGCCGGAACAACCCAACACCATATTCTTGATCCGCGAACCGGAAAGCCGACGGCCTCTGATCTCGTTCAGGTAACGGTTATAGCTCCCGATGTAACAACGGCCGAAGTATATGCCAAGTGCCTGCTTGTTCTGGGTACAAAAGAAGCGAAGCACTGGCTGGCTTGCCGACAGCCTGATTTGGGCGTTATCGCCGTTGAGAAGCACGGCAAACGATTTGCAAACGAAGCTGCGTATGAAATGGGGTTACGCTGGATAGAGGAGGATTTACAGTGGAAAATATAATGGCAACGATCGGCTCTTGGATACCGGTCTGGGATGCGTCACGTGCTGCAGGGCTTACGGCTTATCTGCTGTTGTTTTTTGCGACAGTTGCTGGCATTATGCAAAGTATGAAGCTGCTGCCGCCAAAGGCAAGAGGGGCACTTGCTGTTTTTCATGCGAATGGAAGCTGGATCGGCCTGCTGTTTGGAATGAC
This sequence comes from Aneurinibacillus terranovensis DSM 18919, assembly GCF_000430625.1. Classification (GTDB taxonomy): domain Bacteria; phylum Bacillota; class Bacilli; order Aneurinibacillales; family Aneurinibacillaceae; genus Aneurinibacillus_B; species Aneurinibacillus_B terranovensis. The sequence continues at coordinate 162,293 of NZ_AUMJ01000015.1, forward strand.
ACATGGTCTGCTGCTGTTGTTTGATCAGTATGTAGGGTACACACTACGAGATATTTTCGTTCCGTTTTCTACCCACTACAAACCGATAGAGACAGCGCTGGGTATTTTCACATTCTATGTTATGTTTGTCCTTATCCTTTCTTCGGACCTCATGAAAAGGATTGGCAAAAAAATGTGGCGAATGATTCATTTTCTTTCATTTCCCGGATACTTGGCGGCACTTTTTCATGGCCTGTTAATGGGAACCGATTCCCAAAGTGAGTGGATCCTCGGCATGTATCTTGTTACCGGTGCGGTAGTGGCTATTCTCGTTGTGTTCCGTGTAAATATCTCGCTTCAAGCAAAAAAGAGCGTTTCTGCCCGCGGGTAGAAACGCTCTTTTTACCGTCCTCTATGATTTTTGCGCTCATTGCTTTTGGGGGAGTTTGTATTCTTGGCATCACGTCAACCGAATTGGAAAATAAGAACGAAATCACCAAAGCCGGAACCGTGTATGATTATTGGATTGGCGGCTCTGTTTGCTCTTTCTGCTTTTCACATTCGATTACCATTGCAAAGAAAGGGAAAAAGTCGATTAGGCCCTTGCCAAGTCGGGGTTCAATCTTTCCAGGTAACCCAGCCTATCTGAGATTTCTTTAGCAGCACTTTTTATTTTCGCAATCATCGAACTGTTGTACGGATTCATTCGATGAATAGGGCCGATAACGCTAAGGGCATAAACAACTTTTCCCGTATAGTCCCGGATTGGTACGGCAATCGACGCCACTCCTTCTCGAATTTCCTCTATGCTGATCGCATACCCTTGATCTTTTATTTTGTTTAATACGGTTCGAAAATCTTCAGGATTGGTTATCGTTTGAGCGGTATACTTTTCAAGCCCTTTTTCAATGAATTGTTCGATCAACTCTTTCTCCTGATAAGCAAGGATGACTTTCCCGGAACTCGTACAGTGCAGGGGATTTCTTCTCCCAACATGAGATAAAATTTGAACAGGATGTTTGCATTCTACTTTATTTAAATAGACAACATCTGTTCCCTCCAAAACAGCAATATGTGCCGTCTCTCCAATTTCATGGACTAGCTTCTGAAGAATAGGCTGTGATTCCCGATTTACTTCCAAGTTTGAAGTTATGATGGTATTTAAATTAAGAATGGAAAGTCCTAATCGATATTTTTGCGTCTCCGGATCTTTGATAACAAATCCTTCGCTAGCAAGAGTGGCTAATAAACGACTAACCGTACTTTTTCCTAATCCTAAGGAAGAGGCTAAATCGGTTACTTTTTTTTCCGGCTCATCAATAGAAAAGCTGCGTAAAAGAAGAAGAGCATTTTTTACAGAAGAGAGCGTATAATCTTTTTTCTTATTATTTTCCATATAGAAAGTGATCCCCTTTTATTTGTTACTCATACAAGAATATCAATCCTCTGAGAAGAACATTTTTAGCTTAGCACATATTCAAAATAAATAGAATACAACTATAAGTTTAATGGTCTAAAAAAAATTTTTAATGTGTTGTGTATAGGAGAACATAGGTGTTGTATGAGAAACTCTTTCTAATTTAATATAAATCTAAACAAGTTTGAAAATACCATATTTTGAAACTTATTTACATTTTCGAATAAAAAGGAGGATCGATTTCATGCAGGCACAATCCGAATTGAAGAGCAAGGTAAAGGCTTTTGATTGTAATCATTTTATTGACGGAAAATACGTGACCTCAAACAACGGAAAAACATTTGATAACATTAATCCAGCAACTGAAGAAATTCTCGGTAAGGTTTCTGAGGGAGGGCAAGAAGAAATTGATCTGGCTGTAGCTGCAGCAAAAAAAGCTTTAAAGGGACCGTGGAAAAAGATGTCTACCAGTAACCGTATTGCTGTGATTCGGCGCATAGGAGATATCATCCTTGAGAGGAAGGATGAATTGGCTCATCTGGAATCGCTGGATACCGGAAAACCTCTTTGGCTCTCAAACTCGCTCGATATTCCGCGTGCTGCCTATAATTTTCATTTCTTTGCCGACTACTTAAGAGGTTTAGGTACCGAGGCTTATCAAACGGATGACCAGGCAATCAATTATGCGATTCGCCGCCCAGTCGGTGTTGTAGCGTTGATTAACCCATGGAACCTTCCCCTTTTATTGTTGACCTGGAAATTAGCACCCTGCCTGGCAGCCGGGAATACCGCCGTGATCAAGCCAGCTGAATTAACGCCGATGACGGCTACACTCCTTGGTGAAATTTGCCGCGACGCCGGTGTGCCCGATGGAGTGGTCAATATTGTGCACGGGTTTGGTCCTGATTCTGCTGGCTCTGCTTTAACGGAGCATCCGGATGTAGACGCGATTTCCTTTACGGGAGAAACAACCACAGGGAAAATTATCATGCAAGCTGCCGCAAAAACATTAAAGAGGCTCTCTTATGAACTTGGAGGCAAAAATCCCAACATTATTTTTGCGGATTCAGACTTGGATGAAGTCATTGAAACCACACTTAAATCTAGTTTTGTTAACCAGGGTGAAGTATGTATGTGTGGTTCACGAATCTATGTTGAGCGCGCTGCCTACGACAAATTCCTGGAAAAATTTGTGGAAAAAACAAAAGAAATGGTTGTGGGAGATCCGTTTGATCCAAAAACAAAAGTAGGCGCACTCATTTCAGAGGAACATTACGAGCGCGTAACCAGTTATATTCAACTGGCACAAGAGGAAGGCGGACAAATCTTAATCGGTGGTAAGCGTCCGGAAGGTTTGAATAAAGGATACTATCTTGAACCGACGATTATCGTAGGATTGGACCGCACCTGCCGGGTCGTCCGCGAAGAAATTTTTGGACCGGTTGTTACCATTATTCCTTTTGATACGGAAGAAGAAGTGATTGCACAGGCAAATGATACGCATTATGGATTGAGCGCTTCCCTTTGGACGAATGATTTGCGCCGTGCTCACCGTGTCGCCGGGCAAATTGAAGCGGGGATTATTTGGGTAAATACTTGGTTCCTGCGGGATTTGCGAACCCCATTTGGTGGGATGAAACAAAGCGGCATTGGGCGTGAAGGTGGAGTGCACAGCTTCGAATTCTATAGTGAATTAACGAATATTTGTATCAAGTTATAGGAGGGAGCCGCTTTGAATTCAATAAATGTTGAAAAAGCAGGAAGATTTTCTGAGCATCTTGCCCAGGCAGAGATAAAACGCCAAGGAGTTTCACCTCTCACCGAACTTGATCCGGCTATCACTACCGAGGAAGCGTATCAAGTTCAATTGCTTACCATTCAAAAGAGACTGGAAGCCGGTCAGCATATCGTAGGGAAAAAAATTGGGTTAACTTCTTTAGCCATGCAGAATTTGTTGGGTGTGGATCAACCGGATTACGGTCACCTGCTGGATGATATGGTAATTGAAAATGGAGGAATCATCCCATGGAACCGGGTTCTCCAACCGAAAGTGGAAGCAGAAATTGCTTTTATACTAAAAAAAGATTTGGTGGGACCGAGAGTGAAGGCTATGGATGTATTGCAAGCTACGGATTATGTGCTTCCGGCCCTGGAAATTGTAGATAGCCGGGTGGCAGACTGGAAAATTAAATTGCAAGATACGATTGCTGATAATGCTTCCTCCGGACTTTATCTGCTTGGTGGAAAGCCTCTTTCCGTTGACCAACTCGACCTGGCTCAGGTAGGAATGGTTCTTTACAAAAATGGCGAAATCATAAACACGGGGGTCGGGGCAGCGGCCTTAGGCCATCCAGCTACTTGTGTTGCCTGGTTGGCCAATAAGCTATCCGAGTTTGGAATTACCTTGAAGGCGGGAGAAGTGATTCTCTCAGGTGCTCTTTCTGCCGCAGTGAATGCTGAACCGGGGGATCTCTTTCAGGCACGGTTTGCTCATCTGGGCGAAGTGAATGTGCGCTTTTCCAAGGCGTATAGGAAAGTATAACTTTCCTGCACGCATAAGTGCAACTAAGGCTATCGCCTGCGCCTTTGGCTTGACGTAGCCAAGTTTTCTTTAGAACGTTAGATAAATATGAGGATAGGTGAGGTGTGAATAGTGATGTCCAAAGTTAAAGCAGCCATTCTTGGCTCTGGAAATATCGGTACGGATTTAATGATGAAGTTGGAACGTTCCAGTGTTTTACAATTAACCGCAATGATAGGGATCGATCCAGACTCAGACGGTTTGCATCGTGCGAAAGAACGTGGATATGATGTGATTGATACAGGAATTGAGGGGTTTCTTGAACGCCCGGAGCTTGCTGACATTGTATTTGATGCAACCTCTGCAAAAGCGCACATTCGTCATGCCAAATTATTAAGGGAAGCAGAAAAAAAAGTGCTTGACCTAACACCTGCTGCTGTCGGATCCTTGGTCGTTCCTCCCGTTAATCTGGGTCAACATATCGAGGAGGATAATGTTAACCTCATAACGTGCGGTGGACAGGCGACCATCCCGATTGTCCATGCGATTCATCGGGTGAGTGCCGTCAGCTATGCCGAAATCGTAGCGACGATCTCCAGTAAAAGTGCGGGACCGGGAACACGTGCAAACATCGATGAATTTACACAAACGACAGCCCGCGGCATCGAAGTCATCGGGGGGGCCAAAAAGGGGAAGGCCATTATCATTTTAAACCCGGCCGAACCGCCCATTCTTATGAGAGACACGGTGCATGCCTTAGTGGAAGAAGAAAGTATGGACGAAGGTGCCATTGCTCGCTCGATACAAGAGATGGTAGAAACGGTACAGTCTTATGTGCCCGGATACCGTTTGCGCACGGAGCCGATCTTTGACGGGAACAGGATTACGGTATTTCTGGAGGTAGAAGGTGTAGGAGATTATTTGCCGAAGTATTCTGGAAATCTTGACATTATGACCGCTGCGGCCGTAAAGGTTGCAGAAGAGTTCGCCAAACACCAGTTGGCTAAACAAACGGTGTAAAGGAGGAGTATCTATGAATAAAGAACGTGAAATCTATATTACCGAAGTGGCCTTACGTGACGGGAGTCATGCTATTGCCCATCAATATACCGTAGATCAAGTGCTAAAAGTGGCGAAGGCTTTAGATGAAGCCCAAGTGCCTTATATCGAGGTTGCACACGGCGATGGTCTGGCTGGTTCTTCCTTACAGTATGGATTATCCCGCACAAATGAACTGGAATTGATTGAAACAGCAGTATCTGTTTGTGAGCAGGCAAAAGTAGCTGTATTGCTGCTGCCTGGTGTCGGGACCATGAAAGAACTAAAACAGGCTGCCGATCTTGGAGCTAAAATGGCTCGGATTGCTACTCACGTAACAGAGGCAGATGTTTCCGCCCAGCATATTGCTTTTTCTAAGGAACTTGGGTTGGAAACGGTTGGCTTTCTCATGATGGCCCACATGGCTCCGGTTGGAAAACTCGTGGAACAGGCCAAGCTGATGGAAAGTTACGGAGCGGATACGGTTTATGTTGTGGACTCTGCGGGAGCCTTGCTGCCTCATGAAGTAAAGGAGAGAATTCGTACTCTGCGGCAAAATGTGGGTGTTCATATTGGTTTCCATGGTCATAACAATTTGTCCCTGGCGATGGCGAATACGCTGGTTGCTATTGAAGAAGGAGCTACGCGGATTGATGGCAGTGTTCGTTGTTTAGGGGCAGGGGCCGGAAATACGCAAACGGAAGTACTCATTGCCGTTTTGGAACGGCTGGGAATCTACACAGGGGTTGATCTTTATAAGATGATGGACCTGGCGGAAGACATTGTGGCGCAGATTCTTCAGGTTCCACAGGAGATCACAAGGGATAGTCTTGTCTTAGGTTATGCCGGGGTATATTCCAGCTTTCTGCTTCATGCCAGGCGGGCTGCTAAGCGGTTCCATATTGATTCCCGGGATATCCTGATTGAACTTGGAAAGCGAAAAGTCGTAGGCGGTCAAGAAGATATGATCATGGATGTAGCGGCAGAAATCGCAAAGAAAAAGCTTGAATCAGTTGTCCGCTAAAGGGAGGATGCAAAAATGGGTGTTTTAAACGTTAAATCCACGGCCGAGTTTTTGCACAAGGCTGAAATGGATAAGAGGGAAGTTCTTCGAATCACAGCGGATTATCCAGATATGACGGTTGAGGAAGCTTATTGTGTGTTGAAAGAACTGGTTGCGCTGAAACGCAAACAGGGACATCGAATTGTCGGGCCGAAAATGGGTTTGACAAGCCAAGCCAAAATGAAACAGATGAATGTTGAAGAGCCTATCTATGGCTACATATTTGATTATATGGTGGTCTCTGAAGGCGGAGCCGTTTCTATGGGGGATCTGATTCACCCTAAAGTTGAAGCGGAAATTGCTTTTGTTTTAGGAAGGGATATAGAAGGCCCGGGTATTACAGGAGCTCAGGTGCTTGCTGCAACCGAATATGTTCTGCCGGCTCTTGAAATTATCGATAGTCGTTACGAGAATTTTAAATTTACACTGCCGGATGTGATTGCGGATAATGCTTCCTCTTCAAGAGTGGTGTTTGGCAGTCGGCTAACACGACCTGGAAACTTAGAGCTGGATCTGGTGGGGGTCACGCTGTCCATTAATGGGGAAATCAAGGATTTAGGAGCGGGGGCTGCCGTAGTAGGCCACCCGGCTAACTCGGTTGCCATGCTGGCTAACATGCTTGGAAGAAAGGGGGAAAAACTCAAAGCCGGAGATATTATTTTAACTGGAGGTATAACGGGGGCCGTTATGTTGGCCGTTGGAGATACCGTTACAGCAAAACTTGATGGATTGGGTGAAGTTGGTTTTAAAGTGACAGAATAGATGTTAATTAGAGGTGAGTAAAATGCCGCTTGTCAATATTCAGATTCTACAGGGCCGCCCTGAAGAGAAAGTGAAGGAACTAATACAGAATGTAACGGAAGTAGTAAGTATGACACTTGCTGCTCCCAAGGAAAACGTTCGCGTTATTGTAACGGAGGTTCCGAAAACTCACTGGGGTATTGGTGGAATCCCTGTATCAGAGATATCAGGTAGATAATCATACCTGAGAAGCATTTTAACTTCGGTTCCAAAAAATTCGGTTTCCTTTTTGATAGGATTTTCAACCTATACTGCTGTATTGAAATAATAGAAAATTCAATATTAATTGTAGTAATAATTGTACAGGCATAATCAGAATGTAGTGAAACTACTATACTTTGTTGACCGAACATACAAAATTAAGAAAGCGTTTACTAACTTGGGTATGGCTACTAGGGATTTAAAATTAAAAGGGGGAAGTTATATGGCAATCATGCGTTTAGGCCGCGTTCAAATTCGTGTACCAAATTGGGAAAAATCAGTGTTTTATTATAAGAATGTACTCGGGTTAATCGAAACGGCCCGCGACGAAAATCATGTCTATCTGAAAGCGTGGGATGAGTATGATCATCATAGCGTTATCCTCGAAAAAGCGGACATAGCCGGTCTGGAGCATATGGCGTTCAAATGCGAATTTGCTCAAGATCTTGATCTGTACGAAAAAAAATTAATCGACTATGGAGTGGCCGTGAAACGTGTTCCGAAAGGCACGCGCATCGCAGAAGGTGAAGCGATTCGGTTCCAATTACCGACAGAACACTGGGTTGAATTGTATCACGAAATCGAAGTCGTTGGCAATGGCATGCCGTCTGTTAATCCGGACCCGTGGCCGGATCATCTTGTGGGCATAGCACCGCCGCGTTTAGACCATCTGTTGGTGGCAGGGGAAGATATTGAGGCTGCAACCCGTCTATTTACGGACGTGTTCGACTTCCATATGAGCGAGCAACTTGTTGATGACAAAATGGAAGTGAAACTCGCCACGTGGCTGTTTAAGACGAACACCGCGCATGACATCGCGTTTGTTAAAGGACCAAACGGACGCTTGCACCACGTTGCTTTCTTCCTTGATGAATGGGTGGAACTGCGAAAAGCCGCCGACATCATGGTGAAAAACGATGTCATGATTGACATTGGACCGACGCGCCACGGTATTACACGTGGTACGACCATCTACTTTTTCGATCCATCAGGCAACCGCAATGAAGTGTTCGCTGGTGGCTACATTACGTACCCGGACTTCCCTACGATCACGTGGACGGAAGAATCAATTGGCAAAGCTATTTTCTACTTTGAGCGAGAATTAAACGAACGCTTCATGAAGGTGAATTCGTAGAAGGACCATATCTCACCAGTTTTGATAGAAGCGGAGGCTGAATGATGGATATATACAAAATATATGTACGCGGCGAGGCAAGAGAAGCAACAGCTCCCGCTCATCGAACGTTACTGGATGCTGCTTCCGCTGCAGGTCTGCCGGTAATGGTCGGTTGCAAAGGCGGCGGGTGCGGTGTATGTAAAATTTTGATCGTCGATGGACAGGTAGAGCACGGTATGTATGCGAAATCGGCGCTTTCGGATGATGAGCGGGGTGCCGGGTACGTGTTGGCATGCCAGGCCCGGCCGATATCAGACGTGACGATTGACTTTTCAACGGAAGATGGGAGGAGGAAACCTGAGGTTGAATGTATTTTATGAGAAACCAGTTATTACCCAGCAAATTGTTATGAACATGCTGAATGCGGCCTGCCAAAAAGCAGAGGACCTGGGAGTTAGAGTAAATGTATCCATTGTGGACGATGGAGGAAACTTGAAAGGATTTATACGTATGGATGGAGCGCCGCTATTAAGCTTGGAAATTTCCCGGAACAAAGCTTATACAGCTTCGGCGTTTGGTATCTCCACTTCAGAATGGTACCCAATGATTCAAAATGAACCCTCTCTTTTACACGGGATAGTACACACCCGGAGGTTAACCATATTTGGTGGTGGAGTGCCAATGTATATCGATGACCATCTCGTTGGAGGAATTGGTGTCTCTGGAGGCAGTGAGGAAGAAGATATTTTGTGTGCTGAAACTGCTCTTACCGTTTTAACCGAGATGCTGAACCGACAGTAAACACGTCTGTGTCGGTGTAAAAGGGATGAGGTGATTTTACATGATTGAAAAGGGGAAGTATATCGAAGCGTGTCCATTATTGGAAATTCAATAGGTGGTGCTTTAGCCCTACACATCGTTCATCATGGCAGAGAGGATCAAGTGATTCCTTTACAAGAAACCAGCTTGAAAATGGCTCAGTTGTTGCCAAACGTGGAATTGCATGTTTTTTCTCAATGCGGCCATTGGACACAAATTGAGAAAACAAAGGAGTTTAGCGATCAGGTCATTTATTTTTTATCGTTAAGGAAAGTATATGTTGCTTTACAGTGTTAAAGCAACATATACTTTCTTCCATTGGTCACCTGAGAAAAACTCACGGGGGTGTGCCGAACGTT